>NZ_JCAFTO010000002.1:0-982313 GCF_059370315.1 Stenotrophomonas sp. YJH_SMC_46
CTCCCTGGTGAAATTAGCGCTGTGGAACCACCCGATCCCATCCCGAACTCGGAAGTGAAACGCAGCTGCGCCGATGGTAGTGTGGCTCAAGCCATGCGAGAGTAGGTCATCGCCAGGGTTTACACCCAAAACCCCGCTGCTCACGCAGCGGGGTTTTTCTTTGTGCGCGGTAAACACCGGGTAGTGCCGGCCGCTGGCCGGCAACCCGACGGTGTTACATCGCCCGGTAGATCCACGCCATCCGTGGATCCCCCTGCGAGGAACAGCGGCGCCAACCAAGGTTGGCCGCTACCAACAGCAGGCGCACACAGCGGTCGTTTGCCGGCCAGCGGCCGGCAACTTTGTGCGCGGTAAACACCGGGTAGTGCCGGCCGCTGGCCGGCAACCCGATGGCATTACATCGCCCGGTAGATCCACGCCATGCGTGGATACCCCCTGCGAGGAGCAGCGGTGCCAACCAAGGTTGGCCGCTACCAACAGCAGGCCCACACAGCAATCGGTTGCCGGCCAGCGGCCGGCACTACCAGGGGCAGGTCACGCATAAAAAGACGGCGCCCTGCGGGCGCCGTCCTCATCCACTCGCTTGGCAGACCCTGATCAGGCGGCCCGCGGGACCTCGTGTGCTTCCTGCTGGCGGAAGACCGACACCGCTTCAGTCAGCGTCCCAGCCTGCGACTGCAGCTCACGTGCGGCAGCGGTGGCCTCCTCCACCAGCGCCGCGTTCTGCTGCGTGGCCTGATCCATCTGCACCACGGTCTGGTTGATCTGCTCGATGCCAACCGACTGCTCCTGAGAGGCCGCCGAGATCTCGTGCATCAGGTGGCTGACATTCTCAACGCCACCGACAATGCCCTGCATCCGCTGGCCCGCATCGGCCACCAGCTGGGCACCTTCGCCCACCTGGCGACCCGCCTCATCGATCAGCTTCTTGATTTCCTGTGCGGCGGCGGCGGAGCGCTGCGCCAGCACGCGCACCTCGCTGGCCACCACTGCGAAGCCGCGGCCCTGCTCGCCGGCACGGGCGGCCTCCACTGCCGCGTTGAGCGCGAGGATATTGGTCTGGAAGGCGATGCCATCGATCACGCCAGTGATGTCGCCGATCCGCTTCGAGGCTCCCTCGATCGCCTGCATGGTGTCGACGACCCGCTGCATGGCGACGTTGCCGTCGCTGGCGGCGCTCTGGGTGGTGATCGCCAGCTGGCTCGCCTCGCGCGCATGGGCAGCGTTCTGGCGCACGGTGGCGGTCAGCTCTTCCATCGAAGCGGCGGTTTCCTGCAGGTGCGCTGCCTGGCGCTCGCTGCGCTCGGACAGCGCGCCGTTGCCCGCAGCGATTTCGCTCGCAGCGGTGCTGATCAAGGACGCGCACTGCTGGATACGGCCCACCATGCGCGCCAGCTGGCCGGCGGTGGCGTTGGCATCGCGCTGGATCGCGGCAAAGGCGCCGTGATACTCACCATGCATGCGTCGATCGAGGTCGCCGCTGGCCAGCGCCGAGAGCATCTGCCGCACCTCGTCAACCGTACTGCCCAACGTATCCAGCAACTGGTTGATGCCACCGGTGAGGCCATCGAGGAAGCTGGCACCTTCGGTTGCCTGCAGGCGCTGGTCGAGGTCGCCGGCGGCGGCGGCCGCGACGATGCCGGCGACGGCGTTCTCCAACGCGAGCTCATGGGTACGGTCATGCCACTCCACGGCGAAGCCCAGGCGCACGCCCTGTGCGTCGAAGACCGGAGTAACCACCTGTGCGAAGTGCACCGGGCCGATCTGTACCTTGCCGTTGTGGCTGACCTGCAGGCCATTGAGGATGGCGCGGATCCGGTCCGGGTTGGCGTGGAAGCGATGGATGCTGCTACCGACCAGGCGCTCGGCATCGAAATCGGGGAAGGCCTGGCGCAACGTTGCCTGCTGGTTACGCAGCAGGGCCACCACCGAGCGGTTCACGTAGCGGATCACGTGATCGTTGTCGGCAATCATCATCGCGGTGCGCGAGGCATCGAGGGCCTGGCGGATCTGCGCGTTCTCGGCGTGTGCCTCCGCTTCGCGTCCACGCTGGGCCTGCACATGGCGTGCGGTGTCGGCCAGCGCATGGGCCAGCGAACCTGGTGCGTAGGCGGTGGTGTCAGCATGTGCACCAAGATCGGCGCCGGTGGCGATGTCGCGCGCCAGCGCGGCCAGCCGGCGGGGACCGTGGCCGAGTGCTTCGGTCTGCTGGCGGAGCCGCAGTGCGACCTGGCCAAGGAACAGGGTCAGGCCGGCCAGCATCGCGGCCTGCAGCAGCGCCGGCCACAGCGCAGTACCGTCCAGCAGCGGTGCCAGCAGGGAGAGCGTACCGACGCCACCGGCCAGCCACACCGGAAGGCGATCACGGTGGCCCAGCAGCACGCCCAGCAGCAGGGCAATCGGCAATGCCGGTGACAGGCTGATGATCGCGCACAACACGGCCAGCTGCAGCGACAACAGCAACGCCAGACCGTTGCGGGCGACGGCCCGGCCCGCCTGGGGGCCGCCCAACCACGCGGCTGGCAATACGGCGACGGCCGCCAACGCGGCGGCTTGTGCCTGCGGCCCACGCAGCGCCAGCACCAGGGCAGCCATAGCCAATATCCCGCTGCCGATCAGCAGGCGGCGGTCAGCGCGGCGCGCGAGCTGCTGCAGATGCGGCAGGCGGGCGGTATCGGGGGGACGGGAGGATGCAACGGACATCGGCGACTCCTGGGTCAGCTAAAGACAACGGCCACGCCGCAACGCACCCAGCAGGGCGTGACGAGGGCGGGTGCCGGGAATTCGGGGAATGCGACGCGATCAGCGACGCGCAGACGGGGCACCGTGGCCACATCCTGTGGATGACGGTGCAGCAGAGCGGGCATGCGGACTTCCTTGCAGGACCAGACACACGCCGCAGGCCCGACCGGGTCCGCGTGCGGCGGGCGCAGGGGCCCGCAACTGATGTATCGGCCGCAACTGCGCGGAGTGAAGTGCGCGAACGCCGCGAATCAGCCGGCGTTGTCGTTGCTGAAGAAGTGCAGGATCACGTCTGCGATCTGTTCCGGGTTTTCCATGTGCAGGTGATGGTTGCCGGGAAACACCGCCAGCCGCCCGTTGCGCAGGTGCTGCAGGCGCTCGCTGCGCATCGGCTCGGGGTAGTAGGACTGCGCAGGCGTGGCATAGATTACCTGCGTCGGGCAGGCGATGGCCTGCAGCAGGTTGTCGATCTGGCCTTCGCTGAGGCGGATCGCGGTGGGCAGCATCAGCCGCGGATCGCTGCACCAGCGGTAGCCGCCCTCGACCGGTTCCACGCCCCGCTCGACCAGCAGCCGTGCGCATCCTTCGCTGAGCTGGTTGGTCATCATCCGCGCACGGATCGGCGCGGCCAGGTCAGGGAACACGCGCAACTGCTTGCGTGCCAGTCCCCGCGTGGCGTTTACATGTTCACGCAGACGGTTGGCCGTTTCTTCCTCGGGGCCACGCAGGCCGCCCAGTGCTTCGATCGCCACCAGCCGCTCCACGCGGTCGCTGACCGAGGCGGTGAGACTGGCGATGCCGGCGCCCATTGAATGACCGAGCAGGCTGAAGCGGTCCCAGCCCAGCGCGTCGGCGACATCGAGTACGTGGCAGATCGCGGCGGCCGTGGTGTAGCTGGCACCGGCCGGCAGGTGCGCGCTGTGGCCATGCCCGGGCAGGTCGATGGCCACCAGCTGCAACGGCGACAGGTGCGGCGCCAGCGGCACGAAGCTGGCCGCATTGTCGAGCCAGCCATGCAGGGCCAGCACGCGCGGGCCGTCGCCGTGATTGCGCAGGCCGGCGACGCGCGCGCCACCGACCTCCAGTTCAAACGGCTGCAGACTCATGCCAGCGAGGCCACGGCCAGCCGCGCCAGGGCGCGAGCGTGTTCCGGATCGGCGTTGAGGCAGGGGATGTAGCGCATCGTCGCGCCGCGCTCGGCCAGCGTCTCGGTGAAGCCCAGCGCCACTTCCTCCAGCGTTTCCAGGCAATCGGTGGCAAAGCCCGGGCAGACCACGTCGATCTGCTTCACGCCGGATTCGGCCAGCGCCCACAGGCTGGGCTCGGCATACGGCTGCAGCCAGCGCTCGCGGCCGAAGCGCGACTGGTAACCCATCTGCCAGTCGTCCCTGCCCAGGCCCAGTGCGTGGGCGATGGCCTGCGCGCTTGCCTCGCAGCGCTGCGGATACGGGTCGCCCGCGTCGGCCAGGCGCTGTGGGATGCCATGGAAGGAGAACATCAGTTTCCGGCCGCGACCGTGCTGCTCCCAGTAGCGGCGGATCGATCCGGCCACGGCCTCGACCCAGCCTGGATCGACCGAGTAATCGCGCACCAGGCTGACGGTTACGCCTGGGTTGCGGCGCTGCCACGCATCGACGCGGTCTTCGACCGAGGCGGTGGTGGTGGTGGAGTACTGCGGGTACAGCGGCAGCACCACGATGCGGCGCGCGCCGTCGGCTGCCAGGCGGTCGAGCTCGCTGGCCAGCGCCGGTTCGCCGTAACGCATCGCATGGCGCACTGTCAGGGTCGGCAACAGGGCCTGCATGGCCTGCGCCAGCTGGCGTGTATGCACCATCAGCGGTGAGCCGTCGGGCAGCCAGACCTGGGCGTACTTGGCCGCCGAACGACTGCTGCGCAGGGGCAGGATCAGTCCGCGCAGCAGCGGCTGCCACAGCAGTGGCGGGATCGCGACCACGCGGCGGTCGGACAGGAATTCGGCCAGGTAACGGCGTACGGCGGGGGCCGTCGGCGTCTCGGGCGTGCCTAGGTTGACCGCCAGCACGGCGGTATCGGGTGCGTCGAGCATGGGCGGTATTGTCGCCGATCCGGCGCCGTGCCGGGATGCAGGGTTCGGATTGCAGGCATAGCGCGCATCAATGTGAGCAGGGAACGCTCATTGGGGATTCATGACAACGCTACTAATTTCAGTCACTTGCTATATCTTCCTATGGACTGACTTCTGGAGCCTGCCATGCGTCGCCCGATCCAAGCCCTGCTGATCGCCGCCAGCCTGCTGTCCAGCCAGGCCATGGCCGGACCGCAGGAAGACCAGCGTGCGCGCAATGCCGTGCGCGTGCTTGCTGAAATCCAGGAAATCCCCGAACAGGGCATTCCGGACAAACTGCTCGACGAAGGCCGCGCGGTCATCGTCATTCCCGACACGATCAAGGCCGGTCTGGTCATTGGTGGTCGTCGTGGCCACGGCCTGATGTCGGTGCGCA
The DNA here is from genome assembly GCF_059370315.1 of Stenotrophomonas sp. YJH_SMC_46. Lineage (NCBI taxonomy): Bacteria > Pseudomonadati > Pseudomonadota > Gammaproteobacteria > Lysobacterales > Lysobacteraceae > Stenotrophomonas > Stenotrophomonas sp. YJH_SMC_46. Next base: position 5,223 of record NZ_JCAFTO010000002.1, read on the forward strand.
TGCCCAACGGCGCCTGGTCCAATCCGGTGTTCGTGAAGCTGACCGGCGGCAGCATCGGCTTCCAGGCCGGCGTGCAGTCCTCGGACGTGGTGCTGGTGTTCCGCAACGACCGCAGCCTGGACAACCTGGTCAATGGCAAGTTCACGCTGGGCGCCGATGCCGGTGTCGCCGCCGGCCCGGTCGGCCGCAATGCCGCCGCTGCCACCGACGGCCAGCTGAAGGCCGAGATCTGGTCCTGGTCGCGCGCGCGCGGCCTGTTTGCCGGCGTCGCGCTGGATGGTGCGGTGCTGCAGATCGATGATGCCGCCAATCTGGATGCCTACGGCAGCAACACCACGCCGCGCATGATCTTCGAAGGCCGCGCTGCCGGTTCGCCGTCGATGGATGTGGTGGCCTTCCGTGACCGCCTGGAAGAGGCCACCTACGCTGCACGCAGCAACCGCAGCGGCAACGGCAGCGCACCGCGTCCGGCAGCGGCCCCGGCGGTTGAGCCGGCGCCTGTTCAGGCAGCACCGGCCGCCCCGGCGGAAGCCACCACGGCGCCGCTGCAGAACGTGCCGCAGACCCCGCCACCGCAGCAGCAGGGCTTCCAGCCGGTCAATGACGGCGAAATCCGCACGGAAACGCTGGGCGGGAACTGACTTTCGTCACGCGCGCCGGCTTACAGCCGGTGCGCTATGCTCGACAGCCTGATCACTAACGTAACGAGCGTCTTTATGGGCAGTTTCAGCATCTGGCATTGGTTGGTCGTGCTGGCCATCGTCCTGCTGGTGTTCGGCACCAAGCGCCTGACCAGTGGCGCCAAGGACCTCGGCTCGGCGGTCAAGGAATTCAAGAAGGGCATGCGCGACGACGACAAGCCGAACGCGCAGCTGGGCGACGAGTCGCGCAGCCAGGATGCCTCGCGCACCGTGCAGGACGAGCACGACCGCAACCCACGCTGATCCGGAGCGGTCGCGGTGTTCGATATCGGCTTCAGCGAACTGCTGGTGATTGCCGTGGTCGCTCTGGTGGTGCTCGGTCCCGAGCGCCTGCCCAAGGCGGCCCGCTTCGCCGGCCTGTGGGTGCGTCGTGCCCGCAACCAGTGGGATTCGGTGAAACAGGAACTGGAGCGCGAACTGCACGCCGAAGAGATCAAGCGGCAGATGCAGGACGTGCGCCAAGGCATGCAGGACACCGAGAACCAGCTGCGCGCCAGTGGCGAAGCGCTCCGTCGCCAGGCCCAGCAGGCGCGGCAGCAGGGCGACGATCTGGCGCAGGAAGTGCGAGCACCGGCGCAGGCCGATCTGCCGCCGCACATGATTGCCCAGCCCGGCGTGGACCCACCGGCCCAGGCTGGCGCCGTTGCCGGGGCGGCTGCAGACGCGCCCGCTGAAGCAGCCGCGACACCGCCGCCGCAGAGCACGGAGCGCCAGCCATGAGTGAACAGGATTTCGGCGAAAGCTCGCTGGTCGAGCATCTGGTGGAACTGCGCGGCCGCCTGGTGCGCGCATTGCTGGGCCTGGGCGTGGTGCTGCTGGCGCTGCTGCCGTTTACCCAGAAGCTGTACAACGCACTGGCCGAACCGCTGGTGTCGCAGCTGCCGAACGGGCAGACGATGATCGCCACCAACCCGGCCGGCGCCTTCTTCGCCCCGCTGAAGCTGACCTTCTTCGTCGCCCTGTTCGTGGCGGTGCCGTGGCTGCTGTACCAGTTGTGGGCGTTTGTTGCCCCGGGCCTGTACGCGCGTGAGAAACGCCTGGCCGTACCGCTGCTGGTGTCGTCGGTGCTGCTGTTCTACATCGGCTGCGCCTTCGCCTACTTCCTGGTGCTGCCGGCGGTGTTCCACTTCCTCACCACCTTCAGCCCGGACGTGATCGCGATCACCCCGGATGCGAACGCCTACCTGGATTTCGTGCTGGCGATCTTCTTCGCCTTCGGCGGCAGCTTCGAACTGCCGGTGGCGATGGTGATCCTGGTGCTGCTGGGCTGGGTGACGCCGCAGCAGTTCAAGGAAGGCCGTGGCTACGCAATCGTCGGCATCTTCGTGGTAGCCGCAGTGCTGACTCCGCCGGACGTGGTCTCGCAGCTGATGCTGGCGATCCCGATGTGCCTGCTGTACGAGCTGGGCATCCACGCCGCACGCTGGCTGGTGCCGTCGTCGGTAGTGAAGAAACCCGCCGCGTGATGCGGTAGCGCCGGGCCATGCCCGGCGTGCGGGGTGCGATGTGATGCCACCGCCGGGCATGGCCCGGCGCTACCGGTGGGACCGGTCAGGCGTGGAACACGTCGCTCGAGGTCGGCGTGGTCGGGATCGGCGGCGCTGCACGGCTGCCGCGATGCACGAACATCTGCTTCCACGCGGCGTAGACCGCACCGACATACAGCGGCATCAGCACCGTGGTCAGTACCAGCTGGGCGATGAAGGCCGCGGCCAGCGGGCCACCGATCAGCATCGCGATCTGGATCACGATCACGAACAGGATGTACATGCAGAACGCGGCGATCAGGCCGAGTGCGGCGAACACGATCATCGCGCCGATGTTTTCGATGCAGCCCTGCAGGCTCAGGCGCAGCGCATGCATGCCGCTCTGCTTGTCGAACACCACCAGCGCCGGCTGGGTGAACATCGCCAGCGACAGCGCCACCGCGCTCAGGAACACCAGCAGCATCCACAGCGCAATGCGCTTTGCCGGCAGGTTGGCGACCAGCGCGGCGGCATCGTCCGGCTTGATCTGCTGGCCACTGCGGCTGATCTCTTCCATCTTGGTCATGACCTCGCTGAAGGCGGTGAAGCCCTCGCGACCGATCATCATGAACAGCAGCGCGCCCAGCAGCAGTACTGCCAGCACCTGGATCGCCAGCGGCACCAGCAGGTGGCTGACGCGGTGGTCGCGGATCGGCTGCAGCAAGTGCGAGGCCAGGCCCGGGCGGCCTTCGTCGATCTCGCCCACGGCGTAGAGCATGCCGCCGAACATGATCGGCGAGATGGCCAGGGTCATCAGCTGCACGGCCATGCCTGCCGCGCCGGGAATCAGCGTGGACAACAGGGTGACCAGCCAGCTCACCAGCAGCCAGGCCAGGCCGATCCGGGCCAGCTGCAGCGGCGCACGCCGGTACAGGGAGAACGTATCCAGCAACCACTGGGCGCCCGCCGAAGCCGGCAGCTTGCGAATCTCTTTCATGGACATCCGGGAGGGACAGGAGGGGCCGGGCGGCTGCCCGTGCCGCCGATTATCCCTGTTTTGCCATCGGCTGGGCTGAAGACAGCCGCGCCTGGCGCACGAAACGGCGCAACAGCTGGCGGGCCAGCGGCGCGGCGCTGACTGCGCGCTCGATGGTGCGGGCGCAGCCGCCGTGGCGACCGATGCAGTCGGCGCGGGCACGCACGTAGCCTCGCATGTGGTGGGTGGCGAATTCCGGATGGAACTGCACCCCCCAGGCGTGGCGGCCCCAGCGGAATGCATGGCAGCCATCCAGCGGCGAGCGTGCCAGCACCTGGGCACCCTCGGGCGCACGCAGCACGGTCTGCAGGTGGGTGGCGTGGGCGGCGAAATGCTGCGGCAGGCCCTGGAACAACGGGTCCTGTGCCGCCTGCGGCTGCAGTTCCAGTTCGATCGTGCCGGACTCGCGGCCAGCCGGGTTGTAGGCCACCTCGCCCCCCAGCGCATGGGCCAGCAACTGATGGCCATAGCAGATGCCGAACACTGGCAGACCGGCGTGGGCAGTCTGGCGCAGCCATGCCGCGCTGCGCTCGCTCCAGTCGGCGTGGTCGGTGACGAAGGCGGCCGAGCCGGTCACCAGCACGCCAGCAAAGGCATGCGGATCGGGCAGAGCATCACCGTGTTCGACATCGACCACCACCGTCTCGTGTTCTTCCAGTCCGGCGGCGACGCGAATCCAGTGTGGAAAGCGCCCATAGCGGCGCAGCGGCGGCACCGGTCGGCCGGTTTCAACGATCAGGAACGGGGCTGGATTCATCCGGGGGCGGCAGTACTGACAGGACTTCCTCGATTGTAGTCAGCCCCTGCGCCACCTTTTCAAGCCCGGCCTGGCGCAGGGTCCGCAGCCCTTCAGCACGTGCGGCACGGCTGAAACCGGCCAGATCCATGTCGGCGCGGATCTGCCCGCGCAGCCGCGAGCCCAATGGCAGCAACTCATACAGGCCGATGCGGCCAAGGAATCCGGTGCGCCGGCACTCCAGGCAGCCAACCGGCCGACAGGGCGTGGCGGCATCTGGATATGCGCCATCGCTATCAGCCAGCACCGCCCAGTCGGCAGCACCAAGGGTGTGCGGCTGCTTGCAGTGCGGGCACAGCGTGCGCACCAGGCGCTGGGCGAGGATGCCGTTGAGGGTGCTGGCGAGCAGGTAGTGCGGCACGCCCAGGTCGAGCAGGCGGGTGACCGCCGAGGGCGCGTCGTTGGTATGCAGGGTGGACAGCACCAGGTGGCCGGTCAGCGAGGCCTGGACCGCCATCTGCGCGGTCTCCAGGTCGCGGATCTCGCCGATCATGATGATGTCCGGGTCCTGCCGCAGCAGGGTGCGCACGCCGCTGGCGAAGTCCAGGTCGATGTTGGCCTGCACCTGCATCTGGTTGAACTCCGGCGCGATCATCTCGATCGGGTCCTCCACCGTGCACACGTTCACGTCCGGCGTGGCCAGCCGCTTCAGCGTGGAATACAGGGTGGTGGTCTTGCCCGAGCCGGTCGGGCCGGTGACCAGCACGATGCCGTGCGGGCGCTCGACCAGCGCATTCCAGCCGGCGGCCTCCTGCGGGCTGAAACCGAGCTGGTCGATGCTCTTGAACGCGGCATCCGGGTCGAAGATGCGCATCACGCACTTCTCGCCGAAGGCGGTGGGCATGGTCGACAGGCGCATCTCGACCTCGCGGCCACCCGGCGAGCGGGTCTTGATGCGGCCATCCTGCGGGCGTCGGCGCTCGGCCAGGTCCATGCGGCCGAGCACCTTGATACGGCTGACCACCGCGGTCATCACCGCTGGCGGCACCTCGAACACCTTGTGCAGCACGCCGTCGATGCGGAAGCGCATGCGGCCCATCTCGCGACGCGGCTCCAGATGGATGTCCGAGGCGCGCTGTTCGTAGGCGTACTGCAGCAGCCAGTCGACGATGTGCACGATGTGCTGGTCGTCGGCATTGACGTCGCCGGTGCGGCCCAGCTCGACCAGCTGCTCGAAGCTGGGCAGCGTGGTGCTGGCCTCGCCGCGCACGTCGCCGCGGGCACCGCGCACCGAACGCGTCACCCCGTAGAACTCCATGGTGTAGCGGTGCAGGTCCAGCGGGTTGACCACCGCCAGCTCGATGCGGCGGCGGGTCAGGTGCTGCAGGTCACGACGCCATTCCTGCACCAGCGGCTCGCTGGTGGCTACCAGCACGCGCTCGGCATCCACCGCCAGCGGCAGGAAGCGATGGCGGCGGGCGTAGGCATGCGACACCAGCGCGGTCACCGCAGCGACGTCCACCCGGGTCGGGTCGATGCGCAGGTAACGGCTGCCGGTGCGCTGCGCCAGCCACTCGGTCAGGCGTTCCAGGGTCAGTTCGCCGCCGCCCGTGGCGGCCAGCTTGAGGTTGGACAGCAGTACCAGCGGATGCACTTCACTGGCGTTGCGCGCGCCCTGTGCGGAAAATCGCATGCGCTCGCGGTCCTGCTCGGCCACGAGCCCATCGGCGGTCAGGGCCGCGGCAATCTGCTCGAAATGCAGCCGTCCCCAGGGCAGCGGGACGCCGCCCGCCTCGCCGGGCGTGCCTGCCGGCAGCCGATGTTCCATCTGCCTGCTCCTCCCGGGTACGGAATGCCCCGCAGGTCGGCCGTTATACTAGCGCACCCCCTTGCCGGCCAAGACTCGTACGCATGTCCGCGACCCCGACCGTTCCGATCACCTTCCAGGGCCTGATCCAGACCCTGAACCAGTTCTGGGCCCAGCAGGGCTGCGTGCTCATCCAGCCGCTCGACCTGGAGGTGGGTGCCGGTACTTTCCACCCGGCCACCTTCCTGCGTGCGATCGGGCCGGAAAGCTGGAACGCGGCCTACGTGCAGCCGTCGCGGCGCCCGACCGATGGCCGTTACGGTGAGAACCCGAACCGCCTGCAGCGCTACTACCAGTACCAGGTGGCGATGAAGCCGGCGCCGGACAACATCCAGCAGCTGTACCTGGATTCGCTGAAGGCACTGGGCATCGATCCGCTGGTGCACGACCTGCGCTTCGTCGAGGACAACTGGGAATCGCCGACGCTGGGCGCGTGGGGCCTGGGCTGGGAAGTCTGGCTCAACGGCATGGAAGTGACCCAGTTCACCTACTTCCAGCAGGCCGGTGGCCTGGAATGCCGCCCGGTGCTGGGCGAGATCACCTATGGTCTCGAGCGCCTGTGCATGTACCTGCAGAACTGCGACAACGTCTACGACCTGGTCTGGACCTACGGCCCGGACGGCCAGCCGGTGACCTACGGCGACGTCTACCACCAGAACGAGGTGGAGCAGAGCACCTACAACTTCGAATACGCCGACGTGGAAGAAATGTTCCACCGTTTCGACGCCTGCGAGCGCGAAGCGCAGAAGCTGGTGGAAGTAGGCCTGCCGCTGCCGGCCTACGAGCAGGTGATGAAGGCCAGCCACACCTTCAACCTGCTCGATGCGCGCCGCGCGATCAGCGTGACCGAGCGCCAGCGCTACATCCTGCGGGTGCGCGCACTGGCCCAGGCGGTGGCCAAGGCGTATTACGAACAGCGCGAGAAGCTGGGCTTCCCGGGCGCGAAGAAGGCCTGAAGGCCGCGCTCTCCCCCTTACTCCGGGGCGCCGGACGCGTCGCGCGCTGCGCCCCCACCACAGGATTGAAACGATGAGCCAACTGTCCCCCCTGCTGATTGAACTGGGCACCGAAGAGTTGCCGGTCAAGGCGCTGCCGGGCCTGGCCCAGGCCTTCTTTGACGGTGTTGTCGAAGGCCTGCGCAAGCGTGGCATCGCGCTGGAACTGGGCGATGCGCGCCCGCTGTCCACCCCGCGCCGCCTGGCCGTGCTGCTGCCGGGCGTCGGCCTGGAACAGCCGGAACAGCACAGCGAAGTGCTGGGCCCGTATCTGAACATCGCGCTGGACGCCGAAGGCCAGCCGACCAAGGCCCTGCAGGGCTTCGCCGCCAAGGCCGGGATCGACTGGACCGCGCTGGAGAAGACCACCGACAACAAGGGTGAGCGCTTCGTGCACCGCGCGGTGACCCCGGGCGCGAGCACCGCCAGCCTGTTGCCGGAAATCCTGCGCGAGGCGATCGCGGCGATGCCGATTCCCAAGCCGATGCGCTGGGGCGATCACGCCTGGGGCTTCGCGCGCCCGGCGCACTGGCTGGTGCTGCTGCACGGTGCCACTGTGGTCGAGGCCGAACTGTTCGGCCTGCAGGCCGGTCGTGTCAGCCGTGGCCACCGCTTCCACCACGACCAGGCCGTGTCGCTGGCACAGCCGCAGGACTACGTTGAAGCGCTGCGCGCCGCGTTCGTGCTGGTCGATCCGAGCGAGCGCCGCGCACGCATCGTCGCCGAGGTCGAAGCCGCCGCAGCCAAGGCCGGTGGCAGTGCCCGCATCACCGAGGACAACCTGGAGCAGGTGGTGAACCTGGTCGAATGGCCGTCGGCAGTGCTGTGCAGCTTCGAGCCCGCGTTCCTGGCGGTGCCGCAGGAAGCGCTGATCGAGACGATGGAAATCAACCAGAAGTTCTTCCCGGTGCTGGATGCGGCCGGCACGCTGACCGAGAAGTTCATCGGCATTGCCAACATCGAGTCGAAGAACGTGGCCGAAGTGGCCAAGGGCTACGAGCGGGTGATCCGCCCGCGCTTCGCCGATGCCAAGTTCTTCTTCGACGAGGATCTGAAGCAGGGCCTGGTGTCGATGGGTGAGGGCCTGAAGACGGTGACCTACCAGGCCAAGCTGGGCAGCGTGGCCGACAAGGTGGCGCGCGTGGCCGCACTGGCCGAAGTGATCGCAGCCCAGGTCGGTGCCGATCCGGCGCAGGCCAAGCGGGCTGCCGAGCTGGCCAAGAACGACCTGCAGTCGCGCATGGTCAACGAATTCCCGGAACTGCAGGGCATCGCCGGCCGCCACTACGCCGTGGCAGGTGGTGAATCGGCCGAGGTTGCGCTGGCCATCGACGAGGCCTACCAGCCGCGGTTCGGTGGTGATGACATCGCGCTGTCGCCGCTGGGCAAGGTGCTGGCCATCGCCGAACGCGTGGATACGCTGGCCGGTGGTTTTGCTGCAGGCCTGAAGCCGACCGGCAACAAGGACCCGTTCGCCCTGCGCCGCAACGCGCTGGGCCTGGCCCGCACGATCATCGAAAGCGGCTTCGAGCTGGACCTGCGCGCGCTGCTGGCCAGCGCCAACGGCGGCCTGGCGGCGCGCAACGTGCAGGCCGACGTCGGCGAGCTGTACGACTTCATCCTCGACCGCCTGAAGGGCTACTACGGCGACAAGGGCGTGCCGGCTTCACACTTCAACGCTGTGGCCGAGCTGAAACCGGCCTCGCTGTACGACTTCGACCGCCGCCTGGATGCGATCGGCATCTTTGCGACGCTGCCGGAAGCCGAAGCGCTGGCCGCGGCCAACAAGCGCATCCGCAACATCCTGCGCAAGGCCGAGGGCGAGATTCCGGCGCAGATCGACGCGGCACTGCTGCAGGAAGATGCCGAGCGCGCGCTGGCCGAAGCGGTCACCGCCGCCATCGATGACACCGGCGCCAGCCTGCACCAGAAGGACTATGTGGCGGCGCTGGCACGCCTGGCGCGCCTGCGTCCGCAGGTCGACGCGTTCTTCGATGGCGTGATGGTCAACGCGGAAGATCCGGCACTGCGTGGCAACCGCCTGGCGCTGCTGACGATGCTGGGCGAGCGCCTGGGCAAGGTGGCGGCGATCGAGCATCTGTCGAGCTGACGCCCGTATCGGTAGTGCCGGCCAGCGGCCGGCACTACCGGAACATCGCCGGCGGATGTCCATCGGGATCATCGCCGTCGCCGCACGCGACGTCGGCATCCTCGCGTGCGATCCCGATGATCGCCACAAAGGCGCGTATTTTGACCGCCACTTAACAACCGATCTCCAACGACGTGATGCATTTCGCATCGTCACCTCCGGTCGGTATGCTGTGCCGCATGCAGCCAAAGAAATACGCCCTGCCGCTGATGGTCCTGTCGCTGGCCGCCACCTCCGTGGCCCACGCGCGCGGCACCATCGACAAGGTGGACATCAAGGGATTGGACAAGGGCGACGACGCCGCAATCATCGAGAACATCCAGGAATCGCTGTCGCTGTTCGACACGATCGGCAAGGAGCAGGGTGAATCGCGCCTGGAGTACTTGCTGTCGCAGGCCGAGCGGCAGACCCGCCAGGCGCTGGAACCGTTCGGGTACTACAACCCGGTGATCAAGGTCGAGGCGCCGCGCCAGGATGAGCACGTGCGCGTGCTCATCCATGTCGACAAGGGGGCCCCGGTGACCGTGCGCCGCGAGCACATCGACATCACCGGCCCGGCGATGTACGACCAGTACCTGCAGGACGACCTGGCCGCATTCAAGCCCCGCAAGGGCCAGCGCTTCGAGCACACCCAGTACGAAGCCAGCAAGATCACCATCACCCGGCGCCTGGCCGAGCGTGGCTACTTCGATGCCGACTACACCCAGCGCCAGGTGCAGATCACCCGCGCCGACAACGCGGCCGACATCGACCTGACCTGGGACAGCGGCCGCCGCTACAACATCGGCCCGGTGCGCTTCCAGCAGGACTACTTCGTCGACAAGCTGTTCGACCCGCTGGTGTACTGGGAGCAGGGCAGCTACTACCACGAGGGCAAGCTGGACCGGCTGCGCGAGTCGCTGACCAAGCTGGACTACTTCAGCGTGATCGACATCCAGCCGCGTCCGGACCAGGCCGACGAAAACGGCGAAGTGCCGGTAGACGTGAAGCTGACGCGCGCCAAGCGCACCATCTACACCGCGGGCCTGAGCTACGGCAGCGAGAGTGGCCCGGGTGTGCGTGGTGGCATCGAGCGGCGGTTCCTGAACAACCGCGGCCACAAGATGAACACGCAGCTGGACTATGCGCAGAAGCGCAAGAGCCTGATCACCAGCTACCGCATTCCAGCCTTCAACTGGCTTGATGGCTGGTACACCTTCGCTGCCAGCGCCTACGACGAGCAGACCGACTACATCGACCTGCGCAACTTCAAGCTGATCGCCAGCCGCAGCGGCGAGATCAACGAACACTGGACCGCGATCGCCTCGATCAACGCGCTGCGCGAGCGCTGGCGCTATGCCTCGGGCACCGAATTCACCGACGCGGTCTACAACACCTCGACGCTGGTCTACCCGCAGCTGGTCGCCGACTACGTCGACGTCGATGACGAGCTGTTCCCGCGCAAGGGCGTCAGCGGTACGGCAACGATGCGCGCCGGTGTGGAAGGTGCGGGTTCGGACACCAGCTTCGTGCAGGCCAATGCCGTGCTGCGCTGGTACATCCCGGTGGGCGATAGCAATCGCCTGATCCTGCGCGGCGAGGGTGGCACCACCTGGACCAGCGACCTGGTGGCGATGCCGCCGAGCCTGCGCTACTTCGCCGGTGGTGACCGCAGCATCCGCGGCTACGCCTACCGTGAGGTTGGCCCGCGTACGCCGAAGCCGGACAAGTATGCGCTGGGTGCCAAGAACCTGGTGATCGGCTCGGCCGAGTACGAGCACTACTTCAACGGTGGCCCCTGGGGTGCGGCGGTGTTCGTCGATACCGGCAGTGCCTTTGACAACACCATCGACCTGCATACCGGCGTCGGCTTCGGCGTGCGCTGGAAATCGCCGGTGGGCCCGGTGCGGGTGGATATCGCGCACGGCCTGAACAACCCGGATTCGCAGTTCCAGCTGTACCTCAACATCGGAGCAGACCTGTGAGTGCCCCCGCACCGACTCCGAACAGGCCGCCGCGCGTGCGTTTCTACCGGCGCCGCCGCTTCTGGGCCTGGTCCGGCGTGGGCGTGCTGGGCCTGGTGCTGCTGGCCCTGCTGGCGGTGTACTGGCTGCTGCAGACCGTGGCCGGCCGTGACGTACTGCTGGCCCAGGTGGTGGCGCGCCTGCCGGTGGGTGCCAGCTTCACCTGGGACAAGGTGGACGGCCCGGTGGCAGGGCCGCTGACCTTGTACAACGTCGACTTTCGTTACGACGACATCCATTTCCACGCCGAGCGCGCCTACCTGGAGCCGGACCTGCGCCCGCTGCTGGGCCGCAAGCTGCTGCTGGACAAGCTGGAGCTGAGCAACGCGACGTTGAACCTGGCCAAGAGCGATGAGCCGTTCAAGCTGCCGTCGTGGCCCGATTCGCTGCCGCAGATCGAGATGCCGCTGGCGATCCAGGCCGACGCCATTGCCATCGACGGCTTCCGCATCAGCCAGGCCAACGAGCCGGTGATCGACATCAGTCGCGTGCGTGGTGGCATCGAGATCGCCAATGGCGAGTTCCAGGCACGCAGGCTGGTGGTGGACAGCGACATGGGCAACTTCACCGCCCAGGGTCGCTACATCCCGGCCAAGGACTACGACACCGACGTGACCGTCACTGCCGTGCTGCCGGCACCGCGTGGGCGCACGGCCGCCACGGTGGGCCTGGTCGCCCGCGGTGACCTGTCGCACATGGAAGTGGCCGTAGCCGGGCGCGCGCCGAAGCCACTGCACGCGATGCTGGTGTTCGATGGCCGCACCGACCCGACCTGGAACGCCAGCGTGCGCAGCGACGAGCTGGATCTGGCGCTGCTGTCGCCAGCATTGGCGAGCTCGGCGATCGCGCCGTTGTCGCTGGACTTCACCGCCGCCGGCAAGGGCGGCAATGCCAACCTGCGTGGCAAGGTAAAGCAGGGCGATCAGGAACTGGAACTGGCACCGTCGGTGGTGTCATTGCAGGACCAGGTGCTGAAGGTCTCACCGCTGCTGGTGAAGGGCCTTGGCGGTGAGGCGCGGCTGGAAGGTACCGCCGATTTCAGTCAGGAAGACCAGCAGAAGCTCAACTTCTCGGTGGTCGCGCGTGACCTGACCTGGGTGCCGGCACCGGACCCGAACACCGCCGGCAGCGCACCGGTGCCGGTCACCCTGAAGGAAGCACGCTTCGGCCTGGCCGGTACCCTGAAGGCCTGGGCGGCGATCGGCCGCGCCGATGTCGAACGCGAAAAGCAGAAGGCCCAGCTGCGCTTCGACGTACGCGGCAACGACCAGGCCGCGTCGATCCACCAGTTGCAGGCGCAGACGCCGGGTGGACAGCTGCAGGTGGAAGGCCAGGTGGCGTGGGCACCGCAGCTGGACTGGGATGCCAAGGCCACGCTGAAGGACTTCGACCCTGGCTACTTCGTGCCGGGCTGGAACGGCCGGCTGTCCGGCAACCTGGCTTCGAAGGGACGGCAACTGCCGCCGCCGGCAAACGCACCGCCGGGTACCACCGGCACACTGGAAGCCACGGTCGATCTGCCGTCGCTGAAGGGCGTGCTGCGCCAGCGCAATCTCGATGCGCAGGGCAAGTTCGCGCTGCAGGGCGCGCAGGGCCAGGGCGACCTGAAGCTGTCGCTGGGCAGCAGCCGGGTGACCGCGTCGGGCAAGGTCGGCGACCGCCTCGATATCGATGCGCGTTTCGAACCGCTGCAGCTGAGCGATCTGCTGCCGGGCGCCGATGGTGGCCTGCGTGGCCAGGTACAGGTGAAGGGCCCGCGCGACGCGCCGGACATCACCGCCGACCTGGTCGGCAACAACCTCAACTGGGACGGCTACGGCGCCGAAAGCGTGAGCATCAAGGGCCGCCTGCCGTGGCGCGGCGACAGCGGCACGCTGGCGATCCAGGGCCAGCAGGTCAACGCGGGCATGCTGCTGGAGCGCTTGAACGTGGATGCGCAGGGCAGTGTCTCCAACCTGCGCCTGGCTGCGCAGACCCGCAACGAGATGGGGGCGATCGAGCTGCAGGGCAGCGTGCGCCAGCAGGGCACGCAGTGGCGCGGCGAGCTGGCCTCGCTGCGCATCGCACCGGTGAAGGGTGATGCGTGGTCGCTGCGTGCACCGGCGGCGTTCGCGATCAACGGCAGCACCTACACCCTGTCCGAAGCCTGCCTGGCCGCCGCCAGCAGCGGCGCGCTGTGCGCACAGGCCAACTGGCCGCGCGAAGGCCTGGTGGTGCGCAGTGACGCGCTGCCTCTGGCGCTGGTGCAGCCGTGGCTGCCGCCGCAGTCCGGCCGCCGCATCTATCTGCGCGGCGACGTCAGCCTGGACGCGCAGATCCGCCCGCGTGGCGCGACCTGGGAAGGCCATGTGGAAGTGCGCTCGAAGGAAGGCGGCGTGCGCCTGGGCGAGAACCGCAACACCGTGGGCGATACCACCCGCGGCGAACTGGTGCGCTATGACCAGTTCTCGCTGAAGCTCGACATGACCCCGTCCAGCATCAAGGGCTACCTGGGCATGGGCTTCCAGGGCAACGGCTTCGTCGACGCGAAGATGCAGACCGGCTGGGAAGCCAGTGCACCACTGAACGGTGAGCTCTATCTGAACATGTCGCGGCTGTACTGGCTGGAGCTGTTCTCGCCGGACATCGTGCGCCCGACCGGCCTGATCGAGGGCCACGTGAGCCTGCGCGGTACGCGCGGGCAGCCGTCGCTGGGTGGCGACGCGCAGCTGAGCAACTTCAAGGGTGAATTCCCCGCGCTGGGCCTGACCTTCGACCAGGGCAAGGGCAGCTTCGTGGCCCAGCCCGACGGTTCGGCCAAGATCACCGCGCAGGCCAACTCCGGCCAGGGCACGCTGTACGTGGACGGTGGCCTGTCGTGGTTCGGTGATGCGCAGCCCTTGCAGCTGAAGATCCACGGCGAGAACGTGCTGCTGTCCAACACCAGCGAACTGCGCATCGTCGCCAACCCCAACCTCGACTTCACCCTGGCCAAGGCAGCGATGGAGCTGCGCGGTACCGTCCACGTGCCCGAGGCCGACATCGACCTGGAGCGCCTGGACCGTGGCACCTCGGTGTCCGAAGACGTGGTCGTGCTGGATCCGGCTGATCCGGAAGAGTCGCGCACCTCGCCGCTGGACATGGACCTGACCGTCAGCCTCGGCGAAAAGGTGAAGATGACCGGGTTCGGCCTGAAGGGCGCGCTCACCGGCAAGATGCAGGTCTGGGCCAAGCCCGGCCGCGAAATGACCGCCAATGGCGGCCTGGAAGTGAGCGGCCGCTACAAGGCGTACGGGCAGGACCTGACCATCACCCGCGGCAACCTCAACTGGAACTACAACGCGGTGTCCGACCCGCGCATCAACATCCGTGCCGAGCGACGGATCGGTGATGTCACCGCCGGCATCGACGTGACCGGGCGTGCCCAGCAACCGCGTGCCGACGTGTGGTCCGATCCTGCGATGTCGCAGTCCGAGGCACTGGCCTATCTGGTGCTGGGACGCAGCCTGACCGGCGCCAGCAGCGACCAGGCGCAGCAGGTCAACGCGGCCTCGGCGGCGCTCTCGGCCGGCAGTGGCCTGCTGGCGTCGCAGCTGGGTGCCAAGCTGGGCCTGGACGATGCCGGCGTGAGCCAGTCGCGCGCGCTGGGCGGCTCGGTGATCGGCGTCGGCAAGTACATCTCGCCCAAGCTGTACGTGGGTTACGGCGTGTCGCTGGTGGGCGCAGGTTCGGTGATCACGCTGAAGTACCTGCTGCGCCGCGGGTTTGATGTGGAAGTGGAGTCGAGCACGGTGGAAAACCGTGGGTCGATCAACTGGCGGCGGGAGAAATAACCCGCCGTGGCATCCCTGTAGAGCCGAGCCATGCTCGGCTTCCGCGCGCAGCGCGGTCTGCAGGAAGAGCAGCCGAGCATGGGCTCGGCTCTACCTGACAGGCCCCCAACCATCGGCCGTTGCCCCATCCGGCCCCAGCGGCTATGGTCCCGGGCTGTTCTGTCGTACCGGATTGCCTCATGTCACCACGCAAAGCCCTTCCCACCGCCCTGGCCCTGGGCCTGACCCTCGCCGCCGGTGCTCACGCCGACGAAGGCATGTGGATGCCGACCCAGCTGCCGGAACTGGCCAAGCCGCTCCAGGCCGCAGGCTTCAAGGGCAATCCGGCCGACCTGGCCAACGTCACTGCACCGCCGCTGAGTGCCGTGGTGCGTGCCGGTGGTGGCACCGGCTCCTTCGTGTCCTCCGACGGCCTGCTGCTCACCAACCACCACGTGGCGATGGGCGTGATCCAGTACAACAGCTCGCCCGAGCACGACCTCATCAACGGTGGCTTCATCGCCAAGGACCGCGCCGACGAGCGCCCGGCCAACCCGGACTTCCGCGTTCTGGTCACCGTCGGCTTCGACAAGGTGACCGACCAGGTGCTGGCGCAGGCCCGTGGCAAGACCGGCCGCGCCTACTTCGATGCGGTGGATGCGGCCAGCAAGCAGATCGTGGCCGAGTGCGAGAAGGACGGCAGCGTGCGCTGCTCGGTGGCCAACATGTACTACGGCACCGACTTCTACCGCATCGCCCAGCTGGAACTGAGCGACGTGCGCCTGGTGTATGCGCCGCCGCGTGCGATCGGCAACTACGGCGATGAGATCGACAACTTCATGTGGCCGCGCCACACCGGCGACTTCACCCTGCTGCGCGCCTACGTGGGCAAGGACGGCAAGCCGGCCGCCTACAGCAAGGACAACGTGCCCTACCAGGCACCGGCACACCTGCAGATGTCGGTGGAAGGCCCGAAGGAAGGCGACTACGCGATGCTGGCCGGTTACCCGGGCATCACCTACCGCCACCGCACCGCGGCCGAATTCGCCGGCCAGATCGATGCCGTGCTGCCGCGCCGCGTGTCGGTGTTCCAGCAGATGATCGACACCATCGAGGCCGCCACCGCCAAGGACGCGCAGGCGCGTACCCGCTATGCCTCGCAGCTGCAGTCGCTGAAGAACAACCGCAAGCGCGCCGCTGGCGAACTGGAAGGCCTGCTGCGCAGCGACGCCAAGGCCCAGCGTGCCGCCGACGAGACCGCGATGCTGGCCGCGACCGACCGCAAGTACCAGGGCGACATCAAGGCGTTGCTGGCCAACCTGTCGCAGGGCGCGGCGGTGGGCGAGCGTGACCTGCTGCTGGACCAGATCGCCGCGCAGAGCCAGCTGCTGCGCTCTGCGCTGCTGCTGGAGCGCCTGCGCATCGAATCGGCCAAGCCTGACGCGCAGCGCGAGAGCGGTTACCAGCAGCGCGACCAGGCGATGATCGAAGGCGTGCTCAAGCAGGTCCAGCGCCGCTACGCGCCGGAGGTCGAGAAGGCCCTGCTGACCACCCTGCTGACCCGCTACCAGCAGCTGCCGGACGCGCAGCGCGTGGCCGAGTTCGACGCGGCCTTCGGCCGCACCCCGCAGCAGCTGGCCACGGCGCTGGACACCCTGTACGCCGGAACCCAGCTGGGCGATGAGGCGCAGCGCCTGTCGCGCTTTGCCGCCGCACGCGAAGGCAAGGCCCTGGCCGCCGATCCGCTGATCGCCGTGGCCGGCCCGCTGGTGGCCGCGCAGCTGCGCATCGAAAACGAGAGCAAGACCCGCGAAGGCGAGCAGCTGCGCCTGCGCCCGGCGTACATGCAGGCGCTGTTCGCCTGGCGTGCCAAGCAGGGCCGTGCGGTGTACCCGGACGCCAACCGCACCCTGCGCATCAGCTACGGCAAGGTCGAGGCGCTGCACCCGCGCGATGGCGTGACCTACTCGCCGGTGACCACCGTGGCCGGCATCGTCGAGAAGAACACCAACGCCTATCCGTTCGACGCACCCAAGCCGCTGCTGGCCGCGATCGCCAAGGGTGACTTCGGCAGCACTGCCGACCCGGCGCTGAAGACCCAGACGGTCAACTTCCTGACCAACCTGGACACCACCGGCGGCAACTCCGGCTCGCCGGTGCTCAACGCCAAGGGCGAACTGATCGGCCTGAACTTCGACAGCAACTGGGAATCGGTCAGCGCCAGCTGGTGGTTCGACCCGCGCTACAAGCGCGCCGTGCACGTGGACATGCGCTACCTGCGCTGGTTGCTGGCCAAGGTCTACCCGGCACCCGAGCTGCTGAAGGAAATGGGTGTACCGGCCCAGTAAACCGGTACCTGGCAGGCGCCCACCGCTTCCTGGTGGGTGCCCATTGATTCCCGGTAGGTGCCCACTGTCAGTGGGCACGGATGTCCCCGTCACGACCAACGGTCGTGACCCACCAGACGGACCAATGGTCGTGACCCACCGCCATGACCTACCCGCACGACCAGCGGTCGTGATCTACTGACCCCTGTCCTGACGGAAACGCACGCGTGGTCTCCAGCTGGATCCTGCTGCTGGTCTCGGTTGCCTATGCTGCGCTGCTGTTCGGCGTGGCGTGGTGGGGCGACCGTCGGCCGATGTACCCCGACCGGCCGTGGCTGCGGCCGGTGGTCTACAGCCTGGCGCTGGCCGTGTACTGCTCGTCGTGGACCTTCTACGGCGCGGTCGGCACCGCCGTTCGCAACGGCGTGGGCTACCTGCCCATCTACATCGGCCCGCTGCTGCTGCTGCTGTTCGGCTGGCGCATCATCGAGCGCCTGGCGCTGATCGCGCGCAGCCAGAACGTGGTCTCCATCGCCGACTTCATCTCCTCGCGCTTCGGCCGCTCGCGGCGGCTGGCGGCGCTGGTGGCGATCATCGCGCTGATCGGCATCATTCCGTACCTGGCCCTGCAGTACAAAGCGGTGGCGATGAGCCTGCAGGTGCTGACCGGCAACACCGGTCCGACCGGCTTCTTCACCGATCCCGCGCTGTACGTGGCGCTGCTGATGGCGCTGTTCGCCACCCTGTTCGGTACCCGCCAGGTCGATGCCACCGAACACCACCACGGCATGATGCTGGCCATCGCCTTCGAATCGGTGATCAAGCTGCTGGCGATGCTGGCCGTGGGCGTGTTCGCCTACCTGTGGCTGAGCAACCGCACCGACGCGGTGGTCGAGTCGGTGCATACGCTGTTCACCGGCCTGCCGCCGGTGGGCTTCATCTCGCAGACCCTGCTCAGTTTCCTGGCCATCATCTGCCTGCCGCGCCAGTTCCACGTGGCCGTGGTCGAGTGCGGCGATGTGCGCGACGTGCGCCGCGCGCGCTGGATGTTCGGCGGCTACCTGGTGCTGATCTCGGGCATGGTGCTGCCGATCGCCACCGCCGGCGTGACCCTGTTCGGCACCGGCGGCAGCGTCGCCGACGACTCGATGGTGCTGGCCCTGCCGCTGGCCGAGGGCCGCAACGCACTGGCGCTGATCGCCTACGTGGGCGGCTTTTCGGCGGCCACCGGCATGGTCATCGTGTCGTCCATCGCGCTGGCCACCATGGTCAGCAACGACCTGGTGATGCCGGTGCTGCTGCGTCGGAGCGGTGACCACCAGGAGGCCGCCGACGTCGCCTCGCGCGTGCTGTGGATCCGCCGCCTGGCGATCCTGCTGCTGGCGCTGATGGCGTACAGCTACTACCGCACCAGCAGCAACGACAGCACGTTGGCCTCGTACGGCCTGATGGCGTTCGCGGCGGTAGCGCAGTTCGCGCCCGGCCTGATCGGCGGCCTGTACTGGCGCGGTGCCAGCCGGCGTGGTGTCGAGGTGGGCATGCTGCTCGGCTTCGCCACCTGGCTGTACACACTGCTGCTGCCAGCGATGACCATGGCCGGCTGGGTTGATGCCGGCTGGGTGCAGCACGGTCCGTTCGGCATCGACTGGCTGCGTCCGCAGCAGCTGTTCGGCATGTCCGGCTGGGATCCGCTGACCCACGGCACGTTCTGGTCGCTGCTGGTCAACGCGGCGACGATGATGCTGGTGTCCGCGCGCTGGCGCCCCGGTGTGGACGAGCGGCTGCGCGCCGCGCCGTTCCTCGACCCGTATGCCGAGCGCCCGTCGGTGGCCGGTGGCTGGCCCGGCCACGTGCATGTGGGCGACCTGCTGGCACTGGCCTCGCGCGTGGTCGGAGAGCGCCACGCGCGGCGTTCGTTTTTCGAGCAGGCACAGTCGCTGGGGCGCGAGCTTCAGTCCTCGGCGCCTGCGGACCGCCCCTGGGTACAGTTCACCGAACGGCTGCTGGCCGCCTCGATTGGTGCGGCATCGGCGCGCCTGCTGCTCACCAGCCTGCTGCGTGGCTCGGGCATGGACCTGGGTGAAGTGGTGGCGGTACTGGACGAAGCCGGGCAGGAACTGCGCTTCAACCGCGAGATCCTGTCGACCACGCTGGAGAACATCAGCGCCGGGGTCAGCGTGGTCGATCCGGACATGCGCCTGACCGCGTGGAACCGCCGCTACCAGGACATGTTCGGTTACCCCGACGGCATGCTCTACGTGGGCCGCCCGGTGGCCGACCTGATCCGCTACAACGCCGAGCGCGGCGAGCTGGGCGAGGGCGATATCGAAGTGCAGATCAACCGCCGCATCGGCTACATGCGCGCCGGTTCGCCGCACGTGTTCGAGCGCACCCGCAGCGACGGCAAGGTGATCGAGATGCGCGGCCAGGCGCTGCCCGGCGGCGGCTACGTGACCAGCTACAACGACATCACCGACTACAAGCACGCCGAAAAGGCGCTGCTTGAAGCCAACGAGACGCTGGAACAGCGCGTGGCCGAGCGCTCGCATGAGGCCGAGGTCGCACAGCAGTCGAAGACGCGCTTCCTGGCGGCGATCAGCCACGACGTGCTGCAGCCGCTGAACGCCGCGCGCCTGTTTGCGTCCGCGCTGCGCGACAGCGATCACGTGAGCGACGAGCAGAAGCATCTGGCCGAACGCGTAGACGCGTCGCTGCGTGCGGCTGAGGAGTTGCTCGATGGCCTGCTGGACGTGTCACGGCTGGATGCGGGTGGCCTGCACCCGGTGATCGGCGAATTCGACGTGAGTGCGTTGATGCGCGAACTGGCGGCGCAGTACACGCCGGTCGCCGCCGGTCGTGGCCTGCGCCTGGACCTGTTCGCGCGCCCGGCGTGGGTACGCAGTGATCGCCGCCTGCTGCGCCGCGTGCTGCAGAATTTCCTGGCCAACGCGTTGCGCTACACCCGCCAGGGGCGCATCGTACTGGCGGTGCGCCATCGTGGCGACGAAGTGGAGCTGCAGGTATGGGATACCGGTCCCGGCATTCCCGAGCACCACATGCGGCAGATCTTCGATGAGTTCCACCGTTACCAGCAGCCGTTCGACTGGGGCGAGCAGGGTCTGGGGCTGGGCCTGTCGATCTGCCAGCGCATCTCGCGCCTGCTTGACCATCGCCTCAATGCGCGCAGCCGCGTCGGCAGCGGCTCGATGTTCTCGATCATCCTGCCTCGTGTGGCGCCGTTGCCGGGCTACGCCGAGCTGGCCACGCCGGTACAGGCGGTGGCCGCACCGGTACGCAGCGATTCGCTGGCCGGCCTGCGCGTGCTGTGCGTGGACAACGATGAGGAGATCCTCGACGGCATGCGTGCATTGCTTGGCCGTTGGCAGGTGCAGGTGATCACTGCCGCCACCGTCGACCAGGCGCTGGAGAAGATCGCCGAGCGCCCGCAGGTGATGCTGGTGGACTACCACCTGCACGACCGCATGGATGGCCTGGATGCGCTGGTGGCGTTGCGCGAAGCGGCCGGTTACTCGCTGCCGGGTGCCCTGCTGACCGCCGATGGCCGCGACGAACTGAAGCGGATGGCACGCGAACGCGGCTACCGCGTGCTGACCAAGCCGATCAAGCCGGCCTCGCTGCGCGCCTTCCTCGGCGCGCTGCGCGACGCCGGCAACAGCGATGCCTGATTGGCAACTGTAGAGCCGAGCCTACGCTCGGCTCCTGCGCGCGGCATGGTGTTCCGTGGCCCGGACGAACAGCAGCCGAGCATTGGTCGGCTCTACAAGAATCCACTTGCGCGGCCCCTCTGTAGAGCCGAGCCTATGCTCGGCTTCCGCGCGCTGCACGGCGCCGATATAGCCATCGCTATACAAACCAGCCCTGCCTGCGCGTTTCGCTGGAAATGCGCCACGCGTGGATCGCGATGCTAAGCTTCGCGTCCCCTTGGGGAGTAGCCGGATTCCTTCGCAGGAATCGTCCACGTCAACATACTCGGCCAGTGCGCCGTGGCGTGGACAACCATGATGGTTGGCGAGACCAGCGGCCCGCGCGCGCAACGTCAGGTTGGGCGCGAGCGCAGGCCGTGCGTCCGTCCTAGCCCGACCTCAGCCGCTGTCCATGTCCCCCATTTCGATCCTCCTGATCGGCTTTGCCATGTCCACCGATGCCTTCGCTGCGGCGATCGGCAAGGGTGCGGCCATGCGCAAGCCGGTGTTCCGCGATGCACTGCGGGCCGGCATCATCTTCGGCGTCATCGAGGCGATCACGCCCATCATCGGCTGGCTGCTCGGTCGCGCCGCGCTGCAGTACGTCGAAGCCTTCGACCACTGGATCGCCTTCGGCCTGCTCGGCGCGCTGGGCATCCACATGATCTACAACGGCCTGCGCCCGGACAGTGCCGAGGAAGACGAAGACCCTTCGCAGCACCACGGCTTCTGGAAGCTGGCGCTGACCGGTTTCGCCACCAGCATCGACGCGATGGCCGTGGGCATCGGCCTGGCCTTCATGGACGTCCATATCGGCGTGATGGCGGCGGTCATCGGTCTGTGCACGCTGACCATGGTCACCGTCGGCATCATGCTCGGCCGCGTGCTGGGCAGCATGGTCGGCAAGCGTGCCGAGATCATCGGCGGCGTGATCCTGATGATCATCGGCGCGACGATCCTGTACGAACACCTGCACGGCGTGGGGTAAGCAGGGAAATCTGTAGAGCCGAGCCCACGCTCGGCTGCTTTGCATGTCAGCCGAGCATGGGCTCGGCTCTACATCAGGGTTTTGGCTGACAAGCATTGCGGTGATGCACTGATGGAAGGGTTGTCATGCGTGCCATAGCCTCTTCGCATGGCCAGTCCTGCACTCCGCTTTGGTCGCTGGTCGCAGACCGGCAATGTCTACGCGATCACGGCTGTGACACGCGCACGCCGTCCTTGGTTCGACGACAAGGCCAACGTCGATCTGCTGATCGAAGCGCTGCGCACCGTAGAGCGAACGGGGCGGACCTCCTCCCTCGCCTGGGTGGTGATGCCGGATCATCTGCATTGGCTGTTCGAACTCCGTACCGGCACGCTTGCCGGCTGCATGCAGATCCTCAAATCACGGAGCGGGCGTTCCATCGGCAGGCGCGCTGATGCCAACGCGCCGATCTGGCAGCCGGGATACTACGACCACGCGCTGCGCAGCGATGAATGCCTGCGCACGCAGGCGATGTACATCGCGGCCAATCCCGTGCGTGCAGGATTGGCCACGCGCATCGGGGAATACCCCTATGTGTGGAGTCGATGGCCGCTTGAAGCGTGATCTGGAACCTGGCGAAGAGCAACCGAGCATGGGCTCGGCTCTACAGCGGAGGTCTCAGTCTTCTTCCGGCGGCAGCACGATGGCGTCGTCGTCGATCGCCAGCTTGCCGGCCATCAGCACGGCCTGGGTGCGGTTGGTTACGCCCAGCTTGCGCAGGATGGCGGTGACGTGGGCCTTGATCGTCGCTTCGGAGACGTTGAGGTCGTAGGCGATCTGCTTGTTCAAGCGCCCGGCGCCGAGCATCTGCAGGACGCGGAACTGCTGCGGGGTCAGCTCGCGCAGGCGCTGGCCGACTTCGCGTTCTTCGCTGCCGGTAGGCGGCACGTTGTGCGCTTCCGGCGGTGCCCAGGTCTCGCCATCGAGGATGGCGCCCAGCGCATGGCCGATGGTGTCCGAATCCGCAGACTTCGGAATGAAGCCCAGCGCACCGTGGTCGAGCGCGCGGCGCATCACCGTGGCTTCTTCGCGTGCGGACACCACCACCACCGGCAGGTGCGGGTGCAGCGAGCGCATGTGCACCAGCGCGTTGAAACCCTGCGCACCGGGCATATTGAGGTCCATCAGGACCAGGTCGGCGTCGTTGTGCTGGTCGGCCAGTGCATACAACGCTTCCACGCTGTCGGCCTCGAACAGCTGCACGCCGGGGATGACCCGCTGCACGGCCCCACGCAGGGCCTCGCGGAACAGCGGGTGGTCATCGGCAATCAGGAGGGTGGTCATGGTCGGGGGGAACCGTGGGGGAAAGCAGATGGGGTCAGAGCCCTTTCCTTGCGGAAAGGGATCCGACCCCGGGTCGTACGTCAGCGCACCTTGCGCTCGTCCACCAGCGACGCCACCACCGACGGATCGGCCAGGGTCGAGGTGTCGCCAAGCTGGTCGGGCGCGTTCTCGGCGATCTTGCGCAGGATGCGGCGCATGATCTTGCCCGAGCGGGTCTTCGGCAGGCCCGGCGCCCACTGCAGGTGGTCCGGCGTGGCGATCGGGCCGATCTCCTTGCGCACCCAGGCGATCAGTTCCTTGTGCAGTTCATCGCTCGGTGCCTCTTCGGCCACCAGGGTGACGTAGGCGTAGATGCCCTGGCCCTTGACGTCGTGCGGGAAGCCGACCACGGCCGCCTCGGCCACCTTCGGGTGCGAGACCAGCGCGCTTTCCACTTCGGCGGTGCCGATGCGGTGGCCGGACACGTTGATCACATCGTCTACGCGGCCGGTGATCCAGTAGTAGCCGTCCTCGTCGCGGCGGCAACCGTCGCCGGTGAAGTAGCTGCCCGGGTAGGTGCGGAAATACGTATCGATGAAACGCTGGTGGTCGCCGTACACCGTGCGCATCTGGCCCGGCCAGGAATCACGGATGATCAGGTTGCCCTCGGTCGGGCCGTCCTGGATCTCGCCATCGGCATTGACCAGCGCCGGCTGCACGCCGAAGAAGGGCAGGGTGGCCGAACCCGGCTTGAGGTCCATTGCACCGGCCAGCGGCGAGATCAGGATGCCGCCGGTCTCGGTCTGCCACCAGGTATCGACGATCGGGCAGCGGCTGTCGCCGACCACCTCGTAGTACCAGCGCCAGGCCTCCGGGTTGATCGGCTCGCCCACGCTGCCGAGCAGGCGCAGCGACGCGCGCGAGGTCTTCTTCACCGGCTCCTCGCCCTCGCGCATCAGTGCACGGATGGCGGTCGGGGCGGTGTAGAAGATGCTCACCTTGTGCTTGTCGATGACGTTCCAGAAGCGCGAGGTGTCCGGATAGTTCGGCACGCCTTCGAACATCAGCGAGGTCGCACCGTTGGCCAGTGGCCCGTACACGATGTAGCTGTGGCCGGTGACCCAGCCGACGTCGGCGGTGCACCAGTAGATGTCGTCCTCGCGCAGGTCGAACACCGCTTCATGGGTGTAGGCCGCATACAGCAGGTAGCCGCCGGTGGTGTGCAGCACACCCTTGGGCTTGCCGGTGGAACCGGAGGTGTAGAGGATGAACAGCGGGTCTTCCGCGTTCATGCGTTCCGGTTCGCAGGTGGACGGCTGGCTGTCCACCACGTCGTGGAACCAGCGGTCGCGCGGGGCCTGCATGTCCACCGCGCCGCCGGTGTGGCGCACCACCAGCACGGTTTCAACCGTGTTCGTGCCCGGCAGCTTCAGCGCGGCATCGACGTTGGCCTTCAGCGGAATCTTTCGACCACCACGCAGGCCCTCGTCGGCGGTGATGATCAGCTTGCTCTGGCAGTCGCTGACGCGGTCGGCGATCGAGTTCGGTGCGAAGCCACCGAACACCACCGAGTGGATCGCACCGATGCGCGCGCAGGCCAGCATGGCCACCGCGGCGTCGACGATCATCGGCAGGTAGATGGTGACCCGGTCGCCCTTCTTGACGCCGAGGTTGCGCAGCGCGTTGCCGAGGCGGCAGGTGCGCTCGTACAGCTCGCGATAGGTCACATGCTGGGCCGGTGCATCCGGGCCGTCCGGCTCGAACAGCAGGGCGGTCTTGTCGGCGCGCGTTTCCAGCTGGCGATCCAGGCAGTTCACGCTGGCATTGAGCTCGCCATCCTCGAACCACTTGATGCGGAAGTCGGACAGGTCATAGCTGACGTTCTTGATCTTCGTCGGCTTGCGCATCCATTGCAGGCGCTCGGCGGCCTTGCCCCAGAATCCATCCGGATCGGCCACCGACGCCTGGTACTGCTGTTCATAGGTCTTCTTGTCGATGCGTGCCTTGGCGGCGAACTGCGGATCGACGGGGTAGATATCAGCCATGGCACCCTCACTTGCACGTTGACTTTGTATGTGCGGTCGCAGCATCGCAACGACCGATCCCCCTCAGTTTGCCCCATCCACCCCCGGCCGCGTCACCACCCTGGTTAGACCATGGTCGAAAGTGAGCGCCTTGCAGGCCCGGGTTCGACCAATGGCGAATAGCCGCTATACATAATCGCCCCGCAGTCTCGGCTCGACCGTGCCCCACGCGCGGCATCACCTTGCCACTTGGGAGAGAGGGCAACATGAGCCACCGTACGTTGAAAGCCGTGCGCACACCTTTGGCGGCCTGCCTGCTGGTCGCCCTGGTCGCACCGGGCATGGCGTTCGCAGAGACCGCCAAAGAGAAGGCACTGGAAGCACGCGTTGCCGAACTGGAACGCCAGGTCCAGCTGCTGCTGTCTTCGCAGCAACAACAACAGACCCAGATCAGCCAGACCCAGCAGGCCGTGACCGAAGTGCGCACGGTGCAGGCCGGGCAGAAGCCGGTCGCACAGGTGCCGGCCGGCAAGCAGCCGATCCAGGTCACCACCCTCACCCCGGGCGCCGCGCCGGGCACCACGGTCAAGATCGGCGGCTTCATCAAGGCCGACTTCCTGGCCACCCAGACCAGCGATGGCCAGCTGGCCGACGACGCCACCGGCCGTTCGCTGTACCTGCCGGGCCAGACCCCGGTCGAAGGCGCTGGCGGCAGCGGCAAGCGCTCGGGCACCGATTTCAACGCCCATGCCAAGTTCTCGCGCTTCAACCTGGGCATCGACAACGTCAGCGAATCGGGCAACAAGGCCGGTGCGTTCTTCGAGATGGACTTCTTCGGCAACTCGCTGGGCAACCAGACCGCCACCAACACCTACGGCGTGACCCTGCGCCACGCTTACATGTACTGGAACAACTGGCTGGCCGGCCAGACCTGGTCAAACTTCATGGACGCGGCCGCACTGCCCGAAGCGGTCGACTTCGTCGGCCCCACCGACGGCGTGATCTTCGTGCGCCAGGCGCAGGTGCGCTACACCCAGGGCGGCTTCAGTGTCGCACTGGAAAACCCGGAAACCACCACCCTCACCGGCACCCGCAACCCGGTCACCGGTGCCTGGACCAACGCCAGCGCCAACTCCGACCGTGGCAGCCTGCCCGACCTGACCCTGCGCTATGGCTGGAAGGGCGACTGGGGCACCTTCGGCGTCGGCGGCATCGTCCGTCAGCTGAAGGTCGACAACCAGGCCACCGGCGCGAAGGCCGACAAGGTGGCCGGCGGCCTGACCCTGGGCGGCAAGTGGGTGATGGGTGACAGCGATTCGCTGCACTACCAGCTGACCGGCGGCGAAGGCATCGCCCGCTACATCGGCCTGGGCATCACCGCCGACAGCGCCTACGACGTGGCCCGCGATGAGCTCAACCCGACCGGCGTGCTGGCCGGCTACGTCGGCTGGCGGCATGCGTTCTCGCCGAAGCTGCGCACCAACCTGATCTACGCGCGCAGCGACTACGACAACGACAGCATCCTCGGCCCGCTGGTGACCAAGAGCGTGCAGAGCGTCCGCGGCAACATCTTCTATTCACCGCTGCCCAAGGTCGATATCGGCGCCGAGCTGATGTATGGCCGTCGCGAAGTGGAGAACGGCAACAAGGGTGACATCACCCGGTTGCAGTTCACCACGAAGTACAGCTTCTAAGAGCGTGCCGGCCAGCGGCCGGCACCTACCGAGATGGGGTGCCGGCCAAGGTCGGCATCTACCGAATTGAGTGCCGACCAACGGTCGGCACTCACCAACAACGATTGCTTCGGAGGGGAAGCGTCCCATGTCCAGTACACCCAGCACCGCACATAAGGCGGGCACCCTGACCAAGGGCCACAAGAAGGTCATCTTCGCCTCGAGCCTCGGCACGGTCTTCGAGTGGTATGACTTCTTCCTGTACGGCTCGCTCGCGGCCATCATCGCCAAGCAGTTCTTCAGCGGCGTCAATGAAACCACGGGCATGATCTTCGCCCTGCTGGCGTTCGCCGCCGGCTTCTTCGTGCGTCCGTTCGGCGCGGCCTTCTTCGGCAGCCTCGGCGACCGCATCGGCCGCAAGTACACCTTCCTGGTCACCATCCTGATCATGGGCATCTCGACCTTCCTGGTCGGCGTGCTGCCCAACTACGCCTCGATCGGTTTTGCCGCACCGGTGATCCTGATCATCCTGCGCCTGGCCCAGGGTCTGGCGATGGGCGGCGAGTACGGCGGTGCCGCCACCTACGTGGCCGAGCACGCGCCGGACGACAAGCGCGGCCTGTACACCAGCTTCATCCAGTGCACCGCCACGCTGGGCCTGTTCCTGTCGCTGCTGATCATCCTGGCCTGCCGCATGACCCTGGGCAACGAGGCGTTCGAGGCCTGGGGCTGGCGCATCCCGTTCCTGGTGTCGATCCTGCTGCTGGGCATTTCGGTATGGATCCGCCTGCAGCTGAGCGAATCGCCGCTGTTCCAGCAGATGAAGGCTGAAGGCAAGGGCTCCAAGACCCCGTTCCGCGACAGCCTGAAGGGCGGCAACCTGAAGCTGATGTTGCTGGTCCTGCTCGGTGCAGCGGCTGGCCAGGCCGTGGTCTGGTACGGCGGACAGTTCTACGCGCTGTTCTTCCTCAGCAGCATGCTGAAGGTCGATGCCACCACCTCCTACCTGCTGATCGCCGCAGCGCTGGCACTGGGCACGCCGTTCTTCATCTTCTTCGGCTGGCTGTCCGACCGCATCGGCCGCAAGAAGATCATCCTGGCCGGCTGCCTGCTGGCGGCCATCACCTACATCCCGATCTTCAAGGGCCTGACCCACTTCGCCAACCCGGCCATCGAAGAAGCCCGCAGCAGCTCGCCGGCGCTGGTCGTCGCCGATCCGGCCACCTGCTCGTTCCAGTTCGATCCGGTGGGCCTGCGCAAGTTCACCAGCTCCTGCGACGTGGCCACCGCTGCGCTGACCAAGGCCGGTGTGCCGTACGACGTGCAGCCCGCCGCCGCCGGCTCGCTGGCGATGGTGAATGTGGGCAGCGCCAGCGTCACCTCGTATGAGGCCGCCGGCCTGACCAAGGAAGAAGGCAAGGCCAAGGCCGATGCGTTCGGCGCGGAACTGAAGACCGCCCTGACCTCTGCCGGCTACCCGGCCAAGGCCGATGGTGCGCGCATCAACATTGCCGGCACCATCTTCATGCTGTGGCTGCTGGTGCTGTACGTGACCATGGTCTACGGCCCGATTGCCGCCTACCTGGTCGAACTGTTCCCGACCCGCATCCGCTACACCTCGATGTCGCTGCCGTACCACATCGGCAACGGCTGGTTCGGTGGCTTCCTGCCGGCGATCTCGTTCGCGCTGGTGGCCGGTACCGGCAACCTGTACTACGGCCTGTGGTACCCGATTGCGATCGCACTGATGTCGGTGGTGATCGGCGGCCTGTTCCTGCGCGAGACCAAGAACGTGGATATCACCAAGTAACCGGCGTGCCGACCAACGGTCGGCACCCACCGCGTTTCAGGGGCCGCGGTGCAGACCGCGGCCTTTCTGTTTCCCTGTTTTTTGGGGTCAGATCCCTTTCGCTTGCGAAAGGGATCTGACCCCATCGAGACGTCCTGCACCCCGTATAGTCGGCCCATGACCACCACCACGCCGGCAGACCTTCCCGCCATCCTGCACACCCTGCGCAGCGCCTGGCAGTCGCAGCGCCCCACGCTGGACCAGCGCGGGGCAGACCTGCGCCGCCTCCGCGAAGCGCTGAAGGCACGCCTGGACGATATGGCTGCGGCCATCGCAGAAGACTTCGGCCATCGCGCCCACGTTGAATCGAAACTGGCCGATGGCATGAGCGTGCTGTCGGCCATTGACCACCTGCGCCGCCACCTGCGACGCTGGTCGAAGCCGCAGCGGGTCGGTGCCGGTTGGCGACTGTGGCCGGCGCGCGCGCAGCTGCGACCGACGCCGTTGGGTGTGGTCGGGGTGATCTCGCCCTGGAACTACCCGGTCACGCTGGCACTGGTGCCGTTGGCTACCGCCATCGCCGCAGGCAACCATGTGCTGCTCAAGCCTTCGGAACATACGCCGCGTACCAGCGCGTTCCTGGCCGATCTGCTGGCCAGTGTGTTCCCGCCCGATCGGGTGGCGGTGGTGCAGGGCCGGGCGGACGTGGCCGCGGCGGTGTCGTCGCTGCCGTTGGACCATCTGCTGTTCACCGGCTCGACCGCCGTGGGCCGCAAGGTGATGGCGGCGGCCGCCGAGCATCTGGTGCCGGTGACGCTGGAACTGGGCGGCAAGTCGCCGGCCATCGTCTGCCGCGATTTCCCGCTGGACAAGGCCGCCGCGCGGCTGGCCACCGGCAAGTGGTTCAACGCCGGCCAGACCTGCATTGCGCCGGATTACGTGCTGATCGATACCGCGCGCCAGCGCGAGTTCGTGCAGGCGCTGCAGCAGCAGGTGCGCGAACGCTACGGCGACTTCAGCGATGCCGACGACTACACGCGGATCATCAACGACGGCCAGTACCGTCGCCTGCAGGGCTATCTGGCACAGGCGCGGCAACGCGGCGTGCCGGTGATTCCGCTGGCGCAGGTGGATGAGGCGCGCGCCGACCGCGAGCGCCTGCTGGTGCCGACCGTGGTGCTGGACCCGCCGGACGACCTGGAGCTGATGCGCGAGGAGATCTTCGGGCCGATCCTGCCGGTGCGTGCCTATCCGGATCTGGATGCTGCCCTGGCCGACGTGCTGTCGCGCGACCGGCCGCTGGCGCTGTATCCCTTCAGCCACGACAAGGCGACGGTGGAGCGCATCCTCGGCCAGGTGGTGGCGGGCGGGGTGACGGTGAATGACACGCTGCTGCACTTCGCCGCCGATGGCCTGCCGTTTGGCGGGGTGGGCGCCAGCGGCATGGGCGCGTACCACGGCCGCGCCGGGTTCGATGCCATGAGCAAGCGGCTGCCAGTGCTCTGGCAGGCGCGGTGGGCGGCCAGCGACCGGCTGCGGCCGCCGTATTCGAAGATTGCGGGGTTGTTGAAGCTGCTGCTTCGGTGAACCCAGGCAGGGCGTGGCTCTGCTGAATCAGGGCCCGGCCCGATTCTTCTGTAGAGCCGAGCCCACGCTCGGCTGCTCCTGGCTGGGTGCCGATCAATGCAGCCGAGCGTGGGCTCGGCTCTACACGGGAATCCGGCCCGAGCCCCATCCCGGCCACCCGGGTAGAATGCCCCCATGAAAATCGCCTCGTGGAACGTCAATTCGCTCAATGTCCGCCTGCCGCACCTGGAGCAGTGGCTCAAGGACTTCGGCCCGGACATCGTCGGCATCCAGGAAACCAAGCTGGAGGACCACAAGTTCCCCGATTCTGCGCTGATCGCCGCCGGCTACCGCAGCGTGTTCGCCGGCCAGAAGACCTACAACGGCGTGGCGCTGCTGTCGCGTGAGCCTGCACAGGACGTGCAGATCGGCATTCCCGGCTTCGAGGACGAGCAGAAGCGCGTCATCGCCGGCACCTTCGGCGACCTGCGGGTGATCAACCTGTACGTGGTCAACGGCCAGGACATCGGCACCGACAAGTACGAGTACAAGCTGCGCTGGCTGGACGCGGTGCATGCGTGGATCGCGCAGGAACTGCAGCGGCACCCGAAGCTGATCGTGATGGGGGACTTCAACATTGCCCCGGACGCACGCGACGTGCACGACTCGCAGGTGTGGAACGACAACCACATCCTGACCTCCACCGCCGAGCGCGGCGCGCTCAACAAGCTGCTGCAGCTGGGGCTGCACGATGGCTTCCGCCTGCACAACGACGAGGCGGGTACCTTCAGCTGGTGGGATTACCGCGCCGCCGGCTTCCGCCGCAACCTGGGCCTGCGCATCGACCTGACCCTGGTTTCCGATGCGCTGAAGAGCGGTGCGGTGGCTTCGGGCATCGACCGCGAGCCGCGCACCTGGGATCGTCCGAGCGACCATGCGCCGGCGTGGGTGCAGTTGGGTTGAGTTGAGGTAGCGCCGGGCCATGCCCGGCGAGCGCAGCGGCGGCAGGGTGACGCCGGGCATGGCCCGGCGCTACCCCTCAGATCACCGTATGCTCTTGCGGGTGAACAGGTTGACGATCGCCAGCAGGATCACCGCGCCGATCAGCGAGAACAGGAAGGTGCGGATGGTGATCGCTTCGTTGATGCCGCCGCCGAACAGCCAGCCGGAAATCAGCGCGCCGACGATGCCGACCACGATGTTGAGGATGATGCCCTGCTGGGCATCGCGCTTCATGATGATGCTGGCCAGCCAGCCTACGATGCCGCCGACGATCAGCCAGATGATGATGCCCATGATCGAACCTCCGGTGGGAAACTGTGACCAGTTGACGCGCACGGCTGTGAACCCGTCGTGCAATTGCGTGATGGGCGCGTGCGGATGAGCCTGCCAGCCACCCTCGACGGCCCCTGGCGCTTCGGCCCGGTGACGGTCTGGCGCTGCCCGCACGTGCCGGGCCAGCGCGGTGAACCGCAGGCCCGGCAGGTACTGGCGCAGGCGCTGGGCACCGATCCGCAGACGCTGCCACTGGTCCGTGACGACAAGGGCCGGCCGGAGCTGAGCGGCCCGTTGGCCCACTACGGGACCGGCTGGAGCCACAGCGGTGAGGTGCTGCTGGTGGCGCTGGGCGAAGGCGTGCGGCTGGGCGTGGACCTGGAACTGCTGCGGCCGCGGCCGCGTCTTCTGGAAATCGTGCGGCGCTTCTTCCACCCGCAGGAGGTGGCCTGGCTGGAACGCCTGGACGAGGCCGACCGCGAGCACTGGTTCTTCCGCGTGTGGTGCGTCAAGGAGGCGATCCTGAAGGCGCACGGCCAGGGCATCTCGTTCGGCCTGCACCGCCTGCAGCTGGCGCCGGGGGCCGATGGCGCCCTGCACCTGCGCTGGTGCGACCTGGAACTGGGCGAGGCCGCGCGCTGGCACCTGCACGAATGGCAGGCCAGCGGCCAGTTCCGTGCGGCGTTGGCCTGGTATCCGCACTGAAGCGGGGAATCAGCGCGCAAAACCGGCGATAATGGCGGCATGAGCGAACACCCACTTCCCGCCAGCGTGGCTGCCACGCTGGAACAGGGCCTGGCCAGCATGGGCCTGGACGCCGCGCTGGCGCCGCCGCTGTTGCGCTACCTGGCCCTGCTGCACCGCTGGAACGGCACCTACAACCTCACCGCCATCCGCGACCCGCAGGAGATGGTTACCCGCCACCTGCTCGATTCGCTGGCGATGCAGCCGTTCGTGGCTGATGGCAGCCTGGCCGACCTCGGTACCGGCCCCGGGTTGCCCGGCATCCCGCTGGCGATCGCCTGCCCGGGCCTGCAGGTCACCCTGGTCGAGAGCAACGGCAAGAAGGCGCGCTTCATGCGCGAGGCCGTGCGCCAGCTCGGCCTGGGCAACGCCCGCGTGGCCGAATCGCGGGCCGAAGCGCTGGACGAGGCCGGTCGTTACGACCAGCTGACCGCGCGCGCAATGGATACCCTGGCCGGCATCGTCCGTGTCGGTGGCCATCTGCTGCGCCCCGGTGGCGTGCTGCTGGCCATGAAGGGCGTCTACCCGCATGAGGAGATCGCGGAACTGCCGGCTGGCTGGCAGGTGCGTGAGGTGACCCCGCTGAGCGTGCCCGGCCTGGCCGGCGAACGCCACCTGGTCACCGTTACAGGTCCCTGATTCCCGCCGCCAGCCCTTTGTGGAACAACGGGTTGGCGATCCACGATTTCCGCAAGGGGCCGGTTGTACGCATAATGACCGGTCCCAACCATCCGTCGACGAGGCACACCCGCATGGCCCGCATCATCGCCATCGCCAACCAGAAGGGTGGCGTCGGCAAGACCACGACCGCCGTCAACCTGGCCGCTTCCCTGGCCAACGCACCCAAGCGCGTGCTGTTGGTCGACCTGGACTCGCAGGGCAACGCGACCATGGGCAGCGGCGTGGACAAGCGTGAGCTGGCGGCCTCCACCTGCGATCTGCTGCTGGGCGAGAACAGCGCCGCCGATGTGCGCGTGCAGACCGCCGAAGGCTACGACCTGCTGCCGGGCAACATCGACCTGACCGCCGCCGAGATCCAGCTGATGGGCCAGAGCGAGCGCGAGCAGCGGCTGAAGCGCGCGCTGGCGCCGATCCGCGACGAGTACGACTACATCCTGATCGATTGCCCGCCGGCGCTGTCGCTGCTGACGCTCAACGCGCTGGCCGCCGCCGATTCGGTGATCGTGCCGATGCAGTGCGAGTACTACGCACTGGAAGGCCTGAGCGCGCTGGTGGAAACCATCGAAGCGCTGCGCACCAGCCTGAACCCCGCGCTGGAGATCGAAGGCGTGCTGCGCACCATGTTCGACGTGCGCAACAACCTGGCCAACGCAGTGTCGGCCGAGCTCACCGAGCACTTCGGCGACCGCGTGTTCCGCACCATCGTGCCGCGCAACGTGCGCCTGGCCGAGGCACCCAGCCATGGCCAGAGCATCGTCGGCTACGACCGCGCCTCGCGCGGTGGCGTGGCCTACCTGGGCCTGGCCGGCGAGATCATCCGCCGCAACAACGAACGCAACAAGGCCGGCAAGGCCGTGGAGACCGTCTGATGACCAGCAGCAAGCCGGCAGCCAAGAAGCGAGGCCTCGGCCGTGGCCTGGACGCGCTGCTGGGCCCGAAGGGCGCGGTCAGCCAGGTGCAGGCCACCACCGCGGTGATCGAGCCGCTGCCGGGTGAAGTGCTGCGCAAGTTGCCGGTCGGCCAGCTGCAGCCAGGCAAGTACCAGCCGCGCCGCGAGATGGACGAGGGCAAGCTGTCCGAGCTGGCCGACTCGATCAAGTCGCAGGGCGTGATCCAGCCGATCCTGGTGCGCCAGCTGCCGGCGGGCAACTACGAAATCGTCGCCGGTGAACGCCGCTGGCGCGCATCGCAGCTGGCCGGGCTGGACGAAGTGCCGGTGGTGGTGCGCGAGCTGGAAGACCGCACCGTCATCGCGATGGCGCTGATCGAGAACATCCAGCGTGAAGACCTCAACCCGCTGGAAGAAGCCGAGGCGCTGCAGCGCCTGATCAGCGAGTTCACCCTGACCCATGCCGAGGCCGCCGAGGCCGTCGGCCGCTCGCGCGCGGCGGTGTCCAACCTGCTGCGCCTGCTGGAGCTGCCGGTGGCGATCCGGCTGCTGCTGGAAACCCGCCGCCTGGAAATGGGCCACGCCCGCGCGCTGCTGACCCTGGCTCCCGAGCTGGCCGGCAAGCTGGCGCAGGAAGCGGCCGATGAAGGCTGGTCGGTGCGCGAGGTCGAGCGCCGTGCGCAGGCCTTCGCCGCCGGCAAGGTGCCGAGCAACCGCCCGGTGGCGACGCCGAAGGTGCAGCAGGCCGACATCGCCTCGCTGGAAACCGAACTGTCCGAAGCGCTGGGTGCCAAGGTGGCGATCAACCACGGCCGTGGCGGCAAGGGCAAGCTGATCATCCACTACACCGATCTGGACACCCTGGACGGCGTGCTGGAAAAGCTGCGTACGCGCCAGGGCTGAACCCGGCGCCACATCACGCCGGCCGACGCATCCCCGCGACGTCGGCCACGCCGATGGCAGCGGGGTGCTTTGATCGAGACCCGCGATGACCATCCTGCTTACCGGCGCTGCCGGCTTCATCGGTGCCTACACCGCCCGCGCGCTGCTGGAGGCCGGCCAGGCCGTGGTCGGTCTGGACAACTTCAACGATTACTACGACCCGCAGATCAAGCGTGACCGCGTGGCCGCGCTGTGCCCGGCGCTGGACCTGCGCACGCTGGACCTGACCGATAACGAAGGCCTGGCCGCGCTGTTCGACGAAGTGAAGCCGACCGCCGTGATCCATCTGGCTGCACAGGCCGGCGTGCGCTATTCGCTGGAAAACCCGCAGGCCTACGTCGACAGCAACCTGGTCGGCTTCGTCAACATGCTCGAGCTGTGCCGCCACCGTGGCGTGCAGCACCTGGTGTATGCCTCCAGCAGTTCGGTGTATGGCGACTCGGCCACGCCGCCGTTCTCCGAGGACCAGCGCGTGGACCAGCCGCGCTCGCTGTACGCGGCGACCAAGGCGGCCAACGAGCTGATGGCCTACACCTACGCACAGCTGTACGGCCTGCATGCCACCGGGCTGCGATTCTTCACCGTGTATGGCCCGTGGGGCCGGCCGGACATGGCACCGCTGCTGTTCTCGCGCGCGGTGCTGGCCGGTCGGCCGATCGACGTGTTCAACGAAGGCCGCATGCAGCGCGATTTCACACATGTCTCCGACATCGTGTCCGGTATCCTCGGCGCCCTCGCGCATCCGGCCGACGGCCCGGTGCCGCACCGGGTGTTCAACCTCGGCAACCATACGCCGGTCGAGCTGGAGCGCTTCATCAGCGTGATCGAGCAGGCGGCCGGCCGCCCTGCGCAGAAGGTCTACAAGCCCATGCAGCCGGGCGACATGGTGCGCACGATGGCCGATACCCGGCGCGCACATGACGCTTTCGGCTTCGATGCGGTTACCCCGATCGAACAAGGCCTGCCGCCTGTGGTGCTGTGGTGCCGCGAGTATTTTGGCGATCGCGCCTGAGGACGGATCCTCACGCCGCCGGGTTCATCTTCGGATAACCTCGGTTTCGGAGAATGCGCGGTCTTTGTCCCCCCTTTGGCCGAGTGCCTTATGAGCCAACCCGAGCTTTCCGTTGTCGTCCCGGTGTTCAACGAGCGCGACAATGTTGCCCCGCTGGTCGCCGAAATCACCGCTGCGCTGCGTGGCCGACTGCCGTTCGAGATCGTCTACATCGACGACCACTCGCGTGATGACACCCTGGCGGTGCTGCAGGGGCTGAAGGCAACCACCCCGGAACTGCGCGTGCTGCACCATGTGAACCAGAGCGGGCAGAGCACGGCGGTGCGCACCGGCGTCAAGCATGCGCGGGCGCCGTGGATCGCGACCCTGGATGGCGATGGCCAGAACGATCCGGCCGATATTCCCAAGCTGCTCGCCGCACGCGACGCCGCCGACGCGCAGGTGAAGCTGTTCGCCGGTTGGCGCGTCAACCGGCAGGACAGCAGCAGCAAGCGCTGGGCCAGTCGCTGGGCCAATGCCATCCGTGCGCGCATGCTGCGCGACGACACCCCCGACACCGGTTGCGGCATCAAGCTGTTCGAACGCAGCGCGTTCCTCGACCTGCCGTATTTCGACCACATGCACCGCTATCTGCCGGCGCTGATGCAGCGCGCCGGCTGGAAGACCACCAGCGTGCCGGTCAACCACCGCCACCGCACCGCCGGTGTGTCCAAGTACAACAACCTCGGCCGCGCGCTGGTCGGCATCCGCGATCTGCGTGGCGTGGCCTGGCTTATCACCCGAAGCAAGCGCACCGCGGTGGAGGAGCGCTGATGGATCTGGAGCTTCACTGGCTGGATCAGCCCTTGACCTGGCTGTACTGGACCGGCCTGCATGTAACCGGCTGGAAGCTGATCGGTTACACCGGCGCACTGATGTTCGGCGGCCGCTGGCTGGTCCAGTTCATCGCCTCCAAGCGCGCTGGCAAGCCCGTCATCCCGCGCCTGTTCTGGTACATGAGCGTGATCGGCAGCCTGATGACGCTGAGCTACTTCCTGTTCTCGGCCAAGCAGGACTCGGTGGGTGTGCTGCAGAACCTGTTCCCGGCGTTCACCGCGCTGTACAGCCTGCACCTGGACATCAAGCACCGCGGCTGGAAGCGCGACAAGGCCAGCCACTGAGGCCTGCGGGGTGCCTGCCATGGGTAGAGTCGACTGTCAGTCGACTTTCGCGCGGAGCGCGGGCTTTGCTGCATGTGGCGGAAGAGCAGCCGACTGACAGTCGGCTCTACCACGCGCCTGCGCCGCTGGGGCCCCGGCCTGCGGGCGGTTCCCGGTCCTGCCTGCTGCGCAGGCAGGACCTTCGTCCCATGCCTTGGACCGTGGGCGGTGCCATGATCGGGGTCTGCCTTCCCGGGAACCTGTGCTCGTGAAAACCCGTCTTGCCGTTGCCCTGCTGCTCGCCCTGTCCGCCCCCGCTGTGGCGCTGGCTGCACCGCCCGCCACCGCCGCGCCGGCCAGCGTGACCACCGAATCGCCCGCCGACGCCGCCTTCCGTGCGGTGTACGAGAAGGAATGGAAGTGGCGCCAGGATGGCGGCGGCGAGGCCAGCGAGGACGAGGACGCCCCGGCCAATGCCACCCGCATGCCCGACGTCGGCCCGGCCGCGCAGCAGGCGCGCCTGAAGGTGTGGGACGAGACCCTGGCCGCGCTGAAGAAGATCGACCCGAAGACCCTGTCGCCCGACAACCAGGTCAACTACGCGATCTACCGCGACCAGGTGTTCAACCTGGCCGAAGAGACGCGCCTGCGTGGCTACGAGATGCCGTTCAACGCCGACTCCTCGTTCTGGTCCAACCTGTCCTTCATGGCCCGGCGCGAGATGAAGACCGTGCAGGACTACCAGAACTACATCGCACGGCTGAACGATGTGCCGCGCTATTTCGGGCAGCAGACAGAGAACATGCGCGCCGGCCTGAAGCGTGGCTTCAGCGTGCCGCGCGCGGTGCTCGATGGCCGCGAGGTGTCCATCGCCACCGTCGCCGAGTTGAAGGACCCGACCGAGTCGCCACTGTACGCGCCGTTCAAGAAGCTGCCCAACACCGTTCCGGCCGCAGAACAGGCCAGGCTGCAGGCGCAGGCGCGTGAAGCGATCAGTGGCAAGGTGGTGCCCGCGTTCCAGCAGCTGCGCACCTTCTTCGTCAACGAGTACGTGCCGCAGGCGCGCACCACCCTGGCCGCCGAAGCGATGCCCGACGGCAAGGCGTACTACAAGCAGCAGATCCACGAATACACCACGCTGGACCTGTCGCCGGACGAGATCCACCGCATCGGCCTGGATGAAGTCGCACGCATCCAGAAGGAAATGAACGACATCATCAAGCAGGTGAAGTTCAAGGGCAGCTTCGCCGAATTCCTGACCTTCCTGCGTACCGACCCGCAGTTCTACGCCAAGACGCCGGAGGAGCTGCTGTCGCGTGCCGCGTGGATCTCCAAGCGCGCCGATGGCCAGCTTGGCAAGTACATGACGCTGCCACGCGCCCGCTTCACCATCGTGCCGGTGCCGCCGGACATTGCGCCGTTCTGGACCGCCGGCCGCGGTGGCATGGGCACCTACTGGCTCAACACCTACAACCTGCCGTCGCGCCCGCTGTACAACCTGCCGGCACTGACCCTGCATGAGTCCGATCCGGGCCACGCGTTGCAGGGCGCCATCGCCGCCGAGCAGAAGAACCTGCCCGAGTTCCGCCGCAACGCCTACATCTCCGCCTATGGCGAAGGCTGGGCGCTGTACTGCGAGAAGCTGGGCGTGGAAATGGGCATCTATGAAACCCCGTACGAGGATTTCGGCCGTCTGACCTACGAGATGTGGCGTGCTGCGCGCCTGGTGATCGACACCGGCGTGCACAGCAAGGGCTGGACCCGCGAGCAGGCGTTGGCCTACCTGCGTGACCACACCGCGCTGAGCGAGCATGAAGTGACCACCGAAGTGGATCGCTACATTTCCTGGCCGGGCCAGGCGCTGAGCTACAAGCTGGGCGAGATCGCCATCGTGCGCCTGCGTGCGCAGGCCGAGAAGGAGCTGGGCGACAAGTTCGACATCAAGGGTTTCCACGACACCCTGCTCAAGCAGGGCTCGGTGCCGCTGCCGGTGCTGGAACAGCAGATCCAGGCCTACATCGCCGAGCGCAAGAAGGCCTGACCCGACGCGTCGCCGGGCATGGCCCGGCGCTACCAGAATGCGCGGTGGTAGCGCCGGGCCATGCCCGGCGAGCGTGATGCGATCGGGTCAGAGCCCCGCCCGAAGGGCGGGGCTCCGACCCCCTCTCACCTCACCCCACCGCCCGCGGCTTGGCCACGCGCGCGGCAAACGTCGGCAGCACCAGCAGGGTCAGCACGGTGGCGGTGATCAGGCCACCGATCACCACCGTCGCCAGCGGCTTCTGCACCTCCGCACCCGAACCGCTGGCAATCGCCATCGGAATGAAACCGACGATCGCCACCAGCGCCGTGGTCAGCACTGCGCGGATGCGGCTGGAGGCACCGTTGATCGCCGCCTGCAGCGGCAAGTCACCGGCGTCCAGGCGCTCGCGGATCGCCTGCATCAGCACCAGGCCGTTCAACGTGGCCACGCCGGATACCGCGATGAAACCCACCGCTGCCGACACCGAGAACGGCATGCCACGCAGCAGCAGTGCGAGGATGCCGCCGACCAGCGCCAACGGCACGCAGCTGAACACCAGAATGGCTTCCTTGCCACTGCGCAGCGCCATGAACAGCAGACTGCCGATCAGCAGGAACACCACCGGTACCACCGTCGCCAGCCGCTTCTCCGCGCGCTGCAGGTTCTCGAACTGACCGCCCCAGGTCAGGTAGGCACCCGGCGGCAGTGCCACGTCGGCCACCGCTGCCTGTGCCTCGCCGACGAAGCCGCCCAGGTCGCGGCCACGCACATTGGCCTGCACCACCACACGGCGGCTGCCATTGTTGCGGCTGATCTGGTTCGGCCCTTCGCTCACCGTGATGCGCGCCACCGACGACAGCGGAATCACCAGCCCTGACGGCGTGGCGATCGGCAGTGACGCGAGCTGGTCCGGATCGTTGCGCGAGGCATCGTCCAGGCGCACCACCACGTTGAAGCGGCGATCACCTTCGAAGATCTTGCCGGCCGCAGTGCCGCCAATGCCGGTGGACAGCGCATCACTCACGTCCGCGGCGGTCAGCCCGTACTGCGCCGCCGCCACGTGGTCGATCGCTACGTTGAGCGTAGGCAGGCCGGAGATCTGTTCCACCCGCACGTCGGCCGCGCCGTTCACCGCACGCAGCTTCAACGCCACCTGGTCGGCCACCTTCTGCAGCTGGCTGAAGTCATCGCCGAAGATCATTACGGCCAGGTCGGTACGCACGCCGGAAATCAGCTCGTTGAAGCGCAGTTCGATCGGCTGGCTGAACTCGAAGCTGTTGCCCAGCTGCTGCCCGGCCAGTTTTTCGAAGCGCGCCACCAGTGCTTCCTTGTCCAGCTTCGGATCGGGCCAGTCCTTGCGCGGCTTCAGCACGATCACGCTGTCTGAGATGTTGGTCGGCATCGGATCGATCGCCGCCTCGGCGGTACCGGTACGTGAGAACACGGTCTCCACTTCCGGCTGCGTGGCGATCGCCTTTTCCAGTGCCAGCTGCATGGCCAGTGACTGCTCCAGCGAGGTCGATGGCACGCGCAGGGCCTGCATCGCCACGTTGCCTTCGTCCAGCGTCGGCATGAACTCGCGGCCCAGCAGCGAGAACGAGCCGATGCCCACCACCACCATCATCACCG
This sequence comes from Stenotrophomonas sp. YJH_SMC_46, assembly GCF_059370315.1. Lineage (NCBI taxonomy): Bacteria > Pseudomonadati > Pseudomonadota > Gammaproteobacteria > Lysobacterales > Lysobacteraceae > Stenotrophomonas > Stenotrophomonas sp. YJH_SMC_46. Next base: position 45,674 of record NZ_JCAFTO010000002.1, read on the forward strand.
CACTGGCCACTACCGTGCGCGGATGCGCCACGGCCTTGCGGATCACCGGCTCGATGCGCGCACGCAGCACGCGTATCAGCCTGGTCTCGTGCTCGCCGTCGTCCGCATGCGCATCGCCTTCCTTCACCTTGGGCTCGCGCACCAGCAGCGCGGCCATCGCCGGCACGAAGGTGAAAGAGAAGAGGAAGGCACCGACCAGGGCCAGCATGAAGGTCGCCGCCATCGGGTGGAACGTCTTGCCCTCCACGCCTTCCAGGGTGAGGATCGGCGCGAACACCAGCAGGATGATCAGCTGGCCGAACGCCGCCGGTCGCGCCATCTTCATTGCCGAATCGGCGGCCACGCGCAGCCGTTCCATCGCGGTCAACGCACGGCCCAGTTCGGCGCGGCGCTGGCCCAGCATCAGCAGGGTCGACTCGACCACGATCACCGCGCCATCCACCAGGATGCCGAAGTCCAACGCACCCAGGCTCATCAGGTTGCCGCTGATGCCGAAGCGGTTCATGCCGATCACTGCGAACAGGAACGACAGCGGAATCACCAGCGCGGTGATCGTCGCCGCACGCAGGTTGCCCAGCAGCAGGAACAGCACCACCACCACCAGCAGTGCGCCCTCGGTGAGGTTCCTGGCCACGGTCTTGATGGTGGAATTGACCAGCACGCTGCGGTCCAGCACCGGTGCCGCCACGATGTCGGCCGGCAGCGATTTGTTCACCTGTTCCAGGCGTGCCGCAGCGGCCTGCGCCACGGTGCGGCTGTTGCCACCGGCGATCATCAGCGCGGTACCCAGCACGGCTTCATGGCCATTGCGGCTGGCCGCACCCAGGCGCGGCGCGCGGCTCAGGTCGACGTCGGCCACATCGGCCACGCGCACCACCACGCCATTGCGGGTGGCGACCGGCGCCTGCGCCAGGTCGTCGGTGGTCAGCGCCAGGCCGTCGGCACGTACCACCAGGCCCTCGCCGGCACGCTGCACGAAACCGGCACCGGCCTGCACGTTGGAACGCTGCAGGGCAGTGACCAGGTCGGCCAGGCCGAGGCCGTGCGCGGCCAGCTTGGCACTGTCCGGATGCACGCCGTATTCCTTGACGTAGCCACCGACCGTATCGACGCCGGCCAGCCCCGGACTGGAACGCATCTGCGGCGCGATGATCCAGTCCTGCACGGTGCGCAGGTAGGTCGCGCGTTCCTCCGGCGTGCGCAGCAGGTTGCCTTCCGGTGTGCGGTAGACCTCACCGGCCTGCCAGCCGGCTTCACCGGGCTTGGCCAGCTTGGCTGGGTCGAACGTGGTGAAGTCCACCGTCCACATCAGCACTTCACCGAGGCCGGTGGTGACCGGCGACAGCATCGGTGATGCACCATCGGGCAGGTCTTCCGACGCTTCGCGCATGCGCTCGGCTACCTGCTGGCGGGCGAAGTAGATGTCGGTGGCATCGGTGAAGATCGCGGTGACCTGCGAGAAGCCATTGCGCGACAGCGAACGGGTGGTGGTCAGGCCGGGAATGCCGGCCAGCGCGGTTTCCAGCGGATAGGTCACCTGCCGTTCGATCTGCTCCGGGGTCAGCGCCGGGGCCACCGTGTTGATCTGCACCTGGCGGTTGGTGATGTCCGGCACCGCGTCGATCGGCAGCTTGCCCAGCTGGAACAGGCCCACGGCGGCGATCAGCGCCGCCATGAACACCACCAGCCAGCGGTGGCGCACCGCTGTTTCAATGATCAGCTTGAACATGATCGCCTCCTCAGTGGCCGTGCTCGGCTTCGCCCTTGGCCAGCTCGGCCTTGAGCAGGAAGGCGTTGGCACCGACGATGCGCTCGTTGCCACTCAGGCCACCGAGGATCTCGATGCGGTCACCGGCACGGCGCCCGGCCAGCACTGGCTGCGCCTTGAAGCCACCTTCGACGGCGACGAACACCGCGCTGCTGCCATCAACGTTCTGCACCGCATCGGCGGGCACGCTGAGCGAGCCGTCCTGGCCTTCGGTGACCACCACGGCCGATACCGGCGAACCGGCTGGCGGCAGCGACGCATCCACCGGTGTGGCGCGGATCACTGCGACGCCGCCCTGCTGCCGTACATCGGCGGCCGAACCGGTGACGGTAGCGGTGAAGCTGCCACCCGGCACGCTCACTTCCAGCTTCATGCCCGGCGTGACCTGCGCGGCCAGCGCCGGCGGTGCGGTGAACACCAGCTCGTTCATCGACGGGTCGGCGACATCGGCGACTGCGCTGCCGGCAGCGACCACACCACCCGGGGTGACCTGCACGTTGCCGACGATGCCGGCCACCGGGCTGGTGATGCGCACGCGTCCACTGGCATCGGGCGCACCGTTGGCGGCGGCCTGGGCCTGTGCGGCAGCGGCCTGGGCCTGTGCCGCCAGCGAACGCGCACGCGAGGCTTCCAGCTCCTGGCGGGCGACCACGCCCTGCTCGACCAGGGCCTTGTCGCGGCCATAGGCCAGGCGTGCGGCTTCGGCTTCGGCCGAGGCGGCCAGCGCATTGGCACGGAACACCGCCGCTTCGCCACTGACCACGATGGCCAGGGCCTGGTTCTGCTTCACTGCGGTGCCCGGTGCGACCAGCACGCGTTCGACGCGGCCGGTCACGGTCGACGCCACCGAGGCACGGGCACCGACCGAGGGTTCCACCCGACCGGCGAGGCGGGTGGAACCGCCACCGCCGCGACCGACGGCAACCACTTCGATACCGGACGCCTTGATCTGCTCAGGGGTCAGCGGTACCACGCCTTCATCGGCGTCAGCCGGCGCCTTGGCGGCTTCCGCCTTGGCTTCCTTGCTGTCGGTCGCGTGGCCATGGCCATCGTCGGTGCCCGCCTTGGCCGCGGCGGGGTCTTCATTTGCAGGTGTCTGCGCGTTGCCAGCGCAGCCGGCCAGCAGCACGGTCAGCAGCACGCCGCCGATCAGCGGGAAGGTACGGGAGAGAGTCATGGGGCCTCCACAAAAGGTGCGCGCCCTTCAAGGCGGGCAAGATCGATTTCCGCGCCGACGCGCGACAGGCGCGCATCCACGGCGGCGCCGCGGGCGGCGATAAGGGCGCTGCGCGTGCTGCGCAGTTCCAGCTGCGAGATGCGTCCGGCGTCGAAACCGATGCGTGCAAGGCGGTAGGCCTCTTCGGCGGCGACCACGCTTTCATCGGCGGCACGGGTGCGGCTGCCGGCCGCCTTCAGCCCGGCCACGGCGGACAGGCGTGCGGCCTCGCTGTCGCGGCGCTGCTGGTCCAGGCGTGCCTCGGCCGCGCGCTGGTCGGCATTGGCGGCGCGGATGCCACCGCGGTTACGGTCGAACAGCGGGATGCTGAGGCTGAGCCCGAGGTTGTAGGCACGCTCGCCGCCTTCGCGGAAGCGGGTCTGTGCGGCGGTGACGCTGAGGTCGGGCAGGGCGCGCTTGCGCTCCACGTCGACCAGCTTGCTCGCCGCATCGGCTTCGGCTTCGGCAATGCGCACTGCCAGTGCGGTATCGGTGGCACCGCGCGGCAGCGGCGGTGCGCGATCGAGCAGGCTGTTGTCGATCGACTGCACCGGCGCATCCAGCAGCGCGGTGCCGGCCAGGCGGGCCAGCGCGGCATCGCGGAACGCCTGTGCTTCATCCAGCGACGCCATGGCATTGGCTACTTCGCTCTGCGCTTGCACCGCGCGCAGCTGTGGTTCGCGGCCCTGCTTGACCATGGCGTTGACGGCGTTGGCGTCATCGCGGGTCAGTGACAGTGCTTCCTCGGCCAGGGTGTAGCGGCGCAGTGCACTTTCCGCCTGTGCGTAGACCGCCGCCAGTTGGCTGGCGACATCGCTGCGGCTCTGCGAACCACGCAGGGCAGCGGCTTGTGCCTCGGCCCGGGCGGCACGAACGCGCGCGCCACGCTGGCCCCAGACCTCCAGCGGCTGGGACAGGGTGAGCACGGTATCGGCCTTGCCCATGCCACGGTAGGTGCCGGAGCCCCAGGCATTCTCAGCCGACCAGGAAAGGGAGGGATTGGGCAGCGCACGGGCCTGGTCGGCGCGCGCATCGGCGGCCTCGGCCAGTGCCGTACCCACACGGGTGCCGGGCAGCTGGTCCAGGCGTTCAAGCAGGGTGTCGTAGGAGGGGGCGGCTTGCGCCATCACCGATGCCGCCGAGGCCAGGCCCAGCAACACGGCGACGACCAGCCCGGCCGCACGCGGCGACCGAGGTGTCAGGATCGACATAGGGGGATTCCGGTTGTGAGTGAAACGGGAGCCCGCAATCGCGGGACGCGCTCAACTCACGCCCGGGGTGGACGCGTCAATTCATCCTGGGCGACCGCATAGGTCGCCGCATCGCCCGCACTCATCCAGCGCGCCGGCAGTGGCGCCCCGAAGGCGGCGATCGTGTGCGCCGGCAGGCTCAGGTTGGAGTGGTGGCAGTGGTTGTGGCTGCAGGCACCGGCGTGCTTGCTGTCACTGTCACCCTCGGCATCGTTGGCGTTGCTTTCCACGTGCACCGCAGTGGTGTCGTGCGGTTCGACCGCGCAGGCCAGCACGTCGGCCACCGGCACGACCACGAACGCCGCCATCAGCAGCATCAGCAGGGTCGAACGGAGGTGGCGGGTGATCCAGCGCATGAAGGGGAGGCTAGCAAGCGGTTTTCGCCGGATACAATATCAATGGCCGCCTCGGGAATACGTCGGAATCTCCCGTTCAGGTGGGGCGGGCCTTTCGGCCCACCGGGCTGCGCTTCTGTAGAGCCGAGCCCACGCTCGGCTGCTTTCGCACGATCAGCCCCCCGGTAGGGGTCGACCTTGGTCGACACGCTTTTCGCCCCCCGACACATTGCCGGCCAGCGGCCGGCACTACCGGTCTGCAGGCAGCTTCGCGATCACCTTGATCTCGAACTGGAACCCGTACAGCCAGGTCACGCCGATACCGGTCAGGGTCGGGTGCGGGGCCTCGCCCCAGTACTCGGGCACGATCGCCCAGGCCTTCTCGAAGTTCTTCTCCGGATCGACCAGGAACACGGTCACGTCGATCACGTCATCGAAGGTGCAGCCGGCGGCAGCCAACACCGCATTGAGATTCTCGAAGGCGCGGCGCACCTGCGTCTCGAAGTCCGGCTCGGGCGAACCGTCCTCGCGGCTGCCGACCTGGCCGGAAACGAACAGGAAGCCGTCGGACCGGATCGCCGGCGAGTAGCGGTTGCGCTCGTACAGGGCCTGGCGCCCGGCGGGGAAAACGACATCACGCTGTGACATGGGGAAGATCCCGTGGGAGAGAACGCCATCCTCCTCGCGAGCGCTGTCTGGATAAACCGCGATGATCGGCCTAGATTGATTGCCAATCCCAAATAATCACGGCCGGCCATGGACCGTTTCGAGGCGATGCGGGCCTTTGCCCGCGTGGTGGAAACCGGCAGCTTCACCCGCGCCGCGCACACCCTGCAGATCAGCCGCACCACGGTTACCCAGCTGGTGCAGCAGCTGGAGGCGCACCTGCGGCTGCGCCTGCTCAACCGCACCACCCGGCGGGTCAGCGTCACCGCCGACGGCGCGGCCTATTACCCGCGCATCGCCCGCCTGCTGGCCGAACTGGACGAGGTCGAAGGCGGGCTGGGCGACGCGGCCGCCCAGCCGCGTGGCCGCCTGCGCGTGGATGTGCCAGGGCCCTACGCGCGGCTGCGGCTGGTACCGGTGCTGCCGGATTTCCAGGCGCGCTACCCGGAGATCCAGCTCGACGTCGGCGTGAGTGATCGCGAGGTCGATGTCATCGCCGACAACGTCGATTGCGTGATCCGTGGCGGCACCCCGGCCGACCCGGCGCTGGTGGCGCGGCCGCTGACTGCACTGCCGATCGGCTTCCACGCCAGTCCAGGCTATGTGCAGCGCTTCGGCCTGCCGACCGACCCGCGCGCGCTGGAAGGGCCTGATCATCACATGGTCGGCTTCCTCAGCCCGCGTAGTGGCCGGGCGAGAGTGTTCAGCGCGCAGCGCGGCGAGGAGCGCGTAGAAGTGCAGAGCCGCTATACGGTTGGCTTCGATGACGGCAATGCCTATCTGGCCGCTGCGTTGGCGGGGCTTGGCGTGGTCGCGCTGCCCAGCTACATGGCCGCGCCGCACGTGGCGCGTGGCGAACTGCTGCCGCTGCTGCAGGACTGGCAGCTGCCACCGATGCCGATGCACGTGATGTTCCCGCCGAACCGGCACATGAGCCAGCGGCTGCGGGTGTTCATCGATTGGGTGGTGGAAGCGTTGGGGTGATGCACACGCACCTGTAGAGCCGAGCCCACGCTCGGCTGCTTCTCGCTCCAACGCTCAAGGCCCGCGCTTCGCGCGTGAGCCGAGCACGGGTTCGGGTACAGGGAGGGCTTCCTGCTGCAGGCATGCGAAAATCATCGCGGCACGCAACAGGAACCATCGCCACGCATGAGTCGCATCGTCGCACTGGATACCGAAACCACCTGCATCTCCCACCGCCTGGGGCATCGGGTGATCGAAATCGGTGCCGTCGAGCTGATCGATGGCCAGCTCACCGGTCGCCAGTTCCACACCTACCTGCAGCCGCAGCGCAGGGTCGATTGGGGCGCACAGCGCGTGCATGGCATCAGCGATGCGATGCTGGTGGGCAAGCCGCTGTTTTCCAGCAAGGCCGCCGAACTGCTGGACTTCCTGCGCGGCAGCGAGATGGTCGCGCACAACGCCACCTTCGACGTGGGCTTCCTCGACAACGAGCTGCGCCTGGCTGGCATACCCGGCACGCTGGCCCAGCACTGTCGCATCACCTGCAGCCTGAAGCTGGCGCGCGGGCGCTGGCCCGGCCAGGGCAACAAGTTGGACGATGTGCTGCAGCGCCTGCGCATCCCCGGCAACCGGGGCCTGCACGGTGCGCTCAAGGATGCCCATCTGCTGGCCCAGGTGATTCCGCACCTGCGCTGAGGCTTGCCCGCTGTTACATCGGCCGTAACCAGCGCTCGATCATCGCCACGCCACAGGCCACCCCGTCTTCATCGCTCATCGCCACGCCCAGGGCCGCCGCGCGCGCGCGTACTGCGTCGGCTTCTGCGAAGGTGATGGCTGCTGCCAGCGTTGCTGCATCCAGTCGCTTCGGTGACAACGGTGCCGGTGCCACGCCCAACCGACACAGGCGATCGGCCCAGAAGAACTGATCCGCAGCGAACGGCATCACCAGCGAGGGAATGCCGGCGCGGCAGGCCGAATGCGTGGTGCCGCTGCCACCATGGTGGATGGCGAGTGCGCAATGCGGGAACAGTGCTTCGTGTGGCGTCGGGCCGAGCACGAACACATCTGCTGGCAGCGCACCCGTCGGCAATCCGGCCCACCCTGGAAACAGCAGCACCCGGCGCGGTGCCAGCGCCTGCAGCAGGGCCGGCAGCACGCGCTCGCGATCAAACCCGGTCATGCTGCCAAAGCCCAGGTACACCGGCGGCGGCCCGGCATCGAGGAAGGCCTGCAGATCGACCGGGGGCGTCCAGGGCGCATCAGGTAGCCGCCACTGGCCACAGACGATGTGGTTGGCCGGCCAGTCCGCCGGTGGCGGCAGCAGCTGCGGCGAGATGCCATAGAGCATCGGCAGGCCGGACCACAACGCGCGGCGCGGCGATTGCCCCAGTTGCTGGCGTGCCGCGTTGATCGGCCGGCGGAACTGGCGCCAGATCAGGCCGTTGACCAGCCCATAGCTGGCGCGGTTCAACCAGCCCGGCGAGCGTCCCGGTGGCAGGAACGGAGAGCGGAAGGTCCGCGTCGGGGTCAGCGGGATCATGCCGGTGCCGATGACCGGCATTCCGCGGCGTTCGCCCACGCTCATGCCGACAAAGGCCGCCAGGCCACCGGTCAGAATCGCATCGCAGCCTTCTGCGGCCGCATCGGCCTGGCGCATCCAGCCGCTGACATGCTGCAGCGCCATCCGTGCCAGACCGGAACTGGCGGCGGCAACACCGTTGCCACGCGACACCAGGGCGACCACTTCGTCATGGATGTCGCCCTCAAGGGCCGCGTGGGGCACATCCAGGGCCTGCGCGCTGCCCAGGGTGCCGCCATCGGCCAGCAGTGTCACCGCGTGGCCTGCGCCGATCAGCCCATGGCAGAGCATGGCCAGCGGGCGCGTATCGCCTTCGGTTCCGTAGGTCAGGGCCAGCAGCCGCATGGAAAGCTCCGCAGTGATCCGGGCCAGTATGCCGGTTGGCGGGCTCCCGGCCCTGCCGGTTCAGCCGCAGCCTGTGGGTAACTTGCGCAAGTGCTTGAACCCGTGCATAATGCGCGGCTCGCTGTGTCCGGTTTTCTACCGGGCGGCGCCCCCGGGAGCACGTCCCCGGCCGCCCAACGCCAGCGTAACCCTTTGATTCTCTTGACGTGTGGTGGGCAACCATCGAGGCCGCCGTCTCCCGGGCTACGGGCTGACAACTACTACTATCGAGGTGCGCAATGTCCCGCGTATGCCAGGTTTCCGGCAAGCGAGTGCAGACGGGTAACAACGTCTCGCACGCCAACAACAAGACCCGTCGTCGTTTCCTGCCGAATCTGCACGAGCGCCGTTTCTGGGTGGCCAGCGAGAACCGCTGGGTCAAGCTTCGTGTTTCCGCGCATGCACTGCGCACCATCGACAAGAACGGCATTGATTCCGTTCTGGCTGAGCTGCGTGCGCGCGGCGAAAAGGTCTGAGGAGTAAAGCATCATGGCAGGCAAGCGCGATAAGGTCCGTATGATTTCCTCGGCCGGTACCGGCCACTTCTACACGACCGACAAGAACAAGAAGAACACCCCGGGGAAGATGGAATTCCTGAAGTACGATCCGGTCGTGCGCAAGCACGTCCTGTACAAGGAAGGCAAGATCAAGTAATCCGCACGGATTGCTGATCCCCGCGAAGAAACCCGCCCTTGTGGCGGGTTTTTTCATGCCTGGCATCCAGGTGGTGGGTGCCGACCGTTGGTCGGCACGCTCTCCCCGCACCCGGTAGCTGTCGACCCTGGTCGACACGCTGGCTCTCTGCCGTCGGTTCGAAAGGCAGTCGAGCATGGCTCGACTCTACAAATCCTGCTGGGCAGAATGGCCCATCACCTCCCGACGGGCGACGCGATGCTGTTCGAGTGGTTGCTGGGTTCGTATCTGCTGCTGATCGACTGGCTGATCCGGCTGGTCGCGCTGTGCTGGATTCCCACCCGCACCACGCCGGGGGCGGCGCGCAGCTGGCTGCTGCTGGTCGGCTTCGTGCCGCTGCTGGGCCTGCCGCTGTACCTGCTGTTCGGCCACCCATGGCTGTCGCGCGAGCGCATCCGCCGCCAGGCCGAGGCCTCGCAGGTCATCCGCGAGGAACAGGCGCTGCAGCATCGCCTGCGCTGGACACCGCAGCCGGACACCGCCAGCGCCGAGATCGTGCCGCTGGTGCAGCGCCAGGGCGACTTCATGCCGGTGCACGGCAACGCCGTCGATCTGCTGACCGACTACGACGAATCGCTGCACACGCTGATTGCCGATATCGACCAGGCCGAAGACCGGGTGCACCTGCTGTACTACCTGATGTTCGACGACGCGGTGGGCGAGGCTATCGTCGAGGCACTGCAGCGTGCGGCTGCACGGGGCGTGCAGTGCCGTGTGCTGCTCGACGCGGTGGGTGCCAAGCGTGGCCTGCGCGCCTATCGCAAACGCCTGGAAGCTCGCGATATCGAAGTGCGCGCGATGCTGCCCGGTGGCCTGCGCTGGCGCCGCAGCGGGCGCATGGACCTGCGCAACCACCGCAAGATAGCGGTGATCGACAACGAAGTGGCCTATGTCGGTTCGCAGAACCTGGCCGGTCCGCAGTTCGTGCCCGGCCACCCGAACCGCGAGCTGGTGGCGCGCGTGCGTGGCCCGGCCGTGGCGCATCTGGAAGCGGTGTTCGCCAGCGACTGGTACATGGAAACCGGCCAGCGCCTGGACGTGATCGCCGATGTGCCCGAGTGCAGCGACGACATCGCCACCCAGCTGCTGCCCAGCGGTCCCGCCTATCCCTACAGCAACGCACGCGATGCGGTGGCGGCGCTGATCCACCTGGCGCGGCGCCGGCTGGTGATGGTCACCCCGTATTTCGTGCCCGACGAAGCCACGCTGAGCGCCTTGCGCATTGCGGCCTTGTCCGGCGTGCAGGTGCAGCTGATCCTTTCGGCCAGCAACAACCAGCGGCTGACGTCATGGGCGCAGGAGGCCTACTACGACGAGCTGCTGCGCTGTGGCGTGCGCATCGCGCTGTACGAGCCGCAGTTCCTACATGCCAAGCACATGAGCGTGGACGAGGACATCGCCGTGCTCGGCTCAATCAACATGGACATCCGCTCGTTCGCGCTGAATGCCGAAATCGGCCTGGTCTGCTACGACCGCGCGCTGGTGCAGCAGCTGTGCGCGATCGAGGATGGCTACCTGCGCGAGTCGCGACAGCTGGACCTGCAGCAGTGGCGCAGTCGCCCCACGTGGCGGCGCAGCCGCGAAGGCATCGCACGGCTGGCCGATGCGTTGATGTGAGGTGGCGGCAACCGTCCGCTTCGGCAACCCGGCCCGTCATCGCCGATGGCCTACAATCGGCGCATGACTGATTCACCGCGTAATGGCGAACTGGACCTGGCAATCATCGGTGGTGGTGCGGCCGGGGTGCTGGTGGCGATCCAGGTGTTGCGCCAGGCCCAGGCGCCGCTGGCGCTGGCCATCTTCGAACCGGCTTCGCAGCTGGCGCAGGGCATCGCCTATGCCACGCCGTGGCCGGAGCACCTGCTGAACGTGCCGGCGGCGAAGATGAGTGCGTTTGCCGACCAGCCTGGCGATTTCCTCGACTACCTGATGGCCGCCAACGCCTACCCGGGCGAGGCGCGCGAGGTGCTGGGCGAGCGTTACGTGTGCCGCCACTACTTTGCAGCGTACCTGCAGCAGCGCCTGCAGGAGGCCGCCGCGGCCAGCCCGGCGCAGCTGCAGGTGATCGCGCAGCCGGTGCTGGGCCTGCAACCGAATGACCATGGTTACCGGCTGCAGCTGGGTGATGGCCAGACGCTGCATGTCGCGCAGGCGGTGCTCGCCACCGGCAACAGCATGCGGCCGCTGCCGGTGGCCGGTGCCGACGCACTGCCCGCCGATGACGTGATCGAGGCCTGGGACTACGACGGTGTGCGTACCCTGGCCGGTGAGCAGGCCGTGGCCATTGTCGGCTCCGGCCTGAGCATGGCCGACACCGTGCTGGCGCTGGTCGCCGCCGGTCATACCGGCCCGCTGCATGTGATCTCGCGCCATGGCCTGCTGCCGTTGCCGCACGCGCACGGCGGCCTGCCCAGCTTCGATCCGGCGGTGCTGCCGCCGATGAACCTGCGCCAGCGCCTGCGTGCGCTGCGTGGCTTCGCCCGTCAAGCGCAGGCCGATGGCCTGCCGTGGCAGGGCGTGATGGACCGCATCCGTCCGCACGGGCAGGCGCTGTGGTGCAGCCTCGACGAGGCCGACCAGCGTCGTTTCCTGCGCCATGTGGTGCGCTACTGGGACGTGCATCGCCACCGCATCGCCGAAGAGGTCGACGCACAGCTGCAGGCGCTGACCGAAAGCGGCCAACTGCGCATTCACCGGTCCCGCCTGCAATCCGTCGGCCGCGAAGGCGATGCCCTGCGGCTGTCGGGTCGCGATGCCAACGGCAATGAACAGCACTGGACGATCGGCGGTGTGGTCAACGCCACCGGCGTGGAAACCCGCGCCAACGCGTTGCGCAATCCGTTGCTGCAGCAGCTGCAGGCCGAGGGCCTGGCTCGCCCCGGCCCGCATGGGCTGGGCCTGGACAGCACGGTGCCGGGCGGCCGCCTGCGCGCCGCCGGTGGCCAGCCGCAGGCGCGGCTGGGCGTGCTCGGCAGCCTGCGCATCGGCAGCCTGTGGGAAAGCCTGGCGGTGCCTGAACTGCGTCAGCAGGCGCAGGCGCTCGCCACCGAAGTGATCGCAGGAGCCGCGACGGCGATGCCGTAAAATGGGGGCATGGATGTCTCCCACCTGCTTGATGGCCTGAACCCGGCCCAGCGCGAAGCCGTCTCCGCTCCCCCCGGCCACCACCTGGTGCTGGCCGGTGCCGGTTCCGGCAAGACCCGCGTACTCACCCACCGCATCGCCTGGCTGCATGAAGTCGACGGCGTGCCGACCCACGGCATTTTCGCGGTGACCTTCACCAACAAGGCGGCCGGCGAAATGCGCCACCGCATCGACGCCCAGCTGCCCCATGGCAGCCGTGGCATGTGGATCGGTACCTTCCACGGCCTGGCCAACCGTCTGCTGCGCCTGCACTGGCAGGACGCCAAGCTGCCCGAAGGCTTCCAGGTGATGGACTCGGACGACCAGCTGCGGCTGGTCAAGCGCGTGGTGCAGGCGCTGGAACTGGACGACGGCAAGTACCCGGCCAAGCAGATCGCGTGGTGGATCAACGCGCAGAAGGATGAGGGCCGCCGCCCGCAGCACATCCAGCCCGAGCCGCACGACGCGTGGCTGGAAACCATGCGCCAGGCCTACATCGAGTACCAGGCGCGCTGCGACCGCGCCGGCCTGGTCGACTTCGCCGAGCTGCTGCTGCGCGCGCATGAACTGCTGCGCGACAACCCGGCGCTGCTGTCGCATTACCGCGCCCGTTTCCGCGAGATCCTGGTGGACGAGTTCCAGGACACCAACGCCATCCAGTACGCCTTCGTGCGCGTGCTGGCCGGCGATTCCGGCCATGTGTTCGTGGTTGGCGACGATGACCAGGCCATCTACGGCTGGCGCGGTGCCAAGGTCGAGAACGTGCAGGGCTTCCTGCGCGACTTCCCGGGTGCGCAGACCATCCGCCTGGAGCAGAACTACCGCTCCACCGCCAACATCCTCGGTGCCGCCAACGCGGTGATCGCGCACAACCCGGATCGCATCGGCAAGCAGCTGTGGACCGACAGCGGTGACGGCGAGCCGATCGATCTGTACGCGGCGTACAACGAGATGGACGAGGCGCGCTACATCGTTGAGCGTGCCCGCCAATGGGTGCGCGACGGTGGCAGTTACACCGAAGTGGCCGTGCTCTACCGCAGCAACGCGCAGTCGCGCGCGCTGGAAGAAGCGCTGCTGAGCGAACAGGTGCCGTACCGGGTGTATGGCGGCATGCGCTTCTTCGAGCGTGCCGAAATCAAGGATGCGCTGGCTTACCTGCGCCTGCTGTCCAACCGCAACGATGACGCCGCCTTCGAGCGCGCGGTCAACACGCCCACCCGGGGCATCGGCGACCGCACGCTCGACGAAGTGCGCCGCGAGGCGCGCTCACAGGGCATCTCGCTGTGGGAAGCGACCATGCTGGTCACCCAGGGCAACGCGCTGGCCGCACGCGCGCGCAATGCGCTGGCCGGCTTCCTGGGGCTGGTCAACGAGCTGCAGGCGCAGACCGTGCACATGACCCTGGCCGAGCGCGTGGACCACGTGCTGGCCCGCTCGCAGCTGCGCGAGCACTGGAGCAAGGAAAGCCGCAATTCGCTGGATTCGGAATCGCGTACCGACAACCTCGACGAACTGGTCTCGGTGGCCTCGCGCTTCGTGCGCCGCGCCGACGACGTCGAGGAAGTGGGCGAGGACATGGACGAGCTGGTCGCGTTCCTGGCCTATGCCGCGCTGGAGGCCGGTGAAGGCCAGGCGCAGGCCGGCGAGGACGGTGTGCAGTTGATGACCCTGCATTCGGCCAAGGGCCTGGAATTCCCGCTGGTGTTCCTGGCGGGCATGGAAGACGGCCTGTTCCCCAGCGCACGTTCGCTGGAAGAAAGCGGGCGGCTGGAGGAAGAGCGCCGCCTGGCCTACGTCGGCATCACCCGCGCGCGCCAGAAGCTGGTGCTGAGCTATGCCGAATCGCGTCGCATCCACGGCCAGGACAACTACAGCCTGCCCTCGCGCTTCCTGCGCGAGATTCCGCGCGAGCTGCTGCACGAGGTGCGCCCGAAGGTGCAGGTCTCGCGGCCGGCCTCGATGGGCGCCAGCCGGGTGATGGGCCATGCCTCGATCGAGGCACCGCCGGTCAAGCTCGGCGCGCTGGTCACCCATCCCAAGTTCGGCGAAGGCATGGTGACCGACTACGAAGGCAGCGGCGCCCACGCCCGCGTGCAGGTCGAGTTCGCCGACGCCGGCAGCAAGTGGCTGGTGATGGCCTACGCCAACCTGACGGTGATCTGATCACCGTCGGGAGGCGGGATACCTGTAGAGCCGAGCCTATGCTCGGCTGCTTGTACCGGGAAAACCCAGCCGAGCATGGGCTCGGCTCTACAAATGCGGTCGGTCGTCAGCCGGTGGTGAACGTCTCTACGGCTGCCACCAACCGCGCTCGGTCCATCGCTTCTTCGTCCTGACGGTTGCGGATCAATACGTAGTGGCCATCCTCCGGTGACAACACCTCGATCACCTCATCGCGATAGTTGGTGATCTCGATGAAGCCGCTGTTCACTCCGTTGAGGTTGTCGATCTCGGCCATTAACGTCTCCAGGCTCACGATGGCGCCGTCCTTGTCCGTTCCGCCGCCAGTGCGGGGATTGTCGAAGTACACGCTTATCTTCGGCTGCTTGGTCCTATGCCAGTTGTTGACGTCAACGATGTGATGTGTGGACCATCTGAAATCCTCTGCTGATTCGTTGCCGTTGAACTCACACCGGAAGATCGGCAGGCATAGGAACAGCCCCGTGCGCTTCTCGATCCGATTCAGAAGCCCGTGATAGGTGCTGGGAACCGCCATCGCATGAGTGAACCCATAGGCGTTGGAAGGAATCTCGAAGATCGTTGGCCCATCATGTGAAAGATGGTGCGGTGCGTTCAGCACGACGCTGGTGGCGAATTCCGGATCATCGACATTCCTGGAAGCGATCGCGAGGTCATGTCCCTTGGCGTTCCTCACGCAGCAATAGAGTACGTACGTCGCGACTACGTACTTGCAGAAGTAGCAGCCGTGGATTTCGGCCACCTCTCCGAACGTCGTTAACAGGTCATCCTTGGTGATCATGGGCATCTGGACGGTGGCAGAAGCACATGGTGGCCCCTTGAACGGTCATCCGACCATGCAACTTGTCTGAAAGCACCCTGTTGGTGTCAGAGCCCTTTTCCGTTGGAAAAGGGATCCGACCCCGATTAGGCTGCCGGCATGACCCGCAACGTGCTCTTCCTCTGCAGTCAGAACCGCCTGCGCAGCCCGACGGCCGAGCAGGTATTCGCCGATTGGCCGGGCATCGAGACTGCCTCGGCCGGGCTGCTGGCCGACGCCGAGGAAGTGCTCAGCCCCGAGCTGCTGCAGTGGGCCGACCTGGTGTTCGTGATGGAGAAGGCCCACCGCAACCGGCTGTCCAGCCGCTACAAGCCGTGGCTGAAGGAGAAGCGCGTGATCTGCCTGGATATCCCGGATGACTACGAGTACATGGACCCGGTGCTGGTGGAGCTGCTCAAGCGCAAGGTGACCCCGTTCCTGCGCTGACGGGCTGTTGTAGAGCCGAGCCCATGCTCGGCTGCTTCTGGCGCGAAAAGCAGCCGAGCATGGGCTCGGCTCTACAATAGGCGGCACTTCTTTCAGGAACGCTCCCATGACCGAACCCGCGCTGCACGTCACCGTGACGTTGAATGCCCGGCTGCAGCCCGAACATCGCCACGAACTGTTCGAGGACCCACTCGATGCGCTGCTGCAGGCGGCCAATGTCGGCGAGATCACCGGCGGCGGCACGGCGATGTCCGACCTGGGTGAGGTCGAATACGGCGATATCGAAGTGGCGCTGGTCGATGCCGATGGCGTGCCCAAGCTGATCGACCTGCTGGAGCAGCTGGGTGCACCGAAGGGCTCGAAGATCCAGGGCGCGGGTGAAGCCGATCGCAGCTTCGGCGTGACCGAGGGCCTGGGCATCTACCTGGATGGCCTGAACCTGCCGGACGAAGTCTACGAACAGTGCGATTCCAACCACGTGTTCGAGCAGCTGTCCGAGCGCATTGATGGCCTTGGCGAGATCTGCAGCTGGTGGCAGGGCCCGACCGAGACCGCGCTGTACATGTACGGCCAATCGTTCGAGGCGATGCGCGATGCAATCGCTGAATTCGTGGGCAGCTACCCGCTGTGCCAGAACGCACGCGTGGTGCAGATCGCCTGAGCGACATTGTTGTAGAGCCGAAGGTAGCGGCAGTAGCCGCTGCCAACGTCGCTTGCGACGGCCCGAAGGGTGCCGGTCAGGACGACCGGCATAGCCAGGCTCGGCTGCTTTTCCCGCCAGAAGCAGCCGAGCATGGGCTTGGCTCTACAGAAGGGGGGGCGGGCAAGCGGGTGGCGCGCACGGGCGCTGCTCTACGCCGGATTGATCCTGCTCAAGGCGCAGCCTGCACATCCGGTGTGTAATGGTGTCGTTCCCATCTGGCAGATCGCCACGGAGCCCTACCATGTACAAGCGCATCCTGATTGCCACTGACGGGTCCGAGCTGGCCGACAAGGGCCTGGCCAAGGGCCTGGAGCT
Source organism: Stenotrophomonas sp. YJH_SMC_46 (assembly GCF_059370315.1). Taxonomy (NCBI): domain Bacteria; kingdom Pseudomonadati; phylum Pseudomonadota; class Gammaproteobacteria; order Lysobacterales; family Lysobacteraceae; genus Stenotrophomonas; species Stenotrophomonas sp. YJH_SMC_46. The sequence goes on from NZ_JCAFTO010000002.1 coordinate 62,114, forward strand.
GGCCAAGGACCTCAATGCCGAGGTCGATATCGTCACTGTTTCCGAGCCGTGGGCCGTCGGCATGTATGACGCCATGGGCTGGAGCGTGGGCTACATGAACAGCCCGGAATACAAGGCCGACCGCGAGGAAGGCGCGCAGAAGGTGCTGCAGCCGGCGCTGGCCAAGGCCGCCGAGCAGGGCATCACCGCCAACCCGGTGCACGTGCTGGACCGCTACGCGGCCGACGGCATCATCGAGACGGCGGCCGAGCGCAACAGCGACCTGATCGTGATGACCTCGCATGGCCGCCGGGGCGTGACCCGCGTGCTGCTGGGCAGCCAGACCGCCGAGGTGCTGGCGCGCAGCACGCTGCCGGTGCTGGTCATCCGCTGATTCAAGTGTTCCCGGGGAGGGGACCCGACGCCGGCCGCAGGATGCGCGCCGGCGTTGTTTTTTGTGGGGGCCGGGGTGGATCCACGCATGGCGTGGATCTACTGAGTTGCAGATCTACTGAGTTGCAGGGATCCGACCCCGGTCACATCACCAGCTGTACAGCTTCCAGTACACCGGCGACACGCCATCCTTGTCGTTGTCGAATCGGCCATCGCCGTTCTTGTCGTACATGTAGAACGGGGCGCCGCGCGACGGCGTCACCTTGACCATGCGCAGCTGGCCGGACACACGGTATTCCTCGATGACATCGCCGTTGTCCATAGTGCGCTTGGAGACATCGGCGCCCTTGACGTCCACCGGGGGAGCACCTGCGCCACCCATGCTGGCGCAGCCAGCGAGCAGGAGCAGGGAAGCCAGCATCAGGGTCTTCATCGGCGGGGGCCTTTGCCTGGAGAGAGCCCTGATTATGCCCCATCGCCAAGTGCGTGCCGTGTCGTCGCGGTGCAGGCACGGGCGCGTAGAATCGGCGCATGAGCAGATTAGTCCTGATCGACGGGTCCAGTTACCTGTACCGCGCGTTCCACGCGCTGCCGCCCCTGTCCAATGCACAGGGTGAGCCCACCGGCGCGCTGTTCGGCGTGGTCAACATGCTGCGTTCGACGCTGAAGGAGCGCCCGGCCTACGTCGCGTTCGTGGTCGATGCGCCCGGCAAGACCTTCCGTGATGACCTGTACGACCAGTACAAGGCCAACCGCCCGCCGATGCCCGATGAGCTGCGCAGCCAGGTCGAGCCGATGTGCCGCATCGTCGAAGCGCTGGGCATCAGCATCCTGCGCATCCCCGGCGTGGAAGCCGACGATGTGATCGGCACGCTGGCGCTGCAGGGCCTGGCGCAGGACCTGAAGGTGACCATCTCCACCGGCGACAAGGACTTCGCCCAGCTGGTGCGCCCGGGCATCGAGCTGGTCAACACCATGACCGGCAGCCGCATGGATTCGGACGCGGCGGTGATGGACAAGTTCGGCGTGCGCGCCGATCAGATCGTCGACCTGCTGGCGCTGATGGGCGACGCGGTCGACAACGTGCCGGGCGTGGAGAAGTGCGGGCCGAAGACCGCTGCCAAGTGGCTGGCCGAGTACCAGCACCTGGACGGGGTGATGGCGGCCGCGCCGACCATGAAGGGCAAGATCGGCGAGAACCTGCGCGCCGCGCTGGAGCGCCTGCCGCTGAACCGCGAGCTGGTGACCATCCGCACCGACCTGGCGCTCGAGGCCAGCCCGACCAGCCTGGCGCTGCGCGAGCAGGACGTGCCGGAGCTGACCGAACTGTATACGCGCTACGGCTTCACCCAGGCCCTGAAGGAACTGGGTGCGCCTGTGCCGGCGCCGGCAGCGGCCAGCGAGGCCACCCCGAGCCTGCGCGGTACCGCGGCCGGCTTCGCACGTGGCAGCGTCGAGGCGCCCGCCGCCGGCACGCTGGATCCGGCACTGTCCGCGCCGGGTGAATACGAGACCGTTCTGACCGCCGAGCAGCTGCAGGCCTGGGTCGAGCGCCTGCAGCAGGCCGACCTGATCAGCTTCGACACCGAAACCGATGCGCTGGACGCGATGCGCGCGCGCCTGGTCGGCATCAGCCTGGCGGTCGAGCCGGGCAGGGCGGCCTACATTCCGGTGGGCCATGATTACCCGGGGGCTCCGGTCCAGCTGCCAGCGCAGCAGGTGCTGGACGCACTGCGCCCGGCGCTGCAGGACCCGGCGAAGAAGAAGCTGGGCCAGCATGGCAAGTACGACCTGCATGTGCTGCGCCGCCACGGCGTGGACGTGCAGGGCTACCACGACGACACCATGCTCGAGAGCTTCGTGCTCAACTCCACCGCCACCCGTCACGACATGGATTCGCTGGCCCTGCGTTACCTGGGCTACAGCACCATCAAGTTCGAGGACGTGGCCGGCAAGGGCGCCAAGCAGATTCCGTTCTCGCAGGTGGGCATCGACGAAGCCAGCCGCTATGCGGCCGAGGACGCCGACATCACCCTGCGCCTGCACCGCGCGCTGCAGCCGCAGCTGCTGGCCGAACCGGCACTGGACAGCGTGTACCGCGACATCGAGATGCCGCTGGTGCCGGTGCTGGCCAGCATCGAAGCCAACGGCGTGCGGGTCGACACCGACGAACTGCGCCGGCAGAGCCAGGACCTGTCCTCGCGCATGCTGGCGGCGCAGCAGAAGGCCACCGAACTGGCTGGGCGCAGCTTCAACCTGGATTCGCCCAAGCAGCTGCAGGCGGTGCTGTTCGACGAGCTGAAGCTGCCGGCGGTGGTGAAGACCCCGAAGGGCCAGCCCAGCACCAATGAAGAGGCACTGGAGGCGATTGCCGACCAGCACGAGCTGCCGCGCGTGATCCTGGAGTACCGCGGGCTGGCCAAGCTGCGCAGCACCTACACCGACAAGCTGCCGGAGATGGTCAACCCGGACACCGGCCGCGTGCATACCAGCTACCACCAGTCCGGCGCCGCCACCGGCCGCCTGTCCTCGTCGGACCCCAATCTGCAGAACATCCCGATCCGCACCGAAGATGGCCGCCGCATCCGCCGCGCGTTCATCGCCCCGGAGGGCTTCCAGCTGCTGGCCGCCGACTACTCGCAGATCGAGCTGCGGATCATGGCCCACCTGTCCGAGGACCCGGGTCTGGTGCGTGCCTTCGAGCAGGGCGCCGACGTGCACCGTGCCACCGCCGCCGAGGTGTTCGGGCGTACGCTGGAAGAGGTGACCCCGAACGAGCGCCGTGCCGCCAAGGCGATCAACTTCGGCCTGATGTACGGCATGAGCGCCTTCGGCCTGGCCCGCAACCTGGGCATCGACCGCGGGCAGGCGCAGGACTACGTGGCGCTGTACTTCAGCCGCTACCCGGGCGTGCGTGACTTCATGGAGCGGATGCGCCAGCAGGCCCGCGACCAGGGCTATGTGGAGACCCTGTTCGGTCGCCGCCTGTACCTGAACGACATCCACGCCCGCAACCAGGGCCTGCGTGCCGGTGCCGAGCGCGCGGCGATCAATGCGCCGATGCAGGGCACCGCCGCCGACATCATCAAGCGCGCGATGGTGGACGTGGACCAATGGCTGCGCGACAGCGGGGCACCGGCACGGATGATCCTGCAGGTGCACGATGAACTGGTCTTCGAAACCGAAAGTAGTTTCGTTGAAGACTTGCGTTTGCAGGTGGTGGAGCGCATGTCGCAAGCGGCCAAACTGCGGGTGCCGCTGGTGGTCGATACCGGCATCGGCAACAACTGGGACGAAGCACACTGAGGGTGTTTCAGGCCGAAAACGACGTGAATTCGTTCATTCGTCAGAGGTTTCTGACTCGATCATGAATGTTGCCCTGATCGAGGTTCATTAAATTGGGCCCCTTCACGAACCGTTAGTGTTCGGAGTGCTTCTATAACTCTCGACAGGCGCAACGCCTGTTGTGGATCTCTCCCATCCCCTGGAGCAGATCTCGGAACGGGGACTCCTCCCCAAGTGCCCGTTCCCCGGCCCCGTTGACCTCCCCCTGGTCAGCGGGGCTTTTTATTTGCGCCGTTGCCAGACGCCATGGCCTGCGCCACGCTGGGCCACCGCTCCGCAGGGGAAGACCATGCCCGACCTGTTCGCACTGGCAATGCCGTGGTGGGAGTTCATCCTGCGTGCGGTGGTGGTCTACGTCGTGGTGCTGGGCATGGTGCGGCTCAGTGGCAAGCGCCCGCTGGGGCAGATCACCCCGTTCGACGTGCTGCTGGTGGTGCTGCTGGGCAATGCGGTGCAGAACGCGCTGCTGGGCACCGATACCTCGCTGGGCGGTGGCCTGCTGCTGGCGGCAACCCTGATCCTGCTCAACTATGGGGTAGGCTGGGTGAGTACCCGCAGCCGACGGATCGAGCGCCTGGTTGAAGGAGAACCCGTGGTGATCGCGCGTGATGGGCGCCTGTTCGACGCCGTTCTGCGTCGCGAGCAGGTCACGTGTGCCGATTTCGAGGCCGCCATGCGCCAGCAGGGCTGCCTGGGCGTGGAGGATGTGGAGCTGGCCCTGCTGGAGATCAACGGGCACATCACCATCATTCCGAGGAAGAGCACCTGACCTTGTAGAGCCGGCCCATGCCCGGCTCCACTGGTGTCGGGCATCAGGGCGCAGCTTCGGCCTTCAGTGCCGGCCAGTTGCGGGTGGCGTCCACATCACAGGCCACGTGCGTGCCTTTGCCATCCTTCGCGCAGATCGCAGCCATGGCTTGCGGGATCTTCGGGTCTGCGGTGTGCGAATACACCGCTGCCAATGCCAGGCACCCTTCGCGCACACCCGCGCCGCACAGCGTCTCGAAGTAGGGCAGCGACGCGGCCCATTTTTCGGACTCGAACAGCGCTTCGCCGGCCACCTTGCAGCCGAGCAGCTTGCCATCGGTGCAGCAGGCCTTTGCGCCGTCCTTGCGGGCCAGGGTCGGGCAATCCAGCGGCAGCGGGATCTCCACGAAGGCCACCGGCGGCGTGCAGGTGGCATTGCCTGTGGCGGGCTTGCGCTCGTAATAGGCGAAGCGGTTGCCGCCGTCGACGCTGGCCAGGTTTCCGTTCTTCAGCGGCTGCAGTACGAAGTCGCTGCCGACATCGCGACGGATGAAGATACGGCCGTCCTGCAGGCGCGCGCGCATGCGCTGGTCGCGACCCTCGGCCTCAACCAGGCCGCCATCAAGGAAGCGCAGCTGCGAGAGCACGCCGTATTCGGCTTCAAAGCTGCCACAGGGCAGTGCGGTGGCCGGCACCGGGGCCAGTGCAGCGGCCGGTGCGGTGGCCAGGCTGGCAAGTGCCTTGGCGCGGCCGCAGGCCACGCCGTCCGCGCGCTGCGCGCACGACAGCTGCAGTGCTTCGTGGGCCTGTGAAAGGCGTCCACCACTCCACAGCACCTCGGCAACGTCGACGCAGAAGGTCTCGCCGTGCTGCTGCCGGCACAATGCGGCCAGCTCATCGAGCTGCGCCGACGGCAACGCAGGGTCGACCGCATGCTGCAGCCCGAGCAGGGACTTGCCGATCATCTCCAGCCCGATCACCTCGGCGATCGCCCGGCAGCCCTCGGCGTTGAAGGATGCGGAATCCTCCTTGCAGATCTCCGGTTTCGGCGGCTCGGCTCGTGCAGGCGCGGGGACTGCGTCCTTGGCCCGCTGCTGGTAGGTCTCCAGCAACCGCATGCAGGCTGCGCCCACGCCCTCGGCACACCAGGCGTGCAGTTTCACGGGTGCGGCCTCCGGCAGCGCCTCCAGGCACTCGGAGGTGTTCATCACGCAACCGTCTTCGATGGGCTCCGGCATCGTCTTGCAGGCGGCGGCGTGCTCACGGGTGAACTCGCGATAGGGCGTGCTGATCGTGCGGTCGTTGTCCGAGAAGTACCAATTTTCCAGCTGGCCCGTGGACAGGTTGCCGGTACCCAGCACGTCCTCCTGGCGGGCGATGCGCAGCTCCTCTGTCGCCTGGTAGGGGCCGGACAGGAAGCCGTGGCCTTCGCTCTCGAGGGTCAGCGTGGTGTTGCCGCTGCTGTCCTTGTAGGTGCCGCAGGCCATCGACTGCGCAGCGGCCGGCAGGCTGGCCGAGGCCAATGCAAGCAACAGCAGGGAGCGCCAGCCCGCAGCGCGGGGGCGAAGGGAAACAGCAGCAGGCATGGGGTCATCCTTGAAAGAAGTGGGGCAGGGCCTGTCCGGTGCGGGGCGCACCGCAGGCGGGGAAGGCACCACGCGTCAGGCGTGGCGCCGGAAGATCAGAGCCAGTCGCGCGGCACCAGGTAGTCGGCCAGGCGCGCCTCGGCGCTGCCGGCCTCCGGGCTGAAGCCGTATTCCCAGCGCACCCGCGGCGGCAGGCTCATCAGGATGCTCTCGCTGCGGCCACCGCTCTGCAGACCGAACAGCGTGCCGCGGTCATAGACCAGGTTGAATTCCACATAGCGGCCGCGACGGTACAGCTGGAACTCGCGCTCGCGTTCGCCATGCGCGGTGTCCTTGCGCTGCTGCACGATCGGCAGGTAGGCCTGAAGGAAGCCATCGCCGACCGCACGCAGGTAATCGAAATCGCGCTCGAAGTCGCCGTGCAGGTCGTCGAAGAACAGGCCGCCAACGCCACGCGTTTCATTGCGGTGGCGCAGGAAGAAATACTCGTCGCACCAGCGCTTGTGCGCGGCATAGCGTTCCTCGCCGAACGGCGCACACAAGTCGCGTGCGACCCGGTGCCAGTGCTGCACGTCTTCGTCGAACGGATAGAACGGCGTCAGGTCGAAGCCGCCGCCGAACCAGCTGGCCACCACTTCACCGTCGCGCTGCGCCTGGAAGAAGCGCACATTCGCGTGGGTGGTCGGCACGTAGGGGTTGAGCGGGTGGAATACTAGCGACACGCCGGTGGCGCGCCAGGAGGCGCCGGCCAGTTCCGGGCGGTTGGCCGAGGCCGACGGCGGCAGGCGGCTGCCGGCCACGTCGGAGAAGCCGATGCCGGCCTGCTCGAACACCGCACCGTCACGCAGCACGCGGGTGCGCCCGCCACCGCCCTCGGCCCGCTGCCACAGGTCTTCCTGGAAGCGGGCCTGGCCATCGACGGCCTCGATCGCCGCACAGATGCGGTCCTGCAGGTCGGTGAGGTAGGCGCGCACGCGCTCGAATTCGTTCATGGCGCGTACTTTACCGCAGGGCCCGCCCGAAGCTGCGGACAGGCCCTGACCGGCTCAGCGCTTGCGGTTGGGGTTGCGCGGTACCGGAGTGTCGTCCACCGCCGCCTCGTCAACCGCCTTCTGCAGGGCACCGCCCAGCGTGATCAGCTCCCAGTTCTGCGTTTCGAGGACGTCGCAGGCCACATGCAGGCCGCTGCGGTCGGCCTTGCACAGCTGTTCCAGGATTCGACGCGCGTCCACCTCCGCACCGTTGCCTTGTGCGGTGACCAGATTCTCGCAACCCTCGCGGACACCGGCACGGCAGACCGTGGTGTAGTGCTCGACGGCCTGCAGCCAGTGCCCGGACAGCGCAAGACGGTTGCCGAGAATGTTGCAGCCCTGCAGCTTGCCCTGCGCACAGCAGGCGTCGGCACCGTCCTCGTTGGCCAGCGCCAGCGGGCAATCCTGTGGCAGTGGCAGCACCCTGAACTGCTTCGGCGCACTGCACCGGGTCGGGCCCTCCCCGGTGGGGACGAACACCTGGAAGCGGGTCCAGTTATCCAGGCCCAGCAGCTGCCCGCCGGGCAGCGGGCGCAGCACGAAGTCGCCGTCCCGGTCGTGGTGGATGCGGATGTCGCCCGCTTCGACGCGCGCGCGAAGATGGCTGCTCCAGCCGACACCGACCAGGCCGGCATCGCCGAAATCCAGCGTGTCCATCAGGCCGCCGTCGGACCGGTAACTGCCGCAGGGCAGGACCGTTGCCGGCTGCGGTTGCAACGACGCACCCACCGCCTGCAACGCAGGCAGGCGCTCGCAGGTGGCGGTATCGTTGCCGGGTGTGCAGGCCGCAGCCAGGGCCTGCACCGCCTGCAAGTGGTCTCCTGCCTCCCAGGAAAGTTCAGCCACGCGGGTGCAGAAGCCGCCATGGGATACCTCGCGGCACAGCCGCAACAACTGTTGCCGCCGCTCGGCCGGAATGATCACCGGCACGGTCGGCGCCGTCATCGTCACCATGGCTTCGGTCATGGCTGCCGTCATCGCCGCCTTGACCAGCTGCTCCTGCACTGCGGGGTCGGCCTCGAGTGCGGCGGCACACGCCGCGGTTCCCTGTTCGAAGCCACCGTCGTCACAGGCGGCGGGGAGCTTGATGCCGGACAGGGCGGCGTCGAGCGCTGCCTTTGCCAGGGCAGGATCGGCCGCGACCGTGGGTTTGGCCTCCTCGTGCCAACGATCAGCCAGTTGCAGGCACATGCCGGGCACGCCTTCCCGGCACCCTGATTCCAGCGCGGTCGGGGTGGCTTCGCGACGGTTGTCCAGGCACGCCGCCGCATCGGCCAGGCAGCTGCCTTCAGCTGGCGCGGCGGCTGCGGCGCACTGTGCAGGGGCCTGCAGGATGTAGACCGTGCCATCCACCTCGACCGTCCGGCCACGATCGCGCACCTGCAGCGCGCTGGGCAGGCCGTACTCCAGGTTCACCAGTTGCAGCTTTCCGTCGATCTGCTGGAACGCGACCGGAGAGGGCGCACTGCCGAAGTGTTTCTGCTCGCCGCGGTTTGGCGAGCTGATGCGCAGCGTACCGCTGCCTTCGTCGGCTTTGAACATGCCGCATTGCGGTGACTGTGCGGCGGCCATCGGCGCGGCCAGCAGCAGCGCCCAGGCCAGCCAGCGGCGGCGCGGTGCGGGTGAATGCATGTCGTCTCCTTGACGATCGAACGGAAAACTCCAGGCGCTACGGCGAACCACGGCCCTCGCGCGGGGGCGTGCATTGTGCCGTGCCGGGCACCGGCTGGTAACGCTGATATCCCGTCTGCGCATCCATACCAAGCAGGTCGCCATTGCCGAGCTGACGCAGCACAAGGGTTTCGCCGTTCTGCTGCAGGTGGATCGCGCCGTCATGCAGACGGCCACGCGCGCCATCGCCGAAGTCGAGCCTGTCGATCACGCCACTGTCGGCCTGATAGCGGCCGCACGGCACCTGCTGGGCCGGGACGAGGCGCAGGTCCGCGCCGAGATCGCGCAGCGGTGCGATGCGTTCGCAGGCACTGATGCGGCCTGCATCGCAGACCACCTGCAGGGCCTGCACCGCCCACGCGGGTTCCAGCGCGATCAACTGCTGTTCGGCCACTTCGACGCAGAAGCGACCACTGCGGTGCTGCAGACACAGCTGCTGCAGACGATCGCGTGCAGCGGCCGGAAGCGGTGAATCCAGTGCGTCTTCGTCTTCCTGTTGCAGGCGTTCACCCACCCGCTGCATCGCGGTGGCCAGCGCATCACCGGTCAGCGCCTCGCAGGCCTGCGGGTCATGCTCGGGCGTGTGTTCGCGGCAGGCGGACGGGCGCTCGAAGAGGGCGGCGCCGGTGTCACCAGCGGCTGCGGCGTTGCCATCGCGCAGTTGTCGCAACAGCGCCGAGCAGCCCGCGCCAACGCCTTCGCCGCACGCGCGCTGGGCCTGGCCGGGAGAGGCCGTGGGCAGCTGCGCAATGCAGTGGCTGCCGGCGGCGCGACAGCTGCCGTCCATCGTGCTGGGCTCGACGGTGCAGGCACGGGACTGGCGCAGCGTGTAGGTCACCACCCCGTCGTCCTCGATGCGCTGGCCATCGGCACTGATCCGGATCGGCTCCGCCACGCCATCGTCGAGCATGACCAGGCGCGTCTGCGCCGCACTGCGATCAACCCACAGCGGCTGCGGCTCGCTGCCGTCAGCGTGGTGGTAGCCGCTGCTGGGGGTGGTGAACACCAGCGCCATGCCGCCATCGGCGCTGCGGTATTCGCCACACTGCAACGCGTCGGCGCCGGCTGGCAGCGCGGCGAACAGCAGCAGTGCGGGGAGAAGAGCCTGCAAGCGCATGCGACGGTCCTTGTCGTGCGGAAAAGGGGGGCTCAGTGGAAACGTGAGCGGATGTCCGGCCGCAGCAGGCGCCAGGCCAGCCAGCCCTGCAGGCCGAGGAACACAAATGACATGGCCACCACGGTCAGCGTGATCAACCAGCGTTTCAGATGGAGTTCCTGCTGCAGGAGGGCGTCGTCGGAGAGAAACGGGATGACGTCACGCATGAACACATCCAACCAGCCGGCGATCGCAAAGTTGGTCACTGCGCTCAGCAGCAGGATCACCACAAAGCTCCACAGGCCCCAGCTGCGCTCGCGCAGCAGGCCCCAGCTGGCCAGGGTCGAGGCCAGGCACAGCAGCGCGACGATCAACGACGCGGCCACCGGATGCGCCAAAAGCCAGATCAGGCTGTGCAGGTGCTGGTCTTGCACTTCCCTCTCAACCAGATGCCAGATCGGAAGGTTGTGCAGCGGCCACAGCAGTAGTCCCTGCATCACGAAGTAGACCGTGAGCAGCAGTGACAGCCAGAACGAGGCCTGTGCGATCGGGCGCACCCAGGCGTGATAGGCCGGCTGGACCAGCGAAGGAATCGGCGGGATCGACATTGACATCCGGTGTCCTTGCAATCGGTGCCCGCGCGGTCAGCGGGCCGTCACCCGGGTGGCGACCGCCGGCAGGATATGGTGTTCGCTCAAGGGTGCCAAGGGCAGGCCATGCGGCGGTTGCAGCGGGACCCAGGCCAGTTCGGCGATCTCGGCGCGCGCCTGCGGCGTGCCGTGCACCTGCACCCACCAGGCCTGTGCCTGTACGCGCTGGCCAGGCTCATTCACCGCCCAGTCCTCGAACGTGCCCAGCGCAGCCGCTGAAGCCGTACGCAACTGCACGCCCAGCTCCTCGTCCAGCTCGCGGGCCAGCGCCTGCAGAGGCGCCTCGCCGGGTTCGGGCTTGCCGCCCGGCTGGATGAAGCGGCTGGCGCCCTGCTTGCGCACCACCAGCGCCTGGCCGCGGTCATCCAGGATGACCGCGGCCACGATGTGGATCGTGGCCGCGGCGTTGCTCACTTCAGGTTCTGCTCGAACAGCTTGAGGATGCGCTTGTACTGGTCCAGCCAGGAATCGGCACGGGTGTAGCCGTGGCGTTCCAGCGGGTACGGTGCGATCGACCAGTTGTCCTTGTGCAGTTCGATCAGGCGCTGGGTCAGGTTCACCGAGTCCTGGAAGAACACGTTGTCATCCATCATGCCGTGGGCGATCAGCAGGTTGTCCTGCAGGTTCTGCGCGTACTCGATCGGTGAGGACACGCGGTACGCCTCCGGATCGATGTCCGGGGTGTTGAGGATGTTGCTGGTGTAGCCGTGGTTGTACTGGTGCCAGTCCACCACCGGGCGCAGCGCGGCGCCGGCCTTGAAGGTGCCCGGCGAGCGGAACAGCGCCATGAAGGTCATGAAGCCGCCATAGGAACCACCGTAGATGCCGGCGTGGTCGCGGTCACCCTGCTGGGTGTCGACCAGCCAGTCCAGGCCGTCCTTGTAGTCTTCCAGTTCCGGGTGGCCCATGTTGCGGTAGATCGCCGTGCGCCAGTCGCGGCCGTAGCCCTCGCTGCCGCGGTAATCCATGTCCAGCACGATGTAGCCCTTCTGCACCAGCAGGTTGTGGAACATCTGCTCGCGGAAGTAGGCCGGGTAGCGCTGGTGCACGTTCTGCAGGTAGCCGGCGCCGTGCACGAACATCACGATCGGGTACTTCTTCCCCGGCTCCTTGTTTTCGGGCTCGTAGTACTTGGCCCAGACCACGCCGGCACCGTGCTTGGACGGCACTGCAACCAGCTTCGGCTGGATCCACTGGCGTGCCTTGTAGTCGGCGGTGCGGGTGTCGGTCAGCACGCGGGCCTGGCCTGCGCCAGTGCTCGGTACCACGGCCAGCTGTGCGGGCAGGTAGGCGCCGGAGTAGCGCACCAGCAGCTTCTGGCCGTCCGGCGACAGCGAGAAATCCTCCACGCCGTTGAGGCTGGTCAGCTCGCGCACCTGGCGGCTGCCGGTGTCGACCGCGCAGACTTCGTAGTCATGCGGCGCCTGCTGGTTGCACAGGAAGTAGAAACCCTTGCCATCGGCCGACGGCACCGGCGCCGACGTTTCCCACTTGCCGCTGGTCAGCGCCTGCGGCTTGGCGGTGCCGGCCTGGGTATACAGGTGCGAGAAGCCCGATTCCTCGGACAGCAGCCACAGCGTGCGGCCATCGGCCATCCAGCCGAAATCGTTGAAGCCCCAGTTGATCCAGGCGTTGTCGGTCAGGCGGTGGCGGTTCTGCACACGGCCGTCGGCAGCGTTGACGCTGATGATCCAGCGGTCCTTGTTGTCGTTGGCACGCAGCATCACCGCGGCCTGCTGGCCATCGGCGCTCCAGCGGATGCCGCCGCCCATGAAGTCGCTCATCACCTGCACGCTGCGCTCACCCTTCAGCGCGTCCTTGCCGGCCTTGCGGCGCAGTTCGGCCAGCGGGTCGGTGCTGATGCCCGGCAGGCTGGCCAGCGAGACCTTTTCGGCCTTGCCGGTGCGCACGTCCACGTACCACAGCGTGTGCGGCTCGAAGCCATTGCGGCCGACGCGGGTGCGGGTGTCCTCGGTTTCCTCGTAACCCGATTCGGTCACATACAGCGGCATCTTGCTGGTGCGGCCGTCGTCGAAGTCCTTCGGCTTGGTCACCACGATCAGGTGGGTGAGGTCCGGCGACAGCACGCTGTCGGCGATCTCCACGTCGGCGCCCAGGTACACCGGGCCCGGCGCACGCGTCGGGTCGGCCTGGCGCCAGCGCTGGTCCTGGTCCTTCAATGCCTCGCGCTGCTCGCGGTCGCGGCGCAGGGTTTCCAGCGTGCGCAGCTGCTGGTCGCGCAGCACATCGGCCTTCGGCGGCGTACGCGGATCCTTTTCGGCCTTCAGGCTGGCCACCTGCTGCACGCCGCTGGCGGCGGTCCAGTGGAACCAGTTCTGGCCGACGCGCCAGATCACGCCATTGTCGGCGGCGAAGTTCACGTTGCCCGCGCGTTCGTTGCTGCGGGTGAGCTGGGTCAGCGCGCCACTGCGCAGGTCGCGCACGAACACATCGCCATTGCGCACGAAGGCGCTGCGGCTGCGGTTGCGATCGTAGACGGGATCGGCCACGTCCAGGGTGCCGCGCTGGTCATCGGCCACCTGCGCGGCCACGCCGCCGGTCAGCGGCTGGCGGAAGGTGTCGCGTACCGGGCTGCCGCTGCGCTTGAGCTGGTACTCCACCTGCTGGCTGTTCCACGACCACCAGGCCTTCTCGACCGGCGGACCGATCCAGTCCGGGTCGGCCATCGCCTGTTCAATGGTGATCGGCGTCGGCGCGGCATGCGCAGCCGGTGCGGCCAGCACGGCCGACAGCAGGAGGGACAGGGGCAGCACTCGGGACATGGGCGGACGGCACCAGAAGAGGAAACCGGCCAAGGGTAGCAGCCGTCCGGGCCGGGGGCAGGGGCCACAGGTCATGGCAGCGGCATTGGCAAAGTGGCGCAACCGGTTGCCGTGGTCGCGCATCCATTCTCCTGAACCCGCATCATCCACCGAACAGGAGCCCGACCATGCAGGAATTGATCCCGATCACCCTCTTCATCTGCATCGCCTACGCGATCCACGCCATTGCCGATGCCCGCGCGCGTAGCAAGCTGGTGGCCCCGCACGTGCCCGAGGAAGTGATCCGCTCGCTGGCCGTGCTGGAAGAAGAGCGCCGCCGCCAGGGCGCGCTGCGCTGGGGCATCAGCTTGGTCAGCTTGGCCGTGGCGATGGGCCTGCTGGAGGCGATCGGTGCACGCGAGCTGACCTTCGGCGCCGCCGCTGCGATGGTCGGCAGCGCCGGCCTTGGCCAGCTGCTGGCCTGGCACTTCACCCGCCCTGCCGCGCGCAAGGGCTGAGCCGGCGCATGCCACGGGCACAGGGGGCGCCCCGTAGATGAGCCTGCTCGGCGAAGCACTGGCTGCATTGCGGGGACGCCGCCGCGACGTCCCCGTCGAGCCCACGCCGGACGCGGACGACGACCGCGCCCTGGTCAGCGCCATCATCGATGGCTCGCAACCGGCCTTCGCACAGCTGGTGCAGGCCCATCAACGTACCTGCGCGCACGTGATCGGGCGCATGGTGGGCGACCGTGATCAGGTGGCCGACCTGCTGCAGGAAACCTTCCTGGCCGTGTTCCGCCAGCTGCACCGGTTCCGCTTTGAATCCTCTTTGCGTACCTGGGTTTCACGGGTGGCTTACACCACGGCGTTGCAGCACCTGCGCAGGCGACGGCTGGAGGCGCAATGGATGGTGGCGGTGGAAGTACCCGAGGAACTGGGTATTGGCGATGAAGGGCCGGGGCCGGCTGAACTGAGCGAGGCGCTGCAGGCTGGTCGCCATCTTGGCGCGGCGCTGGAACGGCTGAGTGCACCGCAGCGGCTGATCGTCGGCCTGCATTACCTGGAGGATTTCGATCTGGCCGAGATCGAGCAGGTGACCGGGCTGGCGCGCGGTACCATCAAGAGCCACCTTCACCGTGCGCGCCAGGTCCTGAAGCAGGAACTGACGCGGCATGCCGCCGCCGGAGAACTGCTGTGAATCCACCGACCGACCCTCGCGATGCGGAAAAGCGCGCGCTGGCGCAGGCGTTGCGTGAGCAGGCTCGGCAGGAAGAAGCGCCGGACGTGAGTGAGGCGCTGCAGAAGCGCATTGCCGCTGAGTCGCGCGACAGCGGCGTGGGCTATGTGGTGGTGCAGGTGCTGTTGTTTGGCGCGCTGTTGGCTGCAGCGGCCTGGTACTTCTGGGTCTAGAAGAACATTGACGCCCGCAACTGCTTTGGGACGTTTCTTCCTCCAACTTCCGATCAGATATCCAAGCGTCGGGCGTTGTCTCCACGTCGGCAGTTGGCCTTTCCCGTCAGACTCCGTCACGTCGGCCTCGTCATCAGTGGCAGTCGCTCTATCCAGGGTCCGCGAGCTACGTGTGTTTCCTGAGGAAAGTTGCAAACTCCATCCCTCCGCTTGAGTCGGAGTTTCACAATCAGAGACTCTCAACCATCAGCTTCCACGGGTATGGAGTGAGAATCACATGGACAGGTGCGCCAGTAATCCAACGCCGGATGCAGTTGGATGATGCTCTACTACATCCAGCTTTCGCTTGCCCGATTCAAGCAACGGATCGGCACTCATCTGGCAATCGCTCTCATGCTGGGTGCGGGGGTGGGGATCACCACCGTCATGCTCTCCATTGTTCTCCAGGCATCGTCGGATCCCGCACCAGGCCGGAGCTCCGCATTGTTCCGCCCGTACCTTGACGCGCGTCCAGATGCCCTGCGCAGTGGTTCCCCGGATCCGGGACAGGCACTGACCTGGCCAGATGCGAAGGCGCTTCTGGGCCAAGGTGGGACGTGGAAACAGGCAGCAATGGCAGGGGGGGCGGTGACGCTCTCCCGGCCGGGAGCCTCCAGCGCAAGGCTGCGTGCGAGGTTCGCTACGTCGGAAGTCTTCAGTGTGCTTGGCATTGCCGTTGTTCAAGGACGGGCATGGACCGCCGAGGAGGGGCATGCTGCGAGTCGAATCGTGGTGCTTTCGCGTGCGCTCGCCGCGCGTGAGTGTGCACAGGACTGTGTTGGTCATCGGTTGGAACTGGGCAGGCGCACCTATACCGTTGTGGGTGTCGCGGAGGACTGGCATCCGGTGCCGATGTTTCAGGGAGATCTCACACGCCGGCCGTTTGTGGAACCTGACGAGATCTACCTGCCGGTTGAGACCGCAATCGCAGACAGGCTGACTGTTGTGGACGGGACGGCGATCTGGGGGGGGGACCAGGACACGGATCCTGCAGGGGCCAACGTGTCATGGCTTCAATTGTGGGCGTGGCTGCCCACTGCGGATGATGTCGCCGCTTACCGTGCGAATCTGAATGCCTATGCACAGGCAAAGGGTCTTCGGATCGAACCAGGCACCCAGCAGGTGGCACTCTGGCCTTTGAAGGATTGGCTGGACAGGCTGGGATTGGTTCCAGAGCGGGCCAGGATGCAGCTTCGGCTGTCACTGATCCTTCTCGGTGTGTGCATCGTCAACGCGGCGGCGCTGCTCAGCTTCAGTCTGGGGCGCCGTCGGCGGGAGCTCGCGATACGACGTGCACTGGGCGCGCGACGCCGGGACGTGTTCATCCAGCTCATGTGGGAATCCATCGCGGCGGGAGCCGCAAGCAGTGCGCTCGCTGTCGTCACCTATATGCTGGGAATCCGGGTGGTTGCTGCGGGAGACGTTCTGCCCAGCGCGATAACCGCGATGCATGCTGGGGCATTGCTGATGGCCGCTGGCCTGGGAGTCGTCACGACGTTGCTCTGTTCATTGGTCCCGTCGTTTGAAATCTGCAGGGTCAGCTCCCTGTCGAATGCCTTTGCGAAGGGGGCTGCCTGAAATGTTCGAATCGATGAGGGAGATCCGACGGCATTTGGGAAGCGCCGCACTGCTTGCAGTGCAGGCAGCGCTTGCAAGCCTGGCATGTGCGTTCGCACTGCAATCCGCGCTGGACAGCTTCGCCAGATTGAACACCGGGAGCATCCGGGAGGCAGCATCGATTGGTGTGGTCAGGGTATCCGATGTCGAAGAAGGCGCGGATGCAGCAGTGCAGCGGGCAGACCTGTCCGCGATCCGGCTGCCCGGTGTTCAGGACACGGTTGTGAGCGACTCTGTTCCGTTCGGAGGAAGAGCCCATCGATACGGCGTATGCACCAGTGAGTCGGCCATGGTGTATTCGATGAATGCGGGTACGACAGACGTTGCCGGATGTGATCGCATTCCCGTGGTAACTGCAAGCTCTGGTCTGCTGGCGATGCTGGGCGCGGGAATCGTCCTGGGGCGGGACGCCACGGAGGACGACATGGTTGAAGGCACTCCGGTGGTGCTGATCAGTGAATCGCTGGCTGCCCGACTGTTCGGAACGGAGAGTGCTGTTGGCCGCCACCTGTATTTCGGCCCCGGCAGCAGCCGGGTCATCATGGGCGTATTTGCCTCTGTTGCTGGACCGGCACCAGGAGGTAATGAGCGGGACTCGCAGTGGGCGCTGCTTCCGGGCCTCCCCATGGGCGCCAGTCGCTACTATCTGGCGAAGTGGAGGTCGGAGGTTGATCGTTCATCGCTTGATCGTACTGTCGATGCGCTGCAGCGGCCTTATCGGATCGTGACTCCGGCCGATGTCGAGGCCCTGGCGGGATATCGCGATGCCTACGTCAAAGCTGATCGCTTTGCTACGACCGTGCTCGCGGTCATGACGGCCGTTGTTCTCGGTGTGCTGATGGCCGGCGTTTCCGGAGTTGTAGGCGCGTGGCTTGACCGGCGCCGGTACTCCATCGGGGTTCGACGGACATTGGGTGCTCGCAGGTCCGTGATCTTCGCCGAAATCATGTTCGAGGTTTCACTGTTCACCACGCTGGGCGCCCTGCTCGGCGCGTTGTCGTTGCAGTGGGTAGGGGCGCCGCAGGACGGCATCACAGGTTCACCGTGGTTCTCGATATCGAGCGCTGTCGTGCTAGTGATGGCGGCCTGCTTGACTGCACTTGTACCCCGCGCCCTGCGAATCGCCAAGGAGCCGCCCTTGGCCTTGCTGAAGCCCCTGTAGCCCATTCATCCTGTCACCCAGCTCCCCCTGCGACAAAGTGAAGCAGCGCGTCACCCGGTCGCATCCCACCTTAACGAAATCCTCCTAAAGTGGTCCGGTATCCCACCGGTCACAGGCAGGAGGCGTCCCTTGGACGCGTTGTTGTTGTCCCGGATCCAGTTCGGATTCGTCATCAGTTTCCACGTGCTGTTCCCCGCCTTCACCATCGGTACGGCCAGCTGGCTGGCCTTCATCGAATGGCGCTGGCTGCGCACGAAGTTGCCCGTGTGGCGCGAGCTGTATTTCTTCTGGCAGAAGATCTTCGCGGTGTCGTTCGGCATGGGCGTGGTCAGCGGCATCGTCATGGCCTTCCAGTTCGGCACCAACTGGCCACGGCTGAGCGAGGTGGCCGGCACGGTCATCGGCCCGCTGCTGACCTACGAAGTGCTGACCGCGTTCTTCCTGGAAGCCAGCTTCCTCGGCGTGATGATGTTCGGCTGGGGCCGGGTTTCGCCGCGCCTGCATTTCCTGTCCACCTGCATGGTGGCGCTGGGCACGCTGTTCTCCACGTTCTGGATCCTGTCGTCCAACAGCTGGCTGCATACGCCGGCCGGCTACGAGATGGTCAACGGCATCGTGCATCCGGTGGACTGGTGGCAGGTGGTGTTCAACCCCTCGTTCCCCTATCGCCTGGCGCACATGGCGCTGGGGTCGTTCATCACCACCTGTTTCGTGATCGGTGGTGTCGGTGCGTGGTACCTGCGCAAGGGCACGCATGTGGAAGCGGGCCGGCGCATGCTGGTGGCAGCGGTGGCGTTCGCGGCACTGACCGTGCCGGTGCAGATTTTCGTCGGCGACATGCATGGCCTGAACACGCTCAAGCACCAGCCGATGAAGATAGCGGCGATGGAAGCGCACTGGCATGAAACCAAGGAGGGCGAGGGCGTACCGCTGGTGGTGTTCGCGCTGCCGAACGAGAAGGAAGAGCGCAATGATTTCGAAGTTGCCATCCCGAAGCTGGGCAGCGTGATCCTCACCCACAGCCTGGACGGCACCTTCGACCCGCTCACTTCGGTACCGTCCAGCGAGCGGCCGCCGGTGACGCCGGTGTTCTTCGCCTTCCGGATCATGGTCGGGCTGGGCACGCTGATGCTGCTGCTGGCCTGGGTGTCGGCGTTCCAGTTGTGGCGCAGGAAGCTGCTGGATTCGCCGTGGCTGCTGCGCGGCTGGAACTGGATGCTGCCCAGCGGCTTCATCGCGCTGCTGTCCGGGTGGTTCGTCACCGAGATGGGCCGCCAGCCGTGGGTGGTGTATGGCGTGCTGCGCACCGCTGATGCGGTCGGCCCGCAGAGCGCGTGGATGACCGCGCTGTCGCTGGCGGTCTACGTCGTTGGCTACGCCTTCGTGTTCGGCTGGGGCATCTGGTACCTGGTGAAGATCCTGCGCCACGGACCGCGTCCGCACGATGATGGGCCATCGCTGGACCACGGCAGCCACACCCCGGCACGCCCGCTGTCGGCGGCCGACGAACCGCTGGAGGAGCGCTGACATGGATCTGATGACCTGGCTGCCGGTGGCGTGGTTTGCGGTGATCGGCTTCGGCGTGCTGATGTACGTGGTGCTGGATGGCTTCGTGCTCGGCATCGGCATCCTGGCCCCGTTCGCCGAGGACGAGGAGCAGCTGGACCTGATGATGAACACCGCCGCGCCGATCTGGGACGGCAACGAGACCTGGCTGGTACTGGGCGGCGCCGGGCTGCTGGCGGCGTTCCCGAAGGCCTATGCGGTGCTGTTGTCGGCGCTGTACCTGCCGGTGCTGTTGCTGGTGGTGGCGCTGGTGTTCCGCGGCGTGGCCTTCGAGTTCCGCTTCAAGGCGCATCGATCGCGCCGGCTGTGGAGCGTGGCGTTCGGCCTCGGTTCGCTGCTGGCGACCTTTGCCCAGGGCGTGATCCTCGGCACCCTGGTGCAGGGCATCCCGCTGGTGGACGGCGTCTACCAGGGCGGCGCATTCACCTGGTTCAGCCCGTTCGCGATGCTGACCGGTGCTGCGTTGGTGGCTGGCTATGCGTTGTTGGGCAGCACCTGGCTGATCCTGAAGACCGAAGGGCGCGTGCAGGCGCTGGCGCGGCAGCTGACCCGGCCGCTGGTGGTGGCGGTGATCGCGGCGATGGGCCTGGTCAGCAGCTGGCTGCCGTTCCTCGATTCGCGGTTGATGGATCGCTGGTTCAGCGACGGCAACTTCTGGTGGCTGTCGCCGGTGCCTTTGCTGACCCTGGCGGTGGCTGCCGCGCTGTGGCGCAGCGCGACCCATCCGCGCCGCGACCTGCCGCCTTTCCTGCTCAGCCTGGCCCTGTTCGTGCTCGGCTTCCTCGGCCTGGTGCTGGGCATGTGGCCCTACCTGCTGCCGCCGTCGATGACCCTGTGGCAGGCCGCCGCGCCGGCCTCCTCGCTGGGCTTCAGCCTGGTCGGCCTGGTCATTCTGCTGCCGGTCATCCTCGGCTATACGGCGTGGTCGTACCGGGTGTTCCGCGGCAAAGTGCGCGCCGATAGCGGTTACCACTGATCGATTGAAGCGGGGCCCGCCGGTGCCGGGCCCCCTGTTGTGGAATGTGAAATCTGCACACCCCGGGCGGGACGTGCTAGCGTGCGCTCCTTTCCGGCAGCCAGGGGGGCAGCCGGCGACGTCCTGGACGGACGCACGGCTGCGGGAACGGGGGGCCGCCGCGCGTCGCGCCGTAATGGCTCGTGCCTATCGTTCTCCCGTTGAAGCACCTTCGCTAATGATCGAATTCTCCATCGTCGACTGGGCTGCCTGGGCGCCCGGCCTGAGCGAGCGTAGCCAGTGGCTGGGCTGGGCCGATGCGCCGTATCCGCCGGTTGGCGAAGACACGCCGCCGCTCGCCGAAATCCCGGCAATGCAGCGCCGTCGAATCGAGCGGCTGGGCCGGATGGCGATCCAGGCTGCCTGCTGGTGCGAGGACGGGCAGGGCGCTGACAGCCAGGTGCCGCTGGTGTTCGCCAGCCGCCACGGCGACGTGGCCCGTTCGATGGAGCTGCTGGGGGCGCTCGCCAGCGATCAGCCCCTGTCACCGACGGGGTTCGGCCTGTCGGTGCACAACGCGATCGCTGCGTTGTACTCGATCGCGCGCGGTCACCGCGGCAACTACCTGGCGCTGGCCGCCGGCCAGGCCACGGTCGAGACCGCCTGCCTGGAAGCGGCCGGTCTGCTCGCCGATGGCGCCCGCGAAGTGCGGGTGGTGGTCTATGAGTCGCCGCTTCCTGAAATTTACGCGACGTTTGCCGACGAACCTGACCCGTTCTTTGCCTGGTGCTGGCGTTTGACGGCGCCGATGCCGGGCCAGCCGATCCTCTCCCTGCAGTGGGAGGCGGCGCCGGAGGCCACTGCCACCGCCCCGGGCACGCTGCCGCACGCGCTGGACCTGCACCGCTTTCTGCTGTCCGGCGCGCCGGCGCTGGAGCACGTGGCTCAGGGCCAGCGTTGGCGCTGGGGGCGCCGTGGCTGAGGCGCTGCGCCGTCTCGATCATGCTTGGCGGGTGCTCGGCACCGGCCTGAGCTTTGCCGCATTCGGCTTGGGCGGGCTGCTGCTCGGCGTTCTGGTGATGCCGGTGCTGCTGCTGATGCGTGATCCGGTGGCGCGGCGCCGCCGTGCCCGGCGCGTGGTCCAGGTCGCGTTCGCCAGCCATCTGCGGCTGATGCGCGGGCTGGGGGTGATGACCTACGAGATCGAGGGCGGCGAACGCCTGCAGCGCGACGGCCTGCTGGTGCTGGCCAACCACCCGACCCTGATCGACGTGGTCTGCCTGATCTCGCTGCTTCCCAACGCCGACTGCGTGGTCAAGCGGGCGGTGGCCTGCAACCCGTTCATGCGCGGCCCGGTGCGGGCTGCCGGCTACATCTCCAATGACGATGGCGCCGGCCTGGTCGATGACTGTGTGGCCGCAGTGCGCGCTGGAGGCACCCTGGTCATCTTCCCGGAAGGCACCCGCAGCGTGCCGGGGCAGCCACCGCGGCTGCAGCGCGGGGCCGCCAACATCGCCGTACGGGGCCGCATCGACGTCACCCCGGTGCGGATCACCTGCAGCCCGCCAACGCTGACCAAGGGGCAGAAGTGGTATCGTGTCCCCTCACGTCGCTTTCACGTTCGGCTGCAGATCGGCGAAGATATCCCGATCGCGCCATTTCTGGCCGAAGACGACTCGCCAAGGGGGGATGCCTTGGCGGCCCGTCGCGTCACCGAGCACCTTTCTCGTTATTTCGACCTGTCTGGAGATCCGAACCGTGCAAGCACTTGAGCACGAGATCAAGGAATTGATCATTTCCTCCCTTTCGCTGGAGGACATCACGCCGGAGGACATCGATCCGACCGCGCCGCTGTTCGTCGAGGGCCTCGGCCTGGATTCGATCGACGCGCTGGAGCTGGGACTGGCGCTGCAGAAGAAGTACGGTGTCAGCCTCTCGGCCGATTCGGAAGAAACCCGTCGCCATTTCTCCAGCGTGCGCGCGCTCGGCGAGTTCGTCGCCGCCCGCCAGTCGTAACGGCGCCAGGAATTGCCATGACCAAGAATGAACTGTTCGAACGCATCGTCAGCATCCTGACCGACAGCTTCGAGATCGAAACGGCCCGGATCACCCCGGAAGCCCGCCTGTACGACGACCTGGACATCGACAGCATCGATGCGGTGGACCTGATCGTGCAGCTCAAGCCGCTGCTCGGCCGCAACCTGCAGCCGGAAGCGTTCAAGGCCGTGCGTACCGTGCAGGACATCGTCGATGTGGTGCACAGGCTGCTGCCGGACCAGGCAGCCGCCTGACCGCAGCGCCGACGGCTCCACCATGGCACGCGCACGCACGGTCGTGGTGGCTGCGATCTCGCTGGCCTACCCGGTACTGGTGTACCTGGCGATGGGTCGTTTCGAGCCACGCTGGCTGTCGCTGCTGCTGTTCACCCTGGCCCTGCTGCGCGCGCTGAGTTCGCGCCAGCCGCTGTGGTGGGCCGCAGCGGCGGGCACCGGCCTGCTGGCGGTACTGGCTACCGTGCTCAACCAGGCCCTGCCACTGAAGCTGTACCCGGCGCTGGTCAATGCGGTGATGCTGGCAGTGTTCGGCACCAGCCTGCGCTTCGGGCCACCGCTGGTGGAGCGCCTGGCGCGGCTGCAGGAGCCGGACCTGCCCCCGTTCGCGGTGGCCTATACCCGACGCGTCACCCAGGTGTGGTGCGGGTTTTTCGTTCTCAACGGCAGCCTGGCCCTGCTGACCGCGCTGTACGCGTCGGACCGGGCCTGGATGCTCTACAACGGATTGTTGGCGTACGTCATGATGGGCGTGTTGTTCGCAGGGGAGTGGCTGGTGCGGCGGCGGGTGAAGGCGGCGCACGCGCATGGCTGAGTGGATTCCCCTTGACAGGCTGCTGCTGGAGGCGCGGCCGCAGCGCAATGTTGGCGTCTGCGATGGCGAGGTGATCGACCACGCCCGCTTCCGCCAGCGCGTGCTGGGCTGGCGCGCCGCATTTGCGACGGCCGAAGGGCGTGACTGGGCCCTGTATTTCGATGATGCGGTGGCCTTTGCCGCGGCGTTGTTCGGTGCCTGGCATGCCGGCAAGCGGGTGTTCCTGGCCGCCGACAACCTGCCGGCCACGTTGCAGGCGCTGCAACCGCAGGTGAGCGGTTTCGCAGGCGACGTGTCGGCCGACTATCGCCCGCTGGCGGCGCTGGACGCCACGCTGGACGACGGGCTGCAGGCGCTGGACGAGCGCGCCTGCGAGCTGTGCGTGTTCACCTCCGGCAGCACCGGCCAGCCGAGTGCGATCGGCAAGCGGCTGGACCAGCTGGCGCGCGAGGTGGATGCGCTGCAGGCTGCGTTCGGCGCACAGATGGAGGGCGTGCAGGTGCATGGCACGGTATCCCACCAGCACATCTACGGCCTGCTGTTCCGCGTGCTGTGGCCGTTGGCCGCCGGCCGCCTGATCCATCCACGCCGGTTCTTCCATGAAGACCTGGTGGGTGCGCTGGCCGGTACCGACACGGTGCTGGTGGCGACGCCAGCCCACCTCAAGCGCCTGCCCGAGCAGCTGGACTGGGCCAGCCTGCATGGCCGCCTGCGCGCGGTGTTCTCCTCCGGCGGCCCGCTGCCGGAAGAAGCCGCACGCCAGGTGCGGCAGTGGCTGGGTGTGGCGCCGACCGAGGTTTACGGCAGCAGCGAAACCGGTGGCATCGCCTGGCGCCGCTGGGACACCGACCTGCCACCGTGGCAACCGTTGCCGGGCGTGCAGTGGCGCATCGAGGATGGCTGCCTGGCCGTCGCCTCGGCGCATCTGGAAACCCTCGACTGGTGGCGTACCCAGGACCGCGTGGAAGCGTTGGCCGATGGCCGGTTCCGCCTGCTGGGCCGGGCCGATCGCATCGTCAAGATCGAAGAACGCCGCGTCTCGCTGGATGCACTGGAGCGCGCGCTGCGCGAAGACGCCGAAGTGGACGACGCGCGCGTGCTGGTCCTGCCCGGCCAGCGCGAGCAGCTGGCGGCCGTGGTGGTACCGGCTGACCGGGCGCTGCTGGCGGGTGGTGACACCGCGCGCCGCGCCCTGGGCCAGCGCCTTGGCGCGCGCCTGGCGCACGCGCATGACGCAGTGACCCGGCCGCGCCGTTGGCGCCTGGTGCAGGCGCTGCCGATCAATGCGCAGGGCAAGGTAACCCAGGCGGCGCTGGCAGCGCTGTTCCAGCCACTGATGCCGGTGCCGGTCTGGGACCGCCGCGACGCCGCCAGCGCCACCCTGCGCATGACCCTGGACCCGACGCTGCGGCCGTTCCAGGGCCACTTCCCCCAGGCAGCGATCCTGCCCGGCGTGGCGCAGCTGGATTGGGCGGTGCGTTTCGGCCGCCAGGTGTTCGCAATGCCGGCAGCGTTTCTGCGCATGGATGCGGTGAAATTCCAGCACGTGGCCCGCCCCGGCGATGAGCTGACCCTGCAGCTGGACTGGGATGCCGCACGCAGCGCGCTGGCCTTCCGTTACACCTCCAGCCATGGTGTGCATGCCAGCGGCAAAGTGGTCTTCGCCGATGCGGACTGATCCGGCCGTTGCCGGTGCCGCATTCGCGCCACTGGTGGTGATTCCCGTCTACGACCACGAGCACGCCATCGCGGCGGTGCTCGACGGCGTGCAGGCCGCGGGACTGCCCTGCCTGCTGGTCGACGATGGTTCGCACGATGGGTGCGCGGCGGTGCTGCGCGCGCTGGCACAACGCCAGGGTGTCGACCTGCTGCGCCTGGACGTGAACCAGGGCAAGGGCGGGGCAATGCTGGCCGGTTTCGCCGAGGCCGGCGCGCGAGGCTACAGCCACGTGCTGCAGATCGATGCCGACGGCCAGCATGATACGGCTGACCTGCCACGCTTCATCGAAGCCGCGCGCCTGCACCCGGGTGCAGTGATCTGTGGCATTCCGGCCTACGACGCCAGTGTTCCCAAGGCGCGCCTGTACGGTCGCTACGCCACCCACATCTGGGTCTGGATCAACACGCTGTCGCTGCACCTGCGCGACACCATGTGCGGCTTACGCGTGTATCCACTGCCGCCGGTGCTGCGCGTGATCGGTGAAGAGACCATCGGCCGGCGCATGGATTTCGATACCGAAATAATGGTGCGCCTGTACTGGCGCGGGCTGCCGGTCGAGCACCTGGCCACGCGCGTGACCTATCCTGCCGATGGCGTGTCGCACTTCGATGTGTGGCGCGACAACGTGCGCATCAGCCGCATGCATACCCGTCTGTTCTTCGGCATGCTCTGGCGCGCGCCGCGCCTGCTGTGGCGCCGCCTGCGGGGGCAGCGCTGAGATGACGGCCGCGCAGGGCGCTCCACACTGGGCCGACATCGGCGAATCCACCTCGGTGGCCGGCGTGCTGTTCCTGTGCTGGGTGCACCGCTGGTTCGGGCGCTGGCCGTTCCGCCTGTGCGTGTGGCCGGTGGTGGCCTGCCATTGGCTGGGCAACCGTGTGGGGCGACAGGCCTCGATGCAGTACCTGCAGCGGCTGCAGGCGCACAGCGGCGTGCTCGGCCGCGCGCCGAAACGGCGTGACAGCCTGCGCCACTTCTTTACCTTCGCCGACACGATGCTGGACAAGATCCTCGGCCTGGGCGGGCGCTACCCGGCCGAACGCATCCACCTGCACCGCGACCTGGTGCTGCAGAAGATCGCGCGCCGCGAGGGCGGGCTGATCCTCACCGCGCACATCGGCTGCCTGGAACTGTGCCAAGTGCTGGCCGAGCAGGTGCCGGGATTCCGCATCACCGTGCTGGTGCATACCGCACACGCGCAGCGCTTCAACCGTCTGCTGCAGCGGCTGGACCCGCTGGCGGCGGTGGAACTGGTGCAGGTGACCGAAATGGGGCCGGCCACGGCGGTGATGCTGGCCGAGCGCGTTGCGGCGGGGGGCTTCGTTGCCATCGTCGGCGACCGCACGCCGGTACAGGGTGGCCGCAGCGTCACCGCCGATTTCCTGGGCCACCGCGCGCCGTTCCCGATCGGCGCCTATGTGCTCGCCGCCGCGCTGGGCTGCCCGGTCTACACCATGGCCTGCCTGCACCAGGGCGACGGCTATCGGGTGGCATTCGAACAGTTCGCCGAACGCATCGTGCTGCCGCGTGGCTCG
Organism: Stenotrophomonas sp. YJH_SMC_46; assembly: GCF_059370315.1. Taxonomy (NCBI): domain Bacteria; kingdom Pseudomonadati; phylum Pseudomonadota; class Gammaproteobacteria; order Lysobacterales; family Lysobacteraceae; genus Stenotrophomonas; species Stenotrophomonas sp. YJH_SMC_46. Next base: position 88,245 of record NZ_JCAFTO010000002.1, read on the forward strand.
CGCGACGCCGCGCTGGCCGAACAGGCACAGCGCTTCGCGCGCTGGCTGGAACTGCAGGTCATCCAGTCCCCGTTGGACTGGTTCAATTTCTTCCCCTTCTGGGATCAGGCTCCGCATGACGACTGACGCCGTACCCGTGTGCCGCTTTGGCGATGCACCGTTGACCATCGAAGACGTGGTTGCCCTGGCCCAGCGCCAGTGTGAGGCCGCACTGAGCGACGCGCCGGCATTCCGCGCGCACATCCAGCGCGGCGCCGACTTCCTCGACCGCCTGCTACGCGAAGATGGCGTGATCTACGGTGTGACCACCGGCTATGGCGATTCGTGCACGGTGAACATCCCGCCGGCACTGGTGGCTGAACTGCCGCACCACCTGTACACCTACCATGGCTGCGGCCTGGGCCGTTACCTGGACCCGGTCGAGACCCGTGCGGTGCTGGCCGCGCGCCTGGCGTCGCTGGTGCGTGGCATGTCCGGTGTCAGCCTGCCGCTGCTGGAAGGCCTGGCCACGCTGCTGCAGCACGACGTGCTGCCGATGATCCCGGCCGAAGGCTCGGTGGGGGCCAGTGGTGACCTGACCCCGCTGTCCTACGTGGCGGCGGTGCTGTGCGGCGAGCGCGAGGTGCTGCACGATGGCCGCGTGCAGCCTGCTGCCGAGGTGCTGGCGAAGATCGGCATGACCCCGCTGAAGCTGCGGCCGAAGGAAGGCCTGGCGATCATGAACGGCACCGCGGTGATGACCGGCCTGGCCTGCCTGGCCTGGCAGCGCGCCGATTACCTGGCCCGCATGGCCACGCGCCTGACCGCGTTCAACGTGCTGGCCAGCGACGGCAACGCGCACCACTTCGACGAAACCCTGTTCGCGGCCAAGCCGCACCCGGGCCAGGGCCGCATCGCCGCGCGCCTGCGCAGCGACCTGCACAGCGAGCGTCCGCCACGCAATGAACAGCGCCTGCAGGACCGCTATTCGCTGCGCTGCGCGCCGCACGTGATCGGCGTGCTGGAGGACAGCCTGCCGTTCCTGCGCCAGCTGATCGAAACCGAACTGAACAGCGCCAACGACAACCCGCTGATCGATGCCGACGGCGAGCGCATCCTGCATGGCGGCCACTTCTACGGCGGCCACATCGCGCTGGCGATGGACACCCTGAAGAACACCGTGGCCAACGTTGCCGACCTGCTCGACCGGCAGCTGGCGCTGGTGGTGGATGCCCGTTACAACCATGGCCTGCCGGCCAACCTGTCGGCGGCCACCGGCCCGCGCGCGGCCATCAACCATGGCCTGAAGGCGCTGCAGATCAGCGTGTCGGCCTGGACTGCCGAAGCGCTGAAGCAGACCCTGCCGGCCAGCGTGTTCTCGCGTTCCACCGAGTGCCACAACCAGGACAAGGTCAGCATGGGCACCATCGCCGCGCGCGACTGCCTGCGCGTGATCGAGCTGACTGAACAGGTGGTGGCCGCGATGCTGATCGCCGCCCGCCAGGGCCTTGCGCTGCGCGAACGGGTTGGCCTGAACGCGCAGCTGCATGGCAGTCTGGCCGGCATGTACGCCGACCTGGGGCAGCGCATCGCCCTGGTTGAAGAAGACCGCGCGCTGGATCGCGAACTGCGGGAACTGCTGGTGGAGATCCGCGCGCAACGTTGGGAGCTGTATGCCGGTGAATGAGGCTATTGAACGGGTTGGCGAGATTGCATTGACCCCCGCCTTCCATGACTGCGATCCGATGAACGTGGTCTGGCATGGCAACTACTTCAAGTACTTCGAGATCGCGCGCTGCGCGCTGCTTGGGCGCTACGACTACGACTACCCGCAGATGCTCGAATCGGGCTACCTCTGGCCGGTGGTCGATGCGCGGGTGAAGTACGTGCGCCCGCTGCTGTTCAACCAGGCGCTGCGCGTGATTGCGCGCATCGTGGAATGGGAGAACCGGCTGAAGATCGAGTACGAAATCCTCGATGCGGAAAGCGGCCAGGTGCTGACCCGCGCGATGACCATCCAGGTCGCGGTGGACGCGGCCAGCAAGGAAATGTTGTACCAGTGCCCGCCGGTACTGTGGGAACGCCTGGGAGTGCCTGCACCGTGAACACCCTTGTCCGTCTTTCCAGCGCGCTGCTGTGCGCGCTGATCTTCGTTGCCGCACCGCAGGTGCAGGCGGCCGACCCCGCCATTGATGCGATTACCCAGGCGGTGGCGCGGCCGGACGTGCTGCGTGGCCAGTTCAGCCAGGAAAAGCAGGTCAGCGGCTTCAGGAACCCGCTGCGCTCGCAGGGCCAGTTCGTGGTCGCGCGCCAGCATGGCGTGATCTGGACCACGCTCAAGCCGTTCCCCTCCGAAGTGGTGGTCACCGCCGACCGCATCCTCAGCCGCCAGCGCGATGGCAGCACCCGTGTCGAGCTCGATGCACGGCAGCAGCCGGCGATGCGTTCGGTGAACGCGATCATGTTCGCGCTGATGAGTGGCGACGTGCAGGCGCTGTCCGGCCAGTTCAACGTGGCGGCCAGCCGTGAAGGACAGGGCTGGCGGCTGCGCCTGACGCCGAAGTCGGCGATGCTGGCCAAGGCGTTCCAGTCGCTGACCCTGCAGGGCGACCGCTACGTGCGCCAGGTCGAGATCGTCGAGGCCAACAAGGACCGCACGCAGATCCAGTTCAGCGCGTTGAGCGAGGCCCCGGCTACGCTCAACGCCGACGAGGCCCGCCGTTTTGAGTGAGGCCGTGGCATCGAACGCACCGGACCGCCTGCGGCGCTGGTGGCACTGGCTGGGCATCGCCTGGCTGGTGTTGCTGCTGGCGCTGGGCGCACAGCAGTGGCAGCTGTGGAGCCAGCAATCGCGGATCGACACCGACATCCTCGCGCTGCTGCCGCAGGATGCGCATGACCGCCTGTTGAGCGATGTCACCCGGCGCATCGCCGACGGCAGCTCGCGCCAGGTGGTGGTGCTGCTGGGCAGCAAGGATGGCGCCGCCGCCAAGCGCGCACAGGCGGCGTTCGCTGCGGCGATGGCGGCGGATGCCGACAGTGCGTTGCTGGTGCCCAGCGGTTCGATCGAAGGCTGGTTCGATGAGGCGCGCGAGTTCTACGCGCCGTACCGCGACCGCCTGCTGACCCCGGCCCAGCGCGAGCAGCTGCAGGGCAGCGAGCCGGGCGCGTTGGCGGAGCAGGCGTTGGCTGCGCTGTACGGTCCGATGGGCGCCCCACGCCTGACCGATTGGCGCCAGGACCCGCTGTCGCTGTGGCCGCAATGGTGGCAGCAGCAGGCGCAGGGCTCGGGGTTACGGATGGGCGATGACGGCCTGCTCGAAGCCGAGGGCAGGCATTGGGCCGTGCTGCAGTTCGATACACCTGGTTCGGCATTCCAGCTTGACGGCGAACGCCATCTCGATGGCCTGCTGGAACGCGCCGGAAAGGCGGCCAAGGCCGTAGCACCGGAGCTGGAGATCCTGCACGCCGGCGTGCCGCTGCATGCGGAGGCAGCCGCAGTGCAGGCCAACCGTGAGATCAACACGATCGGCTGGGGCTCGCTGGCCGCGGTGCTGCTGCTGGTGTGGCTGGCGTTCCGTTCGCTGCGCCCGATCCTGCTGGTCGCCGCGTCATTGCTGATCGGCTGCGGCGTGGCACTGGCGGTGACCGTGCTGGTGTTTGGCAAGGTGCACGTGCTGACCCTGGTGTTCGGTGCATCGCTGGTGGGCGTGGCCGAGGATTACGGCATCCACTGGTTCGCCTCGCGCCAGGCCGAGCCGGCCGATCGTCGCTGGAAGCTGCTGCGGCACCTGCTGCCCGGCCTGTGGCTGGCCCTGCTGACCAGCGCGCTGGCCTACCTGGCACTGGGCCTGGCCCCGTTCCCGGGCCTGCGCCAGATGGCGCTGTTCTCGGTGGTCGGCCTGGCGGCTGCTTTCCTCACGGTGATCTTCTGGTTCCCGTGGCTCGATGGCGGCGAGATCCGCCAGACCCGGTTCTCGCAGTGGCTGGGCAATACGCTGGAACGTTTCCCGCGCCTGCATGGCCGTCGCGCGGTGACGATGTTCGTGGTGATCACGCTGGCACTGTCTGCAATCGGCATCGCACGCCTTCACAGCAACGACGACCTGCGCAGCCTGCAGTCATCACCGCCAGCGTTGATGGCGCAGCAGATCCGCCTGAGCCAGCTGCTGGGCATGCCCAGCCCGGCGCAGTTCTATCTGGTGCAGGGCAGTGACGCTGCACAGCTGCTGCAGCGCGAAGAAGCACTGACCGAACGCCTGCGTGTGCTGGCCAACGACAAGCGCATCGGCGGTTACCGCGCGATCAGTGACTGGCTGCCGTCGCCGGCACGCCAGCAGGCCGACGCCGCGCTGACCGCGAAGGTGGAACCTGGCGTGCTGCAGGCCGTGTCCGATGCGGTCGGAGAACCCTTGCCGCGCCCCGACTTCGCCACCACGCCGCTGACCGCGGAGGCGTTCCTGGCCTCGCCGGCCTCGCAGCCGTTCCGTCACCTGTGGGTGGGTGAAGTCGGTGGGCAGATGATCAGCGTGGTGATGGTCGATGACCTGTCGCGCGCCGATGCGCTGGCGACCCTGCGCGGGGCGGCCGAAGGCCTGCCCGGCGTGCGCTGGGTGGACCGCACCGCCGACTTCTCGCAGCTGCTGGGCCACTACCGCAAGCTGATGGGCGGGCTGCTGCTGGTCGGCATTGCACTGGTGTTCGGTGCGCTGTGGTTGCGCTACCGCCGCCAGGCCTGGCGCGTGTTTGCCCCGACCCTGATTGCCGGCGCATTGACCCTGGGCCTGCTGGGCCTGTTCGGCCAGCCGCTGCAGCTGTTCAACGTGCTGGCACTGATGCTGCTGCTGGGCATGGGCATCGACTACGGCATTTTCCTGATCGAGCACCGCGGCGATGCCAGCGCCTGGCTGGCGGTGTGCGTGGGCGCGGCCAGCACCTGGCTGTCGTTCGGCCTGCTGGGCCTGTCGCAGACCCCGGCGTTGCGCGCGTTCGGCCTGACCCTGCTGTTCGGCATCGGCCTGGTCTGGCTGATCTCGCCGCTGTTCCGTCCGCCGCCGCACGATCTGCCGCCGGCCTGAGCCTGTTTTCCGACTTCCTTCTTTCCACTTGATCGAGCAACAAGGACGCACCGATGAACACTGCTGTGGATGCTGTCGAACGTACTGAAATCCTGATCATCGGCGCGGGCCCGGCCGGTTCGGTGGCTGCGGCGATGCTGCGCCAGCAGGGCCGCCAGGTGCTGATGCTGGAACGCCAGCAGTTTCCACGCTTCTCCATCGGCGAAAGCCTGCTGCCGCAGAGCATGGAGTACATCGAGGCGGCCGGCCTGCTGCAGGATGTGGTCGAGGCGGGCTTCCAGTACAAGAACGGTGCCGCCTTCGTGCACGGCGAAGCGCGCACGGCATTCGACTTCAGGAAGAAGTTCTCGCCGGGTTGGGGCACCACCTACCAGGTGCAGCGCGCCGACTTCGACAACGTGCTGGCACGCGGTGCCGAGCGCATGGGCACCACGCTGCGCTTCGGCGACGAAGTGCTTGCTGTCGAGCCGGGCGAGCAACCGGCGGTGACGGTGCGCCGCCCGGACGGCAGTGAATACCGCATCGAGGCCGATTTCATCCTCGATGCCTCCGGCTTCGCGCGCCTGCTGCCGCGGCTGCTGCAGCTGGAGTCGCCGTCCAACTTCCCGGTGCGCGGCGCGATCTTCTGCCACGTGCGCGACAACATTCCGGCCGAAGCGGACTTCGACCGCAACAAGATCCTGATCACCACCCATCCCGAGCACATCGACGTCTGGTACTGGACGATCCCGTTCTCCAACGGCTGCTGTTCGCTGGGCGTGGTCGCCGAGCCGTCGTTCTTCGAGCGCTACGAGGGCGACGACCTGCAGAAGCTGCAGGCCATCGTCGGCGAGGACCCCAACCTGACCCGCCTACTGGCCAACGCCGAATGGGCGGTGCTGCCGGTGCGCCGCATCACCGGCTACTCGGCCAACGTCAGCTCGCTGTGGGGGCCCGGCTATGCCCTGCTGGGCAACGCCGGCGAGTTCCTCGACCCGGTGTTCTCCTCGGGCGTGACCATTGCCTTCAAGTCCGCGCAGCTGGCCAGCGAATGCCTGGCGCGCCGCTATGCCGGTGAAACCGTCGACTGGGAAGCTGAATTCTCGATCCCGCTGCGCGCCGGCGTGAAGACCTTCCGCCGCTTCGTCGAAAGCTGGTACGAAGGCGGCTTCCAGAAGATCATCTACCACCCGCAACAGCAGCCCGAAGTGCGCGACATGATCAGCTCCATCCTGGCCGGCTACGCCTGGGACACCAACAACCCGTATGTGGCCGACGAAAGCGGCCGCCGCATGCGCGTGCTGGAGGAACTGTGCAGCGCCTGATCTTCCGTACTGCGGCCCTGCTGCTGTGCCTGCTGCTGGCCGCCTGTGCCGGGCGCATGCCCAAGCCACAGGTGGAACTGCCGCCGCTGCGCCTGTCGCCGGCCAGCCTGCCGGCGCCGCTGGCGCTGCAGCAGCAGCTGCACTTCCGTTTCGGCAGCCATGAGCGCGACCTCGATGCGCTGCTGGAAGCCGATGCACAGCGGGTGCAGCTGGCGGTGCAGGCGATGGGCCAGACCGGCGTGCGCCTGCAGTGGGACGGCCAGCAGCTGACCCAGCAGCGTGCGCCGTGGTTGCCGCCGCAGGTGCGTGCCGAGCGTGTGCTGGATGACCTGCAGTTCGCGCTGTGGCCGACCGCGGCCATCGCCGCAGCGCTGCCGGCCGGCTGGGAGGTCATCGACGACGGCCACCAGCGCAGCTTGTCGCGCGACGGCACGGTGTGGCTGCTGCTGCAGCGCCTGGACGATGGCAGCATGCAGCTGGACAACCGCGCCGAAGGCTATGCGCTGCGCATCGAATCAATCGACATGGCCGGGCAGGACCGATGAGTGCACCGATCTACCTGAACGACCTGGGCATGGTCTGCGCGCTTGGCGAGGACCGTGCCACAGTGGCGTCGGCGCTGTTCGCCGATGTACCGGGCGGGCTCAGCACCAACGACAGCCTGATGCCGGGGCGCACCCTGGCGCTGGGAGAAGTACGCACGCCGCTGCCGGCGCTGGAAGACCTGCCGGTGGCCCTGCGTGGGCGCAACAACGCCCTGCTGGACGTGGCACTGGCGCAGATCGCTCCGGCGGTGAGCGCAGCCATTGCCCGCCATGGCGCCGAGCGCGTAGCGGTGGTGTTGGGCACCAGCACCTCGGGCATCGGTGAATCCGAGCAGGCCTTGCGCACCCATGCCGAGCAGGGCCAGTGGCCGCCAGGGTTCGATTACGCCCAGCAGGAAATGGGTACCGCCGCGCAGTTCGTGCGCCAGCGCAGTGGCGCGCTGGGACCGGCGTGGACCCTGTCCACGGCGTGTTCGTCCAGCGCCAAGGCATTGATGTCGGCCGCGCGCATGCTGCGCGCCGGCATCGTCGACGCCGTGATCGCAGGCGGCGCGGACTCCCTGTGCCGCTTCACCGTGGCTGGCTTCAGCGCGCTGGAATCGGTCTCGGCCCAACGCTGCAATCCGTTCTCGCAGCATCGTACTGGTATCAACATCGGCGAGGGTGCCGCGCTGTTCCTGCTCACCCGCGAACCCGGCCCGGTATGCCTGGCGGGGTGGGGCGAGTCGGCCGATGCCCACCACATGTCCGCGCCTGACCCGCAGGGCCTGGGCGCCATCGACGCCCTGCAGCAGGCGCTGCAGCGTGCTGGCTGGGCCGCCGGCGAAGTGGATTACGTGAACCTGCATGGCACCGCCACCGGCCACAACGATGCGATGGAAAGCCTGGCGGTCTCGCAGGTGCTGGGCAACAGCGTGCCGGCCAGTTCGACCAAGCCGTTGACCGGCCACACGCTGGGTGCCTCGGGCGCCATCGAGGCGGCGCTGTGCTGGATCGTGCTGGCCGAGAACCGGCAGCAGCTGCTGCCGCCGCACTGGTGGGACGGCGTGGCCGACCCGGCACTGCCGGTGCTGCCGCTGGTCGCACCGGGCATGCGCCTGGCGCAGCCGCCGCGACGCGTGCTGAGCAATTCGTTCGCTTTCGGCGGCAGCAACGCCGTGCTGGCACTGGAGCGTCGATGAACACGCTGTATGCAATCGAAGAGGTGGTGCCGCACCGCCAGGACATGTGCCTGCTGCAGCGCATCACGCATTGGGACCAGGACACCCTCGAGGCCGAACTGGTGGTGCCCGAGGCCGGCCTGTTCGTGGAGAACGGCGAAGTGCCGGCGTGGGTCGGCATCGAATACATGGCGCAGGCCATTGCGGCCTGGGCCGGCTGCCGCGCGCGTGCGGCCGGCAAGCCGCCGCAGCTGGGCTTCCTGCTCGGCAGCCGCCGCTACAGCAGCGCGCGCAGCAGCTTCCCCAGCGGTTCGCGACTGCGCGTACAGGCGCGCTGCGAGCTGTTGGGTGACAATGGATTGGGGATGTTCGCCTGCCGCATCCTGGCAGGTGAGGACGAATGGGCGACAGCCAACGTGTCGGTGTACGAACCGGCCGACGCGATGGCCTATCTGGAGAGTGGACAGGCATGACAGGGAATCGAAGCGTGCTGGTGACCGGCGCCAGCCGGGGCATCGGCCGGGCCATTGCGCTGCGCATCGCGCGCGATGGCTTCGACGTGGTGGTGCATTGCCGCAGCCGCCTGGAAGAGGCACAGGCCGTGGAGGCTGAGATCCAGGCACTGGGCCAGCAGGCCCGCGTGCTGGTGTTCGACGTGGCCGACCGCGAGGCCGCGAGGGCCGCGCTGGAAGCCGATGTCGAGGCACATGGCGCGTATTACGGCGTGGTCTGCAATGCCGGCATCGCCCGTGACGGCGCCTTCCCGGCGCTGTCGGAGGACGATTGGGACCAGGTCATCCACACCAACCTGGATGGCTTCTACAACGTGCTGCATCCGCTGATCATGCCGATGGTACGGCGGCGCAGGCCGGGCCGCATCGTCACCCTGTCGTCGGTATCCGGGTTGGCCGGCAACCGCGGCCAGGTCAACTACAGTGCTGCCAAGGCCGGCATCATCGGTGCCACCAAGGCGCTGGCGCTGGAACTGGCCAGCCGCCAGATCACCGTCAACTGCGTGGCTCCGGGCCTGATCGAAACCGAAATGCTCAACGATGAAGTGGTTGAACACGCGCTCAAGCTGATTCCCGCCGGCCGCGTCGGCCGTCCCGACGAAGTGGCGGCCACGGTGGCGTTCCTGCTGTCCGAGCCGGCCGGCTACATCACCCGCCAGGTGATCTCGGTGAACGGAGGCATGCTCTGATGGCCGCCAATCGTCGCGTGGTGGTCACCGGTGCCGCCGCCATCAGTCCGCTCGGCCACGATTGGCCGACCATCGAGGCACACCTGCGCAGCTGCCGCAATGCGGTGCGTGCGATGCCCGAGTGGGATGTGTATGCCGGGCTGAACACCAAGCTGGCGGCGCCGGCGCAGGATTTCGCGCTGCCGCCCAACTACAACCGCAAGACCACCCGCTCGATGGGCAAGGTCGCGATCATGTCGGTGCGCGCCACCGAGGTGGCGCTGCGCGAGGCAGGCCTGCACGAGCATCCGGTGCTGCGCAGCGGCCGTACCGGCGTGGCCTATGGTTCCTCGTCGGGCAGCCATGAGGCCACCGGTGAATTCGGGCGCATGCTCAACGAGTTCACCACCGATGGCATCAGTGCCACCACCTACCTGAAGATGATGAGCCACACCGCGCCGGTCAACATCGGCGTGTTCTTCGGCCTGTCCGGGCGCGTGTACACCACGTCCAGTGCCTGTACCTCGGGCAGCCAGGGCGTGGGTGCGGCCTATGAAGCCATCCGCAGCGGCAAGCAGACGGTGATGGTGGCCGGCGGTGCCGAGCAGCTCGATGCCACCGCTGCGGCGGTGTTCGACACGCTGTTCGCCACCAGCGTGCGCAACGACGCGCCGCAGACCACGCCACGCCCATTCGATGCCGGCCGCGATGGCCTGGTGCTGGGCGAGGGCGCCTGCACGCTGATCCTGGAGGACCTGGAACACGCGCAGGCGCGCGGCGCCACCATCCTGGCCGAGGTGGTCGGCTACGGCACCAACAGCGATGGCCAGCACGTCACCCAGCCCAGTGCCGACACCATGGCCCAGGCCATGCGCCTGGCATTGGAGGACGCCGGCCTGGACCCGGCGCAGATCGACTACGTCAACGCCCATGGCACCGCCACCGACCACGGCGACATCGCCGAGACCCAGGCCACCGCACAGGTGTTCGGCAGCCGCGTGCCGATCAGCTCGCTGAAGAGCTACGTCGGCCACATGCTGGGTGCCTGTGGCGCGTTCGAGGCCTGGCTGAGCATCGAGATGATGCGCACCGGCTGGTTCGCGCCGACCCTGAACCTGGCCGAGGTCGATCCGCGCTGTGGCCAGCTCGACTTCATCACCGGGCAGGGCCGCGAACTGCAGGCCGAGTACGTGATGAGCAACAACTTCGCCTTCGGCGGCATCAACACCTCGCTGGTGTTCCGCCGCTGGCGCGAGTGAACCACCGTCCCACCGCACTGTTTCCGCTACCCACCCGCACCCCTGACAAGGAGAAGTTTCGATGCGCCGCACTCTCATGATCGCCACTGCCACCGCGCTGCTGGCCCTGACCTCCACCGCCTCTGCCCGCGACACGCGTGTCGAACAGTCCCTGCAGGAACTGGTCAATTCGCAGGCCGCCAAGGACGCTGGCATCGACGGCAGCGTGCGCTTCTATCTGGCCGGCCAGCCGGTCAGCGTGCAGCAGCGCCTGGGCGAAGACGTGACCAACAAGAAGACCAACGCCGCCAACAAGAGCGATGCCGAGGCCTGCCGCTGGGTTGCGTTGTCGGCACTGCGCGCGCTGCAGGACGGTGCCAAGTCGCGCGGCGCCAACGCCGTGGTCGACATCGTCAGCTATTACAAGAAGAACGAGTTCAAGAGCAGCACCAACTACGAGTGCTACGCCGGTGCCATCCTCGCGGGTGTCGCGCTGAAGGGCACCTACGCCAAGGTCAAGTAAGCGCCCGTGTGGTGGCAGCCGTGGCTGAACGACGCCGCCACATTGCTGAACCTCGCCGGGGAAACGCCGTCGATCACGCCGCCAACGTTGGCTGACGGCTTTCCCCGGTGTCGGCTTTCCGACACAATCATGGCTCTTCCCGGGTTATCGTCCCGCGGACATGCACGCCTACGTCTATAAAAGCCAACTCAAGCCGGACACCTACGTCTACGTTCCCCGTCGCGATGATTTCAGCGCGCTGCCCGCGCCGCTGCTCACCTCGCTGGGGACGCTCGCCTTCGTCCTGGAGGTGGCCCTGGATGCCCAGCGCCGCCTGGCGCAGGCTGACCCGGAAAAGGTCCGCAGCGAAATGAGCGAGCGCGGGTTCTACCTGCAGGTGCCGCCGTCGGTGGCCAGCCTGATGCCGCGCCACTATGACTGACGCCTCCCGTCCGCGCCTTGTGTCAATTGCCTTCGCCGCGGGCGCGGTGCTGGCGCTGGGCGCCGCCGTGGGCGGCTTCCCGGGTGCCGTCCTGGCCGCACTGGCGCAGCCAGCGTTCGCGCTGGCGATCTCATGGTGGCGTCGCAGCCGCGCGCTGCTGCCGCTGAAGGTGGTCGCTCGCCAGGACCTGCCGGCGCTGCTGGCGTTGTGGACGGCCGCGCCGCTGCTGCTGGCGCTGTTGCTGGCCTGGCCGCTGGCGGCGCTGCGCGACAGCGGCAGCCTTGCGGCGGTGCTGGGCCTGAGCGTGCTGGTCAGTGCCGGCCTGCTCGCCGCCTGGCGCACCTGGCCGTTGTGGAACGATGTCGAACGCCTCGACGGCAGCCTGGCCCAGCACTGGCAGGCGCTGGCGGGGCGTGACCTGGGCGCCTGGCGCGGCCTCGGTGTGGCCGCGCTGGTGATCGCGCTGGCCGCGCTGGTGGTGCTGCCGGCCTGGCCGGGGCTGCTGCCGGAAAGCGCACACTGGCCCGCCGCGCTGGCGGTGGTGCTGCTGTCGCCCGTGCTGCACCTGCTGCTGCAGCGGGTGGCGCCGGCACCGCTGGTGTCGCTGCGCGCAGGCCCACTGGCCACGGCCAGCGACGAGCGCGAACCGATGTTCTCCGCTGCGGTCGAAACCACGCCGCTGGAGGCGATGGCGCCGCAGGAGCTGACCCCGGCGCTGTATGAAGCCGCCCGCCATGGCCGCATCGACCGGGGCCTGCAACTGCTGCAGGCCGGTGCCGATCCGTATGCGCTGCCGGACCCGAACTGGCGCGACCAGCGCAGCCTGGCGGTGCTGGCAGCGGTGCTGCCGGACCTGCGCCTGCTGCGCGAGCTGATCGCCCGCGGCGTCGATGTGAACGCACCGCACCGGGGCATGACCCCGCTGCTGGCCGCCACCCGTGACAGCTGGCATGGCCGCCCCGAGGCGGTGATGACCCTGCTCGCCAACGGTGCCGACTCGCGTGCCACCGACAGCGATGGCAACACGCCGCTGCACCATGCCGCGCGCAGTTCCGACCCGGGTGTGGCGGCGCTGCTGCGCGATGCCGCCGCCGAAGTCGATGCGTTGAACAACGAGGGCTGGTCGCCGCTGGCCGTGGCCTGCCAGGTCGGCAACTGGCGCCTGGCCCGTTTCCTGCTCGAACGCGGTGCACGCTGCGAACCGGCCGATGGCACCCCGGTGCTGCTGGCCGCCGCCGCCACCGAGGACGACGATCCGGCGGGCGTGCAGCTGCTGCTCAAGCACAAGGCGCGGGCCGACGCGCGTGATCGCCAGCGTCGCAGCGCGCTGCATGAAGCGGCGCTGGCCGGTCACGTCGAGATCATCGGCGTGCTGCTGGCTGCCGGCGCCAATCTGGAAGCGCGCGATGCGCTGGGCCGTACGCCGTGGCTGGAAGCGGCCCGTGCCGGTCGCGCCGCCGTGATCGAGCATCTGCTGCCGCACAAGCCGGACCTGGTCGCGGTGGATGGCGAAGGCCGTAATGCGGTGCAGCTGGCGGCGATGGCCGAGGATGTCTCGCCGCTGCTGATCAAGCGCCTGGTCGAACTGGGCATCGCCGCCGATGCCACCGATCCGGTCGGCCGCCGTGCGGTGGACTATGCCGCCGAAGCCGGCCGCTGGGCGATCGTGGCTCTGCTGGACCCGTCCTATCCATTGCCGGCTGCGGTCAGCGATGGACTGGCCGAGCGTGGCGAAGCCGCCGGCGCAAGTGGCCTGCTGCCCGACCGCCCGCCGCTGACCCTGCTGCGCGAAGCGCTGGGCTTCGGCAACACCGAAGGCATGGCCGCGCTGGCCAAGCTGTGCCAGCCGGAAGAGCTGGGTGGCCTGCTGCTCGATCCGGAGCTGGCGCTGGAGCCGCGTGCGGTCGACTGGCTGCTGGCCCACGGTGCCGATCCCTACGTGCGTGACGCCTGTTCCGACACACCGATGTTCGCGCTGTTGTCGCGCGGCATCGACGCGGTGCCGGCGCTGCAGGTCATGCTGCAGCGTGGCCTGTCGCCGGCCGGACGCGGTGGCCTGGCACGCTTCCTCGCAGCGTGTGCGCAGCACGACCAGGCCGCCCGTGGCCTGGAACAGCTGGCACTGGAACTGCTGGAACGTGGCGCCGATCCGTTCGCCGCCTCGCCGGCCGGCGATCCGCCGCTGTCGCTCGCGGTGCGCCTGGGCTGGCTGCGCCTGCAGCAGGCCCTGCTCAAGGCCGGTGTTGATCGTGAAGCGCGCGACAGCCACGGCATGACCGCATTGCACCTGGCCACCGCGTTGGCCCGCGAAGGCGCACTGAAGCTGCTGGTGCAGCACGGTGCCTCGCCGGAAGCCCGCGCCGCCGACGGCCAGACGCCGTTGGGCGTGGCGCTGTCGATCGGTCGCCGTGACCTGGCCGACTGGCTGGACTGGCGGGTGTGGCCGTTGCCGCGCCGTACCCTGCGCGAGGCCGATCTGCCGGCCGCTGCGATGGCCGGTGATGTAGACGCCGTGCGCCGCCTGATCGATCTGGGCTTCGCCGTCGACGCGGTCGATGCGCAGGGCTGCACCGCGCTGCTGCGCGCCGCCGGTGGTGGCCATCTGGCGGTGACCGACCTGCTGCTGGCGCGTGGCGCCGATCCGCAGCACGCCGCGGCCAGTGGTGCCACGCCGCTGTCGGCGGCGGTCAGCATGCGCCAGGTGGATATCGTCTCGGCCCTGCTCGACGCCGGCGCCAAGCTGGAACATCGCCTGCCGGGTGGGGTGACCGTGCTGATGCTGGCCTCGGCGCTGGGCCTGCCGGACATCGTCGCGCGCCTGCTCACCGCAGGTGCCGACGTGCACGCCGGTGACGCGCAGCAGCTGGGCCCGCTGCACTGTGCCGCGCTGTACGGTTTCAGTGCCCGCGACCGCTCGCGCCTGCTGGCCCTGCTCGACACCCTGCTGTTGGCGGGCGCCGAGCCGGACCAGGCCGCCGCCGGTTCGGTCACGCCCCTGCTGCTGCTGCTGGGCGCACGCGCCGAGCCGGGTACCGCCTGCGACGAGCAGGTGGTGATGGCGGCGGTAGAGCGCCTGCTGGATGAGGACGTGAGCCTGGACGTGCGTGATCCGCGCGGCTTCGGCCCGTTGCATTTGGCCGCGCTGCATGGCCTGCCGCTGCTGGTGCAGCGCCTGCTGCGCGCGGGGGCGGATCCGGAAGCACGCGACAGCCTCAACCGCAGTCCGCGCGAGATCGCGGTGATGCGCGGCTTCATCGACGTGGCCGGTGAGTTCGAACCGCGCGTGCCGGGCGTTTCGTCGATGGCGCGGTTCCTGCGCGACAACGGCTGATCGCTGGAAAAGGGTAGTGCCGGCCGCTGGCCGGCTACCTCATGACATCTCCGGGAACACGGGATTGCCGGCCAGCGGCCGGCACTACCGGGTCCGCCATTGATCGGGTGGGTGCCGACCGTTGGTCGGCACACCTACTCGCCGTCCCTTTCCGCGTCGGCCTCGAAAAGATGCATCAGGTCGTTGCGTGCATCGCGCGAGGTCTGGATCACGGCCGCTTCGTCGTCGTACACCAGGTACTGGTCACGCAGCAGCTGCTCATCATGCTCGCGGAAGCGCTGCACATGGCGTTCGGCCACGTCCGGCGCCACGCCCAATGCGGTCAGCACGCGGCCGCTCATCTCCAGGCTGGTGCCAAACACTTCGCGGAACGGCTCGGCCGACATGTCCATCAGGCGCCAGGCATGCTGGCGGTTGCGCGCACGCGCCAGCACCTTCGCGTCCGGGTACAGCCGGCGCACCATGCGCACCGCGCGCAGGTTGGTCTCCGGGTCGTCCACGGTGATCACGAACACATCGATGTGCTCGCCGCCCGCCGCACGCAGCATCTCCGGCCGGGTCGGGTCGCCGTAATACAGCTGGTTGCCGAAACGGCGCAGGTCGGCCACGGTGTCCGGGTTCGCCTCCAGCGCCACGAAGGGCACCTTCTGTGCCGTCAGCAGGCGTGCGATGACCTGGCCGAAGCGGCCCATTCCGGCGATCAGCACCTTGGGGCGGTTGTCCGGCGCCACCTTGTCGGCCTCGGCTGCCTCGCGCGGTGCGGCCTTCTCCTGGCCGAGCAGCTTGAGCAGCGCGATCATCAGCAGCGGCGTGATCGCCATCGACAGGCCCACGATCGCCACCAGCCGGTCGTGGTTGGCATTGCCGAGCAGGTGCGCGCGCTGCGCTTCGTTGAACACCACGAAAGCGAACTCGCCGCCCAGCCACAACACGCTGCCCAGCAGCAGCGACTGCCGCGGACTGAGCCGGGCGATGCGGCCGATCGCGTACAGCAGGCTGAACTTGACCACCAGCAGGATGCCGACGCCAGCCGCGATCATCCACGGTTCGGCGGCAATGCGGTCCAGGTCGATGCCCATGCCCACCGCGATGAAGAACAGGCCCAGCAGCAGGCCCTTGAACGGCTCGATCTGCGCTTCCAGCTCATGCCGGAACTCCGAATCGGACAGCAGCACGCCGGCCAGGAACGCGCCGAGGCTGGGGCTGAGGCCGGCTTCCTGCATGAACCAGGCGGTGCCCAGCACCACCAGCAGTGCGGTGGCGGTGAACACTTCCGGGCTGCGGGTGCGGGCAATGATGCTGAACACCTTGCGCAGCACCGGTCGCCCGCACAGGATCACCACGGCCAGCGCACCGAGGGCCACGGCGGCGTCTTCCCAGCGCAGGGTCTCGTTCTTCACCCCGCCCAGCAGCGGGATGGCCGCCAGCAGCGGAATCGCGATCAGGTCCTGGAACAGCAGGATGGCGAACCCGAGCCGGCCATGGTCGCTGTTGATCGCCTTGTGCTCGGACAGCAGCTGCAGGCCCACCGCCGTGGATGACAGCGCCAGCGCCACACCTACCACCAGCGCGCTCTTCCACTGGAAGTGGTCGAGCAGCAGCAGGCCGCCCAGCACCAGCCCGGACAGCGCCACCTGTGCCGCACCGGCGCCGAACACCGAGCGCCGCATCACCTTCAGGCGTGCCGGCGACAGCTCCAGGCCGATCACGAACAGCAGCATCACCACCCCGATCTCGGCGGCGCCGAGGATGCGGTCGGCGTCCTGCACGAAGCCCAGCCCGTCCGGGCCCAGCACCACACCGGCGGCCAGGTAGCCCAGCACCGCGCCGAAGCCGAACTTCTTGAACACCGGCACGGCGATGACCGCCGCCAGCAGCAGCACCAGCGCCAGTTCCAGACCACCGCTATGCATGGGAATACCTGGTCATCGGGGGAGCCGCTGTGCGTCCGTTCGGGTTGGGAAAAGCGTGGCGAACACCACCGCGCCATTATGCGCGCCGGCCTGTGCATGCACGAGAACAACCTGCGGGCAGGGTGCTGCCGCGGCGGGACCGGGTTGACCTGCATGGTCCACGGGTCCAGACTGCCCGCCGCTGGCGGCGCGTCCGCCGGCACACGCATCCCGGAGTCCCCAACCCATGTCCAGCGACAGTAGAAGTCGACCTCGTTCGACGCCAGCGATGGCCACCGCCTGACATCGGGACGGTTTGCCTGCGTTGGCGTTGCGCGAGGTCGCACCCCCACAAGGCAAACCCGATGAACCAAAAGCAATTGCTGCGCCCGGTGGCCGATGCCGCCGCACTGGCCGCGCCGCTGGCGAACTTCAACACTGCCGATGCGGTGGAATTCCTCAACACGCTGGAGCTGACCCGCGCCGCGGAAACGCTGGCTGCCCTTCCGTTGCCGCGTGCAGTGAAAATGCTGGAAGCGCCGGAACTGCACCGCAGTGGCGAGCTGGTGGCAGCGCTGCCCCCGGCGCGCGCTGCCGCCCTGCTCGGGTTGATGGCCGACGACCGCGCCACCGACATCGTTCATGAGCTGGATGAGGAAGAACGCGCGCGGTTGATCCCGCTGCTGGGCACCGACGCCCGCCAGGCCATCCAGAAGCTGCTCAGCTACCCGCCGAACACCGCCGGTGCGCTGATGACCACCGAGTACGTGGCGGTACCCGCCAGCTGGACCGTGGCGCAGACCCTTCAGCACATCCGCCAGGTCGAGCGCACCCGTGAAACGGTGTACGCGATCTACGTGCTGGAGCCGTCCAGCCAGCAGCTGCAGCAGGTGGTGACCATGCGCCGCCTGATCACCGGCCTGCCGGAGGAGTCGATCCTGGACGTGGCTCAGGTCAATCCACCGGTGACGGTGGACGCACTGATGGACCAGGAAGAAGTGGCACGGCTGATCCGTCGCCACGACTTGCTGGCGATCCCGGTGGTCGATGCGCAGCAGCAGATGCTCGGCATCGTCACCGTGGACGACGTGCTCGACGCGCTGATCGAGGAATCGACCGAGGACGCGCACAAGTTCGGCGGCATGGAGGCACTGGACAAGCCCTACATGCAGATCGGCTTCCTGGAGATGCTGCGCAAGCGCGCCGGCTGGCTGAGCGTGCTGTTCCTGGGCGAGATGCTGACCGCCAGCGCGATGCAGCACTATGAGGACGAACTGGCGCGCGCGGTGGTGCTGACCCTGTTCATTCCGCTCATCATGAGTTCGGGCGGCAACTCCGGTTCGCAGGCCACCTCGCTGCTGATCCGCAGCCTGGCGCTGCGCGAGCTGCGCCTGCGCGACTGGTGGAAGGTGGCCCTGCGCGAAGTGCCCACCGGCATGGTGCTGGGCGCGATCCTCGGCTGCCTGGCCATCGTGCGCATCGTGATCTGGCAGCTGGGCGGCCTGCACGACTACGGCGAGCACTGGATACTGCTGGCGATCACCATCGGTGCCGCGCTGGTCGGCATCGTCACGTTCGGCTCGCTGTCCGGCTCGATGCTGCCCTTCATCCTCAAGCGGCTCGGTTTCGACCCGGCCAGCGCCTCGGCCCCGTTCGTGGCCACCCTGGTGGACGTGACCGGCCTGGTGATCTATTTCAGCATCGCCGCGATGATCCTGCACGGCACGCTGTTGTAACGGGAGCGTCATCCACACATGACGTGGATCTACTGGTCCCGGCGGTAGATCCACGCCATGCGTGGGTGCGGTATCAGGACCTTGCGCACGATCATGCCGTTGCCGCGCCAGTCCGTGTACCGTAGGCGCATGAGTACCTACCACCTGCAGTCCGTGTTCCGTCCGCAGTCGGTCGCGGTGATCGGCGGCAGTCCGCGTGAGCGTTCGGCCGGCCGCGCGGTGATGCGCAACCTGCGCGGCACCGGCTTCCCCGGCAAGGTGGCGTGGATCAATCCGCGGCATGCCGAGATCGATGGCATCCGCACGGTCAAGCGGCTGAAGGACCTGGACTGGGTCCCCGACCTGGCGGTGATCACCGCACCAGCGGCCATCGTGCCGCAGGTGGTGCGCACTGCCGCCGAACGTGGCGTGCAGGCGGCGATCATCCTCACCGCGCACCTGGGCGAAGGCCCCGGTTCGTTGTCTGCACAGGTGGAGGCGGTGGCGCGCAAGCATGGCCTGCGCATCCTCGGGCCGCATTGCCTGGGCGTGATCGCGCCGCACGCACGGCTCAATGCCAGCATCGCCGCGCACTTCCCGCAGGCCGGTGATCTTGCGTTGATCTCCGAATCCTCGGCCATCGCCGCCGCACTGGTGGAGTGGGGCGTGGCGCGCTCGGTCGGGTTCTCTGCCGTGGTCTCGCTGGGCGACACGCTGGACGTCGACTTCGGTGACCTGCTCGACTACTTCGCCACCGATTACCGTACGCGCGCCATCCTGCTCTACGTTGAGCAGATCAAGGACGCGCGCAAGTTCATGTCGGCTGCGCGTGCCGCCGCCCGCGCCAAGCCGGTGGTGGTGGTGAAGTCGGGGCGCGCCGAGCGCGTGCAGCCGGGCAGCCGCGATACCCATGTGCAGGCCCTGGCCCGTGCCGATGATGTGTACGGTGCCGCCTTCAACCGCGCCGGCCTGCTGCGCGTGGGCGCGCTGGACGAACTGTTCACGGCCGCCGAATCGCTGGGCCGGTTGGGGACCTTCCCCGGTCGTCGCCTGGCCATTCTCAGCAATGGTGGCGGCGTCGGTCGCCTTGCCGTGGACCAGCTGATCGCGCTGCGTGGCACGCTGGCCACCCTGTCCGACAGCACGGTGCAGAAGCTCGATGCGGTATTGCCACAGGGCTGGTCGCGCAGCAACCCGGTCGACATCGTGGTCGACGCCGATGGTGATCGCTATGCCGCCGCCATCGAGGCGCTGCTGGCCGACAACGAGAATGATGCGGTGATGGTGGTCAACGTGCCGACCGCATTCACTTCATCCGCAGACGCCGCACAGGCGCTTACCCGCACGCTCGGACTGCGCCCGCGCCATCACCGCGACAAGCCGGTGTTCGCGGTGTGGCTGGGCAACGATGACCAGGCCACCGCCACGCTCAACGCGGCGCGGGTGCCGACCTATCCGACCGAGGCCGAAGCCGTACGTGGCTTCCAGCATCTGGTGCGCTACCGCGAAGCGCAGAACGCGTTGATGGAAACGCCGCCCAGCCTGCCGCAGGACTTCAGCGTCGACACGGCCGCCGCGCGCGCACTGGTCGATGCCGCGCTGGCCAACGGCCAGCAGTGGCTGGACCCGCTGGCTACGCATGAACTGCTCAAGGCCTACGGCATTCCCTCCGCGCCGGTGATGCATGCGCGTGACGCGCACGAGGCGATGGATCTGGCACAGCCGCTGCTGGAACGCGGTGCCACGGTCGCGCTGAAGATTCTCTCGCCGGATATTCCGCACAAGTCGGAAGTGGACGGCGTGCGCCTGAACCTGTCCACCCTGCCGGCGGTGCAGAGCGCGGCCAACGCGATCCTGTCGCGTGCACGCCAGCTGCGGCCGGATGCGCGCATCGATGGTCTGCTGGTGCAGCCGACCATCGTTCGCCCGAAGGCGCGCGAGTTGATCGTCGGTATTGCCGATGACGCGACGTTCGGCCCGGTGATCGTGGTCGGCCGTGGCGGTACCGCGGTTGAAGTCATCAATGACAAGGCGTTGGCGCTGCCGCCGCTGGACCTGCGCCTGGCCCACGAGCTGATCGGCCAGACCCGCGCCTCGCGCATCCTCAAGGCCTATGGCGATGTGCCTGCCGCCGACGAGCGCGCACTGGCATTGGCGCTGGTCAAGCTGGCACAGCTGGCCGCCGACATCCCCGAAGTGCGTACGCTGGACATCAATCCGTTGCTGGTCGACGGCAAGGGCATCCTCGCCCTCGACGCACGCGTGGCGGTGGCGCCGTCGCGCATCCTGCACAAGGGCCGTGGCCATCCGCGCTTCTCGGTGTTCCCGTACCCGAAGGAGTGGGAGCGCACCATCGAACTGTCCGATGGCGGCCGTGCCTTCGTGCGTCCGGTGCGGCCGGAGGACGACGCGCTGTTCCGTGCGTTCTTCGCCCGCGTCAGCGACGAGGACCTGCGCCTGCGCTTTTTCCAGTCGGTGAAGCACTTCAGCCACGAGTTCATCGCGCGCCTGACCCAGCTCGACTACGCACGCTCGATCGCACTGGTGGCGATCGAACCGCGCAGTGGCGAAATGCTTGGCGCGGTGCGCCTGCACGCCGATGCGGATTACCACCGCGGTGAATACGGCATCCTGATCCGCTCGGACCTGAAGGGCCATGGCATCGGCTGGCGGCTGATGGCGATCATGATCGAGTACGCCAAGTGGCTGGGCCTGGACGTGGTCGAAGGCCAGGTGCTGCGCGAGAACAGCACCATGCTGGCGATGTGCCAGAGCCTGGGCTTCAAGACGAAGCTGGACCCGGATGACCCGACGGTGATGATGGTGACCTTGCCGGTGCAGCAGGTCGAAGTGCCTGACGTCCCGCCGGTGGCGTGATCGCCGCCCATCGGTAGCGCCGGGCCATGCCCGCCGATCACCTCACCGCTGCGGTTCCACCGCCACCGCCGTGCCATAGCACAGCCGCACGGTCAGCCCGGTCATCACATAGATGGCGTCGTAGCGCATGCCGATGATCGGGTTGGCAGCCAGCTGCCGTGCTTGCTTGTCTCTGCTGCGCCAGGTTTACTCGCGGCCTGTCCGCACAGCGCGGTGTAGATGGTGATGGTGTCGCCAAAGAGCGGCTCCGCCGCTGTCTTCTGTAGCGTCGAGCCATGCGCCACTGGCTATGCAGCCGTCGAACGTGGCTCGACGCTAGAATCCGCCCCCTGTTGCGGCATGGTTCCGTCACCGTGCTGGCGCGACAATACCCCCATGACCGACCGTATCCCCCTGCTGCTGCTGCCTGGCCTGCTCAACGACGCTGAGCTGTGGCGCTCACAGTTGGCTGATCTTGCCGACATCGCCGATTGCACGGTAGGCGACCAGACCCGTGGCGAAACCCTGCAGGCGGTGGCCGAGGACGTGCTGGCACAGGCGCCGGAGCGCTTTGCGTTGGCCGGGTTCTCGCTGGGCGGTTTCGTCGCCCAGCAGATCCTGCGCATCGCGCCGGAACGCGTGCTGCAGCTGGCGTTGATCGATACCTCGATCCACGCCGATTCACCGGAACGTGCCGAGCAGCGCCGCAGCCAGCGCGCCAGCGTGCGCCTGCCCGGAAAGTTCCATGGCTTCGGCGATGTGCTGATGCGCAGCTACATCGATGCCTCGCGGCTGGATGATTACGTGCTGGTGCAACGTGTGCGTGACATGACCGCCCGCCTGGGCGCGGACGTGTTCCTGCGCCAGAGTGCGCTGGAACGCCGTGACGGCCATGACGTGCTGGCTGGCTACCGCGATCCGCTGCTGATCGTATGTGGCGCCAACGACCGCATTACGCCACTCGCGGTCAGCGAGGAAATGCACGCCCTGGTGCCGCACTCGCAGCTGGTGGTGGTGCCGGACTGCGGGCACCTGGCACCGATGGAAAAGCCGGATGAGGTCAGTGCGGCAATGCGAGGCTGGTTGTTGCAGGCCTGATGGATCCGCCGGGCATGGCCCGGCGCTACCCACGCGTATCCGGTAGCGCCGGGCCATGCCCGGCGGCCGCTCTTCAATCCCAGGCCGGCGCAATGCCTTCCGGATTCGCCAGGCGATGGCCACGATCCAGCTTGGCGATCTGCGCCATGTCTTCGTCGGTCAGCCGGATCGCTGCCGCTTCGAGGTTGCTCGACAGGTTCTCGCGCTTGGTCGACGACGGAATGACCGAGTAACCCTGCTGCAGCGCCCAGGCCAGCGCGATCTGCGCCGGAGCGGCCTGGTGGCGGCCGGCAATGGCCTGGATCACCGGGTCCTTGATCACCTCGCCATAGGCCAGGCTCATGTAGGCGGTGACGTGGATGCCGTTGTCCTGCAGGAACTTCACCAGCAGGCGGTTCTGCAGGTAGGGATGGATCTCGATCTGGTTGGTGGCGATGGCATCGGCGCCAAGGATCTCGATCGCCTTGCGGGTCTGGGCGATGGTGAAGTTGGAGATGCCGATCGCCTTCGTCAGGCCCTGTGCCTTGGCCTCGGCCAGCGCCGGCAGGTACTCCTCCATCGGCACGTCGACCTTGTCGTTCGGCGACGGCCAGTGGATCAGCGTCAGGTCCACATGATCGGTACGCAGCTTTTCCAGACTGGTATGCAGGCTGGCCAGCAGCGCTTCCCGCTTGAACGCGGTGATCCAGACCTTGGTGGTCAGGTAGATCTCTTCGCGCGGCACGCCGGAATCGGCGATGGCCTGGCCGACCTCGGCTTCATTGCCGTAGATCTGCGCGGTATCGATGGCGCGGTAGCCGACATCCAGCGCGTTGCGCACCGAGTCGATCACGGTCTGGTCTTTCAGGCGGAAGGTACCGAGACCGAAGGCGGGGGCAGTCATGGGGGCTCCAGCAGAGGGGGAGGGAGGCGGGAATATCCACGAAAGGGTAGGCCAGCGGCCGTGTGCATGCCGGCAACGGTGCATTGCATCGACGTGTACGACGGCAGGTGGTGGTGGGTGCGGACCGTTGGTCCGCACTGTTCATGCCGCCACCCATGCAGCGTTGGGAGCTGCCGGCCAGCGGCCGGCACTCCCCCTGTCTGCGCTCCACGGTAGTGCCGGCCGCCGGCCGGCAACCGGATCAATCAGGCCGCGCGCATCAGCGCGTCCTTCGCTGCGGCGGTGGTCGACAGGTCGAACACATCCACCGCGTCGATCAACCGGTTCGCCTGCTGTTCCAGGCTGCGTGCGGCGGCGCTGGCTTCCTCCACCAACGCGGCATTCTGCTGGGTGGTGCCGTCCATCTGGATCACGGTCTGGCTGACCTGTTCGATGCCCGCGCTCTGCTCCTGCGAGGCGGCGGAGATCTCGGCCATGATGTCAGTGACGCGCTGCACCGACGCCACGATCTCGGCCATGGTGTCACCGGCCTCGCGCACGCGCCGTGCACCGTGGCCGACCTGTTCCACCGACGCTTCGATCAACGCCTTGATCTCCTTCGCGGCTGCCGCCGAACGCTGTGCCAGGGTGCGCACTTCGCTGGCAACCACCGCGAAGCCGCGGCCCTGCTCGCCGGCGCGTGCCGCTTCCACCGCGGCGTTCAGCGCCAGGATGTTGGTCTGGAAGGCGATGCCGTCGATCACGCTGATGATCTCGGCGATCTGCCGCGACGAGGTTTCGATGGCACCCATCGTTGCCACCACCTGGCCGACCACGCTGCCGCCGTGAGAGGCAACGGTGTGCGCGCCGATCGCCAGCTGGTTGGCCTGGCGCGCATGCTCGGCGTTCTGGCGCACGGTGGAGGTCAGTTCCTCCATCGATGCCGCCGTCTCTTCCAGGTTGGCGGCCTGCTGTTCGGTACGGCGCGACAGATCGTTGTTGCCGGCGGCGATCTCCGCCGCCGCCGTGTGGATGTTGCCGGAGGCGTGCTTGATGTCGGTGACGATGGTTGCCAGCTGCGTAGCGGTGGTGTTGGCGTCGCCGGCGATACGCGCGAACACGCCCTGGAAATCACCGTGCATGCGCGCGCCGAGACGGCCATCGGCAATCGCGCGCAGCATGCTGGAAACCTCGCCGAGGTTCAGTTCAGTGGTCTGCATCAGGCGGTTCAGGCCGTCGACCATCGCGCGGAAATCATGCTCGAAGCGTGCGCTGTCGCCGCGCTGGCTGAAGTCACCGGCGGCAGCGGCTTCGGCCAGGCGGCGGATCTCGCCGTTGATCATGCCGAGATTGGCCTTGGCCGTATCCAATGCGTTGGTGATCACGGCCTTTTCGCCGGGCAGGCGTTCCATGTCCTGGCTGAGGTCACCGACGGCATAGCGGCCCATGATCGAGATCGCGCGCATCTTCACCTGGATGTGCGCGTCAACCAGCGTGTTGCAGTCGGCCACCATGGTGCCGAACGCGCCCGGGAACGCACTGGCCTCCATGCGATGGCTGATGGTGCCGGCATCATGCGCCTGCGCCATCGTCGCCTGTGCGTCCAGTACGCCGCGCAGCGTGGACTGCACCGCCTGCATCGCCTGCGCGAGGCGACCGATCTCGTCGCGGCTGCGCACCTGCACCACGTGCTGCAGATCACCGGCGGCCACGGCACGCGCAGCGGCTTCCACCGCCAGCACCGGCTGCACCACCGCGCGCCGCAGCCACCAGGCCAGGCCCATCAGCAGCAACACGGCGGCCAGCACGGTCAGCGCCGCGCACAGCAGCAGGGTCTGCCGGGCCTGCTGCGACCGCACCGCTACGGTTGCTTCGGCCACCTGCGTGGCATGCGTGCTCAGCGCATCCAGTGCGGTCGCCACCGGGCGGTCCTTGCCACGCACCAGATTGTCGCCGGCGGCGGGATCGTAGCCGGCTTCCGCAAACGCCTGCAGGGCGGCGTGGTAGTCCTTCTGCAGCTGCGTGTGCAGGCCGATGAAGGACTGTGCCAGTTCGCGCGTGCGTATGTCCGGGCTGGCTACGAGGCCCCTGGCCAGCTGCTCGACCAGGCGGCCCTCGCTGTCAAAGGCGTCCAGATGGCGCTGGCGCAGCGCGTCGTCGTGGCCGCGCAGCAGCACGTTCTTCCATTCCTGCACCTGGCCGCGGAACTCGCGCTGCAGGCGTTCGGCGTCGCGGCTGTGCGCGACTTCGGGTGGAACCTCGGTGGACAGCTTCAACCAGGCGGAGGCCAGACCCGCCAATGCGCACAGCAGGACCACGGCCAGACCAACGGAAACCGCGCCGAGCAGCTTGGACTGCAGGCGCGGAGCACGGACAGACGCTTTCATGGAAGGGACTCTCGGGAAGGGGCACTGCGGTATCGACCTGTCCCCACGCGTCTGAAGTGCGACGCTCATCACATTACCGTTTCGTTTAGTGATGTGAAGGAGATGTTTCATAGGACAAATGTGTCCATATGGAACGAAAGAAGACCCTCGACAGAGAATTTAAATGTAACTATCGTTGTTACATGAAATCCGCAAATCCACTGTCCGACGCCCTGCATGTGATGGCGCACCTGGTCGGCCATGCCGCCCCGCGTACGTCCGAGCAGCTGGCGTCCTGCCTGCCGACGCATCCGGTGGTGATCCGTCGCCTGCTGGCACAGCTGCACAAGGCCGGCCTGGTGCGCAGCACCCGCGGCCACGGCGGCGGCAGCCTGCTGGCACGCGACGCCGCGGCGATCACCCTGCATGACATCTACCTGGCGGTGGGCGCACCACCGCTGGTCCAGGTCGGCGCACGCGACTCCGGCGGTGGCTGCCCGATCCAGCGGCTGGTCAACAGCGCCTTGCTCGATGGGGCGCGCGAAGCGCAGCGCCTGCTCGAAGCGCGGCTGCAGGCGACCACGCTGGACCAGCTTGGCGCCGACTTCGCCCGCCATCTCGCCCATCACCGTTCCCTGGAAGGTCACCATGAATCCTGATGTGCTCATCGTCGGCGGCAGCTATGCCGGCATTGCCGCCGGCCTGATCCTGGCCCGTGCCCGTCGCCCGGTCACCGTCATCGACGCAGGTTCGCCGCGCAACCGTTTCGCCAGTCATTCGCACGGGGTGCTCGGGCTGGATGGCATCAGTGGCGCCGAGCTGCTGAAGACGGCGCGCCAGCAGCTGCTGGACTACCCCACGGTGCGTTGGGTGCATGCCGAAGCCGTGCAGGCCACCGCCCGCGCCGAAGGCGTGGAAGTGCGTACCGCCGATGGCCAGGTGCTGGCCGCGCGCAAGCTGCTGCTCGCCAGCGGCATCGCCGACCAGTTGCCGGCGTTGCCGGGTCTCGCCGAGCGCTGGGGCAGCACCGTGCTGCACTGCCCGTACTGTCATGGCTATGAAGTGGGTGGTGGTGCCATTGGCCTGCTTGGCGGTCATCCGATGTCCGCCAGCAAGGCGCCGCTGTTCGCCGACTGGGGCAATGTCACGTTCTTCAGCATGGGACTGGACATCACGGATGAGGAACGCGCCGCCATGCAGCAGCGCGGCGTGCAGATCGAGACGTCACCCGTGCTGGGCGTGCAGGGCGACCAGCCGACCTGGCTGGAAGTGGAGCTGGCCGACGGCCGCCGAATCGCCCAGCGTGCGTTGTTCGTGCCGGCCACCCAGGCGATGGCCACGCCATTGGTGCAGCAGCTGGGCTGCACGTTGGTCGAGAGCCCGCTGGGCGTGCTGATCGAGGTCGATGCGATGAAGCAGACCTCGGTGCCGAACGTGTATGCCGCAGGCGATGCGACGACGGTCGGCAACATCACCCTGGCCATGGCCGAAGGCGTGCGCGCGGGCATCGGCGTGCACCACGCGCTGGTGGCCGAAGACAGCATCGCGCGCTGAACGTTGCACAGGTAGAGGCCGACCTTGGTCGGCGCTGTTCCATCCACGCATGGCGTGGATCTACTGCAATCGGGTGCGGTGGGTGCCGGCCTTGGCCGGCACCGCTCCGTTACCCCTTCACGCACAACACCTGGCGCAGGGTGTGCACTACGTCGACCAAGTCCAGCTGCGCGGCCATCACATCGTCGATCGACTTGTACGCGGCCGGTGACTCGTCCAGCACGCCGCTGTCCTTGCGGCATTCCACGTGCGCGGTGGCCTCGCGATGCTGGGCAAGCGTGATCTGCTGGCGCGCGGCGCCACGGCTCATCACCCGGCCGGCACCGTGGCTGCAGCTGTGGAAGCTGTCCGCGTTGCCCTTGCCACGCACGATGTAGCTGCGCGTGCCCATGCTGCCGGGAATGATGCCCAGCTCACCCTCGCGAGCGCTGACGGCCCCCTTCCGGGTCACCAGCAGCTCCTGCCCGTGGTGCGTTTCCTTCTGTACATAGTTGTGGTGGCAGTTCACCGCCATTGCCGCCAGCTGGAACTTCGGCAGCCGGTGGCGCATCTCGGCCAGCACGCGCGACATCATCGCCTCGCGGTTCTGCCGGGCGTAGTCCTGCGCCCACGACACGGCTTCGACGTAGTCATCGAACAGCGGCTCGCCTTCCATGAAGAACGCCAGGTCCTTGTCCGGCAGGTGGAAGCCCAGCACGCGCCGGGCCAGTTCCTCGCGCGCCTTCTCGATGAAGTAGGTACCGATCAGGTTGCCGGTGCCGCGCGAGCCGCTGTGCAGCATCACCCACACCGTATCCGTCTCGTCCAGGCACAGTTCGATGAAGTGGTTGCCGCCGCCCAGCGTACCCAGCTGGCGGTCCAGCTTATCGGTGCGGATCCTGCGGTGCTTTTCCTTGATCTTCTCCAGGCCGTCGGCCAGCCCGGACTGCACCAGCCGCGTGTGAATGCTGTCGGGCATGCGGTGATGCTCGCCGCCGCGTCCGTTGCCGACCGGAATGCTGCGCTCGATGCTGTTGCGCAGCTGCCGCAGGTCGTCGGGCAGGTCGTTGGCGCGCAGCGTGGTGCGCACCGCCGCCATGCCGCAGCCGATGTCAACGCCGACCGCGGCCGGGATGATCGCACCGCGGGTCGGGATCACCGAGCCGACGGTCGCGCCCTTGCCCAGGTGCACGTCCGGCATCACGGCCACCCACGGCCCGACGAACGGGATCGCGGCGATGTTGCGCAGCTGCTCATGCGCCTGCGCTTCCAGCGGCACACCGTTGACCCAGCCCTTGATCGGCGTGGTGCCCTCGACGTGCAGCCATTGATAGTTGTGTTGAGTGTCCATGTCTTCGTGTATGTCCTTGATGGGCCGGCGGCGCGTCCCTGCGCCGCCGCTACCCCCTACCTGATCGTCACCAGCTGCTTCAGCACGCCATCCAGGCCGCCGAACACGGTGAGCGTGTCGATCTTCTCGGTGACCTTCTCCAGTGCCTCCAGCTCCTTCAAGCGCATCAGCACCGGGTTGTCCTCGATCAGCTTTGCGGTGTTGAGCTGTGATCGCGTGGCGTTGGCCTCCTCGCGGCGACGGATCACGCTGGCCTGGGCCTGCTTCTCGGCCAGCACCACGCCGTTGAGGATCTCCTTCATCTCGCCCGGCAGGATCACGTCCTTGATGCCGACGCCGAGCAACCGCACGCCGTGGCCCTCGATTGCCGCCTGCACATGTGAGGCGATCTCGCCGTCCAGCGCCGCCTTGTCGCCCAGCAGCTCGTCCAGGCTGCGCGCGGCAATCGCCTGGCGCAGGCCGAACTGCAGCTGCCGGTAGACGAACTCATCGCCATTGCTGAGCGTGCGGTGTGCACGCACCGGGTCGACCACCTGCACGGTCGCGGCCAGGTTCACCCGCAGGGTGACCTTGTCGCGGCTGAGCAGTTCCTGGCCGGACACGTCCAGCGAACGTGCACGCAGTTCCACGCGCTCCACCGACACGTTGCCGTTGAAGTTCCAGAACGCGTGCAGGCCGGCGTCCAGCGTCTGCCGCAGCGTGCCATCGATGAACAGCAGGCCCACCGACTCGCTCGGCACGGTGCTGATCACCGCCACACGCGGCAGCACGCCCAATTGACCCAGCCGCTGCTGCACGTCGGCCGGAATGCGCGGCTCGTCACCCAACGCCATTACCTGCACCTGGGTATCGACCGAACCGCGCCAGTACAGACGGCGGCTGCCCGGCGGCAGGACTTCATCGATGCGGCCGTTGCGCAGCAACAGGCCGACCTCGGTGGCACCGACGTTGGCCAGCACGAAGTGGGTGTCCAGCTGTGCGCCCAGCGCTTCGATCAGGCTGTCCTGGTCGCTGCCGGTGTAGGCCGCGCCCTTCGATGCGGTGTGGATGTCCACGTGCGGACGGCCGCCGAACGGCGACAGGCGGTGCACGCCCGGCAGCAGGATCTGCTGGAAACGACGGTTGCGATACACCAGGCCGCGCTCGCCGTCGCCGATCACGACCTTGATGGTCCAGAACATGGGAGTCTCTCCTTGTATGGCTCTGGTGATTCGACCCGATGGAATGAATGCCATGACCCGGGTCGAACCGGTCGTGGCAGGACAGGCGGCACACGCTGTGCCGCCTGCGGAAGAGGGCGGCCATCGGCGGATGGTCCGCGCGCGGGGCCATCGGTGCACCGGCAGTGCTGCCATCGTCGTTCCCGGCAGGCAGCACCGGGGCGGAACGTGGCTGGCAGTGGCGGCGGGCCGGGGCCCGGCGTGCGGTCCGTTGCCTTCCAGGCCCCGCCCGAAGGCGATGGCGGTGGACGGCGACGATGGCTGCTGGGGCTTGCGCCCCGGGTGTTGCTTCAAGTCATGACGTGACAGGTCATGTGGTTGGAGTGGGAGTCGAACCCACGACAGACGGAATCAGGATCCGTTGCTCTGACCAAGCTGAGCTATCCAGTTGGGGACCGCGCGGAATCGAACCGCGTACCGGCGAACCGGCGCCTGCCTCCAGCAGGCGATCCAGGCGATGGCATGTCCGCGACCTCCGGCATACGCCACGGCAACGCCGCGCGCACCAGCCCGTGGTGGAAACGGGACCGTTGGAGAATCGAGGGTGCAGGCCACCGACATTATCGGCGAGCGATAATGTTTGGGTGCGATGCAGATAATGTCCAGGCGCTGCCGGTCGCGCGAAGTAAATCCTTCGGCGGGGCGGGAAAAGCCTGGGTCAGTGAGCGGCGGGTTGCCGCGCGGGGTGCAGTTCTGGCATCGCGGGTCCTTGTGCCGACGCAAACGAAAACGCCCCCGGGACTTGCGTTCCGAGGGCGTCGTCAGGCCTCGGAGATCGGGGTGGCCGATCTCCGCAGGGCGGATATCAGGCCGTTGTCAGCTGGTCTTCCTTGCCGAACGCGCGCGCCAGCACGTCCATGCGCAGGCATGGCAGTAGTTTGGCGGTGGCGACGGAGTGCGCGTTCAAGGGAGTTTTCCAGTGGTTGTTGAAACGAGGTGCGCACGATAAACCACGATTTAGTCGCGCGCAACCATTTTGTTCAATTATTTTCTTCGCTGTTGTGCAATGCCGGCCAGCGGCCGGCACTACAACTCAGGCTTCCGCGCTGGCGGCATCCAGCTGCGCGACGTCCTGCACGCTCAACGACAGGTTGGCCGCTGCCAGCAGATCGTGCAGCTGTTCGACGCTGGTGGCGCTGACGATCGGCGCAGTGATCGACGGCCGCGCGATCTGCCACGCCAGCGCGATCTGTGCGGCGCTGGCGCCGTGCTTGCTGGCCACGTCATCCAGCGCCTGCAGGATGCGCAGGCCGCGCGGGTTCAGATAGCGCTTCACTACGTTCTCGCCACGCGCCGGGCTCTTGGCCGCATCGGCCGGCGCGCGGTACTTGCCGCTGAGGAAGCCGCTGGCCAGCGCGTAGTAGCCGATCACGCCGATCTGTTCGCGCTGCACCAGCGGTTCCAGTTCCTTTTCGTAGCCGGCGCGGTCATACAGGTTGTACTCCGGCTGCAGCGTTTCGTAACGCGGCAGCCTGTAGTCGGTGGACACCTTCAGCGCATCGGCCAGGCGCGTGGCACTGTAGTTGGAAGCACCGATCGCACGCACCTTGCCAGCTTCGATCAACCGGCCGAACGCAGCCAGGGTCGCTTCCAGCGGCGTCGACTCGTCATCCTCGTGGGCCTGGTACAGATCGATCACGTCGGTCTGCAGGCGGCGCAGCGAATCCTCGACCGCCGAATTGATGTTGTCCGGGGTCAGGCCGGGGCGTTCGGCCCACTTGGCCACCTTGGTCGCCAGCACCACCTTGTCGCGCTTGCCGCTGCGCGCGAACCATTTGCCGATCAGCGTTTCCGATTCGCCGCCGGCGTTGCCCGGCACCCAGGCCGAATACACATCGGCGGTGTCGACCAGGTTGAAGCCGGCGTCGACGAAGGCATCGAGCAGGGCGAAGCTGGCCTTTTCATCGGCGCTCCAGCCGAACACGTTGCCACCGAAGGCGAGCGGACGTACATGCAGGCCGGAACGGCCCAGTTCGCGGGTTGCCGTCATGGGCACGGACTCCTTGGGGGAAGTGCTCCAGAATAGAACGCGTAGTGTGACCGTGCTGCGGCGGTGACCACAAAACAGTGTTCCGCGCCGCGCACGCCGCTAACGTTTTGTGAACACCTGGGACGCCGCGGCTGCTAGTCTCGCCGCATCTTCCGTTGGAGTCGTCCCGATGATGCCCTCTTCGTCCCTGCGTGGTTGCCGCCTGCTGCTTGCCTCCGCCCTGCTTGCCGCTGTTCCCGCGTTCGCCGCACCGGCCACGGTGGTGCCGGCGAAGATCCAGGTGTCGCCGGCCATCGATGCGGCGGTGAAGGCGTCGACCCGTGATGCCAACAACGTCAAGCGCGATGGCTTCCGTCATCCGGCGCAGACGCTGTCGTTCTTCAAGGTGGCACCGGAAAAGACCGTCATCGAGATCACCCCCGGCAACGGCTGGTACTCGGAGATCCTGGCGCCGCTGTTGCACGACAAGGGCCACTACGTTGCTGCGGTGGTCGATCCGATGGCGGTGCCCGAAGGCCGCGGCCGTGACTACCAGCAGCGCAGCCGCGACAGCCTGGAGAAGAAGTACGCCGGTGCGCCGGCACAGTTCGGCAAGACTGCCGTGGTCGCCTACGATCCGGCCAAGCCGGTGTTCGGCCCGGCCAATTCAGCCGATGTGGTGCTGACCTTCCGCAACGTGCACAACTGGCGCAAGGCCGGCCAGGCGCAGGGCATGTTCCAGGGCTTCTTCAACGTGCTCAAGCCGGGCGGCGTGCTGGGCGTGGTCGAGCATCGTGCCAAGGCCGACGTAGCCGACGATGATGACACCGGCTATGTCGGCCAGCAGCAGGTGATCGCGATGGCCGAGGCGGCTGGTTTCAAGCTGGATGCACGCAGCGAGGTCAACGCCAACCCGCGCGACACCAAGGACCACCCGAACGGCGTGTGGACGCTGCCGCCGACCAACCAGCACGACAAGGCCGATGATGCGAAGTACCAGGCGATCGGTGAAAGCGACCGCATGACCCTGCGCTTCATCAAGCCGTAGCGGGCGGCGCCGGGCTGCGCCCGGTGAGCGCTGCGGCGTCACAATGGACGTAACGTGTATCCGCCGGGCGTGGCCCGGCCCTGCTGCCAATGGAGTGGACAGTTGAAGAAGGTGTTCTATATCGCTGTTGCAGTGCTGGTGTTGGCGCGGCTGATTGACTTCGTGTTCTACGGTGGCCATGCCTACGACCTGGTGGCGACCGTGGGGTTTGCCGTGCTGTTTGCCGGTGCGCTGCTGGAGGAGCGTGCGCGTGCCATGAATCCGCCGCCGGTTCGCCTGCGGCGCCGGGCCAATGTCATCGCGGCGTGCGGCATCGCACTGGTGCTGGGCTCTTTCCTGCTGGAGTGGAAGGTCTTCGGTTGATCGCGCCGCAGCCTCGGCCGGCGTGATGCCCGGCAGCACCGGGCCCGCGCTCGGCCGAGGTTGCGCGGCATGGGACAATGCTGCACCTGCCGCCCGTCGTGCCCGCAATGCTGATCGCCTTCAACAAGCCCTTCAACGTGCTCTGCCAGTTCACCGACCGCAGCGTACCGCCGCGGCCGACGCTGGCCGGGTTCGGCCTGCCGCCGCGCGTGTATGCCGCCGGTCGCCTGGACCATGACAGCGAAGGCCTGCTGCTGCTGACGGATAACGGTACGCTGGCGCACAAGCTGACCGACCCCAGGCATAAGGCCGACAAGACCTACTGGGTGCAGGTGGAAGGCACCCCCAGCGATGAGCAGCTGCAACGGCTGCGCGATGGGGTGGAGCTGAATGACGGACCGACCCTGCCGGCGAAGATCGAGCGCCTCGATCCGTCCCCGTCGCTGTGGACACGCGATCCGCCGGTGCGCTTCCGCAAGACCGTGCCCGACAGTTGGCTGGCGATCACGATCCGCGAGGGCCGCAACCGCCAGGTGCGGCGGATGACCGCGGCGGTGAACCTGCCGACGCTGCGGCTGGTCCGCGTGTCGATGGGACCCTACCGCCTGGACGACCTGCAGCCGGGGCAGTGGCGGCAGATCGGCTGAAACAGGAAGGGCCGGATACCCTACGGTATCCGGCCCTCATAGCGGGCTGATGGGCTCAGTTCCTGCGGAAGGAAGCCGACCCCGGCAGACTCAGGCGTCGCTGCCGATATCGCTGTGCTCGTCCACCACGGTGTCGTTGCGGCGGTCACGCGCATTGATGCGCTGCGCCTGGCCATTCACCACGTGGCCGTTGGCGGCCTTCTTCTTCTGCTGCTTGCGGTACAGCGCATAGCCGAGCAGGCCGACACCCACCGCAGCGGCGGCAATGGTCACCGCCGGGTTGCGCCGGGCGAACTTGGTGGCCACCTTGCCACCGGTCTTGACGGCGCCCAGCGCCGCGCCGGTCTTGATCCAGTCACTGGCCTGCGGCCCAAGGTGGCGCAGGCTGCCACCGGCACTCTTCAGGCCGTCGCCGGCGCTGTGGGCCAGGTCCAGGGCGCGCTCCAGAGCGCGGTCGGTGATTACGGTCAGCTTGCTCATGCGGGGGTCCTTTGCCTCGGGTCGAAGTCCAGTGTCGCGTGTTGTCCGTAAACGGTATGTCAGTCGAGGTGGCACGCGGTGTGACTTTACCGCAGCCATTCAGGATCAGGCAGGGTCCGGCTACGTCCCGCGCGGCTTGGCCCGATGCGTGGCCGTGGCCGTCCACGGGTCATCCGGCCACGGATGGCGCGGGTAACGGCCCTTCATTTCCTTTTTCACCTCGGCGTAGGTGCTTTCCCAGAAGTTGCGCAGGTCCTGGGTGACCTGCAGCGGGCGGCCGCCGGGGGAGAGCAGGTGCAGGGTCAGCGGCACGCGGCCATCGGCGATGCGCGGCGTGTCGGCCAGGCCGAACAGTTCCTGCAGCTTCACCGCCAGCACCGGCGGCAGCGGTTCGCCGCTCTCGCTGTCCAGCGCATAGGTGATCGGCCGCTCCAGTCCGGACGGCACGGTGATGCGGGTCGGCGCATGACGCTCGACCAACTGCCGTTGTGACCACTCCAGTGGCGATTTCAGCGCCTCGCCGAAGCTGGATTCATCCAGCGCATCCAGTCGCGTCCTGCCGGCGAACGCGGGCTGCAGCCATTGTGCGCGCGTGGCCAGCAGGGCATCGTCGCTGCAGTCGGGCAGGCCGAGCTCCGGCATCCAGCGTCGAAGCGATTCCACCCGCGCCTGCCACTGGTGCAGGCTCTCGGTCCACGGCAGGGCCTGCAACCCGAGTTCGGTCACCGCGTCGGTCAGTGCCTGCGCGGCGTGCTGTGGATCGACCCGGCCGGCCGAGCGGCTGTCCAGCACTATGCGGTCGAAACGGGTCTCGCGCAGCGCAACCAGGGCGCGGCGTTCGCTGTCCCAACGCACTACGTCTTCGGTGACGAAGCGCTCCGGCCACGCATGGCGCAGAGCACTTTCATCTACCGGTGCGGCACGCAGCAACAACGCATCGCGCGCCTCGAAGCGCAGTTCGCTGGCCACCAGCCACGGCTCGCCGCGCAGGTCGCTCAGCTCGTGCAGGCGCGCGCTGCGGCCATTGGCCAGGAGGTAGCGCAATGGATCGCTGGGATGCTGGACGCCAATCCGGTCTGGGAAGGCGTGCGCGAGCAGGTCGCCCAGCTCATGGGCCTCGATGCTGGCCGGCGGCGTGGCTTCGCAGCGCAGGCGGCGACGCCACTGCCTGGCGGCGGCATCGATGGCGGCCAGCCCGCTGCGGTTGGCATCGCCCGGTATGCGGCCATTGCGGAACGCAGCCAGTGCGCGCCAGCGGCTCGCCAGCGCGTCACCGCCCTGGCGCAGCGGGTCGCGCGCTTCCAGCAGGGCGGCCAGATCGGTGGCCAGCGCCTGCGCGCGGGCATCGGGCGCTGCCAGCAGCATCGCCGCCATCCGCGGGTGCGTACCCAGCGCCAGTACACGGCGCCCGAGTGCGGTGATCGCGCCCGAGTCCGACAGTGCACCCAGGCGTTGCAGCAGTTCGCGCGCCGCACCCATCGGGCCGGCCGGTGGCGGGTCGAGGAAGCGCAGGTCGCTGCTGCC
This sequence comes from Stenotrophomonas sp. YJH_SMC_46, assembly GCF_059370315.1. Classification (NCBI taxonomy): domain Bacteria; kingdom Pseudomonadati; phylum Pseudomonadota; class Gammaproteobacteria; order Lysobacterales; family Lysobacteraceae; genus Stenotrophomonas; species Stenotrophomonas sp. YJH_SMC_46. The sequence goes on from NZ_JCAFTO010000002.1 coordinate 123,928, forward strand.
CCACGCGGCCAGTTCCAGCGCCAGTCCGGCCAGTTCCACTTGGTCGATCTCGGCGCGGCGCTGCGGCTCCAATCGCTGCGACTGCGGCCACAGCCGCCAGGCCACGCCTTCGGCCACGCGACCGGCGCGACCGGCGCGCTGGTCGGCCGACGCCTGGGCGATGGACACCACGTCCAGCCGGGTGAAGCCGCTGTTGGGGTCGTAGCGCGGTTCGCGCGCCTGGCCGCTGTCGATCACCACGCGCACGCCGGGCAGGGTCACCGACGACTCGGCCACGTTGGTCGCCAGCACCACGCGACGGCGGCCATCGCTGGCCATCTGCAGCACGCGCGCCTGTTGTTCCACCGGCAGCTCGCCATGCAGCGCCAGCACCTCGACGTTGCCATCGAGTGACTCCTGCAGGCCGGCCTGGACGCGCGCGATCTCGCGCTGGCCGGGCAGGAACACCAGCAGGTCACCGGGGTGATCGGCCAGGGCCTGCTGCACCGCGCGGCGCACCTGCAGTTCCAGCGTCTCATCGCGGCGCGCCGGGAAATGGCTGACCGTCACCGGGTAGCTGCGGCCCTCGCTGCTCAGCCGCGGCGCATCGAGGAAGCGTGCCAGGCGCTCGCCATCCAGCGTGGCCGACATCACTACCAGGCGCAAGTCATCGCGCAGCTGCGCCTGCACGTCCAGCGCCAGCGCCAGGCCGAGGTCACCGCTGAGATGGCGCTCGTGGAATTCGTCGAACAGGATCGCACCGACCTCTTCCAGCATCGGGTCCTCCTGCAGCATGCGGGTCAGGATGCCTTCGGTGACGACTTCAATGCGCGTACGCGCCGAAACCTTGTTCTCGAAGCGGATACGGTAGCCGACCGTGCCACCGACCTCCTCGCCCAGCTGCCGTGCCATGAACAGCGCGGCGCTGCGTGCGGCGACCCGGCGCGGCTCCAGCAGGATGATTTTCCGGCCTTGCAGCCATGGCGCTTCGAGCAGGGCCAGTGGTACCTGGGTGGTCTTGCCGGCGCCGGGCGGGGCTTCCAGCACCAGCCGTGGCTGCACGGCCAGGTGCTGCTGGATCTGCGGCAGCAGCGGGAAAATCGGGAAGAGCGGGGCATTCATGGGCAAAGGATAAGGGGCCATGGCGGGCGCAGGTACAATGCGCGGGCACTTTTCCCCCGCGATGACCATGCACCTGATCGATATCGGCGCCAACCTGACCCACGACTCCTTCGACCGCGACCGCGATGCCGTGCTGGACCGCGCACGGCAGGCCGGCGTGGTGCAGATGGTCATCACCGGTGCCAGCCGCGAGCACTCGCCGCTGGCCGTGCAGCTGGCGCAGCAGCACCCGGGCTTTCTGTATGCCACCGCCGGCGTGCACCCGCATCATGCGGTGGAATACACCGAGGAATGTGATGCCGAGATGCGCGCGCTGCATGCCCACCCGGAAGTTGTGGCCGTGGGTGAGTGCGGGCTGGACTACTTCCGTGACTTCTCGCCGCGCCCGGCGCAGCACCGTGCCTTCGAGCGACAGCTGCAGCTGGCCGCTGAGAATGGAAAGCCGCTGTTCCTGCACCAGCGCGATGCGCATACCGATTTCATGGCACAGATGAAGAACTTCGAAGGCCGCATCGGCCCGGCGGTGGTGCATTGCTTCACCGGCGAACGCGACGAACTGTTCGACTACCTGGATCAGGACTGGTACATCGGCATCACCGGCTGGCTGTGTGACGAGCGCCGTGGCGCGCACCTGCGCGAACTGGTGAAGAACATCCCGGCCAACCGCCTGATGATCGAGACCGACGCACCGTACCTGCTGCCGCGCACGCTGAAGCCGATGCCGAAGGACCGCCGCAACGAACCGATGTTCCTTTCGCATATCGTGGAAGAACTGGCACGTGACCGTGGCGAGGACGTTGCAGTGACGGCGGCCAATGCGACTGCGGCGACGCGTGCGTTCTTCCGCCTGCCCGACGCCGGTTGATCCGTAGAGCCGAGCCCATGCTCGGCTTATCGCGCGCAGCGCGAAAGACGCAAAGAGCAGCCGAGCATGGGCTCGGCTCTACAAAGCGCTGTCCGGTAGCGCCGGGCCATGCCCGGCGAGCGAAGCGGCCAGCGCCTGCAGCCCTTCCCGATACGTTGGAAACCGCGGTGCCCACCCCAGCGCCACACGCGTGCCACGGCTGTCGATGCGCTTGTTGCTCTCGTAGAAGCGCCGTAGCGTCGGGCTGAGTGCAGGGTCGTCCCACGCCACGGCAGGTGGCATCGCAAACCCGCCCAGCTTCGCGGCGAAGGCCAGCACATCCTGCGGTGGTGCCGGCTCGTCGTCGGCCGGCAGGTATAGCCCCTCCACGCACGGCCGCTGCATCGACGCGATAACGACCGTTGCCAGGTCATCCACGTGCAGGCGGTTGAACACCAGGCCAGGGCGCACCACGTGGCGTGCACGCCCCTGCGCCAACTGCAGCAACGCATTGCGCCCCGGCCCGTACAGGCCGGGCAGGCGGAACACCGCCGAAGCGATGCCACGTACCTCTGCAAGCGCACGCCATTGCGCTTCGGCACGCAGGCGCTGCACGCCGGCTGCTTCGGTGGCATCGGCTGCGCTGCGCTCGTCAACCCAGCCGCCGGCCCGATCGGCATACACCGACGTGGACGACAGATAGCCCACCCAGCGCAGTGCCGGGCTGGCCCGCAGAGCCGGCAGCAGCAGGCGCAGTGCCGGGTCGCCCGCGGCATCTGGCGGCACGCTGCACAGCACGGCCTCGGCCTGCGCGACCTCATCGAGCAGGGCGGGCGACGGTGGGGAGTCAGCGTGCAGCTGATGCCGCAGCAGGCCATCGTCCGGCGCCGACGAGGGGTTACGCACCGTGCCGACGACGTGCACGCCCCGCGCCTGCAGATGCGGGGCCAGCACGCATCCGCTCCAGCCCATACCGAGGATCAGCACCCGCATAGGCAGCGCGCTGGCCTGCAACGGGAGGCTCACGCGCCGCGCAGTGCCTGGTAGGCCTGCAGGCTGCTGTAGGCGACCTGCAGCAGCAGGGCTTCTTGGTCGGCCTTGCGTGCACGCGCCAGCATGTCGCCGACGATCTGTTCGGCCTCTACCTGCTGGCCGGCTTCCAGATCCCGCAGCATCGACGCCTTCAGTGCCGAGCCCGCCTGGGTGAGGGTGCCGCGTGCGGTGTCCTGCGCGGCATCTGGAATCGGCTCACCGGCAGCTTCGGCCACGGCCAGGCATTCGTCGTACAGGCCGCGCACGATCGCCTCGCCATCATCGGTGGCGACGATGGTGCCGATATCCGCGCGAAGCAGGCAGGTCGCGGCGGCCAGCGCGGTCAGGAAGGTGTACTTGATCCACTGTTCCTGGCCAATGTGTTCGCTCGCCAGGTGATCAAGATGGGCCTGCGCGCAGGCTGCGGCGAAGGCACGCACGCGTGCGGACGCCGCGCCGCCATCGCGCTCGCCGAAGGTGAGCTTGGCCGGCTTGCCCAGGTGCAGCACCGCACCGTCGGGGGCCTTGGTGGCGCTGATGAAGCACAGGCCGCCGAGCACGGCGTCGCGGCCGAAGCGCAGGTCCAGCGCGTTGTAGTGGTGCAGGCCGTTGAGGATCGGCAGCACGGTGGTGTTCGCGCCCACGGCTGGAGCAATGGCGTCGATCGAGCTGTCGAGGTCGTAGGCCTTGCAGCTGAGGATGACCAGGTCGAACGGCTTCTGCGCGGCCAATGCGGGCAGCGCATCGGCGGTGACGTGCTGCACCGGGAAGTTGGCATCGCCGAGCGGGCTGCGGATCACCAGGCCATCGCGGTCCAGCTGTGCGGCGCGCGCGGGGCGCACGAGGAAGGTCACGTCCACGCCGGCCTGGGCCAGGCGACCACCGAAGTAACCGCCGGTACCGCCGGCGCCGAGGATCAGGATGCGCATTGCACGTTCACCGCTTTCTGGGGGAATCAGATCTGCGATTGTGCCGGAGATTGCGGGCAAAAAAAGAGCCGAGCATCGGCTTGGCTCTACAGAGATCGCTTCATCCACGCATGGCTTGGATCCATCGTGTCGACCAAGGTCGACACCTACCAACAGCAGCGCAGAACGGCTCCCCGGCAGATCGCAGGAATTTGTCGAAGGCGGGGTGGGTCCGGTTGCGGGGGCGTGAGCGCCATGGATGGCGCGACCGAGCCTCCATGGACGGATTCACGGCGTCCCCCGCAACCGGACCCACCCCGCCATCCCCCGGATAGTCAGCTTTTGCCGTTGAAGTTGACGTTGATTCAGCGGGTGCAGGGCCGCAGGCCCTGCAGGCAAAACTCAGCTGCGCATGCCCACGCCGCGACGCAGCAGCCACAGCGCCAGCGCCGTCAGCACCACCACGAAACCGATCATCAGACCGTAGGCCACCGGCAGCGGCACATCGCTGCTGCCCAGCAGGCCATAGCGGAACGCATTGACCATGTAGAAGATCGGGTTCGCATGCGTGGCTGCTTCGGCCCAGCCCGGCAGCAGCTTCACCGAATAGAACACGCCACCCAGGTAGGTCAGCGGGGTCAAGATGAAGGTCGGCACGATCGCCACGTCATCGAACTTCTTCGCATACACCGCGTTGATGAAACCGGCCAGCGAGAAGATCGTCGCGCCCAGGATCACCGTGGTCAGCATCACCAGCGGGTGCGGGATGCGCACCGGGGTGAAGAACATCGCGATGATCAGCACGATCACGCCCACCATCAGGCCGCGCAGCACCGCGCCAGCCACATAGCCCCACAGGATCACCCAGTTCGGCATCGGGCTGACCAGCAGCTCTTCGACGTGGCGGCCGAATTTGGCGCCGAAAAACGAGGAGCTGATGTTGCCGTAGCTGTTCTGGATCACGCTCATCATCACCAGGCCCGGCACGATGAACTGCATGTAGGTGTAGCCGCCCATGTCACCCACGCGCGACCCGATCAGGTTGCCGAAGATGAGGAAGTACAGGGTCATGGTGATCGCCGGCGGCACCAGGGTCTGGCCCCAGATGCGCATGATGCGGGCGACTTCGCGGCGCACGATGGTCATCAGCGCGATGCGGTTGCGCTGGCCGTCGGTCAGCTCGGTGGTGCTCATGCGGGCTTCTCCATGTTGCCGGTGAGGCGCACGAACAGCTCCTCCAGGCGGTTGCTCTTGGTACGCATCGAACGCACGCGGATACCGGACGCGTTGAGCGTCGCAAACACGCGGTTGAGGTCCATCGCGCGTGGCATATCGATGTCCAGCGTGTGCGGGTCCGGGGCGGTCAGCGTCGCGCCCTCGATCACCGGCAGCTGCGCCGGCAGGTCACCGTCGATGTCCAGCAGGAAGCCTTCCACGTCCAGCTTGGCCAGCAGGGTGCGCATCGGCCCCTGTTCGACGATCTGGCCATGGTTGATGATCGCCAGGTGGCGGCACAGGTACTCGGCCTCTTCCAGGTAGTGCGTGGTGAGGATGATCGTGGTGCCGGCACCGTTGATCTCCTTCAGCACGCGCCACATGTCGCGGCGGATCTCGATGTCCACGCCGGCGGTCGGTTCGTCCAGGATCAGCAGGCGCGGGCGGGTCATCATCGCGCGGGCGATCATCAGCCGGCGCTTCATGCCGCCGGACAGCGTGCGGCTCATCACCTGTGCCTTTTCCCACAGGTGCGCGCGCTTCAGTTCCTCTTCGGCGCGCTGCTCGGCTTCCTCGCGCGGCACGCCATAGAAGCCGGCGTAGTTCACCAGGATGTCGAAGGGCTTCTCGAACAGGTTGAAGTTGATTTCCTGAGGCACCAGCCCGATCAGGCGCATGGTCGCGCTGCGGTTGCGCACCAGGTCGCTGCCGAACACCTCCACCTGGCCCTCGCTGAGGTTGACCAGGGAGCTGATGATGCCGATCAGGGTCGACTTGCCGGCCCCGTTGGGGCCGAGCAGGGCGAAGAAGTCGCCCGGGGCCACTTCCAGGGAAACGCCCTTCAGGGCCTGGGTGCCGTTGTCGTAGGTCTTGCGCAGGTCGCGCACGCGCAGGGCGGGCGCCGTATCGTTCTGGGATGCCAAGCTCGAAGCCTTCGCGCCCATGGGCTGGCGCTGGAGAGGGGCGGGGAGGGGCTATTATAGAAGACCCCGAGGGCTTGCCCCGGCTACACACTGTCCCGAAAAGTCGTGCCTGTTCAATTCCCCCTCAAGCTGGTCGGCTGCCGCATGCTGGCCCCGACCGTCGGCCACTACCAGTTCGTGCGTGATGATGGACAGCCACTGGATTTCCAGCCCGGCCAGTTCATCCAGGTCCATTTCAGCTATGCCGACGGCACCGAAACCAAGCGCAGCTACTCGCTGGCGACCATCCACGACCATGCGCTGGGCCCGGGCGAGGCGGTGGATATCGCGGTCAGTTTCGTGCCCGGTGGTGCTGCCACGGCCCTGTTCGAGGCACTGGAGCCGGGCGGCCAGATCAGTGCGTCCGGCCCCTATGGCCGGTTCTGCCTGAATCCCGGTGACCACAACGCCCGTTACCTGCTGATCGCCACCGGTACCGGCGTTACCCCGTACCGTTCCATGCTGCCGCTGCTGGAAAAGGCCATGGCCGAACGCGATGTGCAGATCGTGCTGCTGCAGGGCGCGCGCAGCCCGGGCGAGCTGCTGTACAGCGAAGATTTCTACAGCTTCGCCGAAAAGCACGCGAACTTCCGCTATGTTCCGTGCCTGTCGCGCGAATTGCCGGCCGAACCGCACCCGGATGTACAGCACGGCTACGTGCAGCAGGCGCTGGCCGGTTTCACGCCGGACCCGGCCACCGACATCGCCTACCTGTGCGGCAACCCGGACATGGTCGATGCCTGCGCCGAGCTGCTGAAGGCCGCCGGCCTGGGCAACCCGCAGATCCGCCGCGAGAAGTACGTCAGCAGCAAGTAAGCCAGGGTAGTGCCGGCCGCTGGCCGGCAACCCCACGAACCCTGGTAATGCCGGCCGCTGGCCGGCAATCCCGCAAATCGGAGGCGGCATCACGCCGCCCCCGGTGCCATGCCTCAGTACGCGATCCAGGCATCACGCCAAGCAAAGCCGGTGCCTGGGCGATAGGCATCGGCGTTGATGTTGCACCACGCACCTTCCGGGAACGGGCGGCAGGCGTACAGCTTGCCGTCGGTGCCCTTCACCACGGTCTCGCCCGGCTTGTAGCTGCCGAGGCCTGCCGGATACACGAAGTCGAAATCGCCACCCGGCGGATCGACCGGATCGACCGGGCCCGGACCCGGAATCTGGGTTTCCAGTTCAAAGCGATGACCCGGCTTCAGGTAGACACGGTTCTCGGTGGCGGACGCCACCGGCGTGATCACGCCGTTCTTCATCACGCCGACGCGGGCGTGCTGGGCGCTGCCATTGACCTTGCTGGCCAGCGCCATCGGCCACTGCGCCGGAGCGGTCTGGCCGGCGGCCAGGGTCACTTCCGGGCGCTCCAGATCGTTGCCGTTGGCATTGAACACGCGCAGGGTCAGCGTGGTGCCTGCCTCCAGCGCACCGCGGGCGGTGACCGGGCCGGCATCCTGCCACTGCGGCGGCGGAATCACGCCGTTGCCGGCTTCGAAGCGGACATCCATGCAGGTGTAGAACGCTTCACCCGAGTCCGAACGCTGCCAGGTGTTGTAGATGATGTGCTGGCCACTGCGCTTGGGCAGCGGGCAGTCCAGCTTGTAGGTCTTGCCGTCCACCGGCACGTTGCCCAGTGTGCAGAATTCCTGCAGGTCGGCCCAGCGCAGCGGGCTGCCCGGTTGCCAGCCATCACGGGTGACATAGAACTTCCACTCGCGGGTGGCATGCGGGGCCGGGGCATAGAACTCAAAGGTGTAGCGGCCACGCGCGTCGGCGCGGATTGGTGTTGTCGGCCAGTCGGTACGGTTCAGGTCAAGGCCGCGGTACTTGGGAATGCTGGCACTGCACAGTTCGCCATCGCGCACCAGTTCGCGATGGTTGCCATTGGCATTGCCGTGGGCAATCGCGCTCCAGTCGTAGAACGGCTGCGCGCCGCCAATGGCCTTGGCTGCGGCACAGGCCGGGTTGGTCGGGTTTTCCGGATTGCCCTCGTGGCACTGCTTCACGCGGCTGAGCGGCTTGGTCATGGTGCCGTGGGCGAAGGCGCTGCCGGACAAGGCCAGGCCGGCGACGACGGACAGTGCGAAGACTGTCCGATGGGACAGGTGCATGCAGAGACTCCTTTGCGAGGTGTGGGAAACCTCAAGGAGTCTTCACATGCGGATGCGCCGGCAACATCGGACAAGTTTGAAATCGATGGCGGCTGTGTTCGATCTGCAACACGGTGCTTACTTTGCCGTCATCCGGGCGAAAGGCGGTGCATTGTGCACCGCCTCCCGCATCACTGCCTCAGTACGCGATCCACGCATCGCGCCAGGCCGCGCCCACGCCCGGCCGGTAGGCCTCGGCATTGACGTTGCACCATGCACCCTCCGGGAACGGACGGCAGGCGTACAGCTTGCCGTCGGTGCCCTTCACCACGGTCTGGCCCGGCACATAGCCGCCGATACCGGCCGGGTACACATGGTCGAAATCACCGCCCGGCGACGGCGTGCCCGGGTCCGGCACCTTCGTGTCGAGCTGGAAGCGGTTGCCATCCTTCAGGTACACGCGGTTGGCGGTGGCCGAGGCCGTCGGCGTGATTGCACCATTGGCCAGCACGCCCACGCGCGCATGCTGGGCACTGGCATTGACCTTGCGGGCCAGCGCCAAGGGCCATTGCGCGGCCGAGGTCTGGCCGCTGGCCAGCGTCGCTTCCACACGTTCGACATCGTTGCCGCTGGCATTGAACACGCGCAGTGCCAGCGTCGTACCGACCGGCAATTCACCGCGGGCGGTGACCGGGCCGGCATCCTGCCATTGCGGTGCCGGCGTCGTACCACCGCCGCCGCCTTCAAAGCGCACGTCCATGCAGGTGTAGAACGCCTCGGTCGAATCCGAGCGCTGCCAGGTGTTGTAGATCACATGCTGGCCGCTGCGCTGCGGCAGCGTGCACTGCAGCTTGTAGGTGCCATCGGCAGAGAGCGGTGTATTGCCCAGCGTGCAGAACTCCTGCAGGTCGGCCCAGCGCAACGGGCTGCCCGGTTGCCAGCCGTCGCGGGTGACGAAGAAGCGCCAGTCGCGCGTGGCGTGCGGCGCCGTTGCCTTGAACACGAAGGTGAACCTGCCATTGGCATCGGCGTGGATCGGCGTGGTCTGCCAGTCACTGCGGTTCACGTCCAGGCCGCGGAAGGTCGGGTTGTTGCCGCTGCACAGCTTGCCGTCGGGCACCACGGCCTGATGGTTGCCGTTGGCGTTGGCCTGGTTGATGCCGTTCCAGTCGTAGAACGCCTGTGAACCGCCAATCGCTTTTGCAGCGGCACAGGCCGGGTTGGTCGGATTCTCGGGATTGCCCTGGAAGCAGGCATAGACGCGGCTGACCGGCGTGGTCATCGTGCCGTGGGCGAACGCGTTGCCGGCCAGGCACAGGCCCGCAGCGGCGAACGAGGTGGCCAGCAACAGCGGTGTGGATCGGAATGACATGGCGCATCCTTGTGGTCGTCGAAAGGGAACGGTGACCGCAGGCGCTGCGCTGGGCGGCGGACTTTCGGCGGCACCAGGGCGAGTATCGAGTCGCACTGCAGGCGGCGGAACCATCGCAGTGCCGATCCGTGACTGCGCATGTGAAGCCCTTCCCGCAGGCTTCACGCAGGGCTGAACGGATGCGCTGGACGTCACGTGACCGGCGTGGCATCGATCACGTCATGGAGATCACGCGACGCAGTCCCGGTACCTACCCGATCTGCCTGGCACGAGAAACAGCCATGCGCGGCGTTGTGCAGCTGGACGAACGCCACCGACGGGTCGGCAAACAGTGCATCCAGGTGGTCGGCCACCTCGGTGCCCGCACAGACCTGGGCACCGCACATCAGCGCGGCGTGGTCATAGGCACGCATCGAGATCACCCGGCGCTGCACATACGGGGGTACCTCGCCCGGCGGCAGGACGCAACGGGTCACGCCGCGCTGCACGAAGATCGGGCCGGCGGCGCGGTACGGCGAATGCAGCGGCAGGTGGACGTGGGACAGCAGGAGCAGCTCGCTGCCAGGCGCGGGATCGCTCAGGCTGATCCGGCAGGGATGCCCGCCGTTGGCGCCGGCCCAGCGACGCTGGATGCCGAGCGCAGCGAGCGCGCAGTCGCTCATCTCGAACAGGTGCAGGAAGGGGCGATGGTCGATGCCACCGAGGTACCTCGTGTGCATGGGTGTCTCCTGGGTCTGCGGCGGATTCTGCGCGTGCGCCGGCGGCCGTGCTCGCCGTTTTCAGACCCCGCATCGCCGTCAGGCCGGGGCACTGGCCCGTGGGGCGCTGCGGGTCGCCGCCGATGCCGCCCTGTGCCGACCAAGGCCGAGGGGCAGGACCGTCCGGTCTGCGCGCCGTTGGCGGCGGATTCGTCATTGCCCATCGCCGTCGGCGCGCTGCCCGTGTAAGTTGAGTCACATCTTCCGCGGCAGCCCGTCGTGGTTGCCAGGAACGTCTTCCAGGGGAAACGAGCACGATGCAAAGACACCTCCTCGCGCTGGCCGGGATGCTGGCCAGCCTGATGCTTGCCGGTTGCAGCCAGCCGCCGTCACCCGGCGCCGAGGGTGCCACTGACGCACCCGGCCGCCGCTTCGGCACGATCGATTTCCAGCCCTGCACGCTGTCCACGGTAGGTGCGAGCGCCAACGTGGAGGCGCAGTGCGCCACCCTGCAGGTGCCGGAGGACCGGGCCCAGCCTGACGGTCGCCGGATCGGCCTGCGTATCGCCTGGCTGGAATCGGGCAGCAGCGGCGCCAGCCAGCCGGATCCGGTGTTCTTCCTGGCCGGCGGCCCCGGCCAGGCGGCCAGCGAGGTGGCGGTCATCGTCGATACTGCACTGCGCCAGGTGCGCAAACAGCGCGACGTGTTCCTGATCGACCAGCGCGGCACTGGCGGTTCCAGCCCGCTCAGCTGCCTGGGCGCGGACGGGAAGGAGCTGCCGATGGATGAGGATGCCGCGCCTTCCGAGGCATCGCTGCGCGACTACGCCCAGCGCTGTGCCGCATCGCTGCAGGGGCGTGCCGATGCGCGCTTCTACACCACCACCGAGGCGATCGCCGATCTGGATGCGGTGCGTGCGGCGCTCGGTGTGGACCAGCTCAACCTGGTTGGCGGCTCCTACGGTACCCGCGTGGCCCAGCGCTATGCGGGCACCTATCCACAGCACACCCGCAGCATCGTCATCGATGGCGTGGTGCCGAATGAGCTGGTGGTGGGCGGCGATTTCGCCAGGACATTCGAGGACGCGATCGCCCTGCAGTCGGCGCAGTGCCGCAAGGACGTTACCTGCAGCAAGCGCTTCCCGACCGATACCCGTGCGCAGCTGCGCAGCGTGGTCGAGACCCTGCGCCGTGCACCGGTTCCGGTCGAGTATCGCGACCCCGGCACCTACGGGACCCGGAAGGATGTGCTGACACCGGACAGCGTGGTGGGCCTGGCTTTTGCGTTTTCCTACGTACCCCAGTACGCCTCATTGCTGCCGCTGGTTCTTGATGAAGCCGCGCACGGCCGCTACGCGCCGCTCGCCTCGCTGGCACGCGGTGCGAACCGCAGCATGGATTTCCAGATCAACCGCGGGATGCATTGGTCGGTGATCTGTAGCGAAGATGCGCCGCGCTACCACGCGCCGGCCGAGGATCCCGAGCGGCTGTTTGGCAACGAGGTGGCCAGTGCATTCTTCGCGGCCTGCCCGGTGTGGCCGCACCGTCCGGCACCGGCAGCCAATGCCGTGCCGCTGCGCAGTGACGTACCGGCGCTGCTGTTGTCTGGTGAACTGGACCCGGTGACCCCGCCGCGCTATGCCGAGCAGGTCCTCAAGGGCCTGCCCAATGGACGCGCGCTGGTCGCCCGTGGCCAGGGCCACGGCACGCTGACCGCCGGCTGCATGCCGCGCCTGCTCGGCCAGTTCATCGACACGACCGATGCCAAGGCGCTGGACGCCGGCTGCCTGGATACGCTGAGCTACGTGCCGGCGTTCACCTCGTTCAACGGATGGGAACCATGATCGTCGCCGACAACCTGCACAAGGCCTTCGACACCCGCACCGGCCGTATCCAGGCAGTGTCCAACGTCGGCTTCCGCGCCGAGGATGGCCGCATCACCGGCCTGCTGGGGCCCAATGGTGCCGGCAAGACCACCACCATGCGCATGCTGTACACGCTGATGACGCCCGATCAGGGCAGCATCACTGTCGACGGCATCGATGCGGCGCGCAATCCGGTGGAGGTGCGTCGCCACCTCGGCGTGCTGCCTGATGCGCGTGGCGTCTACAAGCGCCTGACTGCGCGCGAGAACATCGCCTACTTCGGCGAACTGCATGGCCTGTCGGCCGAGCGCATCCGCGAACGCATCGAGGTGCTGTCGCACGCGCTGGACATGGGGGACATCCTCGACCGCCAGACCGATGGCTTCTCGCAGGGCCAGCGCACCAAGACCGCGATTGCCCGCGCGCTGGTGCACGACCCTCGCAACGTCATTCTCGATGAACCGACCAACGGCCTGGACGTGATGACCACGCGCGCGCTGCGCCGCTTCCTGCTGGGCCTGCGCGAAGAGGGTCGCTGCGTGATCCTGTCCAGCCACATCATGCAGGAGGTGGCCGCGCTGTGCGATCACATCGTGATCATCGCCAAGGGCACGGTGATGGCCGCCGGCAGCGCCGACGAACTGCGTGCGCAGGCCGCCGAATCCAACCTGGAAGATGCGTTCGTGAAACTGATCGGCAGCGAAGAGGGCCTGCACGCATGAGCATGATGTCGACCCTGATGACGGTGATGCGCAAGGAGCTGCGTGACCTGTCGCGTGACCGCCGCACGCTGCTTCTGACCCTGCTGTTCGGGCCACTGCTGTACCCGGTGCTGCTGCTGGGCATGGGCAAGCTGGCCGAGAGCCGGGTGCGCACCCAGATCGAACAACCGCTGCAGATTCCGACCATCGGTGCGGACAACGCGCCGAACCTGGTGCGCTTCCTCGCCGCGCAGGGGCTGAACACCGCACCGGCACCGAAGGACCTGGCCGAGGCCATCCGCACCCAGGACATCGATGTGGCGCTGCGCATCAGCGATGAGTTCGGCAAGGACTGGGCCGAGGGCAAGCCAGCGCTGGTGGAGGTGATCAAGGACAGCACGCGTCGCGCGGCCGAAGTACCCAGTGCACGCCTGGAGGCGGCGCTGGCCACCTACAACGGCCAGGTCGGTGCCTTGCGCCTGATGGCACGCGGCATCGACGCACAGGTGGCACGCCCGCTGGACGTGGCGCGCCAGGACCTGGCCAGTGCCGAGGCCAAGCGCGGCATGATCCTGTCGATGCTGCTGCCGGTACTGCTGACGCTGACCTCGTTCATCGGTGGCGCCTACCTGGTGATGGACGCCACGGCCGGCGAGCGCGAGCGGCAGTCACTGGAACCCTTGCTGGCCACGCCGGGCTCGCGCAGTGCGATCGTCAGCGGCAAGATCGCCGCCGCCTGCGTGGTCGGTTTCGTGTCGCTGCTGCTGACCCTGGTCGCGTTCAAGGTGAGCGCGCAGATCGCCCCCGGCAACATCGGCCGCCAGTTCAACATGAACGTCGGCTCGATGCTGCAGATGCTGCTGGTGATGTTGCCGATGCTGCTGATCGGCACCTCGCTGCTGACCTTCCTGTCGGCTGCGGCCAAGAGCATGAAGGAAGCGCAGAGCCACATGACCTGGCTGATGCTGCTGCCGATGCTGCCTGGCTACGCCCTGGTGGCCTATCCGCTGAAGAGCGAGATGTGGCAGTACGCCGTGCCGTTCCTGTCGCAGAACCAGATGCTGCTGAAGGTGATCCGCCACGAGACCATCACCCCGACGGTCTGGGCGATCTACCTCGGTGCCAGCCTCGGCCTGGCCGCTATGCTGTGGTTCGCCGCTGTGCGCCGCTACCACAACGAGCGCCTGGCCATCTCTGGCTGACCGCCACGGGTAGCGCCGGGCCATGCCCGGCGGATATGAAACGAGGCCCGGTCATTCCGGGCCTCGTTGTTTTCAGGATTGTGCTGCCTGCCAAGCGGCGAAGCGCTGGGCGATCACCGGTGCCAGTCGATCGAAGTTTTCCCAGGTATCGGCGACGTGGTACAGCGAAGGAAGATCGTCTGCCAGCAATTCGATGTAGTCATCGGGATACAGGCAGTCATCCGCTTGGTAGTACTCCAGCGTGAATGCATTCGCCTCATCGTTGATCATTTCATCAAGGAACTTGCCATCACACACCAGCAGGAACTGACCGGGTGTCATTGCACGCCGGGTCAAGGCTCCCAGCTCCTCCTGCATGTCATCCAACAGCTCTTCGCCCGCCATCCCCCGTAGCAGCAGCCACGCCAGATACATTCCGATGTGGGTAGCGCCTGCCTCAGGGGAGAGATCGGCAGGGAAGTCGCCGTCAGAGTGCCAGCTGGCGTCGTCGTACTTCATATGGGTGCGTCTATGGACCAACGGGCAGGTTAGGTCGCGAAGATATACAGCGCGAGTGTTGATTGCGTCACTCCACGCTATACCGCGCAGGCGTCACACCCATCTCGCGCTTGAACACGGCGATGAACGAACTGGGCGTGTCGTAGCCCATTGACAGCGCAACGCTGATCACGGGTTCGCCTGCCAGCAGGCGTGGCAGTGACAGCAGCACGCGCAGGCGCTGCCGCCACTGGCTCAAGGTCATGCCAGTTTCGGCCTGCCAACGGCGGGCGAGACTGCGGCTGGACAGTCCGCTGGTGGCTGCCCACGCTTCGACGCTGCGAAGGTCGTCCGGCGACCGTGCCAGCGCCGCCGCGATCCGCCGCAACCGTCGATCCTGCGGTTGTGGCAGGGCAAGTGGCAAGGGAGTGCTGGCACGGATCTCATCGGCGATGACGCCGGCCAAGCGTGCCTGCGCAGCGTCCAGTGCCTGATGCGGCCAGCGCAGTGCCCGCGTCACCGCCGCCTGCAACAGCACATCGGGTTGGAAAATGCGGGGCAGCGGCGGCAGATCCAGGCCGGCATCGGCGCGGACGTACAGGCTCCAGCCATCGAATGCGTCTGCCCCTACCAGGGCGTGGGGCAGCAAGGGCGGTATCCAGGCAACATGCCCCGCCGGCAGCAGCCAGTGCAGGTCGCCGGCCTCGATCCGCAGCAGGCCGTGGTGGGCACCCAGCAACTGGCCGCGCACGTGCTGGTGGCGCGCGGTGCGCCGCCTTCCGGGCACGCGCAGCTGGCCGGCCAGCACGATGGGGCCGTCGTCGGCGTCCGCCAATGCCGGATCAATCAAGCCGGTCGGTGTCTGATCTGCCATATCCATTGGCAGTTATACGGCAGAAGCGCCGATCCGCGCGCGCCACACTGGGCGCCCATTCCAACACGAGCCGCCCCGATGCAGCCCCAAGACATCCTTCCCGACCACCAGAACGAGGTACAGGTAAACGGGCTCACCGTGCGCAAGGGCAGCGTGGGCGCCTTCCTCGCCAGCGTCCGTGACTGGCAGGACCCCGCCAGCGATGACGCCACCCGCGCCACCGCCGAAGCAGATCTGCGTGGGCTGCTGCCGGGCCTGCATGCGCTGGGCCTGTTCCAGGTGCTGGCCGCGCGCGATCCGGCACTGCAACGCCTGATTGACAGCCTCTCCTGAAGCGGACACGGCCCGGAGATGCCGGGCCGTGTGGTCATTTTGGGGCGGAAACGACTTAATCCCCTCCGTCCCCTTTTCTGCGGTCAGCCGCCTGGCGCGAACACCAGGGTGCGGCGGGTGGTGACCGGCGCGCTGACCGGCTCGAAGCGCCAGCGCTTGACTGCGTTCAGGGCTTCGCGGTCGAAGGTGCGGCCGGAGGTTGCGCGCAGCACGCGGGCGTTGACCACCGAGCCGTCGGTACCGACCGTGATCTCCACCAGCACTTCGCCCGACGTTCCCGAACGCAGTGCCTCGGCCGGATAGCGCGGCGCCGGCGTACTGATCGGGCGCAGGGTGGGCGCGGCGGCAGCCGCGGCCTGGCGCGCCGCGCTGGCCTGCTGGGCCGCGGCCTGCTGCTGCTTCTGTTCGGCTTCGCGGCGTGCGGCGGCCTGGCGCTCGGCTTCCTGGCGTTCGTTGTCGCGGCGTGCGGCGTCCTGCTGGGCAGCGATCTGCTTGGCCGCGTCGGCTTCCTTGGCGCGTTGTTCGGCCAGGCGCTGCTGTTCGATCTGCTGCTTGCTGCGCTCCTCGGCGTCCTTCTTTGCCTTCTCCGCTTCGGTCTCGGTGCGCTTGGCCGCGTTTTCCACGCCCTTGGACAGACCGTCCTTCAGGCGCGGCAGGGCGGGCGCGGAGGCATCCACCTTCTCGATCAGTGCCACCAGGCGCTGTGCTTCGGTGTAGTCCTCGCGGCCCAGGTGCTGCTCGGCGGCGATCAGGGTGTAGGGCAGCAGGTCGGTCAGCGCGCTCTTCACCGAGGCGTCGTCCGGGGTCTTGTCGCGCAGGGCGAGGTAGTACTCGATGGCATTGTCGCCGGCCGGCGCGTACATGCGGTTCTCGCGCAGGGCCTGGCTGGCCGACTCACGCAGCTGCTCGGTGCCCATCGACTGCACCTTGGCGGCGACCACCGGTGCGGCCGGTGCAGCGGCGGTGGGGGCGGCGGCCGGAGCCGGTGCTGCGGATTCTTCCTTGCCCGAGCAGGCGGCCAGCGCCAGTGCCAAAGCAACCGGCAGCCACCGGCGCGCGGCGGTGATCGTTGAGACGTGCGACATCCTGCTCCCCTCTAGAAGACGACGTGACGTAAATCATTGATATGCATGGCCGGGACCCGTGGTCCAGGCGCGGCAGGGTGGCGTTTCCCGACGCCACCGCCGGCAACGGCGAGGATGCAATCTAGCATCCCGGCCACCGCCCCGCACAAGGGGTGGTGGCCGGGTGGGGCCGCAGTGATCATGTCGTGGCCGGCGGCGACCTCAGTGGTCGTGTGCCTTGTCGTGCGACTTGCTGTGGCCGTTGGACATCAGCTTGTCGGTCCAGGCGATGCCGATCGCCGACAGGATGAACACGCAGTGGATGATGGTCTGCCACAGCACACCTTCCTGGGTCATGGTCGTGCAGGTATCGACGCCAGCGTTGTAGAAACTGGTCGACGCCGAAGACACTGCCGCTGCCCATTGTTCCGGTTTGCACAGCGGCAGTCCCTTCAACGCGCTGGTGGCGATGAAGGTCTTCAGCAGGTGGATCGAGGAGATGCCGATGATCGCCATCGCCAGCTTCACCTTCAGCACGCTGGCGTTGACGTGGCTCAGCCATTCCGGCTGGTCCGGATGGCCTTCCAGGCGCAGGCGCGAGACGAAGGTTTCATAGCCGCCGACGATCACCATCACCAGCAGGTTGGAGATCATCACCACGTCGATCAGGCCCAGCACGATCAGCATGATCTGCTGTTCGCCCATCGACACCGAGTGGGACAGCAGGTGCCACAGTTCCTTGCCGAACAGGAACACGTAGACGCACTGGGCAAGGATCAGGCCCAGGTACAGCGGCAGCTGCAGCCAGCGCGAGGCGAAGATCAGCGAGGACAACGGGGACAAGGGACGAGGACTGTGGCTCATGCAGGACAGTGCGTTTCGGGGGAGCCGCGAGGTTACCGGCCCGCCATGACGGTGCCAACCCAACTCACGCACTAGACTTCAGGTTCCTTTCCGCACCCCGAGCCGCCGCCATGATCGACCTGTATTACTGGCCCACCCCGAACGGCCACAAAGTGACCCTGCTGTTGGAGGAAGCCGGCCTGGAGTACCGCATCCACCCGGTCAACATCGGTTCGGGCGACCAGTTCAAGCCGGAATTCCTGGCCATCTCGCCGAACAACAAGATGCCGGCCATCGTCGACCATGCCCCGGCCGATGGCGGTGCTCCCCAGAGTGTGTTCGAGTCCGGCGCGATCCTGCTGTACCTGGCCGAGAAGACCGGCCGCTTCCTGCCCAGCGACGCGCGTGGCCGCGTGACCACCCTGGAATGGCTGTTCTGGCAGATGGCGGGCCTGGGCCCGATGAGTGGCCAGATGGGCCACTTCAACGTGTACGCGCCGGAGAAGATTCCCTATGCCATCGAGCGCTACGACAACGAGGTGCGCCGCCTGCACGGGGTGATGGACAAGCGCCTGGCCCAGCACGCCTTCCTGGCCGGCGATGAGTACACCATCGCCGACATGGCCAGCTACCCGTGGGTCGGCGCCTACGACACGCTGCCGGTGGACTTCGCCGCGTTCCCGAACCTCAAGCGCTGGCATGAAGCGATTGCCGCACGCCCGGCCACCCAGCGCGCCTATGCCCTGCGCCAGCAGGTGAACCCCAACGCCGGCAAGCCGCTCAGCGACGAAGAGCGCAAGCACCTGTTCGGCCAGCGTTGAACCAGGACGGCGTCATTCACGCGTGACGTGGATCTACGGGTGGTGGGTGCCGACCCTTGGTCGGCACTCGTCCGCACGCCTTATGGGCAGAAGGTCATGCTGCCTTCCCGCACGGGCTTGGTTAGGATGGGGGGACGACCGTCCCGCGCCCCGCGTGGAGGCGGACCTGCCGTTTGCCGGGATCCTCCATGCGCCACCTGTTCGCTTCGCTCGCCCTCATGCTTGCCACCACAACCGCTGCCCACGCTGAAAAGCTGACCCTGGAAGCCATCACCGGTCCGCTGCCGCTGTCCGGCCCGACCTTGATGAAGCCCAAGGTGGCACCGGACGGATCGCAGGTCAGCTTCCTGCGCGGCAAGGACAGCGACCGAAACCAGCTGGACCTGTGGACCTACGACATCGGTAGCGGCCAGACCCGGCTGCTGGTTGATTCCAAGGTGGTGCTGCCCGGCACCGAGACCCTCAGCGACGAGGAAAAGGCACGCCGCGAGCGCCAGCGCATCGCCGCGATGACCGGCATCGTTGATTACCAGTGGTCGCCGGACGCGCAGCGCCTGCTGTTCCCGCTGGGCGGCGAACTCTACCTGTACGACCTCAAGCAGCAGGGCCAGGCGGCCGTGCGCCAGCTGACCCACGGTGAAGGTTTCGCCACCGACGCCAAGCTGTCGCCCAAGGGCGGTTTCGTCAGCTTCATCCGCGGCCGCAACCTGTGGGTGATCGACCTGGCCAATGGCAAGCAGCTGCAGCTGACCCACGACGGCAGCACCACCATCGGCAACGGCGTGGCCGAGTTCGTCGCCGACGAGGAGATGGATCGCCACACCGGCTACTGGTGGGCGCCGGATGATTCGGCCATTGCCTTTGCCCGCATCGATGAATCGCCGGTGCCGGTACAGAAGCGCTACGAGGTCTATGCCGACCGCACCGACGTGATCGAGCAGCGTTACCCGGCCGCCGGCGACGCCAACGTGCGCGTGCAGCTGGGCGTGATCGCACCGGCCGCCGATGCGCAGCCGCGCTGGGTCGACCTCGGCAGGGAACAGGATATCTACCTGGCCCGCGTCGATTGGCGCGATCCGCAGCACCTGAGTTTCCAGCGCCAGTCGCGTGACCAGAAGCAGCTGGACCTGGTGGAAGTGGCGCTCGACTCCAACCGCCAGCGCGTGCTCGCCCACGAGACCAGCCCGACCTGGGTGCCGCTG
The DNA here is from genome assembly GCF_059370315.1 of Stenotrophomonas sp. YJH_SMC_46. NCBI lineage: Bacteria > Pseudomonadati > Pseudomonadota > Gammaproteobacteria > Lysobacterales > Lysobacteraceae > Stenotrophomonas > Stenotrophomonas sp. YJH_SMC_46. Next base: position 143,523 of record NZ_JCAFTO010000002.1, read on the forward strand.
CATAACAGCCTGCGCTTCCTGGAAGACGGCAGCGTGCTGTGGTCGTCCGAGCGTACCGGCTTCCAGCACCTGTACCGCATCGACAGCAAGGGCAAGACCACCGCGCTGACCCACGGCAACTGGCCGGTGGACGAACTGCTGGCGGTTGATGAGAAGGCTGGCAAGGCCTACTTCCGCGCCGGCATCGAAACCTCGCGCGAAAGCCAGATCTACGCGGTATCGCTGCAGGGCGGCGAGCCCCTGCGCCTGTCCAAGGCACCGGGCATGCACAGCGCCACGTTCGCCCGCAATGCCAGCGTCTATGTCGACAGCTGGTCCAACAGCACCACGCCGCCGCAGATCGAGCTGTTCCGCGCCAATGGCGAGAAGATCGCTACGCTGGTGGAGAACGACCTGGCCGATCCCAAGCACCCGTATGCGCGCTACCGCGACGCGCAGCGCCCGGTCGAGTTCGGCACGCTGACCGCCGCCGATGGCAAGACCCCACTGAACTACAGCCTGATCAAGCCGGCCGGGTTTGATCCGTCCAAGCGCTACCCGGTGGCGGTGTATGTCTATGGCGGCCCGGCCAGCCAGACCGTCACCGACAGTTGGCCCGGCCGCGGTGATCACCTGTTCAACCAGTACCTGGCCCAGCAGGGCTACGTGGTGTTCTCGCTGGACAACCGCGGCACCCCGCGTCGCGGCCGCGACTTCGGTGGTGCGCTGTACGGGAAGCAGGGCACGGTGGAAGTGACCGACCAGCTGCGCGGCGTGGCCTGGCTCAAGCAGCAGCCGTGGGTGGACCCGGCGCGCATTGGCGTGCAGGGCTGGTCCAACGGCGGTTACATGACCCTGATGCTGCTGGCCAAGGCCTCGAACCAGTACGCCTGCGGCGTGGCCGGTGCGCCGGTGACCGACTGGGGCCTGTACGACAGCCACTACACCGAACGCTACATGGATCTGCCGGCACGCAATGAAGCCGGTTATCGCGAAGCGCGCGTGCTGACCCATATCGATGGCCTGCGCTCGCCGCTGCTGCTGATCCACGGCATGGCCGACGACAACGTGCTGTTCACCAACTCGACCAGCCTGATGAGCGCGCTGCAGAAGCGTGCACAGCCGTTCGAGCTGATGACCTACCCGGGTGCCAAGCATGGCCTGTCGGGCGCCGATGCCCTGCATCGCTACCGCGTGGCCGAAGCCTTCCTGGGACGCTGCCTGAAACCCTGATCCGCAACCGGGAAGGAGCCCGCCGATGACCCTGCCACCGCCGATTCCCGCCCATCGCCAGACGTCCACCGGATGGTGGCGCCGCCACTGGCGCTGGGCGATGCCGCTGACGGTGGTGTTGGTGCTGGGTGGCGCCGGTGGCGTGGTGACCTGGAGCCTGTTGCGCTGGAGCGAGGCGGCACGCGAAAGTCCACCGATGCGCGAAGCGTTGCGCCGCGCGGGCTGCAGCATCGAACTGGTGGAAGCCTTCGGCGAGCCGCTGCATATCGAATCGATGCCGCTGGGCAGCATGCAGACCGCCATCAACGGCCAGCGCGACGTTGGCCTGACCGTTGCGCTGGAAGGGCCGCAGGCACGCGGGCGGTTGTTCGTGCAGGGCATCCGTCGTGACGATGTCTGGGACTACCCGGTGATGTACGTGCTGGCCGAAGACAAGCAGACCTTCGACCTGACGGCGCTGGATGATGATGAGGCTGCGCAGGAGTGCGAGCTGCAGGCCTGCCGTGATCGCGGCGAATGCCCGCTGACCGCCGCGTTGTGACCTCCCCGGGCAGGCGACTGCGGGACGTCGACCGGGTAGAGTCGACTGTCAGTCGACTGCTCTTCGGTCAGATAGCGAAACCCCCGCGCTGCGCGCGATAGTCGACTGACAGTCGACTCTACGCCGGCAGGCTTCCGCGGAGCCCCGGCTGCACAACCAGCCGCCATGACTTCCCGCCGATTGTCGCCATCGCCGTGAGCGCGTAGGGTGCGGGCAACCCCGTCCTGGAGTGCACCATGAAGCCGATTGCGTTCGCCGTTGCCCTGGCCCTGACTGCCGCACCGCTGCTGTCTGCGCCACCGGCGCTGGCCGCACCCGCCGCCAAGGCCGCTACCCCGGCCAGCCCGGCCTGGGTTGCCCGCAGCAATGCACTGGCGCAGATCCTGCTTGATGCACAAGGCCCGTTCCAGCCGGAGGAAACCGGCTTCTTCGGCGTTCCCGGCTACGACGACAAGGTCGCAGACCTTGGCCCGGACAACGGCAAGCGCTATCGCGCCGCGATGGCCAAAGCCCGCGATGAACTCAAGGCAAAGCTGGCCACCGAGAAGGATCCCAACGTCCGCCAGGACCTGGAGATCATGATCCACGCCGCCAGCCAGAACATCGAAGGCAGCGAGCTCAACGAGAAATACCTGCTGCCGTGGAGTGATGCGCCGCAGACCGTGTTCAGCGGCCTCAACCTGCTGCTGTCCGACCAGGTGCCGGCCGAGCGCCGGGCCAAGGCGATCGACCGCCTCAAGGCCTATGCCGGCCTGCAGCCGGGCGGCACCGCCTTCACCACGCTGGCCCGCCAGCGCTATGAAGAGCGCCTGAAGGACACCAGCCTGCTGCAGCCGACCAAGATCGAAGTGCAGCAGTCGCTGGACAACGTCGAGACCTACATCACCGGTATCGAGTCGCTGCTGAAGAAGTACCAGATCGCCGGTACCGATGAAGCAATGAAGGCCCTGGCCGGGCAGATGAAGGACTACGCCGCCTGGACCCGCAAGGACGTGCTGCCGAAGGCACGCACCGATGCGCGCCTGCCGGCGCCGCTGTACGCCTACCAGCTCAAGCAGGTCGGCATCGACATCGACCCGAAGCTGCTGATGCAGCGCGCGCAGCTGGAGTTCATGGAAACCCGCTCGGCGATGCAGCAGCTGGCGCCGCTGGTGGTGAAGGACAAGGGCCTGAAGGTGGCCGACCCGAGCGACCCGGTGGCGGTGATCCGCGCGCTGAAGGCCGACAAGATCGCCGACGACCATCTGGAAGGCCACTACCGCAAGGTGATCGACGCGATCGATCCGCTGATCCGCGAGCATGCCATCGTCGACGTGCCCCAGCGCGCCATGCAGATGCGCCTGGGTTCGGCCGCCGAGAGCGCGGCCAGTCCCGCGCCGCATTTCCTGCCGGCGCCGCTGGTCAACAACACCGGGCAGCAGGGCACCTTCGTGCTGCCGCTGGGCAACCCGGCAGCGGGCCCGGGCGCGCAGTACGACGACTTCAACTTCGGTGCGGCAGCATGGACGCTGAGCGCGCATGAAGGCCGCCCCGGCCACGAGCTCCAGTTCACCGCGATGGTCGAGCGTGGCGTGTCGCTGGCACGCACCATGTTCGCGTTCAATTCGGTGAACGTGGAAGGCTGGGCACTGTATGCCGAGGCCGAGATGGTGCCCTACGAACCGCTGGACGGTCAGATGATCGCCCTGCAGTTCCGCCTGCTGCGCGCCGCGCGCGCGATGCTGGACCCGATGCTCAACCTGGGCCTGACCGACCGCGCCAACGGCGAGCGCGTGCTGATGGAGCAGGTCGGCCTGTCCAAGGCAATGGCCACCCAGGAACTGGACCGCTACATGGTGCGCATGCCGGGCCAGGCCGGCAGCTACTTCTACGGCTACACCCGCATCCTGGAACTGCGCATGCAGACCGAGCTGGCACTGGGTGCGAAGTTCGACCGCCTTGCGTTCAACAACTTCCTGCTCGACCAGGGCCTGCTGCCGCCGGACCAGCTGGCTGATGCGGTGAACAAGGTGTTCGTGCCGAAGTACCGGCAGAAATAATCGGTAGCGCCGGGCCATGCCCGGCGAGCGCAGCGGGAGAGACGCCGGGCATGGCCCGGCGCTACCCGCGGTGACGCTGCCGCCTCACCGCTGCGGGGTAATCACCTGTGTCGGCAATCGCGCCGGCGGTGCCGGATTCGGCACCCAGATCGCGACGCCGGCGGCGCGCTTCTGCGTGGTCGGAATACCGATGCCGACGCCGCCACCCACATGCGAGCCGAACGTGCCGGCGCCCACCGACATGCCCACCGGCGAGCCACTGCTGCCCACGCCCATCAGCACCACGCCATTGGCGCCCAGCGCGGCGGCCTCACGCTTCAGGCGTGCCACGGCGGCATCGGTCTGGCCCTGTGTGCCGAAGCCGACGGCGGACGCCGATTCCAGCTGGGCGATTTCCTGGGAACCGGCCGGAGGCGTCGAATAGATCTGCACCAGTGCCGGATCGATGGGTGCGCGGGCGCGGCCCAGCATCACCTTGGAGGTGCTGGCACAGCCGGCGGCGACCAGCAGGATGGCCGCCAACGCGGCCCAACGGATGTTCATGGCACGACCCCTGTAGGACTGGTTGCGATCATCGGCGGGCCACTCTGAATCGGCGCCAACACCCGGGCCAGGGCACGCACGGCAGCACGCTAGCACGCCGGGGGTGACAGCCCCGCCAACGGCAGTAGGCGACGGCAGCGGGAACGTCTATGGTTGGGGCAGGAACCAACTGCGGGAGAGTGGCATGGGCGTGATCAGTCTGTTGTGGGGCGTACTGGCGCTGTTGTGGATGATCCTGGCGCTGATTCCACTGCTCGGCTGGGGCAACTGGTTCCTTATCCCGTTCGCTGCGGTGGGCGCGGTCATCGCCGCGCTGGGCATCCTGTTCACCCACCCGAGCAAGCGTGGCCGGGCCTGGGCCGGCCTGGTCCTGAACGGCATCGTGGTGGTGGTGGGCATCCTCCGCCTCGGCCTGGGTGGTGGCGTCATCTGAGCCCGCGCCCGGGTGCGACAGGGCGTCGCAGGCGCACGGCCGATGGCCGGGCGGGGGCGTACAATGAATGGCTGCGCGAGCCCCCCGCGTGCCTGTGAATCCGCGCCCGGCGCGGCTGCCCCATGATCATCCGACCCCGTCCCCACGGCTGGCAACTGCTGTACATCCTGCGCGGTTCGATCGTCAAAGCGATCGCGCCCAAGGTGCTGGCCATCCTGATCCTGTCCATCGCCGTGGCTGCGGTGGTGGAACTGGCGCCGCCGACCGGCATCGAACGCGTGTCGGTCACGCCGTTCACGCTGCTCGGCTTGGTGCTGTCGATCTTCCTCAGCTTCCGCAACAGCGCCTGCTACGAGCGCTGGTGGGAAGGCCGCAAGCTGTGGGGCCAGCTGGTCTACGAATCGCGTTCGCTGGCCCGCCAGGTGAACCTGCTGCTGGCCGATGACACCGGCCGCCGTCGCCGCATCGCCTACGTCACCACCGCGTTCGCCCACGCCCTGGCCGGGCGCCTGCGTGGGCGCATCGTGGCGCTGATGGCCCTGCCGTGGCTGGACAAGCGCCAGCGCGAACAGCTGGGCCAGCGCGAGAACGTGCCCGACGCGCTGCTGGCGATGATCGCCGCCGAACTGGCCCAGGCGCTGCGCAGCGGTGAGCTCGATCCGATCCTCTACACCCAGCTGGAAGAGCGCCTGCACGCGATGTCGTCGATCCAGGCCGGCTGCGAGCGCATCCTCACCACGCCGCTGCCGTTCGCCTACACCCTGCTGCTGCACCGCTGCGCGTGGATGTTCTGCGTGCTGCTGCCGTTCGGCCTGGCCAGTTCGCTGGGCTGGGGCACGCCGGTGCTGTCGGCGGTGCTGGCTTATGCCTTCTTCGGCCTGGACCAGCTGGGCGAAGAAATGGAAGACCCCTTCGGCCTTGAGCCGAACGATCTGCCGCTGGACGCGCTGGTGCGCACGATCGAGATCGACCAGCTCGATGCGCTCGGCGAACGCCCGTTGCCCGAACCCCTGCTGCCGCAGGGCTACCTGTTGCAATAGCCACTCCTCGGAGCCTGCCATGTCCCACCCGCTGTACCGCCCGCGCCGCATGCGCCACGACGAGTTCTCGCGCCGCCTGATGCGCGAGAACACGCTGACCACCGACGACCTGATCTACCCGGTGTTCGTGCACGAACTGGCCGGCCGCACCGCAGTGCCGTCGATGCCGGGCGTGGAGCGGCTGTCGATCGAAGAACTGCTGAAGGTTGCCGAAGAGGCGCTGGAGCTGGGCATTCCGGTGATCGACCTGTTCCCGGTGATCGACCCGTCGCTGAAGTCGCTGGATGCATCGGCCGCCTGGGCCGAGGACGGCCTGGCGCAGCGTGCGATCCGCGCGCTGAAGTCGCGCTTCCCGGAGCTGGGCGTGATGACCGACGTGGCGCTGGACCCGTACACCACCCACGGCCAGGACGGCATCATCGATGACAAGGGCTACGTGCTGAACGACATCACCGTGGAAGCGCTGGTCAAGCAGTCGGTGTCGCACGCCGAAGCCGGGGTCGACATCGTCTCGCCGTCGGACATGATGGACGGCCGCATCGGCGCGATCCGCCGTGCGCTGGATGCCGACAACCACATCAACGTGCGCATCATGGCCTACTCGGCCAAGTACGCCTCGGCGTTCTACGGCCCGTTCCGTGATGCGGTGGGTAGCGCGGCCAGCCTCGGCAAGGCCGACAAGAAGACCTACCAGATGGACCCGGCCAACGGCGACGAGGCCCTGCGCGAGATCGCGCTGGACCTGGAAGAGGGCGCCGACATGGTGATGGTCAAGCCGGGCATGCCGTACCTGGACCTGGTGCGCCGGGTGAAGGAGACATTCGGTGTGCCGACCTTCGCCTATCAGGTGAGTGGCGAGTACGCGATGATGAAGGCCGCCTTCGCCAACGGCTGGCTGGACGAACGCGCCTGCGTGCTGGAGTCGCTGCTGGGCTTCAAGCGGGCCGGCGCCGACGGCGTACTGACCTATTTCGCGCCGCAGGTGGCGCGATGGCTGCGCGAGCGCTGACAATAGCGACACGATAGACGGAGGACTGCGATGGCACCCGAACTGGGATGGATGCAATGGCTGATCTGGGGCACCGGAACACTGGTGTTCGGCGCCATCATCGTCGGTGTCTTCATCGCCGCCTGGCGGGCCGGCAAGCGCCCGCCGGAACAGCTCTCCGCTGCCCGCCACGTGGCCCGTGAGCAGGCGCTGCCGGACAGCGTGCAGGCCGAGCTGGCCGCGTTGAACCAGCGCAAGGACAACGGCCAGCTGAGTGAGCTGGAGTACGAGCAGCAGCGCGCCAAGGTGTTGTCTCGCTGACGGGTGGGTGCCAACCTTGGTTGGCACCTTGGCGTGCCGACCAAGGTCGGCACCTACCCCGCGATCATCTACGCATCGCGTGGATCTATCGCACGCACCTGGCACCTCCATCGCCCTGGTAGTCGCCAACCTTGGTTGGCGTCTGCCGTTACCGCGCGCCTGGCACGCACCCAGCCACCGCCGCCACCTTCGGCACCGCCAACCGGTACACATCCACGCCACCGGCACGTGGCGCCTTCGCCGCACTGCTGGCAACCATCATCTCGCCCGGCTTGGCGTTGTCGATCACCGGCGCGCCGGTCCAGCCGCCGGCCTGGTTGAATGACAGTCCCAACGGCTGCAGGGCCGCGCCACTCCACGCGCAGCCGCTGCTCCACACCTGTGCGGTCGTGCCGCTGCCGCGGCTGAACACCACCGCGCCGTCGTTGCCCAGCCAGTCGCCGTCGGTCTCGTCGTCGCCGCTGTTCAAGGCGGTCAGTGCGGTTGCCGGGCCACGCACGCCCTGCGCGTCCAGCGTCGCCACGAGCAGGTCCCAGCCGGCACCACGCCCCTGCTGGCGGGCGAACAACAGCCGCTTGCCATCCACGCTCAGGGCTGGTCCGCGCTCTTCGCGGCGGTCACCGTCGCCCGCCAAAGGCTGCGCCTTGCCCAGCTGGCCATCGGCGGAGAGTGCGGCGCGGTACAGCGCCAGCCTGCCCTCGCGGCCGGCCGCGAACAGCAGCCAGCGGCCATCACGGCTGAAGTAGGGATCGCGGGCCTCGCCGGCCACGCCCACCGGCAGCGCCTGCGCCTGCTGCCAGCGGCCCTCGACCACGCGCGCCTGCCACAGGCCCCAGCCCGCCTCGCCGCGGCGTGCGAACACGATGCGCTGGCCATCGGCGCTGATCGTGGCGCGGCCCTCGTCGGCACGGGTGGAGACCACGCCCATGCCTTCGATGCCGTACTCGTTCAACGCCATCGCCACGGGGGCAGAGAGTAGACTGGCGGCAAGCACCAGCAGGGGCGGGGTGATGCGCATCATCCGGGTCCGTGCACGAAAGAGCATCAGTCTAGCCAGCTTGAGGATTCCATGACCGACCGTTACGCCGTCTTCGGACACCCCGTTGCCCACTCGAAGTCGCCGCAGATCCACGCGACGTTCGGTCGCCAGGAAGGCATCAGCATCGACTACCGTGCAATCGACCTGGCCCCTGATGCGTTCCTGGCCGGCCTGGAAGCCTTCGCCGCCGAAGGCGGTGTCGGTGCCAACGTCACCTCGCCGCACAAGGAAGCCGCGTTCTCGGTGTGCACCACCCTGACCGCGCGCGCGCGCCGCGCCGGCTCGGTCAACACGCTGCTGCGCAAGGGCGACCGCTGGCACGGCGATACCACCGATGGCATCGGCCTGGTGCGTGACCTGACCGACCGCCATGGCCTGGACCTGCGTGGCCGCCGCGTGCTGCTGATCGGCGCCGGCGGTTCCGCGCGCAGCGTCGCGCCGGCGCTGCTCGATGCCGGCATCACCGAGCTGGTGGTGGTCAACCGCACACCGGAACGCGCCGATGAACTGATCGACGCGATGGGCGAACCGGGCCGCGCGATCAGCCGCTACTGGGAAGACCTGCGTGACCTGGGTGACTTCGAGCTGATCGTCAATGCCACCTCGGCCGGCCGCGACCGCGACGTCGAGTTCAAGCTGCCGCTGTCGCTGGTCAACTCGATGACCACCGCCGTCGACCTCAACTACGGCGAGGCTGCCATCGCCTTCCTGGCCTGGGCACGCGCGTCGAACTGCCGCAATACCGTGGATGGGCTGGGCATGCTGGTCGAACAGGCCGCCGAGAGCTTCCTGCAGTGGCATGGCGTGCGCCCGCAGACCGATGAGGTCTACCAGTCGCTGCGGCAGGGCTCGGCCGTGCTGGCCGGCGAGGACTGATCGATGGACGGCACAACCCTGCTGGTGACCGTGCTGAGCATGGTGGGCGTGCGCCTGCCGGTGCTGATCGCGCTGTGCATCGGCCTGGTCTGGGTGGTCGGCGCGCCGCGCGATGCCACCCGCACCGGCGCCCTGGCCGGCCTGCTGCTGTTGCTGCTGTCCAGTCTTGGCGGCCTGGCAGCGGGCATCCTGCCGATGTGGCTGGTCAGCAGCGGTAACTTCGGCGCCGTGTCGGGCATCGGCACCATCCTCGGCGTGCTGCACTTCGCGCTGGCGATGGTCGAGGCCATCGGCGTGGTGCTGCTGGTGTGGGCACTGGTGCGCCTGCTGCGTAGCCGTACGATCCCGGCGGCCTGACCGGTCGCGCCGGGCCATGCCGGGCGTATCTGGCCCCTGAGCGGTCCGGCCACCGGACCGTGACCGCCGCCAGGCGTCGTCGCTGGCCCGTTCAGGGTGCCAGCGGCGGTGAACGTGGCCGGCCATGCGACAATGACCGGCCTGATCCAGCCACGGTACTTCCCGGCGTGACCGAAACCGTCGCCGCTCCGCGCACGCTTGATGACGCCTTGAAGGACGCGATCCGCAAGGCGTACACCACGCTGCAGGCCAATACTCCCGGCTTCTCCACCCGCCGCTCGCAGAGCCAGATGATCGGTGTGGTGTCGCGTGCGCTGTCGAAAAGTGGCGGCGTCGGCGTGGTCGAGGCGCCCACCGGCGTCGGCAAGAGTCTGGGCTACCTCACCGCAGGTGTACCGATCGCGCTGGCCAGCAAGAAAAAGCTGGTGATCAGCACCGGCACCGTGGCGCTGCAGTCGCAGCTGGTCGAGCGCGACATTCCGAATTTCCTCAAGGCCACCGGCCTGGAAGCGACCGTGGCGCTGGCCAAGGGCCGCACCCGCTATCTGTGCACGCGCAATGCTGCCGAGGCACAGGGTGAGGGCTCGCAGGGCGGCATGTTCGAGGATGACGCGCCGCTGTTTGATCGGCCGCTGGCGCCGATCGAAATGGACATCGCCAAGCGCCTGACCGACGCCTTCACCAGCGGCAGCTGGGATGGCGACATCGACAACGCACCGGAGACCATCAGCCCCGGCCTGCGCAGCCGCATCACCACGCCGGCCTCGGGCTGCGCCGGGCGCCGCTGTGCCTATTCGGCGCAGTGTGCGGTGCTGCGTTCGCGCAACACGGTGCGCGATGCGCAGATCGTGGTCACCAACCACGCGCTGCTGCTGTCGGCGCTGTCGATCGGCGACAGCGACAACGGCCAGCCGTTGATCGCGCCGCCGTCGGACATGCTGCTGGTGCTGGACGAAGGCCATCACATCGGCAACGTGGCGATCGACCAGGGCGCGGCCAGCCTGGCGCTGGATGAAATGGCCAAGCGCACCGGCCGCCTGCAGATCCTGATCGCCGGTGCCTACCGCGCGGTCGACAAGGACCGCCTCGGCAACCTGCTGCCCAACGAAGCGATCGAAGTGGCCAGCAACGTGGCCAAGCAGCTGCGCGCGTTCCGCGATCATATCGAGCGCGTGTGGATGCCGGCGCCGGCGGACGAAGAGCCGATGTGGCGCGCGGCCAATGGGCGACTGCCCGACGCCTGGCGCGAGCCGATCGAGGCGCTGGCTGACGAGACCCGCAGCCTCTACAACTGGGCGCATGCCGCCACCGCGCAGGTCGCCAAGGGCAAGCCGGACGATGCCGCGCGCGAGCGCCTGCAGCGCAACCTGGGCATGGCGCTGGAAATGATCGAGCAGCAGTACAACCTGTGGCAGGCCTGGCGCCGCGAGGACAAGGACGGCGCGCCGCCGATGGCGCGCTGGGTCACCGCCACCCGCGACGGCGACCTGGTGCTGCACGGCTCGCCGGTGTCGGCCGCGCACGTGCTGCGCAAGCTGCTGTGGGATGAAGTGGATTCGGTGGTGATGACCTCGGCGACGCTGACCGGCGGTGGCGATTTCCAATCGCTGGCGATCGACAACGGCATTCCCGAAGAGGCCGAGATGGTTTCGCTGTCGTCGCCGTTCGACCTGCCCAACCAGGCCGAGCTGATCGTGCCGAAGTTCCCGGTCACGCCGGATGACCGCGAAGGCCATCCGCGCGAAGTGGCACGCTACCTCGACACCGAGCTGGATTGGGCCAAGGGCTCGATGGTGCTGTTCACCTCGCGCTGGAAGATGGAAAAGGTGGCTGGCCTGATGTCGGCCGCGCGCCGCAAGCAGGTGCTGGTGCAGGGCGAGATGTCCAAGACGCGGCTGATCGATGAACACCTGCGCCGTGTCGCGGCGGGTGAGGGCTCGGTGCTGTTCGGGCTGAATTCGTTCGGCGAAGGCCTCGACCTGCCAGGTGAAGCCTGCACCACGGTGGTGATCACCCAGGTGCCGTTCGCGGTGCCGACCGACCCGCAGACCGCCACGCTCAGCGAATGGTTTGAAGGGCGGGGGCTGAACGCCTTCAACCTGATCGCCATTCCGCATGCGCTGCGCACGTTGACCCAGTTCGCCGGCCGCCTGATCCGCACTTCCACCGACACCGGCCGCGTGGTCATCCTTGATTCGCGGCTGCTGACCCGCCGCTACGGCAAGCGCATCATCGACGCGCTGCCGCCGTTCAAGCGTGTGATCGGCTGACCCCACCACGCACGCTGTCGCTCAACCGCCCTCCGGCTTCCGGCAGGCCTGGTTGCCATAGGCGTTGTGGTAATCGCGATCAAAGCAGCGCAGGAAGCCATCGAGCACGTCCAGGTTCGGTGGCCAGGCCACATCCACCTTCTGCCCGCCTGCGGTCGTGAAGTGGTAGCGCCCATCCTTCAACGCCCCGGCGAAACCCTCCGGTGTGGGAATCGCGACCAGCGCCGCGCGGGCCTTTTCCAGTGCCGCACGGTCGTGCTGCAGGAACGCAACCGTGCCGTCCACGTAGGCATTCCAGTAACCGGGATCCTTGTCCTTAGGCTTGTAGGTGCGTTGCATCAGCGCAATCGCCTGGGCCGTCTGCCCGAGCTCGGCGCGCAGCTGGCCTTCGTGCCAGATGATGGTGGTGTTGCCCGCCGCCTTGGGCAGGGCGCTGTAGGCGGCAAGCAGATCGGCCGCTTCGCGCTGGCAACCGCGCTCGGCCAGCGGTCGCCAGCCGCCTTCCAGGTCCTGGTCGAACGCATCCGGTTCCATCGCCAGCATCGCATCGCGGTCGTAGCTGCAGTCCGGCGCCTTCGACGGTTCGGGTGCGGCGCCCAGCGCAGCGGCCAGGGCAAGCGAAAGCAACGTCATCACAACCTCCGTGTCAGTGAGTACCCCGGCACCGTAGCAGATCGTCCGGGTAGTGCCGGCCGCTGGCCGGCAACCTCGAAGATCGGACTGTCACGGCGCGATTGCACGCGCGGCGAGTCACATGACGGCTGGACCATCATTGCGACCCACAGTGACTGGAATGCTGTGCCGGGGTCGGAGCCCTTTCTGCGAAAGGGATCCGACCCCTCTTCATCAATCGCCGAGCAGAGCGGTGTTGCGGACGGCGCCCTTGTCGGCGCTGGTCGCCAGCAGTGCGTAGGCCTTCAGTGCGCTGGTGACCTTGCGCGGGCGTGCTTCGCGCGGCTTCCAACCACGCGCATCGGCGTCGCTGCGGCGCTGGGCCAGCACGGCCTCGTCCAGCAGCAGATCGATGCGGCGGGCAGGGATGTCGATGCGGATGCGGTCGCCATCTTCCACCAGGCCGATGACACCGCCGCTGGCGGCCTCCGGCGAGACGTGGCCGATCGACAGGCCCGAGGTGCCGCCGGAGAAGCGGCCATCCGTGAGCAGCGCGCACTGTTTGCCCAGCCCCTTCGACTTCAGATAGCTGGTCGGGTACAGCATTTCCTGCATGCCCGGGCCACCCTTCGGGCCTTCGTAGCGGATCACCACCACCTCGCCGGGTTGCACTTCGTCGGCGAGGATGCCGGCGACGGCCGCGTCCTGGCTTTCATAGACGCGCGCAGGGCCTTCGAACACGTGGATCGACTCGTCCACGCCGGCGGTTTTCACCACGCAGCCATCGACGGCCAGGTTGCCGCGCAGCACGGCGAGGCCGCCTTCCAGTGAGTACGCGTGCTGCAGCGAGCGGATGCAGCCTTCGGCGCGGTCCACGTCCAGCGTCGGCCAGCGCGTGGCCTGGCTGAAGGCCTCCTGGGTGGGAATGCCGGCCGGGCCTGCCTTGAAGAAGGTGTGCAGGGTGTCGTTGTCATTGCGCACCACGTCCCAGCGTTCCAGCGCTTCGGCCAGGCTGGTGCTGTGTACGGTCGGCACCGTGGTTTCGAGCAGGCCGGCGCGCTCCAGTTCACCGAGGATGCCGAACACGCCGCCGGCGCGGTGCACGTCCTCGATGTGGTACTTCGGCGTATTCGGCGCCACCTTGCACAGCTGCGGTACGCGCCGCGACAGCGCGTCGATGTGGGTCAGGTCGAAGTCGACCTCCGCTTCCTGCGCGGCGGCCAGCAGGTGCAGGATGGTGTTGGTGGAACCGCCCATGGCGATATCCAGGGTCATTGCATTGGCGAACGCGGCCTGGGTGGCGATGCCGCGCGGCAGCGCGCTCGGGTCTTCGCCGCCATACCAGCGATGGCAGAGTTCGACGATCAGGCGCCCGGCACGGCGGAACAGCGCCTCACGGTCGGCGTGGGTGGCCAACGTGGTGCCGTTGCCGGGCAGTGACAGGCCCAGCGCCTCGGTCAGGCAGTTCATCGAGTTGGCGGTGAACATACCCGAGCAGGAGCCGCAGGTAGGGCAGGCGCTGCGCTCGAATGCGGCCACCTTCTCGTCGGAGGCGCTGTCATCGGCGGCCACCACCATTGCATCGACCAGGTCCAGCTTGTGCTCGGACAGCTTGGTCTTGCCCGCTTCCATCGGCCCGCCGGACACGAACACCACCGGGATGTTCAGGCGCAGCGCGGCCATCAGCATGCCGGGGGTGATCTTGTCGCAGTTGCTGATGCACACCAGTGCGTCGGCACAGTGCGCGTTGACCATGTACTCCACGGCGTCGGCGATGATCTCGCGGCTGGGCAGCGAATACAGCATGCCGTCGTGGCCCATCGCGATGCCGTCGTCCACGGCGATGGTGTTGAATTCCTTGGCGACGCCGCCGACCTGTTCGATCTCGCGCGCGACCAGCTGGCCGAGGTCCTTCAGGTGCACGTGGCCGGGCACGAACTGGGTGAAGGAGTTGGCGATGGCGATGATCGGCTTGTGGAAGTCGCCGTCCTTCATGCCGGTGGCACGCCACAGGGCGCGGGCGCCGGCCATGTTGCGGCCGGCGGTGGAGGTGCGGGAACGGTATTCGGGCATGGCTGGCGGAACGGGCGGGCCGTACGACGTGGGAGTCAGCCGATCATGGCCAATTTTTTCGGTTGCTGCTGCAACCACCGGAGGTGGTCCGGCCGGGCTGCGCCCGGCACCCGCCGAAGCACCCGCCGAAGCAACAGCCGAAGCAACAGCGGGCTTCCTGCGGGAGGCGGCGTGGGTCCGCTGGCGGGGGACGCCGTAAACCCTTCCTTGGGGGCTTGGCCGCGGCATCCATGCCGCGGACACCCCCGCCAGCGGACCCACCCCGCCTTCGACAGTTTCCCGCGATCTGTCGGGGCCGGCGCTCTGCGTTGCTCGTGGTAGGTGTCGACCTTGGTCGACACGATGGATCCACGCCACGCGTGGATGATGGGGAACGACGAAAATGAAAGGCCGTTCATCTTTCCCACTTTGCCGATTCCGGTTGCTGGCCCGGATTTGGCATCATTGGGGCATTGATCCGTCGACAGGGCATGAGGCCATGAAACGTTCCCGCACCACCGCGCTGCTGCTGATGAGCGCCGCGCCGCTGCTGTTCACCGCCTGCCAGAAGGAGCCGGAGGTGAAGGTGCAGGAAGGCCTGTACACCTCGGTGGAAGCCTGCACCGAGGCCACCGGCGATCCGTCGTCGTGCCGCAATGCCTTCGCCGAAGCGCAGAAGCAGGCCGCCGATGCGGCGCCGAAGTACGCCAGCAAGGAAGCCTGCGAGAAGGACTACAAGCCGGAACAGTGCGTGCAGCAGCACACTTCGGCGGGTACCTCGTTCATCGGCCCGATGATGATGGGCTTCTTCATGTCGCAGATGCTGAGCAACCGCGGCGGCCTCGCCCCGCAGGCGCCGGCGTCGGCACCGGCTTACCAGGACAAGAACGCTGGCTGGGCGCGCCCGGCACCGGGCGGCACCGGTGGCCTGAACACCGCCAGCGGCATCGGTGCCGGCAAGGCTGGCCTGGCGCCGGTCACCAGCGAGCCGAACCGTGCGGTCACTGCCAGCCGTGGTGGCTTCGGCAACACCAGCGCACGCCGCAGCACCAGCGGCAGCTACGGCGGCTGATCGACCCATGCAGCGCATCCGGATTGCCGAGCGTGCCCAGTGGCGGGTACGCGCGGAAGAGGCGGGTTTCCGCTTCCACACCATCGACGGCCAGCCGTACTGGGATGAAAGCGCGTACTACGCCTTCACCCTGCGCCAGATCGAACAGGACATCGAAGACCCCAGCGCCGAGCTGCACCAGATGGCGCTGGACCTGGTGGGCGATGTCATCGCCAGTGAACGGTTAATGGACCAGCTGGCGATTCCGTCGCACTACCGCGACTGGATCGCCGACAGCTGGCGCCAGCGCCAGCCAAACCTGTACGGGCGCCTGGACCTGGCCTACGACGGTACCGGCCCGGCCAAGCTGTACGAACTGAACTACGACACGCCGACCTCGCTGTTCGAGGCCAGCTTCTTCCAGTGGCAGTGGCTGGAAGACCAGCGCAACGCCGGTCGCCTGCCGCAGCACGCCGACCAGTTCAATGCGATCCACGAGGCGCTGGTCGAGCGTTTCGGCGAACTGGCTTCACAGCTGCCGCCGCCGCTGTACTTCAGCGCGGTGGGCAGTTCGGAGGAAGACCGTGGCACGGTCGAGTACCTGCGCGACTGCGCCTCGCAGGCCGGCCTGCATGGCCAGGCCATCGCCATCGAGGACATCGGTCTGTCCGAGGACGGCCGCTTCACCGCGCTGGATGATTCGGTGATCGGCACGCTGTTCAAGCTGTACCCGCTGGAAGACCTGATGGCCGAGGAATTCGGTCGCGCGCTGCCCGGTTCGGGCATGCAGCTGCTGGAACCGGCGTGGAAGGCGGTGCTGAGCAACAAGGGCATCCTGCCGCTGCTGTGGCAGCGCAACGTGGGCCATCCGAACCTGCTGGAAGCGCACTTCGATGACGGCAGCATGCTGGCCTCGGGCTGGGTGCGCAAGCCGCTGTTCTCGCGCGAAGGCGCGAACATCGAGATGCACCTGGCCGATGGCAGCACCCAGCGCAGCGACGGTCCCTACGACGGCCCGGCGATCATCCAGCGCGCGCATCCGCTGACCCGCTTCGAAGGCGGCTACCCGCTGATCGGCAGCTGGGTGATCGGTGGCCACGCCTGCGGCATCGGTATCCGCGAGGACGACAGCGCGATCACCCGCGACAGTGCGCGCTTCGTGCCGCACGCAATCGTTGATGAGGCGCCGACGCGGATCTACGTCTGATGGTGGCAGGGCGCCACCGGGACGACGGTCACTCTCTGCTGCGCTATGCAGACCGGGTGGCGGTGCGTTGCAATCGATGTGACACGCCGGGTTGGGTGGTAGGTACGCCTGATTCACGCCGCTTCCGGTGCCTGGGTTGCAGCCAGGCATTGAACGGCGGCTGCGGTTGCAGCCGCTGTGGCTCCGGAGACTGGGTAGGACCGGTGCGCTACAGCGGTTACCGGCCGTGTGGTTATTGCGGCCACCAGTGGGTACGCATCGAGGTACGTCGTGCCCGTGCCACCCCGCCGCTGCGGACCATGGCTGCGGACTGCAGCCAATGTGGGCGCAGCAGCGATGTCGAGGTCACCCGGTCGCGGTGGCTTGGCAACGAAGCCATCGACCCGGACTTCGGCCTGCCTTTGAGGTTGGTGGAAAAAACCTCGGCTGGCCTGCTGTGGGCGTATAACGCCGAGCACCTGCAGGCATTGCACGACTACGCCGCGGCCAGACTGCGCGAAGGCAGCGGCCATCACCGATCCATGTTCTCGCGCCTGCCGCAGTGGATGAAGCTGGCCCGCAACCGGGTGCTGCTGCAGCGCGCGGTGGAGCGGTTGGAGCGGCGGTTGTTGGGTGAGCGCTGATACGGCAGCCGAGCATGGGCTCGGCTCTACACGTGTTGTTCCGTAGAGCCGAGCCCACGCTCGGCTCCGGTCAAGCGCAGGGCTACAACAACCCTTCGCGCTTCACTGCCAGGTAGCGCTCCACCAGCGCTGCGGGCAGGGCATCGGCGGTCACGTCCAGCACCATCACCTTCTCGCTGCGCAGTGCCTCGTGCGCCTTCGCGCGCTGCTGCAGGTAGAGTGCGGCGGCACCGGCCTGGGTGGCGTCTTCCAGTGTCTGCACTTCGCTGTCCAGCACGCCGTCCAGCTCGCGCTCGCGCAGGCTGGCCACGCATACCAGGTGGCGCCGCTGCAGCAGGCGCACTGCCGCCAGCAGGTCTTCGATGTCCTCGTCGCGCACGTTGCTGACCAGCATCACCAGCGCGCGCCGACGCTGGCGCAGCGATACCTCGGTGGCGGCGGCCAGGTAGTCGGTGGCCACCGCGCGCGGCTGCAGGTCGTAGCTGGCACGCAACAGGTGCTCGACCGTGCCCATGCCACGCTGCGGCGCCACCCAGCGGCGCTCGCCACCGGCAGCAAACAGGCCGGCGGCGTCGCCCTGGCGCAGCGCCAGGTACGCCACCACCAGCGAAGCGTTCAAGGCGTGGTCGAAATGCGAGAGCCCGCCTTCGCTGGCCAGCATGCGCCGGCCACTGTCGAGCATCAGCAGCAGCTGCTGGTTCTTCTCGTCCTGGTACTCACGCGAGACCAGTTTGCGTGCCCGTGCCGTGGCCTTCCAGTCGAGCTGGCGCAGGCTGTCGCCCACGCGGTACTCGCGCATCTGGTGGAAGTCGGTGCCTTCGCCACGCCGGCGTTTCACGTGCGCACCCACCAGCCGTGAGGCCTGGTCCGCACTGAACAGCGCGAAGCGGGTGAGCGGCACGAAGTTCGGGTAGACGCGCACGTCCAGCGCCGGTGGCAGGGTGCGTTGCTGCCACCACAGGCGCCACGGCGAGCGCATGCGCAGGTGCACGCCTTCAAAGCGGAAGTGCCCACGCTGCAGCGGGTGCAGGTGATAGTGCAGGGTGGAGGCGCTGCCGGCCTGCAGGCGCACGCGCTGCGGCAGCGATTCCAGCGGCCAGCCGCCGGGCACCAGGTCGAACACCTGCACCGTCATCGACGTGTCTGCCTGCAGCCGCAGCGCGGCATCGCGGCGCACGCCCAGTGCCAGCGCTTCGGGCAGTTCGCGTTGCACCTGCGGCGACGGACGCCGCGACTGCCGCCACAGATCCATCAACGCCGGCACGGCAATCGCCAGTGCCGCCAGCGCCCAGCTCCAGCGCGGCAGCAACCCGCCCAGCACCAGGCCACCCGAGGCGGCCCAGGCCAGCAGCAGCGCCAGCAGCAGCGGGGCCGGCCTCATCGGCGCGGCGCTTCCACCTTGGCCAGCAGCGCGCCCAGCACGTCGTCGGCGTCCTGGCCTTCGATCTGCAGTTCCGGGGCCAGCGCGATGCGGTGGCGCAGCGCCGGGCGTGCGATGTCGCGCACATCATCCGGAGTGACGAAATCACGGCCGGCCAGCACCGCCTGCGCGCGCGAAGCACGCACCAGCGCGATGCTGCCACGGGGGCCGGCACCGACCGCGATACCCGGCCACTGCCGGGTGGCGGCAACGATGCGCACCGCGTAGTCGATCACTTCGTCATCGACGGTGATCGCCGCAGTGGCACGCTGCAGTTCCAGCAACTCGCCGGCACCGAGCACGCGCGGCACCTGGCTCAGGTCGAAATCGCTGGCAGCACGACCACTGGTGATCGCGGTCACCATGCGCTTCTCGTCCTCCAGCTGCGGATAGTCGATCAGCACCTTCAGCAGGAAACGGTCCAGCTGCGCTTCCGGCAGCGGGTAGGTGCCCTCCTGCTCCAGCGGGTTCTGCGTGGCCAGCGCCATGAACGGCGGCGCCAGGGTGAAGGCCTTGCCTTCGATGGTCACCTGGCCTTCCTGCATCACTTCCAGCAGCGCCGACTGGGTCTTGGCCGGTGCACGGTTGATCTCATCGGCCAGCAGCAGATTGGTGAACACCGGGCCGCGGCGGATCTTGAAGCTCTCGCTCTTCGGGTCGTACACCGCGTGGCCGCTGACGTCGCTGGGCATCAGGTCGGGGGTGAACTGCACGCGACCGTAGTCCAGCTCCAGGGCCTGGGCCAGCGCGCGCACCAGCAACGTCTTGCCCAGCCCGGGCACGCCTTCGATCAGCACGTGGCCGCCGGCCAGCAGGGCCACCAGAATCTGGTCCAGCACATCGGCCTGGCCGATGAAGGCGTGTCCGACGGCGGTGCGGATGGCATCGACGCGTTCGATCAGGCGGGCGTTGGCGGCCGCCGGCAGCTCGGGGACTTCGGTCATAGCAGGGATCTCATCTGGAGCAGCAAGCGGATGCGCTCGCGCAGGGCGGAGGAATCGTGCGGCGGAGGGGGCGTGAGCGCGCTGGCAACGCGGCCTTGAGGCCACTTCAGCAGCTCGGCGATGGCCTGATCGCGTGGCGCACCATCCAGTGCGGCCGCAACCGGTGCGCGCAGGCGCAGGCGGTGCAGGAACAGGGCGAGTACGGCCTCGTACAGGCGCGTACCGTGGCCGAAACGCAGCAGCAGTTCACCACTGGCACGCACGTGTTCCAGCAGCGAACGGCGTTCCAGTACCGGTGACGGCAGCAGGCTGCCGAAGCGCTGCGAGCGGCCCCACAACCAGCCCAGCAGGGCCAGCAGCAGTGGCGCCCACAGTGGCCAGCCCTGGTAGAACATGCGCGACCACAGCGACGGCGGGCGGCTGGCGTAGATCAGCCAGACCGCACCCTTGCCGTAGTTCGGATCGAGCAGATAGCGGGTCAGGTCGCGGTGAGCCTTGTCGTGCAGGCCATCGCTGGCACCGCCGGCGGCCGCGGCCAGGCGCGCGGCAGGCGAGTCGACATCACCGCGCAGGAACTCCATGTCCGCCAGCACGCTCACTTTGCCCTCGCCATGGCGCAGGCGCGCGAACACCAGGTCACGGTCACCGCCCCAGCGACGTTCGGCCTGTGCACTGGCGGCAAAACCCAGGGTGAAGCGGCGGCCTCCACAGAACTCAACGTGACCAGGATCGTCGTCGACATGGAACGGCTGGCAGTCGCTGCGCTGGAACAGGCTGTCCACGCCCAGCTGATCCAGCAGGGGCCCCTGCGTGCTGCCGGCATCGTCCTCGGCCGGTGGCGGCGTCCGCACCAGCAGGTGGCCGCCCCCATCGACCCAGTCCAGCAGCGCGCTGGCGACGGGCGGCGGCAGTTCGCTGCTGTCCTGCAGCAGCACCACCGTGTCGTGCGGCCCCAGCGTCATTTGCCGCAGTTCCAGCCGTGGCCGCGAGTGCACGTCAATGCCGTCGGCGCGCAGGGCCTGGCCGAGCACGTACAGCGGGTTGTAGCCAGCTTCGCCCTGCGGCGGCAGCTGCACGGTCTCGGTCACCCGCTCATGCGTGCGCAGGTAAAGGATCGTCAGCGGTACACCGACCAGCACCAATGCACCGAGCAGCAGCGACCAGAACAGGCGCGGGCTCATGCCTGCCACCGGTACTGCTGGCGCAGCGTATCGGCCAATGCATCGAAATCGGCGCGGCTGGGCAGGCGGCCACCGTAGGCGGCGTACTGCCACATGCGCACGATGCGCGCGAACAGGTCACGGTCGCTGGCCTCGGGCATGCGCCGCGACGCGCGCAGGCATTGCGCTTCGGTGGCACCGGGTGGAAGCGCGATACCGCTGCGCTCGCCCACCGTGCGCACGCTGGCGCGGTACAGAAGGGCCAGCGCCTGCCGCGGCCGGCCCTGGTCCCAGAGCAGGCCGGCCTGGGTGGCCACGTCCGGCGGCAGCACCACCGGCAACTCCACCTGTTCCTCCACCACCGGCGGTGCGGCCTCGGCCTTGCGTCGGCCACTGCCCCGCAGCCACGGCAGCCACAGCCGTGCGGTCAGCAGCAGCACCAGCAGCAGGACGCCGAGCAGCCCCCACAGGCCCCATTCGGCCAGCCGCGCCAGCCAGGCGATGCCGTCCTTGCGTGCTTTGCGTTCACCGTTGCTGTTGGTGTCACGCTGCAGCTGCTTGTCTTCCTTCTTCTCTTCCTCGGCCTGTTCGATCGGCTTCCAGCGGGTGACCTGGCGGGTCGGGCGCTGCAGCGGGTCTTGATAGGCGCGGTTCACTGCCTGACGGAAACCGGCGGTGTCCACCGGCGTACCGCCGAAGATCGTTGCCGGGGTGTTGCCCGGGTCGATGGTCGGTGCTTCGTCGCCTTCCTCGGCGTCGATGCCACGGTCGTTGGGCTTGCCCATGGCGCGTTCGGGCTCGGCGTCTGTGTCCTGCGCATGCACCGGTGCGGAGACCAGCGGCAGTGCCAGGCACAGCAGCAGGGCCAGCGTCGATGCCGCCGGCAGCAGCCGCTCGCGCAGGCGGCGCAGGGCGATCTCCACATCCCAGGCTTCCATCTGCGTGCGCCGGTTCAAGTACAGGCCAAAGCCCGCACCGACGAAGAACGGGCCGATCAGCACCGAGGCCAGCCAGCACGCGAGGTTGAAGCCCAGCCGTGCCCATGCGGGTGTGTCCTGGCCGATCATGTCCCATGCGGCGCGCCATGATTCGGACATCAGCTCCAGTGGCATGAACATGAACACCGCACCGATCGCGCCGGACACCAGCACGGCTTCGAACGCCATGCAGGTCACGGTCAGTACCAGTGCCGCGCCCGCTGCGCCGGCTGCCACTGCACGACGACGTGGGCCGCGCTGGCCCGGTGTGTTGCCTTCCAGCAGGTTCACCGGCAGGCACAGGCTGCGCAGCACGCTGAAACGACGCCAACCCAGGTAGCCCCAGAAGCCGCTGTTGCCCCAGTGACGTTGCGCACGCAGCGCGGCCAGCGTGCCGACTGGTTCACCGAAGATGCCGCGCGACAGCACATACAACGGCGCACGTTCGAACAGCGGTTTGCACCACCACATCGCCAGCCAGGCCCAGCCGAAGGCATCCAGCCACCAGCCCAGCGCGTTGAAGATCACGAACAGCGGTGCACTGGCCAGCAGCCAGCTGCCCCACAGCGCGCGCGCGTGACGGCGGGACAGCGCGGTGCCGAGCTCCATCGCTTCCCAGCCACTGCGGGCACGCAGCGCCACGTCCAGGTGGTCAATGCGCATGGCCAGCTCCACGTCCGCCGCGCCACAGCCACAGCAGCACGCCGGCCCACAACACACCGGCCACGCTGAACTTGCCCCATGCAGGTACTTCGGCGATCGATGACCAGAAGGCTTCGATGAAGGCGGCCACCAACAGCATGAAGGCGACGCCGAGGCACAGCCGCGCGCCGATGCGGCCGCCGTCGACCAGTGCATCCAGGCGGCTGCGCCGGCCCGGCGCCAGCAGCTTCATGCCCAGCTGCAGGCCGGCACCGCCAGCGATCACGATCGCAGTCAGCTCGAAGGCGCCGTGGCCGACCACGAAGCGCCAGAACGGGTCGCCATGGCCGATGTGCTGCAGGTGGCCTGCCACTGAACCGATGATCACGCCGTTGAACAGCAGCACCAGCAGCGTGCCCAGCCCGGCCAGCAGTCCGCTGGCGAAGGTGCGCAGGGCGATGCTGATGTTGTTCATGATGTAGTGGCCGAACATCATCCAGTCGGTGCCGCTGTCACGCCCCAGGCGCTCGGCGGCGGGATCGTACATGCGCTCCATCTCTGCGATCTGGCGGTTGTCCATCAGCATGTGGATCAGGTCCGGATAGACCTGCACCAGCACGAAGCAGGCCACCGCCGGCAGCGCGAACATCGCCAGCGCTACCCACATGCTGCGCGCCTGGCTGCGCACCAGCAGCGGGAAGTCGGCCACCAGGAACTCCAGGGCACCCCGCCAACGTGTCGGCGGCGTGCGGTACAGCACGCTGTGGCCCTGCTGCATCAGCTGCTGCAGGCGCTGCACCAGCTGCGGGCTGTAGCCGCGCTCGCGGGCCAGCGCCAGCTGCTGGCACAGCCGCCGGTAGCGCTGCGGGAAGGTAGTGTCGTCCAGTGCCAGGCCGCTGGCCTTGCGGCGCGTGCGGCGTGAGGCGCCGGCACGCAGCAGCAGCCACTGCTCCAGGTCCTGCCATTCCTGCTGGTAGCGGGCGACGAACTGCTCCTGTTTCATCGCCGCCCCAGCAGCCAGTTGGCCATCGCATACAGGCGCAACACGCCGACTTGGCCGTGGGTGCCGGTCAGTGGCTCGGCAATACCGGCCAGCTCCTGCTGGCGCGCCGCCGACAAGCGTGGCGCGCGCTCGGCGAAGGCCATCAGCGCGGCCTGTTCCTCTGGTCGCAGGGGCTGCGGCGGGGCCAGCACGCTGCCGATGGTCGGCGGCGGTGGCAGGTACAGCGCGGGTGCATGCACCACCACAGTGCCCGCCACCAGGTCGCCCAGACGGCGGCCATGCGGATCGAACAGGCTGCTGATCAGGCCCAGCGCATAGCCGAAGGGCAGCATGTCCACCGTGCGCAGCAGGTTGCGGGTGATCGCCGCCATCCAGCCTGCCGGCGCGCCATCGCGGGACAGCACGCGCAGCCCCAGCGCACGCTTGCCCAGGGTGCGTCCCCACACTGCTTCGCAGACGATCGGGTAGGCCCAGTAGACCAGGAACATCAGCACCAGGTAGAGGCCGGAGCCGAACTGGTCCAGCAGTGCCAGCGGAATCGACATCAGCACCAGTGCCGCGATGCGCACGCCGAGATCGACCAGCCAGGCCATCGCCCTCGGTACCGGGCCGGCTGCAGGCAACTGCAGCGGCACACCCTCCGGCGTTACCACCTCGCGGTAGGTATCGAGCATCGGTGCGGCCATCAGCGTGATGGCCTTCGTTGTGGGCGCCGGAGTCCTCTCCGGCAGGCAGCCACAGGCATGGGGGTCTCGACAGGTCCTGGTCGGGCCCAGACTTTAGCAGAGCCGCATGGCGGCGTTGGGCGCTCAGCCCAGGTATTCGTCCTTCAGCCGCACGTAGTGGTCGGCCGAGTAGTGCAGCGCCTCGATTTCCTTGTCGCTCAGCGTGCGTGCCGGGCGGGCCGGGTTGCCTACCCACAGCTCGCCTTCGCCGACCACCTTGCCCGGGCCGACCACGGCACCGGCGCCGACGAAGCCATGGCGCTCGACCCGCGCGCCGTCGAGGATGCAGGCACCCATGCCAATCAGGCTGTAATCACCGATGGTGCAGGCGTGGATGATGCAGCCGTGGCCGACGGTCACGCCTTCGCCGATCAGGGTCGGGTAGCCGGCCTTGTTGTAGGGGCTGTGGTGGCTGACGTGGATGATGGTGCCGTCCTGCACGTTGGTGCGTGCGCCGATGCGCACGTAGTTGACGTCACCGCGGATGATCGTGCCCGGCCACACCGAGACGTCCTCGCCCAGCTCCACGTCACCGATGATCGTGCACGACGGGTCGATGTACACGCGCTCGCCGAGGACGGGCATCTTGTCGCGGAAGGGGCGCAGCGGGTTCATCGATGTCTCCGGAAATCAGGGCGTCCGCGACGATGATACGCGCTCGGCCAATGGCGACCCCGCCACCCGCAACTGCCGGAATGCCTCATGCATCCGTGTCGACCAAGGTCGACACCTGCCAGAACGGATCGCGCGCCGCATTGGTGGATGGCATCCACCGATCCCGCGTTACGCCACGCGGCCGCGGCGTGCACGCTCCAGGTGCACCAGCAGCAGCGAGATTGCCGCCGGGGTCATGCCCGGAATGCGCTGCGCCTGGCCGATGGTCTGCGGGCGCACGCGCTCCAGCTTCTGCAGCGCTTCGGCCGACAGCCCGCGCACCGCCGCGTAATCGAAGGCTTCGGCGATCGGCGTGGCTTCATGCCGCTGCTGGCGCTCGATCTCCTCGCGCTGGCGGTCCAGGTAGCCGGCGTACTTCACGCCGATCTCCACCTGCTCGGCCACCTTGGCGTCGGCCACGGCCGGGCCCAGCGACGGCACCTGCATAAGCTGCGCGTAGTCCAGCTCGGGGCGCTTGATCAGGTCCAGCACGCTGGTCTCGCGGCTGACCGCCACGCCCAGCGTGTCCTGCACTTCGCGGCCCAGCGCATTGGCCGGGGTTGCCCACAGTGCACCCAGGCGTGCGCGCTCGGCGGCGACGGCGGCCTGCTTGGTCTCGAACGCGTTCCAGCGGCGGTCATCCACCAGGCCCATCTCACGGCCGGCCGGAGTCAGGCGCTGGTCGGCATTGTCCTCGCGCAGCTGCAGGCGGTACTCGGCGCGGCTGGTGAACATGCGGTACGGCTCGTTGGTGCCGTGGGTGATCAGGTCATCCACCAGCACGCCCAGGTACGCCTCGTCGCGGCGCGGGCACCAGCTGTCCAGCCCGCGCACCTGGCGTGCAGCGTTGAGGCCGGCCAGCAGGCCCTGCGCGGCGGCTTCTTCATAGCCGGTGGTGCCGTTGATCTGGCCGGCGAAGAACAGGCCGTTCACCAGCTTGGTTTCCAGCGAGGCCTTCAGCCCGCGCGGATCGAAGAAGTCGTACTCGATGGCGTAGCCGGGGCGGGTGATGTGCGCGTTCTCGAAGCCGCGGATGCTGCGCACCATCTCCAGCTGCACGTCGAACGGCAGCGAGGTGGAGATGCCGTTGGGGTAGATCTCGACGATGCCCAGGCCTTCGGGTTCGACGAAGATCTGGTGGCTGGCCTTTTCGGCGAAGCGCACCACCTTGTCCTCGATGGACGGGCAGTAGCGCGGGCCGATGCCTTCGATCTGGCCGCTGTACAGCGGCGAGCGGTGCAGCGCGTCGCGAATGATCTGGTGGGTCTGTTCGGTGGTGTGGGTGATCCAGCAGCTGACCTGCTGCGGATGCTCGTCCACCGAACCGAGGAAGGACATCACCGGGCGCGGCGAGTCGCCGGGCTGCTCATCCATCACGCTGTAGTCCAGCGAGCGGCCGTCGATGCGCGGCGGCGTGCCGGTCTTCAGGCGGTCCACCTGGAACGGGCGCTCGCGCAGGCGCGCCGCCAGCGTGGTGGCCGGCGGGTCGCCCATGCGGCCGGCGGCGTACTGGGTCGGGCCGACATGGATCTTGCCGGCCAGGAAGGTGCCGGCGGTCAGCACCACGGCCTCGGCGTCGAAGCGCAGGCCGGTCTGGGTGATGACCCCGCGCACGGCATCGCCTTCGATGACCAGGTCATCGACCGCGGCCTGGAACACCGTCATGTTGGCCTGGCCTTCGACGATGGCGCGGATCGCCATGCGGTACAGGTTGCGGTCGGCCTGGCAGCGGGTGGCACGTACGGCCGGGCCCTTCGATGCGTTGAGCGTGCGCCACTGGATGCCGGCGCGGTCGGCGGCATGCGCCATCGCACCGCCCAGGGCGTCGATCTCCTTGACCAGGTGGCCCTTGCCGATGCCGCCGATGGCCGGGTTGCAGCTCATCGCGCCCACCGTTTCGATGTTGTGGGTCAGCAGCAGGGTGCGCACGCCGGTGCGGGCCGCGGCCAGCGCGGCTTCGGTGCCGGCGTGGCCACCGCCGATGACGATGACGTCGTAACGATGGAAGGACGGGTTCATGGGGGCTGTTCAGCTTGGGGCAGGCGCGGCCGGGGGCGCCGCCGGGGTGGCGATTTTAGCGCCATTCGGGGTCCGGACGCCGGCGCCGGCCAGTTGGTGGCGAAATCGGCCCTAAAGTTGGCAGGATTTTTGCAGATAACCCAATAGCACCCATCGTGGCTGGCGCCGTAGGCGCCCGTGACCGGAATTGGAACAGGGGCCGGTACAGGCGCACGGTGGGGGAGCAGAGGGCCGGCAGTCGGGGGACTGTCCGGCCCTGTTTTTTTGGGGCTGTCGGGAAGGCGCCATCCACGCATGGCGTGGATCCACTGAAGCTGGGGCCTTCGCCGGTTGGCGACCTGACAAAACAAACGGCCCCGCATTGCGGGGCCGTCTGCCTTCAGAGGTGCCGACATCCGACAGGGCCGGAACAGGGGGGATCCAGATGTTCCTGTCGGATATCGACGTAGAGCTTTTTGCGGCGGCCCGTGTCGTTTTTGTCACTTTGTGACGCGGGCCGTCACTGTCCGCGTAGAGTGCGGCTTAGACCGTGTGAAATGCAAGACGGTTCAGCGCTCAACTGTGCGCTGCGTCGCACGATCCATGTTGCGCCAGGGGGAACCGTTCATCCTCGGCGCACTCGGTGCCGGGGCCGGGCGGGCCTGCGGCGCGGGCGCCGGCGGCTGTGCGTTCGACTGCGGCGGGCGGCGCATCGAGTCCATGTTCCGCCACGGCGAACCACCGTTGTACGACGGTCGCGACGGCGGCGGCGGACGGTGCTCGCCACCATTGCCCGGGCGCGGCGGCGGGCGATGGTTGTGCGGCGGGCGGTAGATCGGGCGCGAGTAGTACGGGTTGCCATAGCCGCCGTAATAGCCGCCATAGCCACCGTAGTACGGGTAGCCGTAGTTGTAGGGATAGCCGGCCGGGTAGCGGTACTCCACCGACGGCGCACCGTGGTAGTAGCTGCCGCTGCGGCCGCCGCCGACATAGTCGTAGGTGGTGCAGCCGGTCAGGGCCAGCAGCAGGCCACCGGCAAGCATCAGGCGCATTTTCATGGTGGGTCCCCCCAGAGGACGGGTGTGCAGTCAGCTTCGGGCGCCAGCGTTGAATCGGCCCTTAATTCCGCCGGCCAGGATGAATGGAGGCGTAGGGCTGCATGCTGGCATGACCTGTGTCCCGGTCGCCAGCGCGAAGCCATACGTTAATCTTGCGTCATGAGCGATTCACTGTTGCCCCGCGCCGATGACGTCCTGCTTGCTGCGGCGAGGATCGCCCCGCACGCCAGCGTGACGCCGGTGCTGCGCTCGCGCACGCTCGATGCGCTGGCCGGCGCACAGCTGGCGTTCAAGGCCGAGCACCTGCAGCGCGGTGGCGCATTCAAGTTCCGTGGTGCCTGCAATGCGGTGTGGTCGCTTGATGCTGATCGTGCCATCGCTGGCGTGGTGACCCATTCCTCCGGCAACCACGGTGCCGCGCTGGCCCTGGCCGCACGCACCCGGGGCATCCCCTGCCATGTGGTGGTGCCGGAAGGGGCGGTGGCCGCCAAGCTGGCGAACATCGCCCGCCACGGCGCCACGCTCTGGCGCTGTCCGCCGACCATCGCCGACCGCGAGGCCACCTGTGCCAGGGTGCAGGCCGATACCGGCGCGACCCTGGTGCATCCCTATACGGACCCGGCGGTGATGGCCGGGCAGGGCACTGCGGCCCTGGAACTGCTGCACAGCGACGGCCCGTTCGATGTGCTGGTGGTGCCGGTGGGCGGCGGTGGCCTGGCCAGCGGTACTGCGCTGGCGCTGCAGCACGCCAGCCCGCAGACCCGCCTGGTGCTGGCCGAGCCAGCCGGAGCCGACGATACCGCGCGCTCGCTGGCCGCTGGCGAGCGCCAGGGCGCGTTCGCCCCGGACACGATCTGCGATGGACTGCGTACCCTGATCGGCGCGCCGAATTTCGAACTGCTGCGCGCGGCAGGTGCCGAGGTGATCGTGGTTGATGACACCGCGACGATGGCGGCGATGCGCCTGCTGTGGGAGGTGCTCAAGCAGGTGGTCGAGCCGTCGTCGGCCACCGTGCTCGCTGCCGTGCTGGCACAGCCACAGCGCTTCGCCGGCCTGCGCGTGGGCCTGGTGCTGTCTGGTGGCAATGTCGACCTGCCTGCGCTGCGCTGGGGCGCGCCATGAGCCGCGACCGGCACCGGCCCCGCACCGGCCTGCTGGGCTGGCTGTGGCGGCTGTTTGTCCTGCTGGTGATCTGGCTGCTGGGCGTGACCGCCTGGATCGTCTGGGTCGGCGAGCGCGACCAGGCCGCCAAGGCCGATGCCATCATCGTGCTGGGTGCGGCCGCCTATGACGCCAAGCCATCGCCGGTGTTCGAAGAACGTATCCGGCATGGACTAGACCTGTACGAGGCCCAGTACGCGCCGCTGCTGATCTTCACCGGCGGCTATGGCGGCACCGGTGCGCGCTTCTCCGAATCGCAGGTGGCGCGGCGCTATGCGCTGAAGCATGGCGTGCCGGACGATGCGATCCTGATCGAGACCGCGTCGCGCAACACCGTGCAGAACCTGGTGGAAGCCAAGCGACTGATGGACCAGCGCGACCTGCACCGGGTGATCATCGTCAGCGACCCGCTGCACATGGCGCGCGCGCTGCGCCTGAGCAAGGCGCTGGGCATCGATGCGCTGGCCTCGTCCACGCCCAGCACGCGCTTCCGCAGCTTCCACACCAGCTGGCGCTTCCTGGTGCAGGAAATCTACTTCTTCCACCGCGACCTGGTGCGCCCGCCGCTGAGCTCGCCGGCCAATACCTGAGCGGCTGCCGCGCCGCTGCGCTCGCCGGGCATGGCCCGGCGCTACCATTGGTGCACCCGGCGCGGCCCCTATCGCGCGCCCGGTAGCGCCGGGCCATGCCCGGCGGCTTTCGATCAGGTCTGCTTGCGCCGGATTGGAATCGCCGACACCGGCACCGAGGCGACGTCATGCCCGCCTTCGCGGATCGGCGCGCCCGGGTCCGGTGCCCAGGCGTGGGCATAGATCACTTCCCAGCTGCTGGGCAGCTTGCCGTCGGCACGGCGCATCGGCTCGTATGCAGCGGCGGCAGCGGCGAAACGACCACGCCCGGTCAGCGTATGGCGGCGGTCCACCCGCGCATTGGTCGCGCCCATCGCGCGCAGTTCGCGCATCAACGAGGGCAGGTCGTCGTAGGTCAGGGTGAACAGATCGCGGTCCAGCACCGGGTCACGGAAGCCGGCCATCATCAGCGCATCACCGAACTGGGCGATCTGTGCAAAGCGGCTGACGTGCGGGCGGTCATCGGCGGCGGCGAAGGCTTCGTTGAGTTCGATCAGCGTTTCCGGGCCGAAGGTGGAGCACACCAGAAGGCCACCGGGCTTGAGCACACGGCGGAACCCGGCGAACACCGCCGGCAGGTCGTCCACCCACTGCAGGCACAGGTTGCTGAAGATCACGTCCACGCTGTTGTCGGCCAGCGGCAGCGCAGCGGCGTCGCCGCACAGGCGCTGGAACGGCTTCCACCAGCCGGCCTGGCGCTTGGCCTGGTCCAGCATCGGCAGCGCCACGTCCAGCGCGATCACCTGCGCCTTCGGCCAGCGCTTCTTCATCAACGCACTTGCATGGCCGGTGCCGGCGCCGATGTCCAGCACCACCTCGGGCTTGCGTGCCTCAAGGTAGTCCAGCGATTCGATCAGCCGCGACTGCACCTCGCGCTGCAGGGCGGCGGCAGCGTCGTAACTGGTGGCGGCACGCGCGAACGCGCGACGGACATGGTGGGCATCGAAGTGGGACGGCATTGCGAACTCTCTTAGAACGTACCGGGGTAGGCGCCGCCGTCGATCAGCAGATTCTGCCCGGTGAGGTAACCGGCCTGTGCACTGCACAGGAAGGCGCAGGCGGCGCCGAATTCGTCAGGCGTGCCGAAGCGGCCGGCGGGAATCTGCTGGCGGCGGCGTTCGGCGACTTCGCCGGCATCGCCGTCCTTGCCCGCACTGTGGGCGAAGTTGGCGCGCAGGCGGTCGGTGTCGAACTGGCCGGGCAGCAGATTGTTGATGGTGACGTTGTGGGCCACGGTGCGGCGCGCCAGGCCGGCGACGAAACCGGTCAGGCCACTGCGCGCGCCGTTGGACAACGCCAGGATGTCGATCGGGGCTTTCACCGCCGACGAGGTGATGTTGACGATGCGGCCGAAGCCGCGCTCGACCATCGCGTCGACGGTGGCGCGGATCAGCGCGATCGGCGCCAGCATGTTGGCGTCCAGCGCGGCAATCCAGTCGTCGCGTTCGAAATTGCGGAAATCACCGGGCGGCGGACCACCGGCATTGTTGACCAGGATGTCCACCTGCGGGCAGGCGGCCAGCGCCGCAGTGCGGCCGGCCTCGGTGGTGACGTCGGCGGCGACGGCGCGCACCTCAGCGGCACCGGGCAGTGCACGCAGTTCGTCGGCGGCGACCTTCAGTGCAGCCTCGCCACGCGCCACGATCACCACGTTCACGCCCTCGCGTACGAGCGCACGCGCGCAGCCCAGGCCCAGCCCCTTGCTCGCGCCGCAGACCAGTGCCCAGCGGCCGTTGATACCCAGATCCATGCGTCAATCCTGCGGAATTCGGAGGGGGCTCATTGTCCGCCATCGGCCGGCGACAGGCCGGCAACGAAGTGTTGCAGGGCGGCGGCCACTTCGTCGGCATGGCCGAGGAAGGGCGCATGGCCGCCGTGGGCGATGGTCAGCGCCTGCGCACCCGGGGCCAGCGCCGCAGCGGCCTGCATGGCGACCGGTGACACCAGGCGGTCGCGCTGGCCGGCGATCCACAGGCTGGGCTTGCCCAGCGTCGGCAGTGCCCCGCGCAGGTCGGTGCTCTCCAGCAGGCGCAGGCCTTCCAGCAGGGCGCGTTCGGTGGGCGCACCGCGCTCGACCAGGCGCTGCCGCAGGATGCGCAGCTCCTCGCGGGCGTGTGCCGAGCCCATCACGTCCAGCGCGAGGAAGCGTTCCAGGGTGCCGCCGAAGTCGGTGGCCAGCTCGCGCCCGAACTGCTCGAACACCGCCGGTTCCACTGCATGCGGCCAGTCTTCGCCACGCACGAAGCGTGGCGTGGCCGCGATCATCGCCAGCCCGCGCACCTTCGGCAGCGTCGCGGCAGCGTGCAGCGCGAACAGACCGCCCAGCGACCAGCCGCACCACACCGCCGGGGGTGTGGCCGCGGCAATGGCACTGACCACGAACGGCAGGCGCAGCGGCGTGGTGTCGTCGCGGCTGTGGCCATGGCCGGGCAGGTCGACCAGGTGCAGGGTGAACTGGTCTGCCAGGCGCTGCACCAGCGGCGCGAATACACCGCCCTGCAGGGCCCAGCCGTGGATCAGTACCAGGTCCGGCCCACGGCCGGTGACGTCAATATGCATGGGCAATGACACGGAACTCAGGCAAAAGCGGGCAGCGGCGGTGGCGCGGCTTCACGCACGGCCAGGGTCACGCGATCGCGCGCGCTGGCGATGGCCTCCACCAGGCCACGCACCTGTTCCGGCGTATGCAGCGCGGACAGTGTCACGCGCAGGCGTGCCTTGCCTTCCGGCACCGTCGGCGGGCGGATTGCACCGACCAGCCAGCCGGCCTGTTCCAGCGCCGTGGACATCGCCACGGCGGTGCGGTCATCGCCGAACAGCAGCGGCTGGATCGGTGTTTCCGAAGCCATCAGGCCCAGGCCATGGCGACGCGCTTCAGTGCGGAACAGCGCGATCAGGTCGGTCAGCTTTGTGCGACGCCAGTGGTCGCGGCGCGCCAGGCGCACTGCTTCAAGCGCAGCAGCGGCCATCGCCGGTGGCACCGCGGTGGTGTAGATGTACGGGCGCGCGGTTTCGGCCAGATGCTCGATCAGGTCGTCGCGGCCCAGCACCAGCGCACCGGAACCGCCCAGTGCCTTGCCCAGTGTGACCAGCTGCAGCGGTACGTCGTCCACGCCCAGCCCGGCGGCGGCCACGGCACCACGGCCATCACCGACCACGCCGACACCGTGCGCATCATCCACATAGAACAGCGCCTGCTGCAGGCGTGCCACAAGCGACAATGCACGCAGCGGTGCGATGTCGCCATCCATGCTGAAGACACCATCGGTGGCCAGCATGGCCGCGCCATCGGGCGCGTGCTTGAGCTGGCGCATCGCGCCTTCCGCATCCAGGTGCGGGTAGCGGCGCAGGCGCGCACCGGCCAGCCGGGTGGCATCAAGGAGGCTGGCGTGGTTGAGCTTGTCCTGTACGCAGACATCGTTCTCTTCGCTCAGCAGTGCCTGCTGCACCGCCAGATTGGCGGCGAAGCCACTGCCGAACAGCAGCGCACGCGGATAGCCCAGCCACTCGGCCACCTCGCGTTCCAGCGCCTCATGCAGGACATGATGGCCGCAGACCAGGTGCGAGGCACCGGCGCCAGCGCCTTCGCGTGCGGCGGCGTCCTGCAGCGCGTTGACCACGCTGAACTGCTGGGCCAGGCCCAGGTAGTCGTTGCTGCAGAAGCCGGTCAGCCACTGGCCGTCCACTTCCAGGCGCACGCCATCACGTCGGGTGACCGTGCGTCGCGGGCGGCGACGGCCTTGGGCATCGCGCAGGGCGCGCTGGGCGTGGAGGCGGGCGGTCAGGTCGGGGCGGGCCATGGTGGCTGAATGCGTCGACGGGGCGGCTAGGGTAGCGCGTTGCCGCGGCGCCTGCTTGCGGCCCGTCTCAGGCCGCGTGAGCGCAGCCACAGCCGGGCGTATCGGCACTGATATCGGCGTGCACGGTACCGCCGTGGTCGTGGCCTTCGGCATCCACCTGCACCGCCATCGGCTGTAGCCCCAGCCGTGCGAACAGCGCCAGATCGCGCTCGCTTTCCGGGTTGCCGGTGGTCAGCAGCTTGTCGCCGTAGAAGATGGAGTTGGCGCCGGCCAGGAAACACAGCGCCTGCAGTTCGTCACTCATCGCCTCGCGCCCGGCCGACAGCCGCACCATCGAGCGCGGCATGGCGATGCGGGCCACCGCGATCATGCGCACGAACTCGAATGGGTCCAGTTCGGCGCTGCCATGCAGCGGCGTACCCGCCACCTGCACCAGCTTGTTGATCGGCACCGAATCCGGATGCGCCGGCAGCGTGGCCAGCGCCAGCAGCAGGCCGACGCGCTGCGCGCGCGTCTCGCCCATGCCGACGATGCCGCCGCAGCAGGTCTTCAGGCCGGCATCGCGCACGTGTTCCAGCGTATCCAGGCGGTCCTGGTACTGGCGCGTGTGGATGATCGAATCGTAGTAGTCCGGCGCGGTGTCGAGGTTGTGGTTGTAGTAGTCCAGGCCGGCGTCCTTCAGCGCACGCGCCTGTTCGCCGCTGAGCATGCCCAGCGTGGCGCAGGTCTCCAGACCCAGTGCCTTCACCCCGGCGATCATCGCCGCGACCTTCGGAATGTCTCGATCCTTCGGCGAACGCCATGCGGCACCCATGCAGAAGCGCGATGCACCGGCGGCCTTGGCCTGGCGTGCCTTGGCCAGCACCGCGTCGGTCTCCATCAGCTTCTGCGCGTTCACCCCGGTGCTGTAGCGCTGCGCCTGGGGGCAGTACGCGCAGTCTTCCGGGCAGCCGCCGGTCTTCACCGACAGCAGCGTGGAGACCTGCACCTGCGCCGGGTCGAAGTGCTCACGGTGGACCGCCGCGGCGCGGAACAGCAGCTCGGGCAACGGCAGGTCGAACAGGGCCTGCAGTTCGTCGTGTTGCCAGTCGTGGCGGATGGCAGCAGCCATGGCGGGACCTTGGGTACGCGTGGAGCGAGGGCGGCAGTGTGGGTGGCTCGGCGAAGTCTGTCAACCTCAATGTTCTGGCTATGGTTTACATTGATCGATAGCTGGAAGTGTGCGCTGCGGTGTAAGTTCATTGCTGCATACGGACTCGCGAGCACCTGCAATGGACAGCTACCAGCCCCACCCGATCCGCCGCGATGCGGTGCTGTGCAGCCTGGCCGAACTGCCCGACGGCGGCCTGCGCGTGGTGATGGATGATCTGCGCCTGACGGGTGAATCTGGGCATTGGCAGAATCGCTTCTTCGTGACCTTCAAGGACTACGCGGCGGGGCAGCTCGATCCGTCGACGCTGCCGAACGAGGAATTGCAGGCGATCGGTCTGTACGTGCTGGTTCGCCTGCTGGCCATCAATGGCTGCCTGCGCGACACGGAGGAGGAGCCCGACAGCGATGCCCACCTTGCCGAGCAGCGCGACAGAACATCGCCGCGCTGACCGGCAGCGACACCCAGGAATACCCGACGTGCTCTACGCGCAGCGTGTGCCCCTCCTGGTGCAGAACGCGCGGTGCAGGGCGCAATGGCCGACCCGGTGCGGGCACCGCTGTCAGTGCGCGGCGGTTTGACTCGCGCTCCGGGATTGATAGAGTCTCGAAGACCGCGCATGCGGAAGCAGTGGAGAGACTGTTTGGATGGTAAGACGAGTTCCCTGGCAGCGAGGATCCGTGCTGCCAGGATCGGGGTCGGGATGTCCCAGACCGAGCTGGCGCAGAAGCTCGCCGTCAATCGCGCAACAATCGGGCACTGGGAACGCGAGAATGGCTTTGCACCGAGTGTCGACCATCTGCGTGCACTGAGCCAGGTCATGCAGGTGAGCTCAGCCTGGTTGCTGCATGGCGAGGACGTTCCACTGCCGGTGGAGATGGGGGGCGTGCGCGCCGGGTTGGAGGCGAAGCTGCTGTTGCTGTCAAAGCATCTGCCTGTGTCATTCCTTGCCAGTGTCGTCGCCCTTCTTGAAAACGCCGAGACGTACCTGTAGTACACCTTGCATCCACTGCTGTGCGTCGCACAGCAGAACGTTTGCGCCTTGAGTGTGCAAGTAGATGTAATCAGGCCGGGCATGGTTCGCACCGCGACGACGCCCGGTCAATCAACTCTTTACTTCTACTCGCCAAAAGGATGCAGCATGGAACGCAAGTCTGTCGTACTGGAAGATCTGCTGGATGACGTCGCCCCGACCACCAATACGACCACCGAGCTCGGGATCGTGATCACCATCGCAGTCGTCATTCTGTAAGCATGCACCCGCGGGACCCCTCCCCGTTCCGGGGAGGGGTTCTGCGCGGGCACGCGTGGCGTTACGAACGGATGTTGAACGCTTACCCGATGGTGACAAAATGAATGAACACAGACGCTACCTGACCGAGGGGCGCTTCCCCCTGCTCAGTGCCCTGGCCGCCGCCGCCGATGCCTGCGTGGCAGAGGGGAACGCTGCGGACCTGACCGGCCACTGCCGCGAACCATTTGATGGCCTTCTACGGTCGGAGGAGTTGTCGCTGATCGTCGCCGAGACCCTGCATGCCGTTGCCAACGGGGATCTCGTCCACCCTGAGTGGCTGTCCAAGACGGCCGAAGAATGGGTGGTGATGGACACCCGGGACTATTCGCTGCGGCTGGTCGCACGCAAACCCCGCTCGGGGCAACTGCTGCAGAGCCTCAATTTCAACTGCCTGGTCGGCAACATGAGTGGGCCCGAATTCTCGTTGACCCGCTATGGGTTTCCCGCGGGCGCGCAGATGGATGCGTTCAAGGTGGGCCTAAAGGCCGTGGAGCGCGGTACGCTCAGCCTGGGCCGGGGCGAGTCTGCAGAGCTGTTGATGAACCAGGATATTCCGCACGTACAGATGCGTGCGCCGGCATTGACGCTCACGCTGTACCCCAAGGTGTACGCGCCGTTGATCTGGTGCTTCGACAGGCAGTCGCTGCAGTCGGTGATGGCCCTGGCCAGTCATGACAGCCCGGTACGGCGGCAAGCGGGTGCGGCGATGCTGCAGCACATCCACCAGACCGAAGTGCTGCCGGTGGAGGCATCTCTGTCCACGCTGTCAGCGCTCGTTCGCGATGAATCGCATTTTGTCCGCTGGGCGGCGCTCCAGGGGTTGTGCGCGATTGACCTCGAGCATGCCCGTCCCCATCTGCTGGAGGCGGCACGGGATGTCCATCCGGCGGTCGCTGCCGCAGCGCAACGCGCCATCGCGGCGCATCTCAACTGACGCGGAGAAACGTTCATGGCATTCAGCCTGTATCCCGCCGTGCAGGGCACCGCCAGTGTGGAAGACCTTGTTTCCTATTGCCGCAGTCATGTCAGATACGGCGATTACGACAGCATCCTCGGCGCATCGGATCTGCTGGCTGCGCTGGCGAACGACCGCGAACTGCTGGTCAGGGCCATCAACTCGTCGCTGCTGGAGCGTGATGACTACTTCAACGACAACATGGGCGTTTCCAGCCAGTCGATCATTCTGCACTCCGACCCGACGTTCAAGGTGCGCGCCAACGTCTGGAAGAAGCCGGTCGCCCGTGCGGGCAGCATGGACCACGATTCCAATCTCTACTCCTACAACTACGCACACAATCACAACTTCGAGCTGCTGACGGTGGGCTACCTGGGCAGTGGCTACTGGACCGAAATCCATGAGTGCAAGCCTGATCGGATCCAGGGATACATCGGTGAGCCCGTAGCGCTGGACTACCTTGAGAAGACCTCCCTGCCCCGAGGCAAGGTCATTCTTTTCCGTGCCTGCGAGGACGTTCACACCCAGTTGCCGTGCGAAGAGTTGTCGATATCGCTGAACCTTCTGGTCGTACCGCCTTACGAGCAGCTTGCCGACCAGTACAGCTTCGATGTCGCCGCCAAGCGCATTGCCGGGGTCATTACGTCGCCGAATCTGGGGTGCATGTCGCTGCTGACATTCGCTGCGCTGCTTGGCACCACCCAGGCCTACGATTCCATCGAACGGCTGGCCTTCGGCACCGGCCACTGGCGAGTGCGCAATGCTGCCCTGGAAGTGGCAGGGCTGCTTGCGCCCGATGAGCGTGAGCGCCTGTGGCGAAGGGCCGAACAGGATGCCGATCCGGCAATCCGTCGTTCGGCACGGCATTGGCTGGAACAGGGACAGGCAGCGGCCGGATGATGGGCTTCCTCCGCAGCCGCTTCAGCACGCCGTTCGCACGCAAGTGGGGCGCACTCATCGTGTTCGCCACGGTGATCCTGTTCCTGTCGAATCCGGAACTGCTGTCGGTGGTTCTGCTGGTGAACATGATTGGCGTGGACGTGTTCGTCCTGCTCATCGGCATCCAGCTGCGGCAGAACTGGTCGGTCATCAGTACGTTCATCATCATGCCCTGCTATCTCAGGCTCAGGAAGTTGTTCAAGACGCGCTGACGACCGGACACGGGGGCCGGGCGAATCATCCGGCGCCTGTCCGGCAGCCGTGTAGGGGAAACCCCGCCGCCCAACGTCCGCTGCGCCGATGGTGAACGGGGAGGGGTGGCGAAGCTGGACGAATGGGGCTGATATCCACATTCAGGCTGGTACGTTCCGGGCAGGCGCCGCTTCGCCTGCTGCTTCCCTTCCGATGCCTGGTCTGCAACGATCCTGGCCATGACGGCCTGGACCTCTGCCCGGCCTCCCTGGCCGAGTTGCCCTGGTCCGGCCGCGCGTGTCTGCGATCGGGATGTCGCGGCCCTTCGGTGAACGCAGTGTGGAGGTGGCGGGGCGTATGGCCAATCATTTGAGATGGCCTATGGTTTACATTGTTCGCACCTGGAATGAGGCGTCCGTGCCAAGGCTGCCACGAACAAAATGGCGGTGCCGGAGGCGCGCTTGACGTACCTTGAGGCACGCACACCCAGTCGAGCCGCGTTGCGATGATCTATCCGGACAGCTGGCAGCCGATCACCCGGGAAGAATTGGCAATCCTGATCTCGCAGCAACTGCAGGCTTGCTCACCTGTGCAACGAGCCGTCTTCGAGTCCCTGCGTTTGCCATTCCGTGCCGTTCGGCTGCACAGGCTGGGCATGATTGAGTGGGTCTGGGTGGTCGCACAACTGCCCGAGGGGCTGCTTTACTACGAGGACGTTGAGGAAGGATTCGAGGTAGGCACGCCGGGCGAGGATGGTGTCTTGCCGGACCGAGGTTGTTCTCAACTGACGCTGACCCACATTCTCCATCGCATGCTGGTCTGATCAGGTCCCGCAGATCGCCGCATCCGCCCGTGCTCCGGGCGCCCTTCTGGCGGCACCGGTGCATTTCACCGCATCCTGCAAGGGCTGCGGCCAAAGTGGCCGCTGCCCAACGGAAGCGCTGGCGCGCAGACTCTTTCCCATGACCGATCTCCATCGCCTCCGCGGCCGCATCACCGCGCTGGTTCTCAGCGAAGCCTGGCGCCGCCGCGCCGCGCTCTGGGGCGGCGCCGTGGCCGTGGCGCTGGTGGCGATCCTGTTCGCCAA
The DNA here is from genome assembly GCF_059370315.1 of Stenotrophomonas sp. YJH_SMC_46. Lineage (NCBI taxonomy): Bacteria > Pseudomonadati > Pseudomonadota > Gammaproteobacteria > Lysobacterales > Lysobacteraceae > Stenotrophomonas > Stenotrophomonas sp. YJH_SMC_46. The sequence goes on from NZ_JCAFTO010000002.1 coordinate 182,515, forward strand.
GGCCAGCGACGCGGCGTTCCATCTGTTCCAGCGCATCACGTCGCACTCGCCGTGGTGGGCCCTGCTGCTGACGCCGGGCATCTTCGCGCTGCTGGCCTGGTTGACCGCCGGTGTGCTCAAGCCCACGCGCGGCAGCGGCATTCCGCAGGTCATCGCCGCGTTGGACAAGGCCGATGAGCGGTTCCGGAAGACCAACCTTTCACCCGCGGTTTCGGCCGGCAAGCTGCTGCTGACCTCGCTGTCACTGCTGGGTGGCGCCTCGGTGGGCCGCGAGGGCCCGACTGTGCACGTAGGCGCCAGCTTGATGTACCTGTTCGGCCGCTGGTTCGGTTTCAAGGATCCCCGCGAGCTCTCGCACTTCCTGCTGGCCGGTGGTGCGGCGGGTATCGCGGCGGCGTTCAACACGCCGCTGGCCGGCATCGTCTTCGCCATCGAGGAGCTCAGCGGTCGTTTCGAGCATCGCTTCTCGGGCACCCTGTTGACTGCGGTGATCGTCGGTGGCGTGGTGTCGCTGGGCCTGTTGGGCAACTACACCTATTTCGGCCATGTGAGCGCACGCCTGCCGCTCGGCCAGGGCTGGCTGGCAATCCTGCTGTGCGGCGTGGTGGCGGGCCTGCTGGGCGGCCTGTTCGCGCGTGCGGTGCTGGCCAGTGCGGCGGGCCGCCCGCGCTGGCTCGGGCAACTGCGGCAGCGGCATCCGGTTCTGTTGGCCGCAGGCTGCGGCCTGGTGGTGGTACTGCTCGCCCTGGTCTTCGGTGAAGGCGCGTTCGGCACCGGCTATGAGCAGGCGCGCAGCCTGGTGCAGGGGCAGGCGGTGGTCGGCCACGAGTTCGGGGTGATGAAGCTGCTGGCCAATCTGGCCTCGTACGTGGCGGGCATTCCCGGCGGCCTGTTCTCGCCGGCGTTGGCGGTCGGCGCTGGACTCGGCCACAACCTGGCAGTGCTGATGCCGGGCGTGGACCCGCGCGCGTTCGTGCTGCTGGGCATGTGTGCTTACCTGACCGGCGTTACCCAGGCCCCGCTGACGTCGGCCGTGATCTCGCTGGAGCTGACCGACAGCGGCGACCTGCTGCTGCCGATACTGGCCACGGTGCTGATCGCGCGTGGCGTGTCCGGGCTGGTGTGCAGGGTGCCGATCTATCGCGGGCTGGCGGAGTTGTTGATCGGGCCCGCCGCTACGCCACCGGCGACCGGACAGGGCGAACGCCTTTCCTGACGGGCGGCGGCCCCCGTCGCAGTTGAGGGCAGTTCCGACACTGCAATCGGTGCTTCGCCGATGGCCGCACGCGGCGTGCGCCATCAAGTATTGGGTGATGCGTACTTATCTCCTGCGTTCGGCAACCCGTGTCTCGCGCGCACTGCTTGGTGTGCTGCTACCGCTCCGCTGCCTGGTCTGCGGCGACCCGGGCCACGATGATCTTGATCTGTGCTGGGCTTGCTTGGCCGATCTGCCCTGGGCAGGCCGTGCCTGCCTGCGCTGCGCCTTGCCGTTGCCCGACACCGCGTTGATCGTCTGTGGCACCTGCCGCGAGGAGGTACCGCCACAGGCGGCTACCCACGCCAGCCTGCTGTACCTGCCACCGGTCGACCAGTTGCTGGTCCGCTACAAGTTCCATCAGGATCTCGCCGCTGGACGCCTGCTCGCGCAGCTGATGCAGCGCGCACCGCCGCCGTGGTCGTGCACGCCGCTGGTGCCGGTGCCGCTGCACAGGCGACGCTTGCGCCAGCGCGGCTACAACCAGGCCGGTGAGCTGTGCCGGTTGCTGCCGATGCCGGTCTGGCAGGGGGTGTACCGGCAGCGGCATACCGCACCGCAGTCTGAACGCACGGCCGAACAGCGCAGGGAAAACCTGTTCGATGCATTCGACGTGCGTGGTTCCGTGCCCTCGCGGCTGACCGTGGTCGATGACGTGATGACGACTGGCAGCACGGTGATGGAGGTCGCCGAGACGCTACGCCTGGCCGGAGCAGCGGAGGTGCGCGTGTGGGTCTGTGCGCGGGCGCCGTGATCGCCCTCTTCATCCACAGGGGCTAGGATGAGGCCGGTTCCGGATCGGAGGAGTGGCCATGAATTCCCCCTTGTCTCCCTTGTTGTCGGCGGTTGGGCGCAGCTGGTGGATCCTGCTGCTGTACGGGCTCGTCGCACTGGGCTTCGGCATCATCGCCATCGGTTGGCCGCTGTCCGCAGCGATGGCACTGGCCTGGACACTGGGCGTGATGGCCATCGTTGAAGGCGTCATCAGCCTGTTCGCACTGATCAGCGGCGGCAATGGTGCTCCGCGCGGCTGGCTGGCGCTGTATGCCATCGCCTCGCTGGGCTTCGGCATCCTGGCGGTGATCAATCCGCTGGCCACCGCCAGCGTGCTGGTGCTGTTCCTGGCGGCGTGGCTGCTGGTGGCCGGCATCTATCGCATCGTGTTCGCGATCCGCGTGCGCAAGCAGATCCAGGGCGAGTGGCTGCTGATCCTCAGTGGCGTGCTGGCGGCGGTGCTGGGGCTGCTGTTCGCGGCCAATCCGTATGCAGGCGTGGCGGTGACCACGCTGTGGATCGGCATTGGCAGCCTGCTGTACGGGCTGCTGCAGGTGCTGGTGGCGTTCAAGCTGCGGAAGCTGAAGTGAGGGGCGCGTTTCCGTTCCTGCTGGGCGCAGCGCTGGTGCTGGCCGGATGCATGCCGGGTGCCACGCCCGGTGCGCTGGCAGGCAAGGATCATGCGCCGCGCGCGGGTGTGGATGTACGCCTGAGCGCGGTCGATGCGGACGGCAAGGGCAGGCAGGCGCAGTGGCAGGGCGAAACGCTCGCCCTGCGCGAGCCGCCGATCGCTGGCAGCGCCGACATCGCCGATGTGCGCTACGTGCTGGACGAGGCCAAGCAGCCGGGCCTGCAGATCCGCTATCGGCCCGAAGCGCACCAGCGCATCCACGATGGTACGGAAGCACTGGTGGGCCAGCGCGCGGCGCTCAGCGTGGACGGCCGCGTGCTGATGGTGGCGACGGTGAAAGGCCCGTTCGGTGAATCGATGATGCTGAGCGGGTTGCCCAGCGTTGCCGAGGCGCAGGCGCTGGCCAAGCACATCACGGGCGACTGACGGACGTGCCAACACCCCCACGCTGCGCATGGAGGTCGACCAAGGTCGACCGCTACCGGGCGAACCGCGCTTCGATCTCTTCCAGTGACTTGCCCTTGGTCTCCGGCAGCCAGAACGCGGCCACCAGGAAGAACACGAAAGTGCACGCCGCCCAGAACACGAACATGCTGGCGTAGCCGTAGTGGCCCACCGTGGGCAGGAAGATGGCAGCGATGGTGGTGGACACGAACTGGTTGATCAGCAGCGCGATGCTCATGCCGTTGGAACGGATGCGGTTCGGCATCAGTTCCGACAGTGCCAGCCACACGCAGACGCCGGGGCCGACCGCGAAGAACGCCACGAACACCAGGATGCAGGCGGCCACGGCCCAGCCATGGGCCGGCGGCGGCACCGGGCCGATGCGGGCCTGCTCGATGCGCAATGGCGCCTGGCTGGCACTGGCCGGGTCGGCGAACGGGTTCAGATGCAGCTTGCGGAAGAACGCACCGATCACGCTGTCCGGCTGCACGGTGCCGGCACGCTCGATGCGCAGCTCGCGGTCGGTCAGGTTGTCGCTGCGGAGGGCGCGCACATTGGTGAAGTCGCCGTAGGCATACGACACGGTCAGTTGCAGCGGCCGGCCTTCGCTGTCGATGCCAGCGCCGAGGCGCTGCCACTGCGCATCATCCAGCACCAGCCGCAGGCCGTCGCCGCTGACCGCCGCCTGCAGCTGAGGCTGCACATCGGCGCGTCCGCGCTCGGCCTGGAAGAACAGCGTGGCCGCCGCCAGCAGGGCCACGCAGATGCCACCGCTGCCCAGCATCAGCAGGAACTTGCGGCCCTTGCGGTCGACCAGCAGCAGCGCGACCACGGTCATCACCGCGTTGAGCAGCTTGATCGCCACGTCGGCACCGTTGGCCACCGAACCGGACAGGCCGGCCTGGTTGAGGATGTTGACCGCGTAGGCCAGCACCGAGTTGATGCCGGTGGCCTGGGTGCAGGCCAGCACCACGCACGCGAGCACGAACGGCACCACGTAGCGGCGGCTGAGCAGCGGATCGCGCTTGCCGTCGCTGCTGCTCGATTCCGGCGCCTGGATCTGGGCCAGCGTGGGCTCGACGTCTGCGGCGGGGAGGACGCGCTGAAGGCTGCGGCGGGCTTCATCGATGCGGCCGCGGCGCACCAGCCAGCGTGGTGATTCGGACAGCCAGAAGATACCGGCGCAGAACAGCAGGCCGGGCGCCAGGCAGGTCCAGAAGATGGTGCGCCAGGCGTGGTCCTTCACCGTGAACAGTTCCTGCGCCTGCTGCGCGACCGGCAGCGAGCGCACGGCCTCGGCGGCGGCATCCACGGCATGGGCGTGGTACAGGCCGATCAGGGCTGCCAGCACCAGGCCAACGGTCAGCAGCAGCTGGAACATGGCCGCGCCGCGCCCGCGCCGTTCGGGGCTGAGCACTTCGGCCAGGTACAGCGGAATCACGACGCCGATCAAACCGCCACTGATGCCCTGCAGCAGGCGTCCCAGCAGCAGCGGCGTGTAGCCGGAGGCCAGTGCCATGATCGGAATCGAGGCGGTGAACAGCAGGCCGGCCAGCAGCATCGCGCCGCGGCGGCCAATCAGGTCGGCGATCATGCCGGCGAACAGCGAGGACAGCACGCTGCCCAGCAGTACGGCCGCCACCACGAAGCCGAGCTGCTGGCTGCTGAGCCGCCAGGCGTGACTGGCGGTCGCTTCAAGATAGGGCAGGGCACCGGCGATGATGCCGATGTCGATGCCGTACAGCAGGCCCCCCAGGCCGCCGATGAAGAGCAGGTAGCGTACGGGCCAGCGCGGGGCGGTGGAAGCGGGTACGGCAGGTGCGGCGGCTGCGGTCATCGGCGTATTCCTGGAATAACGGGGATGGTGCGTGGCTGAGGCATTGCGCTTGCGCGCTTTCATGTAGAGCCGAGCCATGCTCGGCTTGCCGCGCGAAGCGCGGCACGGACGTCATCGATGTCTGTACGAAAAGCAGCCGAGCATGGCTATGCCGATCGTCCTGATCGGCACCCTCCGGGCCGTCGCAAGCGACGTTGGCAATGGCTCCTGCCATTGCCTTCGGCTCTACAAAAACGCAGATATCAAGCGTTTGCAGCGTTCAAATCGACGACGCGCCCGCCGATCACCACCTGCTGCAGGCGCAATCCGGCATCCAGTACCACCAGGTCGGCACGGGCGTCGGGCGCAATGCGACCGCGATCATCCAGGCCCAGGTAATCGGCGGGGAAGGTGGACACGCGATGCGAGGCATCGGCCAGTTCCAGTCCCACACGCACCAGGTTGCGCAGCGCCTGGTCCATGGTCAGTGCGCTGCCGGCCAGCGAACCGGTGGCCAGGCGCACGCAGCCGCCGCACTTGTGCACGCGCTGTTCGCCCAGGGCGTACTCGCCATCGGGCATGCCGGTGGCCGCCGTGGCGTCGGTCACCGCGTACAGGCGCGGAATCGCCCGTGTGGCCAGGCGGATCACGCCGGGATGGATGTGCTGCAGGTCGGGAATGATCTCGGCGTACTGCGCATGCGCCAGTGCCGCCGCGGCGATGCCAGGCCGGTAGTGGTCGACGCCGGTCATGCCGTTGAACAGGTGAGTGAAGCCGGAGGCACCCGCCTGCAGGGCAGCAACACCTTCTTCGTAAGTGCCGGCGCTGTGGCCGAGCTGCACGCGAATGCCCATTGCCGCCAGCGCGGGAATCAGCGCGGTGTGCTCGCCGATTTCCGGCGCCAGTGTCATCACCCGGATCGGTGCAAGTGCATGCAGTTGCTGCACCAGCGCCAGCGTCGCCTCGATCGTGCGGTTGGGTTGCGCGCCCAGGCGCTGCGGGCTGATGAACGGCCCTTCCAGATGTACGCCGGCAATGCAGGCGGCGTCGGCATCGGGCGCTGCCATGGTCGCGGCCACGCCGTGCAGCGCGTGCTCGATCTCATCCAGGCCGGCGGTCATGGTGGTCGCCAGCAGTGTGGTGGTACCGAAGCGCAGGTGGGTGCGGGCAATGGTGCGGGCCACGTCGCCGCCCTGCATCAGGTCGACGCCGGCCGCACCATGCACGTGCAGGTCGATGAAGCCGGGCAGGATCACCGGCAGCTGCAGGTCGTCAGCGCCGCTGTGGTCGTCCACCTGCAGCTGGCGGATGTGCGAATCGAAGTGGACGTGGCCACGCCGCCAACCCAGCGGCGTGAGGATGCGGCCATGCAGGGTGCGGGTGTCGGTCATGCAGTGGGCTCGGCGATGATCACCTCGATGCCCAGCCGCTGCAGCCCTTCACGGGTTGCGTCGTCGATGCCGGCGTCGGTGATGATGGCGTGGATCTGATCGAGAAGTGCGATGCGGTGCAGGCTGACGCGGCCGAACTTGGAGGCGTCGGTCAGCACCACGATGCGGCGCGCGCGCTCGACCATGCGGTGGTTGAGGCGGGCTTCGGCTTCATCGTGGGTGGTCAGTCCGAACTGCAGGTCCAGGCCGTCCACGCCCAGGAACAGGGTGTCGAAGCTGTAGGAGTTGAGGCTGGCTTCGGCCTGGCTGCCCTGCAGCGACAACGACTGCTGGCGCAGCAGTCCACCGGTCAGCAGCACGTTGATGCCGGGCGCGTTGGCCAGTTCCCAGGCGATGTTCAACCCATTGGTCATCACCGTCACGTCGCGCTGGGTGCGCAAGTGACGGGCCAGGGTCATCGTGGTCGAGCCGGAGTCGATGATGATGTTGTCACCGGGCCGCACCAGGCGCGCGGCACACGCGCCGATCGATTCCTTCAGCGGCAGGTTCAGTGCGTCCTTTTCGTGGATGTCCTGTTCCTGCGGCGGCGTGCGTACCAGCGTGGCGCCACCGTGGGTACGGTTGGCCAGGCCTTGCGATTCGAAGTGGGTCAGGTCGGCACGGATGGTCACCGCCGACACGCCGAAGCGCTCGACCAGATCGGCCACCTGCACCGAGCCGTGCTCGATCAGCAGCTGCAGGATCTGTTGCCGGCGGGAGCGGGTGTTGCGCATGGCCATTCTCGGTGTCGCGGGGAAAGGTAGAGATTAGCCGTTCGCAGCAACGGCGGCAGCCGCGTCTGCGTGATGCGTGCGGGTTCCGGCCTGGTTGGCGCTGCACGCACGGGCGTACTCGCCCAGGCACAGGCCGACGCGATGCCGTGCCAGCGCGGTAGGCGTATTGGCCAGGGTGCCCTCGCGCACGGCGCGGTACTGCTCCGGCAGGTACTGGCTGAGCAGTACCAGCGGCGGCGCGTGCTGTTCCAGGTTGGCGAACAGGGTCTTCACCGCCTGCACCAGCGCGGGCTCGCCCCAGTAGTAGCGGCAGCGGTCGCTGAAGGAATAGCTGCGCAGCAGGCGCAGCGCTGCCTCATCGCCCTGGTAGTAGGACTGCCAGTACTTCGGCTGCGCCGCCATCACTTCATCCAGCACCTGCGGCAGGCGCGAGCACTGTGCGGCCGGCAGCAGTTCGGCCTCGATCGCGGCCAGCGCGAACAGCGCTTCGCGGTAGGCGAAGGTCGCCGCCGGGCCGACCTTGAGGATGGCGAAGTGGTCGCGCACCAAGGCGTGCAGGCCACTTTCGCGCTGGTAGTCGGTGGAATGCGCTTCGAACACGATGCGCGGCTGCTGTTCGAGGAAGTCGGCCAGCGTGCTGGCGGCGGCTGGGTCGTACTCGTGCACACTGCTGTGGTCGAAGTCCACGCCCGGTTGCACCACCATGGCGATCACGCGCTGCCACGCATCGCGCAGCTGCGGCGTATCGAACGCCTGCTGATGAATCGCCAGGGTCTGCGCGGCAGCAGCGGGCGTGGTCACCTGCAGGCCCTCGGCCAGCGAGGCTTCACCCCCGGGAATCGGCACCTCGGTACCGATCACGTAGACCGGCGGCGGCAGGCCATGTTCGGCGGCGGTGCGCTCGGCGATTTCGGCCAGCTCGGCCGAGCGCGCAGCGACGATGGCATCGGGCAGTGGCACCGGATCATCGGCGCAGGACATGCTGCAATCCAGATGGATCTTGTGGAAACCGGCGGCGACGTAGGCTTCGATCAGCACGCGCGCGTGGGTCATCGCTTCGGCAGCCGGGCGCTTCTGCCAGGCATTCGGGCCGAGGTGGTCGCCACCCAGGATCAGCCGCTCGCGCGGGAAACCCTCTTCATCGGCCAGCGTGCTGACGTAATCGCGGTACTGCGGCGGAGTCATCCCGGTGTAGCCGCCGAACTGGTCGACCTGGTTGGAGGTGGCCTCGATCAGCAGCACGGTGCCGTGCGCCAGCGCCACGTGCATGGCCGCACGCAGCACCTGCTCGTTGCTGCAGCAGACGCTGTACAGGCCGACGTTGGCACCGGCGCGGTGGGAGGCAAGCAGGGTCTGCAACGGGGACATGGTCAGGCTCCGGTCAATCAGGAAAACGAGGGTTGGCAGGCGAGCAGGGCGGCACCACGTGCGCCACCGGCATCGCCGAAGCGCGGCGGCACGATCGGCGGAACCTGCACGCCGTTGAACAGATGCGCGGAAATTGCGGCCGGCAGCTGCTGGTACAGCGGCGCGTACTGCGAGAGGCCACCGCCGAGCACGATCACGTGCGGGTCCAGCGCCAGCACCAGCGCGGCCAGGCTGTGGCCAAGCAGATCGCGGTGGATGTCCAGCGCCTGGCGCGCACGTGCATCGCCGGCTTCGGCCAGGGCGATCACGGCGCTGGCGTCCGCGGCACTGCCACCGAGGTGGCGCTCGATCATTGCCAGCCCGCTGCCGGACACGTAGCGCTCCACGCAGCCCTGCAGGCCACAGGCGCAGTCGATCAGCGGCAGGCCATGGCGCTGCAGCAGGTGGCCGGGCACGCTCCAGTGGCCCCATTCGCCGGCCAGGCCGTTGAAGCCCGACAGCAGCCGGCCGTGCAGGCAGAAGCCGCCGCCGGCACCGGTGCCGAGAATGGCGCCGAACATGCTGGGGTAGCCGTCAGCCGCGCCGCCGTGCGCTTCAGACAGGGCAAAGCACTGCAGATCGTTGCCGAAGTGCAGCGGGCGCTGCAGGCGTGCCTGCAGATCCTGCGCCACGCATTGGCCGGTCAGTGCAGGCACGTTCGCGCTGAGCTGGCGGCCGCTGCGGCGGTCGCGCACGCCGGGCAGGGCGATGCCGATGGCGGCATCACCGCGGCCCAGCGCCGCATCGGCCTCGGCCACCAGCGCCACCACCGCCTTCAGGAAGCCGTCGTAGTCACCCTGTGGGGTGGCCACGCGGCGGCGCCAGGTGACCTGCATCGCCGCATCGCACGCCACCAGCTCGATCTTGGTGCCGCCGATGTCGATGCCGTAGCAGGCGTGGGCGATCAGCTCAGCCATGGTGGATGGTGACGCCCTTGACGACGCGGTTGACGGTGCCGTCCGGGAACGGGTTGTCCGGGGTCAGGCCCAGCGCGGCCGAGCGCTGCAGCGCGAACAGCTGCGCGAAGCCCAGCCACACCGGTGCCAGCCACGGATCGTCCAGTGCCGGCACGGTGAGGGTGTACTCGTCATCGGTGCCGATGTCCGAATGCGGGCCGATCGCCAGTACCTGGCCGGCCACGCCATCGCGGCGCAGTTCTTCCAGCAGGTCCTGTTCGTAGCGGCGCGCCAGCGGCTGCACGCTGCGCAGCACCACCACCAGGGTGTTGCCGTCCAGCGTCGACTTCGGGCCATGGCGGAAGCCCAGCGGTGTGTTGGCCAGCGCCAGCACGCGGCCGGCGGTGAGCTCCAGCACCTTCAGCGCGCACTCGCGCGCCAGCGCTTCCAGCGGGCCGCTGCCGAGGTAGATGATGCGGTTGAACGGGCGGTGCGCCAGCTCCGCCACCGGTGCATCCCACTGCGCCTGGCCTTCGCGGGCCAGCGCGGCGATCTGCTTCAGGCGCGCCACGCGCGCATCCCACGGCGAACGATCGAACACGGTCAGTGCGGCCAGCAGCATGCAGGTCAGGCTGCTGGTCATGGCGAAGGCGCGATCGCAGCTGGCCGACGGCATCAGCAGCGTGCAGGTATCGGCACGGCCGGCACCACGACGGGCGAGTTCGCCATCGGCGTTGCAGGTGATGTCGAGGAAGCGTGCCTCATCCACATCGGCGCGCACGCGGTCCACCGCGGCCACGCTTTCCGGGCTGGAACCGCTGCGGCCGAACGACACCAGCAGGGTGGGGCGGTCGCGCTCCAGGTACAGCGCCGGATGGGTCAGCAGGCTGGTGGTGTGCACCACGCGCACCTCGGCCGGCCACTGCGCATTGATCGCGTCGGCCACCATTTCGGCGATGAAGCCCGAACTGCCCGCGCCGGTGAACAGCACGCGCTGGTTGGGATCGTTGAGGCTGTTGCCAAGAAAGGCCTGCAGGCGGTCGCGGGCATGCGACAGGTCCTGGGCGAGGGCTTCCCACAGCGCTGGCTGCTGGGCGATTTCGGTAGCGGTATCGGCTCCGCCAAGGCGCTGCCAGGCGGACACATCGGAAAGCAGGGTGACGTCCATTCGGAGGTTCCAGTTGGGCCAGCGCACCATCTGCGTTTTCTTTCGAAATGTCAAACATCGAAAGTAAAAAGAAAGAAAATGACGCGATGACTTTTCCCGCTGCCGAGCCCTCGGGAAAACGAAAGAACGGGGCGAATGCCGTATCGCACAATGCTTAACAGGCAGCTGCAATCGGTTACACAAAGTATTGCGACGCAACAACTTTCGTTTCAGTGGAATATATCTTCCTTTTTCCTTTCAATTTGTTGACATCTTTCGAATCGCTGCCCTAGAGTCGGCCCAACCGCTTTCGAAACGCCCGGTAAACGGGTTGGGAGTCCGTGTGGAAATCTGCGTTCGTCGCTCGCCGCTGATGCTGGCCCTGGTGCCGGCCTTGATGCTGGCGTCCATGACGGCCCGCGCCGAGCCGGTCGGCAACCTGCGTTCGGTTGCCGCCAGCGCCAGCCGCGACGGCGTGCAGGGCTGGGACCTGCAGACCGACAAGGGCGCGCGCCTCCGCATCGAACTGCCGGCCACCGACATCGTCCGCGTGCAGGCCGGCCGCAACGGCACGCTGACCGGCGCCGGCGACAAGGCCGCGCCGATCGTACTGCCGCAGCCCAAGGCCAACGTGCAGGCGAAGCTGGAAGAAGACGCGCAGGAAATCCGCGTGCGGACCGAGTCCCTGGTGCTGCATGTACAGCGGCAGCCGCTACGCATGCGCCTGGAACGGCTGGACAACGGCCAGCCCACCGCGCTGTGGCAGGAACTGCAGACGCTGGACCTGGATGCCACGCAGAGCGTGCAGGTGCTGTCCTCGCAGGCCGATGAGGGCTACTTCGGTGGCGGCCAGCAGAACGGCCGCTACCAGTTCAAGGGTCGCGAGCTGGAGGTGTCCTATTCCGGCGGCTGGGAAGAGGGCGACCGCCCCAGCCCTGCACCGATGCTGCTGAGCAGCCGTGGCTGGGGCATGCTGCGCAATACCTGGAGCGATGGCAGCTACGATCTGCGCGAGGCCGACCAGTCCACGCTGCTGCATCGCGAAGACCGCTTCGATGCCTATTACTTCGTCGGCGCCGACCTGCCGAAACTGATCGAGCGCTACACCCAGCTGACTGGCCGCCCGAACATGGTCGCGCGCTGGGCGCTGTCCTACGGCGACGCCGATTGCTACAACGATGGCGACAACAGCAAGAAGCCCGGCACCGTGCCCGAAGGCTGGAGCGACGGCCCGACCGGCACCACCCCCGATGTGATCGACAGCGTGGCCAAGCAGTACCGCGCCCACGACATGCCCGGTGGCTGGATCCTGCCCAACGACGGCTACGGCTGCGGTTACAAGCAGTTGCCGGAAACCGTGAAGGGGCTGGCCGGCTACGGTTTCCGCACCGGACTGTGGACCGAGAACGGCGTCGACAAGATCGCCTGGGAAGTGGGCAAGGCCGGCAGCCGCGTGCAGAAGCTGGACGTGGCCTGGACCGGCAAGGGCTACCAGTTCGCGATGGACGCCAACCGCCAGGCGTTCAACGGCATCCTCGACAATTCCGATTCGCGCCCGTTCCTGTGGACGGTGATGGGCTGGGCCGGCATCCAGCGCTATGCCGTGGCCTGGACCGGCGACCAGAGCAGCAGCTGGGACTACATCCGCTGGCACGTGCCGACCCTGGTCGGTTCCGGCCTGTCCGGCATGGCCTATGCCAGCGGCGACGTCGATGCGATCTTCGGCGGCAGCGCCGAGACCTTCACCCGCGACCTGCAGTGGAAGGCGTTCACGCCGGTACTGATGGGCATGAGCGGCTGGTCGTCGAACGCACGCAAGCATCCGTGGTGGTACGACGAGCCCTACCGCAGCATCAACCGCGATTACCTGAAGTTGAAGATGCGCCTGACCCCGTACATGTACGGCCTGGTGCACGAGGCCGCGCAGACCGGCGCACCACCGGTGCGTGGCCTGATGTGGGACAACCCGCGCGACCCGCACGCGCAGGATGAAACCTACAAGTACCAGTTCCTGCTTGGCCGCGATCTGCTGGTGGCGCCGGTGTACCGCAGCCAGGCGGCCAGCCGTGGCTGGCGCCGCGATATCCACCTGCCGGCCGGCGGCTGGATCGACTACTGGGACGGCCGCCGCGTGCAGGCCGGCGCCGACGGTCGCCAGCTCGACCGCCAGGTGGACCTGGCCACGCTGCCGGTGTTCGTGCGTGCCGGAGCGATCCTGCCGATGTACCCGTCGATGCTGTTCGACGGTGAGAAGCCGCTCGATGAAGTGACCTTCGACCTGTACCCGCAGGGCGAGTCGCACTACACGCTGTACGAAGACGATGGCAACACGCGCCGCTACCAGCAGGGCGAGTCGAGCACGCAGGTGATCCGCGTGCAGGCGCCAGCGCAGGGCAGTGGCCCGGTGCAGGTGCAGATCGATGCGGTGCAGGGCCAGTACAGCGGCCAGCTGCCGCAGCGCCGCTATGGCCTGCGCGTGCTCAGCCGCCAGGCACCGCGTGCGGTGCAGGCCGCTGGCCGCGCGCTGCCGGCGCTGGCTGATGCCGCTGCGTTCAACGCTGCTGCTGAAGGCTGGTACTTCGATGCCGCCGAACGACGCGGCACGCTGCATGTGCGCACCGCCAGCCAGGACATCCGCCAGCCGCTGCAAATACAGCTGGACTTCGCGGTCGCCGCCGCCGCTGCCGACGATGCGTATCCGGCGGCACCGGTACTCGGCCGCGAACTGCCGGCCGACAGCCTGCTGGTGGTCAACCGCCCGGCCGAAGAGCCCGGCCACGCGCTGGAAAACGCCTTCGATGATGACCCGGGTACCTGGTTCCGCAGTGTGCGCAACCAGGCCGTGCGCACCGGTGCGCATGAATGGGTGATCGGGTTCGGCGAGCGCAGGATGATCGATGGCATCGACATCGCGCCGCGCAACGACAAGAACTGGAAGCACGGCCAGGTACGCGACTACGAGGTGTACCTGGGCGACAGCAATGGCGAATGGGGTGAGCCGGTCGCACGTGGCCGCCTGCAGCTGAAGGAAGGCGTGCAGCGCATCGCGTTCCCGGCCCATGCCGGCCGCCTGCTGCGCTTCCGCGTGCTGAGCGTGCAGAACCCGGAAGGCGATGGCGCCAGCAGCACCGATCCGATGGTTACCGCCGCACAGGGCAGTGCCCGCGCCTTCGATGCGCTGCAGCCGCGCGACGTCGGCCCGATCGCACTGTCCACCTTCCACATCCTCGAACACCAGGAACCGGAGCGACCGGCCCGGCAGCGCTATCTCTCCGAGCTGCCGGTGCCGGCCGCGCTGGCCAGCCAGGTGCGCGCCGACCAGTCGTTCCGTGGCGACGCCGGCATGCGCATGAACGGCCTGCAGTTCCGCCGTGGCCTGGGCGTCGGCGCCAACAGCCGCATCGACCTGCGCCTGCAGGGCGGCTGGCACCTGCTGCGTGCCGACCTCGGCATCGACGACGCCTGCCGCAGCGCCGGTGGCCTGCAGTTCCAGGTCTGGGGTGACAACCGCCTGCTGTACGACAGCGGCCTGGTGAAGGCACCCGGCGTGGTCAAGCCGGAGCTGGACATCCGTGGCCTTTCCACCCTGAGCCTGCGCACGCTGGGTGCGCAGGGCAGCCAACCCGCCCAGGTCTGTGCCAACTGGGCCAACGCCGTACTGATCGGCCAGGAGGGCGACTCCGCCAGCATCGTCGCCCCATGACCCCCTCGTAACACCGCTCCTCCCCCCGCCCATTCCGACTACGGCCCTCGTGGCCGTGGCCCGGGAGCGTTTTGCCCGCCGAACGCCCACGCGCTCACTTATTGCGCTGCACCCCTGCCAGGAGAGAACCCCGATGTTGCCCGCCCGCCACCACCGCCCCCCCTGTCGTTCGATCGCTCCGCTGTCGCTGGCCATCGCCGGCGTGCTGCTGTCGGTCGCCGTTCCTGCCTTCGCCCAGGAGAGCAAGGACAAGGCCACCGACCTGGCCCGCATCGAGGTCACCGGCTCCAACATCCGCCGCACCGACGTTGAAACCGCCTCGCCGGTGCAGGTGATCAGCAAGCAGGACATCCAGAACATGGGTGCGCGCACGCTGCTGCAGGTGCTCGACAACCTGCCGGCCGCCCGCCCGGCGCAGCAGGACGCGCGTTCGCTGTTCACCGGTTCCGACGGTGCTTCGCAGGCCAACCTGCGTGGCTTGGGCGCGCAGGGCACCCTGGTGCTGCTGAATGGTCGCCGCCTGTCGTACTACGGTGCCCCGGCCGGCTTCCAGACCCAGTTCGTCAACATCGATGCGATTCCGGCCGCGGCCATCGAGCGCATGGAAGTGCTGACCGACGGCGCGTCGGCCGTGTACGGTACCGACGCGGTGGCCGGCGTGATCAACGTGATCACCAAGCGCAACTTCCAGGGTGCCGAGATCAGCTTCACCAACGACACCTCCTCGCGCATCGATTCCTACGGTGAGCGGCAGGCCAGCATCACCGCCGGCTTCGGTGACCTGGCCGAGAACCGCTTCAATATCTATGGCGCGGTCAACATGTACCGTCGCGACGCGATTCCGCTGAGCGATTTCTACGACAAGCGTCCGGACCAGTACTACGTCAACAACCCGAACTACCTCAACAACCTGCGCCTGGGCGTGGGCAGCAAGCCGGGCGAGTTCAACCCGGGCACCTACTTCGCCTTCGATCCGGTCACCGGCCGCCGCGTGCAGGAAGCCGCGCCGGGCTGCAAGAACGTGCTGACCAGTGAAGCGGCCGGTCCGCGTTGCGTCTGGGAAACCTGGATGAACAACGAGATCGATGCCGGCGCCAAGTCCGAGCGCAATACCGCCTACCTCAACGGCACTTTCCTGGTGGGTGACAGCACCGAGATCTTCGCCGAGGCGACCTACACCGACATCGACCTGCGCGCCAACGGCGGCACGCCGCGCACCTACGGCACCACCACCGGCAACCCGACCAGCTGGTTCTCGCGCAATACCGGCAACACCGTCAACCAGTTCCTGTACCCGTTCCTGGGCCCCAACAACGAATACAACCATGCCAGTCCGCAGTTGAAGGCGATGATGGGCGGGGTGGTCGGCCTGAACTACCTGCTGCAGGATGCCGGCCCGAACTATTTCGGCCAGCGCAATACCGACAAGAGCTACCGCGTGCTGGCCGGTGCGCGTGGCAACCGCGGTGACTGGAACTGGGAGACCGCCTTCGCCAGCGCCGGCACCCACTCCACCACCTACCAGACGATCAACGTCAACACCAAGGGCTTCGAGAAGGCGTTCGGGCCGTACACGATCGATCCGGGTACCGGTCGGGTGATCATCTCCGACCACCCGGCGTACAAGTTCGGCGAGATCAGCGAAGCCAACGCCGCATTGATCCGTGAAGCGTTCCCGACCTTCGACATCCAGTCGTGGACCCGCCTGCATACCCTGGACGGCAAGATCGAAGGACCGCTGTTCCAGCTGCCGGCCGGTGAGATGCGTGCCGCGTTCGGCTTCAACGCCAGCCGCGAGACCTTCTACACCCCGGGTAATGCGGATGCGGCCAACGGCCTGATCACCCAGCAGGGTGGCTCGTGGTTCGATGGCAAGCGCAACACTTACGCGCTGTTCGCCGAGACCGTGGCGCCGATCACCGACAAGCTGGAACTGGATGCGGCGGTGCGCGTGGACAAGTACCCGAACTTCAGTGCCAACGTGGCGCCGAAGATCGGCTTCAAGTACCAGGCCTTCGACCAGCTGATGCTCCGCGGCACCTATTCCACCGGCTTCCGCGCACCGAGCCTGGCCGAGTCCGGCAACGGCGGCGTGTTCGCACAGCTCGGTGGCTTCCGTGACGAGCTGCGCTGCAACGAGACCAACGCCATCGCCAACCTGCTGCTGAAGTCGCAGCGGCCGGGTGACGTCGACCTCGGAAAGAACCTGCTGAACGTCGACTGCAGCCGCACCGTGGCGCGCATGACCCAGCCGAACAAGGACCTGAAGCCGGAAAAGGCCAAGATCGCCACCCTCGGCTTCGTATACGAGCCAGCAACCTGGCTGTCGGTGTCGGCCGACTACTGGTTCATCTACCGTGACAATGAAATCGTCGCGCCGGACTACCGCCGCATGGAAGACATCATCTCGATGTCGCGCTCGCCGATCACCGACAGCGACCGTGCCAATCTTGCCCAGTTGGCGGCGATGTGCGCCGACCCGGCCAGCGGCGTGAGCTGCCCGGCCACCCTGCCGGGCTACTCCGCCGGCAACGTGGCCAGCGTGGTCGGCCAGTACAAGAACCGCGGCAAGACGCTGATCGACGGATTCGACATCGACGCGCGCAGCCGCTTCTCGCTGGGCGACTGGGGCAACCTGAACATCGGCCTGGCCGCCACCATCGCCAACCGCAACCGCTTCTACATGGACGCGGAGAACGGCTGGTACTACGGCGACGTGGTGGGCTACTACAACAACCCGCGCCTGCGTGCCACGCTCAATGCAGACTGGACCTACAAGCAGGTCACCACCAGCATGTTCGTCAACTACGTGGGTGGCACCAAGTGGGCCACCGACCAGATCGACGAAGTGAGCAACAACAAGGAAACCTGCACCGGCGGCTACCTGGCCCTGCAGAAGAGCAAGTGCGATGGTGCACCGTCGTGGTGGACCGCCAACATGAGCGTCACCTGGCGCCCGGATGACGCGTGGAACCTGAGCTTCACCGTCAAGAACCTGTTCAACCGCCTGCCGTTCTACGATCCGAACAGCTTCCTGGGTGACTCCAGTGACTACGCCACCATTTTCGGTCGTGGTTACAGTGTGACCATCGGCTACCGTTTCAAGTAATTCCGTTTGCGTGACCCGGCGGGCCGGCTACGGCCGGCTCGCTGCCAAGAGGAGAGATGTCTGCCATGAAGCGTAGGGAATTCATCGCGGCCAGTGCCGCTGTCGCCGCCAGCAGCCTGCTGCCGCAGACCCCGGCATGGGCACGCGGGCGCAAGGTGCGCCTGGCCATGATCGGCACCGGGATGCGTGGGCTGGTGCTGCTGAAGGAGCTGGTGCGCCGCGACGATGTCGAGGTGGTCGCGTTGTGCGACATCGAGCCGATCATGCTCGGCCGCGCCATGGACATGGTGGTCAAGGCCGGCAAGCCGGCCCCGAAGACCTACGGCCAGGATCGCGACACCAATGCCTGGAAGCGCCTGTTGGATCAGAAGGGCATCGATGGCGTGATCATCGCCACGCCGTGGGAGTACCACGCGCCGATGGCGATTGCCGCGATGCAGGCCGGCGTGGCCGTGGGCTGCGAAGTAGTGGCCGGCATCACCCTGCAGGACCACTGGGACGTGTTGAAGACCCAGCTGAGCACCGGTACCCCGTACATGCTGCTGGAGAACGTCTGCTACCGCCGCGACGTGATGGCGGCGTTGCAGATGGTGCGCCAGGGCCTGTTCGGCGAGCTGGTGCATCTGCAGGCCGGCTACCAGCACGACCTGCGCGGCGTGAAGTTCAATTCCGGCGACCCCAACCAGCCCTACGACAGCGGCGTGGAGTTCGGGCCCAAGGGCTGGAGCGAAGCCCGCTGGCGCACCGAGCATTCGGTGGAGCGCAACGGCGAGCTGTACCCCAGCCACGGCATCGGCCCGTGCGCGATGTACACCGGCATCAACCGTGGCAACCGCTTCACCCACATCAACGCCTTCGCGACCAAGGCACGCGGCCTGCACGAATACACCGTGGCCAAGAGTGGCGGCACCACCCACCCCAGCACCAAGGTGAAGTTCAAGCTCGGCGACATCGTGACCACCACGCTGGCCTGCGAGAACGGCGAGACCATCCTGCTGCAGCACGACACCTCGCTGCCGCGCCCGTACTCGATGGGCTTCCGCGTGCAGGGCACCAAGGGTCTGTGGATGGACGTGAACCATTCGATCCACATCGAAGGCCGCAGCCCGCCGCACCAGTGGGAGGAGTTCAAGAAGTACCAGGACGAGTACGAGCACCCGCTGTGGAAGCAGAATGCCGATACCGCCGCCAGCGCCGGCCACGGTGGCATGGACTGGTTCGTCATCCACGCGTTTGTCGAGGCGCTGAAGGCCAAGGCACCGATGCCGATCGACATCTACGATGCGGTGACCTGGAGTGCGATCACGCCGCTGAGCGAGCAGTCGATCGCCAATAGTTTCCAGACGCTGGAGTTCCCGGACTTCACTGCAGGTGCGTGGAAGCAGCGCAAGCCGATCTTCGCGTTCGATGGCAGGTACTGATCTGCTCTGTGTAGAGTCGAGCCATGCTCGACTGCTTTGAACATAACGCCGGGCATAGCCCGGCGTTGTTGTTTGTGGCGTCCCCCTACCAAGCCCATGCTAGGCTCGGCCTCGTGCCGGACAGTTGATGTCAAACGACAGAGAGGAGCTGCCTGATGCGCCTGCTGACCTTCACCTGTCCACTTTGCGGCGCCGCGGGGCAGCGGTTTCCACTGCTTTCCGCATCGAGACGGCAGGCGAAGACGGCATGCAGGGGATGTGGCGTGGTGCTGCGCTCGGATCCTCGCTTGGGCCTGTATACGCTCTACCTGTTGTATACGCAGATCATCGTAATGCTGGCTGCATTACCCATGATCTGGGCCTATGCCTCGGGCCGATGGTTCTGGCTGGCTGCGATCTGGGCCGTGGTGTTGATGTTGTCCTGGATCCCCGGCGCGATCAGGCACGCACGAAGTCCGATCGTGCGCGCCTGGCGCGATCCCGATTACAGCTATGCGCGCAGGCCGGGCGCTACCACTACGCGCGCCGCTGCAAACCCCGGGCAGGGTAGCGATGTGCCAGGTGCCAGCCAATGATCCGGCCGATCATTCTGCTCCTGACCGCAAGCATGGCCGCGTGTGCATCGCACCCGGCCGATGCCGTGCAGTGTCCCGAGGCCACGATCACCTACATCGGCAGTGAAACTGTGGATACCGTGGTCCTTGGCAGGTTCCAGATCGCTACGGAGGGATCGCAGGCACTACGGCTGCCACTGGCCAGCATGGATCGGCAGGCGCATGCACACGCCGTATCGACCGATATCCGCGACGAACACGGTCTGGCCTGGCGTCCCTTCAGTGTTGTTCTGGAAGAGCTCAAGCCGCCGGCTGCGGACCTGGTGGTTGCACGTGGTGAGATTGAAACCTTCCTGTACGACGGCAAGGGCGCCTTCCTGCCCGGTGCCGTGCAGAAAGGGCAGGCGCTTTCCATCGTCGTGCGCGATCTTCAAGGTTGCACACATCGCTCGATGCCGTTCGCTCCTGAGCCACGTTGACGTGGAAGCGCAAGCGAGAGGCCCGGGGTGACGGGAACGAGCAGGGGAAGATGGCGCGCCCGGAGGGATTCGAACCCCCGACCAATGGCTTCGGAAGCCACTACTCTATCCGGCTGAGCTACGGGCGCGTTGTAGAACCGCCGCGCCACCGGCCAGTGCCGGGGCGGGCATCGCAGCGCCATGAGGCGGTGCGGGACCGGCATTCTATCCAGTTTCGCCGAACAAATCTCCCCCCACGGGCAAAGCCCTGCCAGAGGGGCAGGAGTATCCTATCGCCATGGCTGATACCCCCCTCACTTCGCCGCAGTCGCCGGCGACGCCGCGTTGGCGGCATTACTGGAGTCTGATGCGCGCTGATCGCCCGATCGGCACGCTGCTGCTGCTGTGGCCCACCTGGTGGGCGTTGTGGCTGGCCGCGGGCGGCCTGCCGCCGCTGTGGACGCTGTTCGTGTTCACCGCCGGCGTGTGGCTGACCCGCTCGGCCGGTTGCGTCATCAACGACTACGCCGACCGCTGGCTGGACCCGCACGTGGAGCGCACCAAGGCGCGTCCGCTGGCCACCGGTGCGATCAGCGGCCGCGCCGCGCTGGCGCTGTTTGCGGTGCTGATGCTGGTTGCGTTCGGCCTGGTGCTGACGATGAACGGGCTGACCATCGGCCTGAGCTTCATCGGCGTGTTCCTGGCCGCCAGCTACCCCTACCTGAAGCGCTACACCCATCTGCCGCAGGTCTACCTGGGCATGTCGTTCGGCTGGGGCATCCCGATGGCCTTCGCCGCCGTGCAGGGCGAGGTGCCGATGCTGGGCTGGCTGCTGTATGCCGGCAACATCCTGTGGTCCACCGCCTACGACACCTGGTACGCCATGGTCGACCGCGAGGACGACCTGAAGATGGGCTCGCACTCCACCGCAATCCTGTTCGGTGATCTCGATCTGGTCATCCAGGGCGTGCTCTACGCGCTGTTCCTGGCCACCATGGCGCTGGTTGGCGTGCGTGGCGGGCTGGGTGGGTACTACCTGGCCGGTGTGGCCGTGGCCACGGTGCTGGTGGTGTACGAGTTCTGGATCTGCCGCAACCGCGAACGCGGTCCGTGCTTCAAGGCGTTCCTGCACAACAACTGGGTGGGTGCCGCGCTGTTTGCCGGCATCGCCGTGGACCTGGCGCTGCGCTGAGACGCGCAGCCGAGCATGGGCTCGGCTCTACAGGTGGCCCCCCGAAACCGGATATCCGTAGCGCCCGAGCCCATGCTCGGGCGGCGGCGCACAGCGCCGGGCCTTCCGCCGCCTACGACCAATAGGTGGCTGACAGCCTGCACCCCACCGCCCAGAATCGATCCATCGAACCTGGGAGGGTAGGCGATGGCCTCGACGGCAGCAGTACAGGATGGCTGGATGGCGCGCGCAGCGCTGCGCTCGGCCGCCTGGGCGGAAAAGTGGTTCCCCGACGCGTACGTGTTCGCGGTGCTGGGCGTGGTCATCGTCGCACTGGCCGCGATGGGCTTCGGCTCGACCCCGCAGGCCACCGCCAGCGCCTTCGGTGACGGTTTCTGGAGCCTGATCCCCTTCACCATGCAGATGGCCTTCGTGGTCATCGGTGGCTACGCCGTGGCGACCGCGCCGGTGGTCGCTCGCTTCATCGATTTACTGGCCCGGGTGCCGCGCACCGGCCGTGGCGCGGTGGTGTACGTGGGCCTGGTCAGCATGCTCGCCTCGCTGCTCAGCTGGGGCTTCTCGCTGGTGTTCGGTGGCCTGCTGGTCCGCGCGCTGGCCCGTCGCACCGAACTGCGCATGGACTACCGCGCCGCCGGTGCGTCGGCCTATCTCGGCCTGGGCGCGGTGTGGGCCATGGGGTTGAGTTCCTCGGCCGCACAGCTGCAGGCCAATCCGGCCAGCATGCCGCCGGGCCTGGTCGAGATCACCGGCGTCCTGCCGTTCACCGAAACCATCTTCCTGTGGCAGTCGATCGCGCTGACCGCAGTGCTGATCCTGGTCTCGCTGCTGATCGCTTGGCTGACCGCGCCTGCGGCCGGCAGTGCGCGTACCGCCGAGGATTTCCCGGGCGCCGCGCAGGCCGAGCCGGAGCCGCTGCAGCGGCGCACGCGCCCGGGCGAGTGGCTGGAATACAGCCCGCTGCTGACCGTGCTGCTCTCGTTGCTGGCGTTCGGCTGGCTGTTCAACGAGTTCGCCAACAAACCGGTGGTCACCGCCATCGCCAACCTCAACACCTACAACTTCCTGTTCATTTCGCTGGGCCTGCTGCTGCACTGGCGCCCGCGCAGCTTCCTCAACGCGGTGGCCAAGGCGGTGCCGAGCACCACCGGCGTACTGATCCAGTTCCCGCTGTACGGCGGTATCGCGATGATCCTCACCCACGCCGCCGGCGGTGACGGGCAGACCTTGGCGCACCGGCTGTCGAGCCTGTTCGTGCACGTGGCCAGCACCGATTCGTTCGCGCTGGTGATGGGCGTCTATTCGGCGGTGCTGGGCTTCTTCGTGCCGTCTGGTGGCGGCAAGTGGATCATCGAGGCGCCCTACGTGATGCAGGCCGCCAACGAACTGAAGGCGCACCTGGGCTGGGCCGTGCAGGTCTACAACGCGGCCGAAGCGCTGCCGAACCTGATCAACCCGTTCTGGATGCTGCCGCTGCTGGGCGTGCTGGGCCTGAAGGCACGCGACATCGTGGGCTTCACCTTCATCCAGCTGCTGGTGCATATCCCGCTGGTGCTGGGCCTGCTGTGGCTGCTGGGGATGACGCTGGCGTACGTGCCGCCGGTGATGCCATGAATGCAGCGTTGGCTTCGCTGTGTGAGCCGGGAAAGCCAGCCTCGTTCAGCGCGTGTCTCCGGCTGCGAGCGCCATGAATGCGTGCAACGCCGATGACGGCATGAGCACATGCCGAACCCGCATGAATCCTTCAGGCGCTTGTGCCGCAAGAGGTTCCGCGCGTTCATTCACAGGCGTACACACGAATGTAGCCGGCCACCCACGTGTGATTAACCAATCGCTGCAGACGATGGTCCCGTCCACCGCATTCCGCGCGTGGCTTTGGAGATCGGACATGGCACAGCAGAACCAGAACCCGAACCAGAAGCAGCAGGGCCAGCAGAACCAGCAGGATCAGCAGCAGGGGCGCGGCCGCGACCAGCAGCAGCAACAGCAGCAGGAACAGCAGCAGCGCAACCAGCGCAACCAGCAGCAGGGTGGACAGGACGAGGAAGAGTGACTTCGATGCCCCAGCCTGGGCAACCCGCGAAGCCCCGCCCTGTGCGGGGCTTCGCTTATTCCAGCACGCCGATGCGCTGCAGCACCGGCGCCGCCGACATGTCATTGGGATTGGTGCCGGGTTGGTCCTGCGGCACGTCCATGCCCATGCCGCGGTACAGATCCACCCAGTGCCGGGCGATCTGCCCGGTCTGCGGGTTGCGGAAGTTCATCGGCTGCAACGCGAACACATGGTGCGCACGGAATGCGCGCTCGATGAAGTCCGAGCAGTAGTAGCTGTCCTCGTTCAACACGTATGACGTGTTGTACGGTTTGCCCAGCATCGTGCGTGCGGTCGCGATCGCATCCTTGATGGCGGCCTGCTGCGGTGCCTGCAGGCGATAGACCACGATCTGCCGCTGCCTGGCGCGGGCGTCCTGGCGGAACTCGACCAGGGATTGCCGGCGCGATCCCTTCTCGTCGGCGTGCAGTACCTCCCACCCCTGCGACGCCAAGGCGACAAGGGCCACGTGGTCGAAGCTGGGGCCGTGCTGCTTGCCGGTGGCATCGTCGATGGCCGCGCTGAGGCCGCTGCGGCCGGCGGTGACGAACAGCAGGTCGCCTTCCCGGACCTCCAGTGCGGCCACAACACCAGGCCACAGCGTTGGCGCCAGCAGGGAGAGGGCAAGCAGGAATGCGCGCATGGGGGCCAGGGTCGAAGCGTGTGCGGCGTAGTCTAACGGCTGCTGCGATGACGTTGATTTCAGCCCAAGTGTGATATGAGTCTCAATTCAGCATGTCGGGATATTCCTGACAGCGGATGTTGAAACTGAATCGACAGAGGCATGGCTATCCTTGCCTCCCTACCGCGCCGGAACCGCGCGCGACCGCCCGGAATCAGGAGGATCCCTTGAACCAGCTCCGCCCCGTTGCCCTGCTTGCGCTTGCCCTGGGGCTTGCGCTGTCGGGCTGCAAGCCTGCGCCCCAGGCTGCCATCACTGACGCCGCCGCACCGGCTCCGAGCAGCACGGCCGCCACCACGACGCCGGCCACGCCGGTTGCCGCGGCCCCGGCAGACGCGTCTGCCAGCTGCCCCCATCCGGTCTTCGACGACTTCCTCAAGCATTTCGGCAACGAGATCGCGCTGCAGGAAACGTCCACTGCCGATCCGCTGCTGGACAGCCACATCGATGGCGACGCCGAGCCGGAGCCACGCAAGGTGGAGGAGAAGGTGCCGCTTGCCAAGGTCGAATGGCCGGTGATGCCGGACCCGGCCACGCTGCAACGCCAGGGCCGCGAGATGCAGGTCACCCGCCTGCCCGACGGCCAGGTACAGGTGCAGATGCGCACCCCCGATACCAGCGACCAGCAGATCTACACCTTTGCCCAGAAGCCGTGTTGGCAACTGGTCAAGCGTGAGGACGAATCGATCTGACCCCTGAGCGACCGCCTTCGGGCGGTCGTGTGATTCACCCAAGGAGCACCGCATGCGTCTGTCTCCCGTTGCCCCCTTGCTGGCCCTGATGCTTGCTGCCTGCAGCGGCCCTGAGGCGGCTGCACCGGCGGCGGCCCCCGCTTCTACTGACCCGGCAGCGACGCCGGCCGCACCAGCGGCTGTCGTTGCGGACCTTCCCACCTCTCTTACGCGCGACGAGACCGGCATGCATATCGATTGCCAAGGCACCCGCCTGCACCTGGCGGCCCAGCCCACCCAAGACACGGACGCTTCCCGGCTGACCACGCTGGAAATCGAAAAGGACGGCGCACGCCAGGCCATTGCTGCGCCCAAGGAGATGGACGGCTATACCGCCGTTGGCCTGGCCTGCGTGCAGGACCGCAGCGGTACGCCGTACTTCGTCGTGCAGTACGGTGAACTGCCGTTCGGCTGCAGCTTCTGCGAGTGGTACTACCTGTACGACGCCAGTGGCCGCCAGTTGACCCACAGCACACCCCCGCTGCGCGGCGCGGAAGGTGAGGAGCAGGAGCCCAACAACGACGAGTACGAGACGTTGATCGACTCGCTCGGCATCAAGCACCCGGAGGTGAACTACATCGAAGACTGAGCGCAGCGGCAGGACGTCGCACGCGCGCTGTGAACGCAGCACCGCAGTACCGCAGTACCAGAAGTACCAGGAGCAGTACCCCTTAAGGAAATCCCCTTTTTCATAGAATGGATAGCACAGACATGGCAGACATCTACCAGGACATGGTCCAGCCCCGCGGGGCGGCCTACAGCAGTGACCGCATCAAACCGTGGAGCCACTACCGGGAGCCGATCGACCAGAGCGACGGCCGCCTGCATGGCAATTCCCGCCGGTGGGGCGATGCGACCCCGGAAGTACAGTCACGGGTGATCGACACGATCATCGAGTCGGCGCGCGAGAAGGGCCTGACCCCGCGCGAAACCGCGCACGTGCTGGCCATCGCCCGCGTTGAATCGGGCTTCAACCCCGATGCCGCCGCTGGCACCACCTCGGCCTCGGGCCTGGGCCAGTTCATCGACAAGACCGGCAACCACTACCACCTCAACAGCCGCAACCGCTTCGACGTCGGCGCACAGTCCGACGCACTGGTTGACCATTACATCGATAACCGCACGCTGGCGCACAAGCGCGGCCAGGGTGAGGAGTACATCTACAAGTACCACCACGACGGCCCGACCCGCGATTACGGCGGCCTCACCCTGTCTGAAAAGAAGGTGATGCCGTACGTGGACAAGTACGAGCGGTTCGTGGAGCAGCGCCTGGGCCTGACCCACGGCCAGTCCCATGGCAGCCACGCGGCCCCCTCCGCAGCTGCGGCCACCCACGCGCAGGCCAAGCCGGCAGCGGCGCACGCCGAAGGCCAGACCCGCACTTTCGAGCAGACGATGCAGGTGATGCTGCCCCCGCAGAACGGGGTCAAGCCGCACGTTACCGGTGAGTTCGGCGAACACCGCGCGCACAAGCCGCACGGTGGCACCGACTTCAACTATGTCGGCGGCCAGCACGGTCGTAATCTGCAGCACCCGACCGTCAACGCGCCGATCTCCGGAACGGTGACGTTCGTCGGTGGCGACTACGGCACGGTGAAGATCAGGGATGCACAGGGCAACTCGCACGAGATCCTGCACCTGCACTCGACCCAGGTGAAGGAAGGCCAGCCGATCAAGGCGGGCGAGCCGATCGGCACCATGGGCGGGCGTGGCCCGGGCGGTGCGGGGCAGTATGCCCAGCACGTGCATTACCAGTTGAAGGATCCGCACGGCAAGCTGCTCAGCCCGCAGGACTTCTGGGACCACGGCAAGCTGAAGGAAACCGGCAAGGGTGGCCATTCGCATGACGCCGACCACAACGGTGTGCTGCGCCAGGGGGCCAAGGGCGAGGAAGTGACTGCGCTGCAGAAGGAACTCAACCGCCTGGGCGTGCGCGACGGCCAAGGCAATCCGCTGAGCGAGGATGGCAAGTTCGGTGCCAATACCAGGGACGCACTGATCGCCTACCAGAAGCAGCACGGGCTCACCGCCGATGGCGTGGCGGGTCCGGCGACGCTGGGCAAGCTGGCCGAAGGCCGCAGCCATGCCGAGGCGGCGCCGAAGGGGCCGCAACTGGGCGACAAGGCGCATCCGGATACGCCGCTGCACAATGCGATCCGTGGCCACATGCCGGGCATGATCTGCAACGAGATGAGCGCGCATGTGACCGCCCAGGCCAAGGCCGCCGGCATCGATTCACCGGAGAAGCTGCAGGGCGTCACCGTGCAGGATGGCAAGGCCTTCGTCATCGGCGCCGTTCCCGGCTTCCGTACTGCGGTGGACATGACCCAGACGGCACCGAGCCTGCAGGAGACCAGCGCTGCAATGCTGGCCAAGCATGAGCCTTCGCAGCAACACGTGCAGGACGATCAGCAGCGCGTGGCCATGGGCCGTTGACCGCTGCGTGTGAAGAGGTGTGTGGTAAAGGAGGCCGGCCGGGGTAATCCGGCCGGCTTTTCCGTTCATGGGGCAAGGACATACACGGATGCCGTTTCGCATGATGCACAGCACGCCGCCATTGCAAAGCATGGCGTCCACATGAGCCGGGTGCTGCGGTGGCGCAACGCATGGCAGCGGGTAGGGCTGGCACTGCTGCTCTGCCTGTTGCCGCTGCCAGTGCTGGCGGCGGCCGCGATCCCGGCACTGGATGACCCGGTGGTGGACACCGCCAACGCGCTGTCCGCCAGCACCCGCGCCACGCTGCGCGAGCAGGCATTGCAGCTGCAGGCACGCAAAGGCGCGCAACTGCAGGTGCTGGTGGTGCCCAGTGTTGGCGATGACGGCATCGAAGCCTATGCACAGCGCGTCTTCGAACAGTGGCAGCTGGGCCGCGCCGGTGTCGATGACGGGGTGTTGCTGCTGGTGGCAGTGCAGGACAGGCGCGTACGCATCCAGACCGGCTATGGCCTGGAAGGCACCATTCCCGATGCCTATGCCGCGCGCATCATCGACAAGGCGATCGTGCCGCGCCTGCGTGAGGGAGACCTGGACCAGGGCCTGCTGGACGGCAGCAAGGTGCTGGTGGCGTTGATCGATGGCGAGCCGCTGCCGCCCCAGGAAGATTCATCCGCACGCAACCTGTTGCCAGCGGATTGGCGCACAGGGGATTCGGTCGTTGCCCTGACGTTGCTGGTGGGGTTCCTGGCCGGTCTGTGGCGATCACCGCCGCGCCTGCTGGCCACCAGGACCGAGGCCGAGTTCAGCTTTAAACGCCGTGAGCGGCGGCGCAAGGCATTGGCAGCCAATGCGGCAATGCCCAGGCCGAATTGGCCGACATTGCCTGCCTGGGGTAGACCGCTGCTGGTAACGGCAGTGATGGCCGCTGGGTTGGTTTCGGCGACGCTGCTGCTGCCGCGGCATGTGCTGCCTGCGCTGTTCTTTGTGCTGTTACCTGCTGTACCGGTGGCGGCGCTGCTGGGGTGGTGCTGGCGTCGCAGCCGTGGTGTGCGCATCGTGCTGTGCGGCATGTTGGCCGTCAGTATCGGTTTCTTCGCGGTGATGCTGGTCCGTGGCCAGTTGCCGCCCAGCCTTGCCCTGCACACGTTGCTGAACCTGGCGGTCGCCCTTGCCGCCATGCTGGTGTTCTTCCTGGTGCAGGCCGGCCGCGCGCGCTGGCGCAAGAACCGCAACAGCTTCGCCGTGCGGCTGGTGGTACTGGTGCTGTTGACCGGCGCCTATGCGCTGGGCGCGCTGCTGGCCATCGACCGGGCCAGCGACGAGAACGCACGCGTGTTGGCGATGATCGTGTCCAGCGTAGGCACGCTGTTCCTGTACTTCATCTGGCTGTTCACCCTGCTGCCCGGCGAAAAAGCACGCAGCGGACGAAGGTCGTCCCAAGGCTACCGTTCCTCGTCCAGCACCTCGTCGTCGAGTTCGTCCTCGAGCAGTTCCGGCGGCTGGTCCGGTGGTGGTGGTCGCAGCGGCGGCGGCGGCGCTTCGGGCAGCTGGTAGCTCAGGCCGCCCACACCCGCCAGCCCAGCGCGGCATCGCGCAGTTCGCCGCTACCGTTCACATCACCCACCTGCAGCTGCACGCCCTGCGCATTGGGCAGGTCCGTCTGCTCGGGGAACCAACGACGGTCGGCGGCGACGATGATCAGCAGGCCTTCGTCGTCGCCCATCGGCGCGAACTGCGGCGACGGCGGGCTGATCGGCTGCAGGCCGAAGCGCTGGCTGGACTGTTCGCGCACCGCGTCGACATCATGGCTGGGCAGGCCAACCTCGCTCAGGCAGGTCAGCTCGCTGCCATGGAAGGCGCCTGCGCGCGTGCTGACTGGCAGACGGCGCCGGCCGATCAACTCGAGGATCAGGCCATCAGGACCGGTGAAGTACACCGACTGCGACTGCCAGCTGCTCTCCAGCGCAAAGTAATCCAGGCCCTCAGGATTACGTTGCAGCGGGGCCCGTTCGCGCAACCAGGCCATCGCCTCGCCGAAGCGGTTGTCCGGTACGTTGAAGGCCAGGTGCACGCCACCGACGGGGTAATCACCCGCCGGCTGCAGTTCGATGGTGCTCCAGCCGATGTGCACATGGTTGCCGACCACGCGCTGCTGCAGCACATCATGGAAATACGCGGCCACGGAAGCGACGTCGGATACCGGCAGGGTGAGGTGCAGCAGGCGCATGATCGATTCTCCGTGGACGCGCCCACTGTAGCGCCGGGCCACGCCCGGCGGTCACTAGCGCAGTGAATGGTCGAAGAACCGCACTGCTGCGTCCACTGTCTGCGCGTGGGTCTTTGCCTTTGGCACTGACGTGCTGCAGAGGTCCTGCAGCCGCTGCTGCCCGGTCGGGGTGCATGCGGCGAGGAAATCGTAATGGCCGACACCTGGCAGCAGCTGCAGTGCAGCGCCCGCAATCACTGCACGCGCGGCCGCGCCATTGGTCTGTGGCGGCGCAACCGTGTCAGCCTCGCCAAGCACAATCGACACGGGCAGCCGCAACGAGGACAGCTGCTCGGGCGCGAAGGCCTGGATGATCGCCGGTGCCATCAGGAACACCGCGCGCACGCCGGGAATGGCGCGTGCGTCGTTGGCGTGGGACATCCACGGCGACAGCTCGGCCGAAGCCGCAGCGGCAACACGCGCCTCCATCGTGTGTGTCGCCGCTTCCTGTTGAGGCCGGCAGACGCCGTCATCCGGATGCGCCGTGCAGAACGCCAGCAGTCGCTGCAGGTCCGGCTGCGCCCCAGCCGCCAACAGCGCGGTGTAGCCACCGGCCGAGAAACCGGCAACACCCAGGCGTTCAGGATCGACGTGCGGGCCCAGCACTGGATCGGCCTGCACGGCCGCCAGTGCCGCGCGCAGATCATCCGCGCGCAGCCAGGTCAACATGCTGCCATGGAGGGTCATCTGGTCGGCACCATTGTTGCCGGGATGATCGACCGCGATCACCAGATAACCTTTCCGTGCCAGCGCGGTGCCCAGCCAGCCCATCATGCGCGCGCTGCCGCCGTTGCCATGCGACAGCAGCAGTGTCGGCAGGCGAGCGCCTGCGGGCGGCGCATCCATCGCCGAGCGACCAACATCGAACAGGGGCGTGCCAGGCGGCCCGATGGTCACCTCGACTTCGCTGCTATCGGCCGGTGCCGGATACCACACCGTGTAGCGCAGGGTGTTGCGGTGCTGCGCATCGCGCACGGCGGCACTGGCCACCGTCGTGGTGCCATGGCGCTCGCCGGCTTTCCAGGTGTCGCCTGCGCGGGCGGAGAGCGCCGCTGCCATCAGCAGCAGCCCGACAATTGTGATGTTCACGCGCATCTTCAGCTCCATGTCAGCAGGGACGTTCGTCTACCGGCAGCCAGATCTCCACGCCGCCGTTGCCAGTGTGCTCGTTGAACCGGGCGTCGTAGCGCTCCAGGTCCGGCGCGTCGGCCAGGCTGAGGCCGGCGCTGGGCAGGTAGTGATCCAGCAACCAGAACCAGGTCGAGCGGATGGCCGAGATGTGCCCGCCGTGCCAGGCCACCAAGTAGCGTCGTGCGGGCACATCCACGCGCTGCCAGTGCGCGGGTACAGGGCCAAGTGAACCAATCGGCAGCGCGGCGATATAGTCGAAGCCGCCGTCGTCGTCGTTGTTGCAGCACACCCCAAAACTGACCGGGGCCGGCGCCGGCCATTCCCGGTTGAGCTGGGCCCACTGCCCGGGAATGGCACCGCCGCTGTTGCGGGTATGGCGCATGCCGATGCCGGCCAGCTGGAAGGCCGGGGTGTCGAGCAGCTGTGGCGCCTCAGCGCAGGCAGCCGGCGCCTCGTCCACGCGGATCGCCTGCACCAGCGCCAGCCCATCGGTGCCCTGTTGGCGTACCCGTTCCGGTGTCTGCCCGAACTGTTCGCTGAAGGCACGGGTAAACGCGGCATGAGTGGTGTAGCCCGCGCCAATCGCCACCTGCAGGATGTCGCATGCGCCGTTGGCCAGCCGCTGCGCGGCCGTTGTCAAGCGGCGCCCACGCAGGTAACGGACCACCGACGTGCCGGTGCGGGCCTGGAACAGGCGCGACAGATGGAATGGCGACAGTCCCACCGCAGCGGCGATATCGGCCAAGGCCAGCGGCTGCTCCGCATGGGTTTCGATGTACCACACCGCCTTGCCTGCCGCACTCATCCTGTCGTTCCATGAATCCGATGCTGGACACAGTAGCGGATCGGCAGGCGTGGCGTTTAGCAGTTCTTGCGCCTGCGCGGACTCAAGCTGTCGCACTGACGTCATGCCTCCTTCACAGATCGCGCCGAGACTGCGCGCCTTGTCCAGGCCTGGGATATCCCTGCAGGTGCTGGCCCTGTCGCGTCCTCCCGGAGTCCTGCCGTGCATCGTTCGAAGCTTTCGCGTTCCATCCTCCTCGCCCTTTCCATGGCCAGCGCAGGAGGCGCGATCGCAGCGGAGGCCGATGCGGTCGATGCCGCAGGCGGCAGCCGCGCCGCGCCCACCCAGCTTGATGCAATGCTGGTCACCGGTACCCGTGCCTCCAACCGCACCCAGTTCGAAACACTGGCGCCGGTGGACGTGTTCAGCAAGGAAGACATCAGCTCCGTTGAATCCACCGATCTGAAGGACGTGCTTGCCCAGCTGGTGCCATCATTCGTGGTGCAGCGCCTGCCGATGGCGGACGGCCAGGTGTTCGTGCGTCCGGCTACGCTGCGTGGCTTGTCGCCGGACCAGACCCTGGTGCTGGTCAACGGGCGTCGCTTCCACCGCAGCGCGCTGCTCGGCAACCGTGGTGCACAGGCGGCCGACCTTGCACAGATTCCGACCAGCGCGATCAAGCGCATCGAAGTGCTGCGCGACGGCGCATCGGCGCAGTACGGCTCGGACGCCATCGCCGGTGTCATCAACATCATTCTTGAGGACGGCCCCGGCACCGGGATCACCGCCGGCTATTCGCAGTACGCGCAGGGCGACGGTGCCTCGCGCGACTTCAGTGCGCGCACCGGCTGGTCGCTGGGCGACTATGGCAGCCTGGTGCTGTTCGCCGAGTCGTCCAATTCAGACGCCACCTCGCGTACCCGCCAGCGCCCGGATGCGATCGCCTTCCAGGCTGTACATCCGGAGCTGGAGGTGCCCAACCCGGTGCAGCGCTGGGGCCAGCCGGAACTGGAAAGCCGCCGCGTCGGCTTCAACGTGAAGGCCAACGCCAGCGACGCGCTGGAGCTGTATGCGTTCGGTCTTTACAGCCACAGCGATGGCGTCAGTGATTTCAACTGGCGCAATCCGGACACCACCACCGGCGCCTACCGCACCACCGTCATCTTCCCGGGCTGGAACCTGCGCTCGATCTACCCGGTGGGTTTCAGCCCGCAGTACGGCAACGTCCAGAACGACCTGCAGCTGGTCGGCGGCCTGCGCGGCGAGATCACACCGAAGCTGCGCTGGGACGTGAGCGCCTCGTATGGCCGCAACGCCATCGACTACAGCCTGAAGAACTCGATCAATGCCTCGCTCGGCCCGGCCAGCCCGACCGACTTCGATCTCGGCCGCCTGACCCAGACCGAGAAGAACGCCAACGCCGACTTCAACTATGAGTGGGACGTGGCCGCGCTGACCAGGCCGATCAACGTCGCCTTCGGTGGCGAGTTCCGCCAGGACACCTACCAGGTGCGCGCCGGTGACCCGGCGTCATACGCGGTGGGTCCGGGCGCGGCTGCAGGCCTGGAGGCCAATTCCAATGGTGCGCCCGGTTTCTCGGCCAGCCAGGCCGGGCAGTGGAGCCAGCGCAGCAAGGCCGCCTATGTGGACATGGAAGTGCCGCTGGGCGAGCGTTGGAGCATCGGTGCGGCCAGCCGCTACGAGGACTTCTCCAGCTTCGGCAGCACGCTGGACGGCAAGCTCTCGGCGCGCTTCGCGATCACGCCGGATGTAGCCCTGCGCGGTACCGTGTCCACCGGCTTCCGTGCGCCGACGCCGGCGCAGCTCAACACCACCAGTACCACCCAGGGCCTGGACACGCGCACGCTGCAGATCTTCACCAGCGGCCGCTTGTCGCCGAACGATCCGCTGGCGCAGCTGCTCGGTGCCAGGCCGTTGAAGCCGGAAGAATCACGCACCGCCTCGCTCGGCCTGACCTGGCGCACCGACCTGGGCCTGTCCGGTTCGGTGGATGTCTACCAGATCAAGCTCACCGACCGCTTCAGCCAGTCGGCCAGTTTCGTCATTCCGGCCGGTACGCCCAATCCGCTGGGCTATACCTCGGTGAACTATTTCACCAACGACTTCGATACCACCACCACCGGCGTGGACGTGGTCGGCAACTACCTGCGCGACCTCGGCGCGGGCCGCATGACGCTGACCCTGGCCTACAACTACAACCGCACCCGCGTGGACAACGGCAGCACCTCGGTGGCAACCAATGAGACCCAGCGCGTGCTGTTCGAAGACCGCCTGCCCGAGCACAAGGGCAGCCTGACCGGCAGCTGGGACATCGGCGCCTGGTCGCTGATGGCACGCATGCGCTACTACGGCGCCTGGACCGATTCCAGCGGCAATGCAGTGGGCGATATCTACCAGCGCTTCGGCGCGATGAGCTTCCTCGACCTGGCTGTCGGCTATCGCATCAACGAACATCACAGCCTGCGCGTGGGTGCCGACAACGTGTTCGACCGCTATCCGGACGAAGCCACTTTCCAGGCCAGTCGCGGCCTGGTCTACTCGCGCAACGCGCCGTACGACACCGACGGCGCCAACCTGTACGCGCAGTACCGGCTGAGCTTCTGATGGACCCGACCCGCCGCTTCCTGTTGCGTGCCGGCTCCTTGCTGCCGGCCGCAGCCGCACTTTCTTCACTGCCCGCCATGGCTGCCACGCGTTACGCTGCGTCCATGCAGATTCCCGCAACGACCGTGGCGCCGGACGTGCTGGCCCGCGATGAGAGCTACTGGGCCGCCGTGGCCAGCCACTTCGACATCACCGACGAAGTGAACCACCTGGAGAATGGCTACTGGGGCGCGATGGGCCGCGAAACGCTGGCCAGTTACCAGCGCCATACCGCTGAAGTGAACCGTGGCAACGCCTGGTATGGCCGTCATGCGTTCCCGGCGCAGTACATGGCGGTGCAGCGGCAGGTGGCCGAACTGCTGGGCGTGGGCGTGGATGAGATCGCACTGACCCGAGGCGCCACCGAGGCGATGCTGGCGCTGATCGGTGGCTACAACCGCCTGCGGCCCGGCGACCAGGTGCTGTACGCCGACATCGACTACGACAGCATGATCGGTGCGATGCGTTGGCTGCAGCAGCGCCGTGGCGTGCAGGTCGAGCGCATCGCGCTGCCGGTGGTGCCCGACCATGTGCAGATCCTGCAGGCCTACGAGGCCGCGTTCGCGCGGCTGCCACGCCTGAAGCTGGTGCTGCTGACCCAGGTCAGCCATCGCCATGGGCTGGTGCTGCCGGTGGCCGAAATCGCCGAACGTGCGCGGGCACGCGGCATCGACGTGATCGTTGATGCGGCGCACGGGTTCGGCCAGATCGACTACGCGGTGCCGCAGCTCAAGGCCGACTTCGTCGGCATCAACCTGCACAAGTGGATCGGTGCGCCGGTCGGCGTCGGCGCGATGTATGTGCGCAAGGGCCGCGTTGCGGACCTCGACCCGTACATGGGCGAGACCGACGATGGCCGCGTGGGCAGCCGTGTGCACACCGGCACGGTCAACTTCGCCGCTTACCTGGCGCTGCCAGAAGCGATCGCGCTGCACCAGCGTATCGGCGCGGCCAACAAGCAGGCGCGCCTGCGCTACCTGCGCGAGCGCTGGACGGTGCCGGCGCGGCAGATGGCGCACATCGAAGTGCTGTCTTCACCGGACCCGGCGTTGGCGAGTGCATTGGCCAGTTTCCGCCTGCGCGGGCGCACCAGCGTGGCTGACAACATCGCGCTGCAGAAGCGCCTGTTGGACGAACACCGCGTGTTCACCACGCATCGTGACGGGTTGGACTCCGGCGCCTGCGTGCGGGTGACGCCGTCGGTGTTCACCCGACCGGAGCAGTTGGATGCGCTGGTGCAGGCGCTCGCGGCCCTGGCCTGATCATGAACGGTAGCGCCGGCCGCTGGCCGGCAACCTCATGATCGTCGCCCACGAGCAGCTGCCGGCCAGCGGCCGGCACTACCGATCGGGTGGGTGCCGACCGTTGGCCGGCACATCCCATCGACGATCTACCTCTGATCTGGTGGGTGCCAACCTTGGTTGGCACATTCCGACCGTGCTGGGGAATCTTCTGCCGGCCAGCGGCCGGTACTACCGATCGGGTGGGTGCCGACCGTTGGTCGGCACATCCCATTCCACGCCTACCGCTCGATCGCCGGCAACGCATCGGACAACAACAACCGGTCAATCCGCCGCAACGCACTCTCCAGCTGCCGTCGGTCCGCCGCCAGCCCCAGCGACAACCGCACGCCGTACTGGAGCGAGACCCCCGGCGGACAGAACGCCGATGACGGCGCAATCGCCAGCCCCTGCAGCTGTGCGGTACGCACCAGCGTGGCGTCGGTCCAGGGTGCCGGTATCCGGCACCAGGCATGCAGGCCCTCCGCGCGCTGCAGCAGCGACGGCGCGAGCAGGTAACGTGCCATGCGCATGCGCTCGCGTGCCTCGGCGCGTACCTGGGCCAGCAGTGACTGCGCCGAACCATCCAGCAGCAGTTGGCTGGCCAATGCCGACACCAGCGGATGCCCCATCAGTCGCGTCGCCCGCAACGCCGCCGTCATCGCCTCGGCGTGCACAGCGCTCGGGCATTGCACGAATGCGGTGCGCAGGCCGGGGCTGATCACCTTCGACAGCGTCGCTACATAGAACACATGGCGCGGTGCCAATGCTGCCAGGGGTATCGGTGCCTCTTCGGCGAGGTGCCAGTACGGATCATCTTCAATCGCCAGCAGGCCTTCGCCTTCCAGCACACGTGCCAGCGCCTCGCGCCGCTGCAGCGGCAGGGTCAGCGCGGTCGGGTTCTGGCAGGTGGGGTTGAGATAGACCAGGCGCGCGCCCCTTTCGCGCGCCTGCCGCAGCAGCGCTTCAGGGCACATGCCGTGTTCGTCGCTGTCCACCGGCATCAGCCGACGCCCCAGCGCCGCTGCGGCCTGCAACAGGCCCGGATAGACCAGCGCATCGCACAGGATCGTATCGCCATCGCGGCCCTGGCTGACCAGGATCGCGGCCAATGCCACCTGCGCGCCTTCGGTCAGCAGCAGGCAGTCGTCATCCACGGCGCCCAGCATCGGCTGCAGCCAACGCGCCGCAGCATGGCGATCAGTGGGGTTGCCGCCACCCAGGTGATACGTCATCAGGTTCGGCGCGTTGCTGCGTGCAAGCACGGCGGCGGCACCGCGGCGCAGTGTCTCGGCCAGCGCATCGGCGTCGGGCACCGGCGGCACGTTCATGCTCAGGTCCACTGCCTGGTCGAAGCCGGCTTTGGGCGGTGCGATGAAACTGCCCTGTGGTCCGCGTGCTTCGATCAGGCCGCGCTTGCGTGCTTCATCGAACGCGCGGGTGACCGTGGTCAGGTCGATGCCGAGCTGCTGTGCCAACGCGCGCTGCGAGGGCAGGCGCTGTCCGGGTGCGAGGCCGCCACGGCGCACCGTGCGTTCCAGCGAATTGACGATGCGCAGGTAGATCGGCCCGCTGTGCGCGAGCACGTCCTGCACCCACTCGCGCGCTGCGACATCCGGTCGCGGCATGTACGGAGCATGTCGGGGCGTATCGTTGCTTCCAACGGCGGGAGCCTGTCCATAACCATCGGTCGGTTCGGACAGGTGACCGCCGTTGTTGTTTGCGGCGGTCGCGCCACCTAGAGCCAGTGATGTCATTGCGCGTCCTCAGCGCTTGGCCTGCCACGGGCAGTAGCAGCCCACGGCAAGCAGTCCCTTGGGGCGCACGGTTTCGCCGCGCACCAGTCTGTCCAGCAGCGGTTCGACGAAACTGTTGGCCGAGTTGCAGACCATGCCGATGCTGTACGGGCCGGCGTAGGCCAGATGGCCCTGCCGGTCCCAGATCGCCACCGCAGGGCTGGCCGGGATGTGCTCGATGCCGTCGATGGTCGGCAGGTTGATCACCTTGCTGCGCAGCGGCTCGGGCAGCGCGCCCTGCGTGCCAGGGCGGCGGATCGCGTAGAAGTCGATGCCGGCACGGCGGTACATGCTGATCAGGTAGCTCAGGTGCGCACCGGTCTCGCGGTTGCACACGCCGCAGGCCGGGTCCCAGAAATGCACCACGCGGATGCGGCCAGTGTCGCCGGCCAGATCGGCCGGCAGACGCAGTTGCGAGTCGTCGAAGACGATGGCCTGTTCGGTGAACGTGGACTGCGCGCTGTAGCCGAAGTACTGCCACAGCGCAGCCGCGACGCCGGCCATGAACAGGCAGGCGAGGGCGATCATCGTCGGCAGCAGCAAGCGGCGGCGCGGCGCGGCTGCGCCCATCAGGAGTCTTCCCGGCCGAACTTGTGCACGTACTGCTTGCGCATCTCGCGGCAGGAATCGGCCTGCGCGCGACGCTGGATCTCGCTACGCGACGGATCCTCGCTGCGCTGCAGGCACTGCTCGATGGCATGGCGTTCGGCGGCCTGTACGTCCACGGTCTGTGGCTGCAGGCAGACCCAGGCCAGCGCGGCCAGCATCAGCACCACAAAGCCACCGCACCCGGCCATCACCAGGTGGAACTTCAGTTTCTCGGCGCGCATCGATGCACGTCCCTTCATCCATACATTGCATACAAAATATCATTTTGTATGGATTGGGCGCCATGCGTTCGGTTCAGACAATGGCGTTGTGCCGGGCCTCGGGAACTTCGGACAGGATCTCGTTCAGCTTGGCCAGCGCCCCGGCCAAAGCGCCCTGGTCGACCGCGCCGCCCAGCGACAGGCGGATTGCGTTGCCCGGCGGCGGCTCTTCCACGCTGAAGGCGTCGGAACTGGCGATGCCCAGGCCCTGTTCCTGCGCGGCCTGGATCAGCCGGTACTGGTCAAGCCGAGGCGGCAGCGGCAGCCACACATGCAGGCCGGCCGGATGGGCCTGGGCGCGGGTGGGCAGATACCGGGCGGCAATGGCCTGGCGCTCGCGCAGCTCCTGCTGGAAGCGCTGCACCATGTCCTGGGCCTGGCCACTGCGGATCCACTGCGAGGCCACCGCCACCATCGACTGGGTCGGCATCAGTGCGATCGCGCGCAGGGCGTCCAGCACTGGCTCCATCGGCTCGCCGGCCGGCACCACCAGGTAAGCGGTGCGCAGGCCCGGGGCCAGGCACTTGGACAGGGTGGAGATGTAGTAGACCGGGCAGCCGGCGTCGCGATGGGCGGCCAACGGCGGCGCGGCATCACCAGCCAGCAACCAGTAGGGATCGTCTTCGATCACGGTCAGATCGTGGCGCTTGGCAACCGCCAGCAGGGCCTGCCGGCGCTGCGCCGACATCGTCGCCGTGGTCGGGTTCTGGATGGTCGGCACCAGGTACAGCAGGCGCGGGCGGCGCATCTGGCAGGCTTCTTCCAGTGCCTCGGGCAGCATGCCTTCGGCGTCCATCGCCACCGGCACTACGCCCCGCTGCAGCACGCGCGCGGCGGCCAGCAGGCCCGGGTAGGTCAGCTGCTCGGCGGCGATCAGCTCGCCTGGCTGGGTGCGGGCCAGGATCAGCGCGCACAGCGCGGTCTGCGCACCGGGGCAGATCACTACCTGGTCGGTGCCGACCGTCCCCAGCATCGGTGCCAGCCACTGTACGGCGGCGGCGCGGTCCTCGTGGGTACCGGCGCCGACGTGGTAGCTCATCAGTTCACCCTGGCCCAGCTGCTGGCCCACGTGCTGGAAGCCGGCTTCCATGCCCTGCGCGAACGGCGCGCTGCCCAGCAGCGGCGGGATGTTCATGCTCAGGTCGACCGAGGTGCTGCGGTTGCCGGCCGACAGCGCGATGAAGGTGCCGCCCGCGCCCTGCGCGTCGAGCAGGCCGGCCTGGCGCAGTTCGGCAAAGGCGCGGGTGACCGTGGTCAGGTCCACGCCCACCTGCTGGGCCAGGTCGCGCTGCGGCGGCAGGCGGTCGCCCGGGCGCAGCACGCCGTCATCCACCGCCTCGCGCACCTGCTGGGCAATCTGCAGGTACAGCGGGCCGGCGCCCTCGCGGAAGGGGCGGACCCAGGTGCGATTGGGGTGTTTCAGGCGGCGGCCGGCAGCAGGTGGCGTCATCGGTCAGATTTTCCATACGTGCAGATGCACAAGTCCATACAATGCTGTATCTTGTATGGGCTTGATTGGAGTGGCTCGCCTGCTTGTAGGCGACCTCGTACCCACAGTGTAGCCGCTCCACGCCCGGGCGCTGCGCGCAGGCGAGCCGGTCAAGCGCGCTTCTTCAACAGGGTTGACCTCCAATGAATATCTGCTGGAACCGCATCCGCCTGGCGCTGGTCGCCCTGGCCTGCGTCGGCCTGTCGGGCTGTGACTGGGTGCTGCTGGATTCGAAGGGCATGGTCGGGCTCGCCCAGCGCGACCTGATCCTGATCTGCATCGGCCTGATGCTGATCGTGGTGATACCGGCCATCGTGCTGACCTTCGTGTTCGCGTGGCGCTACCGCGCCGGCAACACCAAAGCGAAATACACGCCGGACTGGTCGCACTCCACCAAGGTGGAGATCGTGGTCTGGGGCGTGCCGCTGATCATCATCGCGGTGCTGGCGGTGATCGTGTGGAAGTCCACCCACGAGCTGGACCCCTACAAGCCGCTGGACGTGGCTGGCGAACCGCTGCAGGTGGACGTGATCGCCACCGACTGGAAGTGGGTGTTCGTGTACCCGGACCTGGGCATCGCCACGGTCAACCAGCTCAACTTCCCGGCCAATCGTCCGCTGGCATTCAACATCACCTCCAACTCGACGATGAATACCTTCTTCATCCCGCAGCTGGGTGGGCAGATCTACGCGATGGCCGGCATGCGCACGCAGCTGCACCTGATCGCCAACGAACCCGGCCAGTTCCGTGGCATGTCCGGCAACTACAGCGGGCATGGCTTCTCGAACATGAAGTTCATCGCCACTGCCAGCAGCAACGAAGACTTCGAGCGCTGGGTGGCCGAAGTGCGCAGCGCGCCCGACGCGCTCAGCTTCACGCAGTTCAAGGCGCTGGCCGCGCCGTCGAAGAACGCACCGGTGCAGCACTTCTCCAGTGTTGAACCGCTGCTGTTCAAGAAGGTCATCGACCAGTTCATCGGCGTCGGTGAGAACACCGCTGCTGCTACCCCGGCGGGCGCTGCCGGCGGTGCTCAGGTTTCCCAGGAGTAACGAACATGTTGGGTAAATTGACGTGGGAGGCCGTGCCGCTGCACGAGCCGATCGTCGTGGTCACATTGGCGGCCATGGTGCTGGGTGGCCTCGCGCTGCTTGGCGCAGTGACGTACTTCAAGCTGTGGGGCCCGCTGTGGCGCGACTGGTTCACCACCGTGGACCACAAGAAGATCGGCATCATGTACGTGGTGGTGGCGCTGGTCATGCTGGTGCGCGGCTTCGCCGACGCGCTGATGATGCGCGCACAGCTGGCCGCGGCCGGGCCAGGCAGTGACGGCTTCCTGCCGCCCGAGCACTACGACCAGATCTTCACCGCGCACGGCGTGATCATGATCTTCTTCGTGGCCACCCCGTTCGTGGTCGGCCTGATGAACATCATCGTGCCGCTGCAGATTGGTGCGCGCGACATGGCGTTCCCGTTCCTCAACGCCTTCAGCTTCTGGATCTTCGTGGTCGGCGCGGCGCTGATGATGATCTCGCTGGGCGTTGGCGAATTCGCCATGACCGGCTGGGTCGCCTATCCGCCGCTGTCGGGCATCGAGTTCAGTCCAGGCGTAGGTGTCGACTACTACATCTGGGCCCTGCAGGCGTCCGGCATCGGTACGTTGCTGACCGGCGTCAACCTGTTCATCACCATCCTGCGCATGCGTGCGCCGGGCATGACCCTGATGAAGATGCCGGTGTTCACCTGGACCGTGCTGGTCACCAGCGTGATCATCATCGCCGCCTTCCCGATCCTGACCGTGGCGCTGGGCGCGCTCACCCTGGATCGCTACCTGGACTTCAACTTCTACACCAACACATTGGGTGGCAACCCGATGATGTACGTGAACCTGGTGTGGGCCTGGGGCCATCCGGAGGTGTACATCCTGGTGCTGCCGGCGTTCGGCATCTTCTCCGAAGTCACTGCCACGTTCGCGCGCAAGAAGCTGTTCGGTTACAAGTCGATGGTGGGCGCCACGCTGGCGATCGGCATCCTGTCGTTCATCGTCTGGCTGCACCACTTCTTCACCATGGGTTCCGGTGCCAGCGTCAATGCCTTCTTCGGCATCATGACGATGATCATCGCCATTCCCACCGGCGTGAAGATCTTCACCTGGCTGTTCACCATGTACGGTGGCCGCGTCGAGTTCAGCGTGCCGATGCTGTGGACCGTCGCCTTCCTGGTCACCTTCACCATCGGTGGCATGACCGGCGTGCTGCTGGCCATCCCGGGCGCGGACTTCCTGCTGCACAACAGCCTGTTCCTGGTCGCGCACTTCCATAACACCATCATCGGCGGCGCGCTGTTCGGCTACCTGGCCGGCTTCGCCTACTGGTTCCCGAAGGTGTTCGGCTTCACCCTCAACGAGCGCCTGGGCAAGTGGTCGTTCGCCTGCTGGGTGATCGGCTTCTACCTGGCCTTCATGCCGCTGTACATGCTCGGCTTCATGGGCATGACCCGCCGCATGAACCAGTACGACAACCCGGCGTGGACGCCGTACCTGATCGCCGCCTTCATCGGTGCGCTGTTCGTGTTCGCGGGCATCATCCTGATGCTGGTGCAGATCTACGTGAGCGTGCGCGACCGCAAGCGCAACCTGGACCTGACCGGCGACCCGTGGAACGCACGCACGCTGGAATGGGCCACGCCGTCGCCGCCGCCGTTCTACAACTTCGCCGTGGTGCCCAAGGCCGATGAGCTGGACGCCTTCCACGAAGCGAAGAAGCGCGGCCTGCCGCCGCCGCCGAAGAAGTACGCACCGATCCACATGCCGAAGAACACCGGCGTGCCGCTGATCCTCAACATCTGGATCCTGGTGCTGTGCTTCGCCCTGGTCTGGCACATCTGGTGGATGGCCGCGGCCAGCTTCATCGCGATGATCGTGACCCTGATCGTGCGGTCCTACGACGAGGACGTGGACTACTACGTCAGTTCCGAAGAGGTGGCGCGCACCGAAGCGGCCAGCCTGGCCAAGTTGAAGGAGGTACGCGCATGAACCTGTTGACCCGCCCCGAGCTGGCCAGCGACACGCAGGCTCATGAGGACCACCACGAGCACGACCACGGCCACGAACAGGGCGGCATGAAGGTGTTCGGCATGTGGGTCTACCTCATGTCCGACCTGGTGCTGTTCGGTTCGCTGTTCGCCTCGTACGCGGTGCTCAGCACCGCCTACGCCGGCGGCCCCACCGGCAAGGAGCTGTTCTCGCTGCCGTTCGTGATGGCCGAGACCTTCCTGCTGCTGGTCTCCAGCATCACCTACGGCCAGGCCGTACTGGCGATGCATCGCCACGACACCTCGGCGGTGCTGCGCTGGCTGGGCGTGACCTTCGTGCTCGGTGCCTCGTTCATCGGCATGGAGATCTACGAGTTCTCGCACCTGATCCACGAAGGCGCGGGCCCCAGCACCAGTGCCTACCTGTCGGCGTTCTTCGCGCTGGTCGCCACCCACGGCCTGCACGTGGCCAGCGGCCTGATCTGGATGGCGGTGGTCATGCACCAGGTCTACCGCCGTGGCCTGACCCCGACCAACATCACCCGTGTTTCGTGCCTGAGCCTGTTCTGGCACTTCCTGGACCTGGTGTGGATCTGCGTCTTCACCTTCGTCTACCTGATCGGAGCCTTCTGACATGGCCCACGTCGAAACCTCGCGCGCCGGCAATGCGCACGGCTCCACCAAGTCCTACCTGATCGGCTTCGTGCTGTGCGCGCTGCTGACCGTGGTGCCGTTCGCACTGGTGATGAACCCGGTGCTGTCGCGGCCGCTCACGCTGTTCCTGCTGGTCGGCTTCGCGGTGGCGCAGATCCTGGTACAGCTGGTCTATTTCCTGCACATGGACCGCAATTCCGAAGGTGGCTGGAACCTGGCCAGCTTCGTGTTCACCCTGGTGATCCTGTTCATCGTCGTCGCGTTGTCGGTCTGGATCATCTGGAGCATGCACTACCACATGATGATCAACTGAGCTGGCGAACCGTGAAAGGCATTGCGTTCTCCCATCGTGGCCTACGCCTGGCCGCAGGCCTGCTGCTCGGCCTGCTGGCCGGCTGCAGCGCGCAGTCGCGCATGGACTTCTATGCGAAGGACATCGCCTGCGAAGAACTTGGCCAGCAGTGGTCGATGCCCGACAGCCACGGCACCGTGCGTGGCCCCAAGGACCTGCAGGGGCAGGTGACCTATCTGTTCTTCGGCTTCACCAGCTGCCCGGACGTATGCCCGACCACGATGGTCGAGCTGAGCCAGGTCAAGCACCTGATGGGCAAGGATGCCGACCAGCTGCAGGTGGTGTTCGTCAGCG
Source organism: Stenotrophomonas sp. YJH_SMC_46 (assembly GCF_059370315.1). Taxonomy (NCBI): domain Bacteria; kingdom Pseudomonadati; phylum Pseudomonadota; class Gammaproteobacteria; order Lysobacterales; family Lysobacteraceae; genus Stenotrophomonas; species Stenotrophomonas sp. YJH_SMC_46. The sequence goes on from NZ_JCAFTO010000002.1 coordinate 226,033, forward strand.
TCGACCCGGCCCGCGACACGCCCGAGGTCGCGCGCACCTATGTCGAAGCGTTCGACCCCAAGGCAATCGCGCTGGTCGGCAACGAAGCACAGCTGGCGGCGATGGCCAGCGACTTCAAGGCGTTCTACGAGAAAGAGCCCGGCGAGGTACCGGATACCTACACCATGAGCCACATTGCCGGCGGCTACGTGTTCGACCGCCAGGGTCGACTGCGCCTGTTCGCGCCCTATGGCATGCCGGTGGACAAGCTGTTTTCCGACGTGCAGCGCCTGCTGCTGGAGCCCGCTCATCCCGCCGCCGGCAACGACGCACTGGCCAGCTGCAGTCTCAAGCAAAGCGACACACTCGCCGCGCGCTGACGTCACCTCCACCGCGGTGGGTGCCGACCGTTGGTCGGCACTTCCCCACACACCCATCCCCCGGCCGGCCAGGAGAGCCAACCGGCCAGGGGCACCACTCAACGCCTTACTTGGTCTCTTCCCACTGCACCACGTCCGGCTCGGTCGCGCGGATACCGGCGGTGGACAGCAGCTTGGTGCTCGCATCCAGCGCCGCGTTCACCGACGGGTACTCCACGATGGCCTGGCCTGAAGCCTTGGAGACCTTCACCACGGTACCGCCAGTGGCGGCGGCTGCGCGCTGGGCCGAGGCTTCATCGGCGAAGAACACCTTGACCCGCGAGGTCGCCACCACCGGCGCGCCGTCACGGGACACCGCCGCCGCGAACTTGCCGGCGCCGGCATCAACAGGCGCGGCCGCGGCGCCATCCAGCGAACGCTTGGTACGCGCGCTGGTGGTCGCCGCCGCCTGCGGGGTGATCGTGAACTGGCCGCCGCTGGCCTGCTTTACCGTTGCCGAGGGCGACAGCTGGAAACGCGTGCCGCCCACGTCGAATGTGCGGCCGGTAGCGGATGCCTTCAGTTCCTGCGCATCCACGGTCGACAGGGTCCTGGCCGGAGGGGTCTGCCCCGAGCTCTGTGCCCAGGCAGGGGAGGTCATCACCGCGAAGGTGAGCGTGCTCAACAGAATGGTCGTCTTCATCATCAGTGCCCCAGAACGCGGATCTTGAAGAATTCGAGGTTGCCACGCGATGCAGCGGTCGCGGCCTGCCCCATGTCGGTCACTTCCAGCGTCCAGGTGCCCGTGGCGTTCTCATCCAGGAAGGCATTGCTGGACAGCAGGTCCCAGCTGGTGAAGTTGCTCTGCGCGCCACCCGTGCCCGAACCGATCGCGGTGAACGCCGGCTGCACCACGCTGCGGGTGCCGCTGGGCGACACCAGCACGAACTGCAGCTGGCGCGTGTTGCGGTGGTTGACCCGGAAGCCCAGCTGCACGCTCTCGATGTTGCGCGCGCCGTTGGCCAGCTGGAAGGTCAGGCGTGCGGCGGCGGCCGAGGTGTTGCCGATGGCCACGGTACGCGTGGTGTTGCGCCAGCCGCTATCGACCAGCGCACCGAGCGACTGGAAGTTCTCGGCCACCTGCACCGCGCGTGCAGCGTTGACCACGCCGAAGCCATACCAGTTGCTGTAGGCACGGCCGGCAGCATTCACCGTCCAGCCCGGCACCAGCGTGCGGCCGTCGGCCAGCGTCACCGCCGGCTGGTTCGGGTGGTTGCGGGTGGCGGTGGTGGCCAGGATGTACTTCACATCGCGATAGGACAGGTTCGGGTTGGCTTCCAGCACCAGCGCCGCCACGCCCGAGACCATCGGCGCCGACGCCGAGGTGCCGTTCATCTTGGCGGTGTAGTTGCAGGTGCTGTCGATGGCCGACAGGTTGCTGTCCAGGGTGTTCTGGCGGTTGGTGTTCTTGTTGCTGCCCTGCGCGCACCCGGTCACGTCGGTGGTGACGATGGCCGGGTCGTACGCGCGTGCCACCAGGCCGGGGGCGTACTGGGCCTGCAGGCCGTACTCACCGCCAAAGGCCGAGACCCACAGCGCCGAGCCGGTGGAGGAGTAGGACGAGCGCACGCCATCGGCACGCACCGCGCCTACGGTGATCACGTTGAACAGGTTGTTGCGCGGATCGCGTCCGGCCGGCACGCAGCCGGTGTTGCGGTTCTTGGTGTCGGTGGTGCAGACATCCTGGGTCTGGCTGATCGAGGCATTGTTGAAGTTGTTGCCGGCCGACTTCACGTAGATGCCGCCACGGCCACCGCGGGTGCCCGACAGCGCCTGCTCGTACGAACGGATCGTGTTTTCGCTGTACGCCAGCGGCAGGTTCGGATTGCCCGGGCCGGCACCCCAGCTGTTGTTGAACACCTGCACGTCGGCCGACTCCGCGCCGTCCCACCAGGCGTACTCGATGTTGCTCTGCTGGTTGCCCAGGGCCGAGCGCGAAATCGGGTTGAAGCCCTTCAGCGTCGCCGCCGGCGCCACACCGCGCACGCCCAGGTTGTTGGCGCCCACCGCGCCCGCAATGCCGCCGACCATGGTGCCGTGGTTGTCGACATCCGGGTTGGTCGGGGTGGGGTTGTTCGAGCCATTGGTGAAGTTCTTGCCGGCCACCGCCGCCACGTTGGCGGCCAGGTCCGGGTGCGCGATCTGCAGGCCGTCATCGACGATGGCGATGGTGACGCCCTGGCCACGGATGCCATTGCGGAACAGGCCATCCACGTTCAGGTCGTTGCCGGCCACCGGCAGTGTGTCAGCCGGGACAGTCTGCCCGGTGTTGAGCAGGTGCCACTGTATCCCCGCCAGTGGATCGGCCTGTTGGGCCTGGGCGGTGACGGCCAGGCTGCCCAGCACCAGGGCAGTGGCGAGGGCCAGGCGCGCAGAGCGCGGTGGCGCGGAGCGTTGCGTGTGTCGCTTCATACACGAATCCTTCTGTTGTGAATCGGCATGGCAGGACGGCGGGGCGGATCTGCCCCATCGCAACGAGCCAAACGCGACACAACGAAGACCCCCTACCTCTTCACACACCCAATCTGCAGATGTGCCGATTGCGTCACAAACGCTTATGCCGCGGGGTAATGACGACTGCCGAGCCCCGCATCTGGTGGACGCCAACCTTGGTTGGCCCGCATATCCACGCATGGCGTGGATCTACCATGTGTCATCGCGCGCCCTCACATCGCGCTGTGCTACTACAGCCCGTGCACCCTTCCGCACGGAGCACGATGATGGTCAATCCGCTCGCCCAGGCCCATCGCGGCCTCGGCACCACACTGTTCAGCCTGTTGAACCCGATACCCTTCGGTTTCTTCGTCGGCGCACTGATCTTCGACGCGATCTACCTCAACAGCGCCGAGGTGATGTGGGGCAAGGCAGCCGCCTGGCTGATCACCTTCGGCCTGCTGATCGCCATCGTGCCGCGCCTGATCAACCTGTTCGCGGTCTGGCGCCGCAACGGCACGGCCACCCGCATCGACCGCATCGACTTCTTCCTCAACCTGGTCGCGGTGGTGCTGGCCATCTGGAACGCGTTCGTGCACAGCCGCGATGCGTATGCCGCTGCCGTGCCGGGTACGATCCTGTCGGCGCTGACCGTGGCCCTGATCGCCCTGGGCCTGATCCTGCTGTCACTGCAGCCGCCGGTGCTGCAGGGAGGTCGTCATGGCTAAGCACATCCTGCCCACCGTGGCCGCGCTGGCACTGGCCGTCACCCTGTCGGCCTGCGCGGGCAAGGCCGAATACCACCCCGCTGACCAGTCCGGCGCACAGCCGCCGTTGCCGGCACCGAAGAACTTCCTGATGCCGCCGATGCAGGTGCCCAAGGGCGTCGGCTGGGCCGACGGCCAGTCGCCCTCGGTGGCAGAGGGCCTGAAGATCGAGCGCATCGCCGCCAACCTGCTGCATCCGCGGCGGCTGTTGACCCTGCCCAACGGCGATGTGCTGGTGGTGGAAGGCAACGGCCCCGGCGAAGAACCGGTCACCACGCCCAAGCAGTGGATTGCCGGCAAGGTGAAGGCGCGCTCGGGCAAGGCCGGCAAGGGCGGCAACCGGGTCACCCTGCTGCGCCGCTCGCCGGGAACGAACACCTGGACCCAGCACGTCTACATCGAAGGCCTCCACTCGCCGTTCGGCATCCAGCTGATCGGTGACACGCTGTACGTGGCCAACACCGGCAACATCATGCAGTACCACTACGTGCCCGGCGAAACCCGCATGTCCGACAAGGGCCGCGAGTTCACCGACCTGCCCAGCACCATCAACCACCACTGGACCAAGGAACTGCTGGCCAGCCGCGACGGCCGCAAGCTGTACGTGGGCGTCGGCTCCAACAGCAACATCACCGAAAATGGCCTGGCCGTCGAATACCGCCGCGCGGTGGTGCTGGAAGTGGACGTGGCCACCCGTGGCAGCCGCATCTTCGCCTCGGGCATCCGCAACCCGACCGGCCTGGACTGGGAGCCGAGCACCGGAAAGTTGTGGGCTGTTGCGAACGAACGCGACGAGATCGGTGCCGACTTGGTGCCGGATTACCTGACCTCGGTGAAAGAAGATGGTTTCTACGGTTGGCCCTACAGCTACTACGGCCAGCACGTGGACGAGCGCGTGCAGCCGCAGCGGCCGGACCTGGTGGCCAAGGCGATCACACCGGACTACGCGATCGGCTCGCACGTGGCGCCGCTGGGGTTGCTGTTCTACACCGGCCAGGCACTGCCGGCGCAGTACCACGGCGGTGCCTTCATCGGCGAACACGGCAGCTGGGACCGTTCACCGCTGAGCGGCTACGAAGTGGTGTACGTACCATTCAAGGATGGCAAGCCGACCGGGCGGCCGCAGACCGTGGTCAGCGGCTTCACCTCGAAGGACGAGAAGACGCTGATGGGTGCACCGGTGGGCATGGCGATGGACGCCGAAGGCGCGCTGCTGGTGGCCGACGACGTGGGCGACGTGGTGTGGCGGGTGTCGGCCAAGTAGTTCTGTAGAGCCGAGCCCATGCTCGGCTGCTCTTCGTTCGGTGCACGGAAACCCGCGCGGTGCGCGCGTAAGCCGAGCATGGGCTCGGCTCTACAGTTCCGCAGTACTGCTGCGGAACCCGCTGAACACCGACTCGGCGGCAAACCCCACGCCGCCGAGCAGCACGCCGAAATACACCACCGTTGCCACCACGAAACCATAACCGGCCGCCACCGCCGCGCCATCGCGCTGGATGAAGCCAATCGCAAACGACATCAGCGCCAGTGCCGGCAGCGTGTTGCTGAAAGGAATCGGCCCGGCCGGCGCCATCAGCAGCAGGGTCGCGAACACCAGCATCAGGTTGTTCAGGCGCATCATCTTCTTCGAGCGCACCATCACCGCCAGCCGCATCGGCCGCGACAGCCGCTCCATGCGGTGCACCCACTTCAGCGCACGGCCCAGGTTGGCCTTCAGCTTGTCGGTGGCGATCTCGCGGCGCGCCAGCTTCTGCGGCACCCACAGCGGGCGGTCGCGCACACGGCTCAGGCCGATCAACAGGATCGAGGCGCCAAACACGGTGCTCAGCCCTGGAATCGACACCGGGATGATGAAGATGGCCGAGAGCAGGATCACGATCAGCAGCAGGCCCTCATCGCCCAGCGCGCTGAGCAGGGTGCCGACGCTGACCTGCTCGCCGGGCAGCTCGTCGATCATCTGCTCGATCTGCTGGGCCAGAGGCGCACTGTCGTTGGTTTCGGGGGCACGGTAGGTCATGCGTCGCAAGGTTCTCCAGGGAAGGGCGGTCAGCGGGCCGTCCTGCGGTGGGGGACGCACAGGCTCCCGCAGTATCCCGGCCAACGTGGGCAAAGAGGTGAACCGGGCATGAGGGGGTAAACTGGCGTGCCCCGCACGAGTTGAACGCAATGGACATGGGCCGCCGGCAATCGACCATCGAACTGGTCGCCATCGACATGGATGGCACGCTGCTGGACACGTCGCACCAGCTCACCGCACGCGCTCGGCAGGCCATCGCGCAGGCGCGCGCACTGGGCGTGCACATCGTGCTGACCAGTGGCCGCCCGGTCCCCGGCCTGGCGCCGTACCTGCACGAGCTCGGCATCAACGGCAACGACGACTACTGCATCGCCTGCAATGGCGGCCTGGTGCAGCGCATCGGCACGCGCGAAACCGTGGTCGAGTATCCGCTCAGCTTCGACGACTTCCTGTTCTGCGAGCAGGTCGCCCGCGACCTGGGCGTGCACTTCCAGGCGCTGGACAGCCGGCGCATGTACACGCCCAACCAGGACATCAGCTACTACACCGTGGCCGACTCGCATCTCTCGCGGATGCCGCTGTCGTACCGCCGCGTCGAAGACATGGACCCATCGATGTCCTTCATCAAGCTGATGATGATCGACGCGCCGGACGTGCTGGATGCCGCCATCGCGCGCCTGCCCAGCGAACTGACCGAGCGCTTCGCGGTATTGAAGAGCGCGCCGTACTTCCTGGAAGTGTTCGACCAACGCGCAGGCAAGGGCCCGAGCCTGCAGAAGCTGGCCGAGCATCTGGGCATCGATCGCGCCAACGTGATGGCCATCGGCGACCAGGAAAACGACCTGACCATGCTGCAGTACGCCGGTACCAGCGTGGCGATGGGTAACGCCATTGATGCAGTGAAGGCGGTTGCGCGGTTTGAAACCACCAGCAATGCCGATGACGGCGTGGCGCGGGCGATCGAGCGCTTCGTCCTGCAGTAACCGCGCGGTCAGCTGTCGAGGTAGCTGCCAACCTTGGTTGGCACACGCAGACGGCAAGCGCCGGCCAAGGTCGGCCCCGACCACGCCGGGGCTATACCCACGTATAACCCACCCATCCCTATCGCCATTCGCGCTGTACCACCGCGCAATGGCGAATGCGGCAGCGCGATGCAAGAATTTCGCACGTCGAAATCACGCCATCGAATCCTGCGGCAGAGGATCGTCTTCCTCTGCCACTGACCGGCGCGCACTGCGCCGTCACCCCCAACGCAATCGCATCGCCAGCCAGGGCGCCGACACCGGTGCTGCAACGCGCTGGCCGTGCACGTGCGCCGCTCTCTCCCTACATCCTGGATCTGCCCATGAACACCCCACCCACGACGCGCCTCGCCCTGGCCATCATCGCGGCCACCACCGCACCTGCGTACGCCGCGGAAACGCACGATGCCGCGCACGACACGCCCACTACACTCAACGCCCTGCAGGTCATCGCCACACCGCGCGGTGCGGCCGTGGCACCGACCCAGGTGATCGGCCCCAACCGCTACATCATCAAGGCCGAAGACCTCGACGCGATGGTCACCGGCAACAACGGCCTGGCCATGCTCAAGCAGGTGCCCGGTGCCAGCTACACCGCCACCGATGGGCTGGGCCTGGATATCTCGGCCACCAGCCTGTTCGTGCGCGGCTTCCGCATGAATGAAATGGGCATCACCTTCGAGGGCGTGCCGCTGAACGACAACGGCTTCCTCTCGCTCACCGGCACCAGCGTGGTGAACGTGGGCGTGCCCGATGGCATCGGCGCGATCACGGTCAGCCCTGGCGGCGCACCGGTCAGCGTGTTCTCCAGCAGCGTCAACGGCGGCAGCCTGGAATACCGCCTGCGCGAGCTGCAGGACACGCCCAGCCTGCGCGTGAAGCAGGGCGTGGGCAGCAACAACACGCTGGTCACCACCGTGTCCGGGCAGAGCGGCCAGCTCGGTGAGCATGGCCCGAAAGTGCTGGTCGACCTGCAGCGCGTGTCCGCCGACAAGTACCAGGGCGAGGGCACGCAGAAATTCCTGCGCGGCGACCTGAAGCTGCAGCAGGACGTCGCCTGGGGCGATGTCACCGTGTTCCTGTCCGACAGCAAGGCCAAGGTCTGGGGCTACAACAACATCTCCTTCGACATGATCCGCAAGCTGGGCTGGAAGGCCGACATCTTCTATCCGGATTATGCGTGGGCCTGGTACGTGGCCTCGCCGGAAAACGCGGACAAATCCTGCGGCGCCTACACCTGCGGTGAGCTGTCCGAACTGATTCCGTACGACACCGGCCAGACCACCCGCGACCGCGTGTCATCGATCAACCATCGCTTCCAGATCACCCCGGCGCTGAGTGGCAACGTGCAGCTGTACAACGCCAACAGCCACACCCAGGCCACGCTGACCGACCCGACCGTACCGTCGCCCAACGGCGCACCGTTCTCCGAACAGGTACAGACGCCGCGCCTCAACCGCCTGGGCGGCATGGTCAACCTGCAGTTCGAGACCGGCGCGCACACCTTCACTGCCGGTTTCTGGCAGGAGAAGAGCAAGGCCGCGGCCAAGACCGAGTGGTACCAGCAGCCACTGCTGGGCGAGGGCCCGCCGCTGAAGGCCACCGGCCCGTTCGACGTGTACGGCCCCGCGTTCAAGACCGACAACGCATCGAGCTGGGTGACCCGCTCGCGCCAGTTCTACCTGCAGGACGACATCGTGCTGAACGACACGCTGAAGCTGGGTGTCGGCTTCAAGGCCGTGGACTTCCGCACCCGCGGTGGCGGCCTGGGTGATGCCAAGGACCGGCCGGTGAACGGCACGCTGCGCGCGAAGAGCAACTTCCTGCCGCACGTCTCGCTGTTCTGGAGCCCGACCGAATCCACCGACGCCTTCATCGACCTGGCCAACACCATGAACGGCTACCGCGTGGCCCAGCGCGGCAACATCGGCTACACCGCCTCCGCATGGACCATCACCGACCAGGAAGAGTTCGACCGCGTGGCCGGCACGCTGCGCCCGGAGAGGAACTGGAACCTCACCGTAGGCGCGTCGCATCGCTTCGACCGGCTGACGATCACCGGCGACGTGTTCTACAACGACATCCGCAACCGCCTGCTGTCGGCCGCCATCGGTACCCAGTTCGCGCAGATCAACACCGTGCGGCTGATGCCGAAGATGCACGTGATCGGTGTCGACCTCGGCATCACCGCCGACCTGACCGACCACCTGCAGTTCTATCAGGGCGTGGCCGTGGCCCGTTCGTACTACGACAGCGATTTCGTGGTGGGCGACACGGTGTACCCGATCAAGGGCAATGCCCAGCCGGGCTACCCGCAGATCTCGCTGGTCAGCGACCTGTCCGCGCACTTCGGTGACTGGCGCTTTGGTGCAACCAGCACCTCGTACCTGCGCCAGCCTTTCACCTACGAGAACGACATCCGCGTGCCGACCTTCTGGCAGGTCAACACCTATGCCGCCTACCGCTTCGGTGCAGACAGCGCAGTGCCCGGCCTGGAGCTGCGGCTGGACGTGAGCAACCTGTTCAACCGCCACAACATCGGCACCGCCACCATTGCCGGCTCGTCGTTCTCGGGGGACTACCAGACCCTGCAGCGCAGCGCGCCACGGCAGCTGATGTTCAGTACCTCGATGACCTTCTGAGTAGATCCACGCCATGCGTGGATAGCTGACCCCTGCCAGAGGCACGCCTTGCGCAATCAACAGGGATTTTCTGGCGGCGACGCAAGGTTCCCACAATGTTGCTGGGTCATCCTGTCGGCATGGCTCAGTACAACCCGCGATCACCGTTGTTCGACATCCAAAGCCCGGGACGGCCCAGGCAGGCGCCGTCCGTGACGCCTGTGATCGACCTGCAGGCCGAGTACCAGTTCTGGCACGTCTACGAGCGCGTGGTCCGTCCGTTGCCCGGTGGGGGGCTGCGGCTGGCCTGGCTGGTGTGCCAGAAGGTGTACCGGGACCGGTGGCAGCACCCGGACGACAGCGACGAGGCGGCGTTGTCACGGGTGCTGTTTGGCGGGAACATGACGGCTGACCGCGCGTCGGAGCTGGCGGAGCTGCACGCGCTGGTCAGCCGTCGGGTGGCGTTGCTGGCGAAGCGGGGACGGTTGCATTCGGCAGCCTGATGCCTGCCCTTGGTGGGGTCGACTGTTAGTCGACCGCTCTTCGCACCCAACTGTAGGTAGAAGGCCGTGCGTGGTAGATGCATCTTCCGCATCCACTGCGGCTGATTGCAATGCTTGTCTCCCGTGCGGTAGCGTGGTCAGGTACACCCCGGTACCGTCTCTGTCCTTCTGGGCACGCGGCCGGGGTATTTTTTTGATTGTTGCTGCTCCCGTGCGGACGAGGGCTCCCGGCAATCAGGCTCATGCATTTCCCCGGTCCAGCTGCCGATAGCCAATCGCCTCAGCCAGATGCGCCGTCCGGATCACCTCGCAACCCGCCAGATCCGCAATCGTGCGCGCCACGCGCAGAATCCGGTGCATCGCCCGTGCGGAAAGCTGCAGACGTTCAATCGCCTGCTCAAGTAGATCCTGATCGGCCTCGCTCAGCTTCGTGCACGCCCGCAGCGCCGCCGGCGGCAGATGTGCATTGAGCCCGCCACGTGCCTGCTGCCGGGCATGGGCGGCTTCCACCCGTGCACGTACCGCAGCACTGGGCTCACCCAGTGGCGTGCTCTCCCGCAGCTCCACCGCGTCCATTCGTGTTACGCCGATATGCAGATCGATGCGGTCCAGCAACGGACCGGACACCCGCGCACGGTAGCGGTTGATCCGCTCGTCGCTGCACAGGCAACGGTTGCTGCGGTCACCGGCCCAGCCGCACGGGCAGGGATTCATCGCAGCCACCAGTTGGAACCGCGCGGGGTACTGCACGCTGCGCGCCGCGCGGGCGATGCGGATGTGGCCGGATTCCAGTGGCTCGCGCAGGGTTTCCAGCGCGCTGCGGTTCCATTCTGGGAGCTCATCAAGGAAAAGGACCCCATGGTGGGCCAGTGATATTTCACCGGGGCAGGGCGGGTTGCCCCCACCCACCAGCGCCGCCGCGCTCGCGCTGTGATGGGGCGCTCTAAAGGGCCGCTGCCGCCATCGCCTTGGGTCCAGCCCTTCGCCACTCACCGACGCAATCGCGGCAAGCTGCAGCGCCTCAGTCTCTTCGGTATCCGGCAACAGGCTGGGCAGGCGCGAGGCCAACAGTGTCTTGCCGCAGCCAGGACTACCGATCAACAACAGATGGTGCCCACCGGCAGCGGCCACTTCCAACGCGCGCCGTGCATGCGCCTGCCCGCGCACGTCAGCCAGATCCGGCAGCGGCAACGGCGTCGTGTCCACGCGCTCCACGGGCGGCAACAGGCGCGGGTTGCCCAACCCGGTGCAGCATTCCAGCAGCGTGCGCGCCACACGCACATCCGCGTGCTCGGCCAACGCAGCCTCTGCGGCATTCCCTGGCGGCACCACCAGGATGCGCCCGGCTTCAGCGGCCGCGATCGCAGCCGGTAGTGCACCGGCCACCGGCCGCAGTTCGCCGGTCAGGCCCAGCTCGCCCAGGAACTCGTACTGCAGCAGCGACTGTGGATCGACCTGGCCGCTGGCCGCCAGAATGCCCAGCGCAATGGCCAGGTCGTAGCGGCCCCCCTCCTTGGGCAGGTCGGCGGGCGCGAGATTCAATGTAATGCGCCGTTGCGGGAAGTCGAAACGTGCGCAGAGTAGGGCGGCACGCACGCGCTCGCGTGATTCGCGCACGCTGGTCTCGGCGAGGCCAACGATCTGGGTGACAGGCAGGCCGCCAGAGAGGTGCACTTCCACCCGCACCAGCGGGGCATCGACCCCGGCGCGGGCACGGCTGTGGACCAGCGCCAGGCTCATGTGTGGATTCCTGCAGAAAGACGCTTGATGGTGCGGCAGGTGCTCTGCAGGGACTATCGGGAATTGCCGGTGAAGCGGCTAGGGGGATTCCTGCAGACCGTTGGAGTGCGCCTGCGCGCTTCGTAGCGGCCGGTGTTCGCGATCGAGTGTCGGAACTCAACCGGTATGACGTGGAACAACGCCGGGGAATAGGCCGTTGCCGCTCGCCCGGGCCGGCCTTTCACCTCACTGGATCTGCGCCCGCGAGACTGCGGAAATCCAAGAAAATTCCCTATGAAGTGCTTTTCGTACAGGCATTTACATTTCACCGGAACTACACACATTTACTTGAAGGTGAGCAAAAGGGGCGCTAAAATTCACCCAACACACCCGCCAAGCCTCTGACGCGCTAGTTCGCGACATGCTCAAATTGGCGGGTTTTTTTTGCCTGCTGATTGGAGTCAGGATGACTCACTACCGCAAACCACCCCTGTCGATTCAGGAGCAGTTGGATCTCCTCCAGCAGCGCGGGCTGGCCATCGGCGACGCCGCCAATGCCAAACGCTATCTGCAGCGTGTTGGCTACTACCGCCTCATGGGCTATCTCTACACACAGCGTGTGCCCGGTAGCGACCGCTTCCGAGCTCAAGCGACATTCGAAGAAGCGGTCAGTCTCTATGAATTCGATAGGGCCCTTCGAGACCTGGTAATGGAGGCCGTTGGCCATATCGAGGTCGCAACGCGGACCGTGCTCACGTACCACTTTGCCCATGCCTATGGCGCCTTCGGCCACTTGGAGCCGCGCAATCTGGCATTCACCGGGCAGGAGTATGCGGATTGGCTCGGCGGCGTCGAAAGCGAAGTGACGCGCTCCAGGGAGGCGTTTATTCGGCACTACAAGGACAAGTACGCCTCACCCGCATTCCCCAGAGTACCGATCTGGATGGCGACAGAAGTCATGTCGCTCGGCTCGCTTTCTCGCTTCTACAAAGCGCTGCACTCCAGAGAACAGAAGGCTGTTGCGGGTGAGATGCTGCTGGCCGCGCCGGTCTTCGCAAACTGGCTGCATGTCACCAGCGTGGCGCGAAACGTCGTTGCACACCACAGTAGGTTATGGAACAAGGAGCTCGGTGTTTCGGCAGTTCGTCCACGGTCGGCAGGATGGTCTGAGCGCGAGGCGCCATACGCACCGAATCGTTGCTTCTTTCTGTTGCTCCTGCTTCGCAGACTTCTGGAAGCGACGACCGCTGATTTCAGGGATTGGCGTGAACGTGTCGATACCCACCTCTCGGCTGGCCTGACGACCGAAGTCCGAACGAGAAGCATCGGGGCTGCGACTGGATGGCAGGACCATCGCCTTTGGCGCGGGTAAGTCCCAGGAGGCGCCGCTTCCTCCAGACATTTGTTGCGAATGGGCCGGTTAGGGGGGGCGGTCAATGGCGGCCCAGCACCCCAAACAGACACCGCTGCTCATCCAGCACCAGCCCATTGAAGCGCCCAAACCGCGTCTCAACCCACGAAGGCCCAGCGCTTTCCACCAGCAATCGCCCTTGGCTCTGGTGCAGATCCAGCCAGCGCTCGAAGCTGATGCGCAGACGCTTGATGTCCGGCGCCCGCCAGCGGGCATCGGCGGGCATGCGGATCAGCACGCGCGAGGGCGCGTTCTCCACGTCCATCACCACAACGCCCTTGCACCGGATCTCGAAGGACGTTGCTCTGGCATAGCGTGTATGCAGTTCAAAGCCTTCGTGGGCCTTCGCGCTCACGAAGCCGAGTGCATCACTGTGCAGCAGGCGGTAATCGGCCGGCTGCAGCTTCTGGTAGGCCCACACCTGATCGCCCGCGGGCTCGGGCCACTCCACCCACAAGGCGCCGATCACCGCGATGCACACCACCGCAGCGGCCAAGCCGTGCATCTTCATTCGTCACCCCGCACACAGGCAGAAAACTCCGCGCCGTAAGCGCGCTCAGTCCTTGGGTCGCATCCGCTCGTGGATGAAGGCGGTCAGCGCGAGATCGGCCATCACCAGCCCCTCCATCACCCGGTCGCCCACGTACTGTTCGGGCTCGCCGTTCTGGCGCGTGCGCTCGGCCGCCAGCAGGATTTCCTGCACGATGCGCTGGCCGGTGAGCGCGCAGTCGGCGTCGGACAACGCCATCTGCCGGCTGCGCAGGTGGTGCCGCTCGGGCCAGGGCTGGCCGTCGGCCGCAGCGCCCGCACCGATGGCGTGCAGGATGGCGATGAGGCTGTTGGGGTCCAGCGCGGGCGCGGGTGACGGCGCTTCCTGGATCGGGCGCGGGGGCGGGGAGTGCGGTGTGGTCATGGCGGGCTCCGTGCATGCAGGCGGACGCCGCCACCGATAAAGGTGGCGGGCAGAGCGTGGCTCGAAAACCGGGCTATTAGGAAGAAACCGGCGGGCACAAGGCCCCCACGCCCCGCCCGCCATAGCTGGCAGACGGAATGCCAGCCGACACCACGCAAGGTGATGCCGGCTGGCAAGTGCAAACAACATCCTAATAGCTCGGGTTTTCGAGGCCCGGCCACCCGTTTTCGGTGGCGATACCAGAGTTGCCTGACGTAGTTGGGAATGCCAAGGGGGAGGGGGCAATGCCGCCAAAACCCGAGACGCTTTTGGCATTGTCGCATAGCGAGGAAAGCGGCGAGAGCCTTGGCGTGCTTGGCGCAGCGGCGCTTCTGGAACGGAGTCGTCAGAACCTTCTGCCAGAGATGTAAGGCGCGGCAAATGCGACAGCACTCGCCCATCGGGCATGTGTGATCGCTCATGCAACCGAACCGCTGCGACACCGGCTGGATGGTTTAAATGACTTCCTGCCTATTGAACCTACCGAGTGCCGCGCGCAATCTGACTACCGCTGTAGTCACCCGGAGCTGTCCTGCCCGAAGCAGGAAGGTTCTGCGGCGTTTGAACGGATTCCACCCACTGGTGCAGGCCAAAACAAGGATCACTGTACGTGTTACGCCGCAATCGACTTCTTCTGTCTGCGGGTCTGGTCCCGCTTCCGTGGTTTCTGTTCTGGACCAGCGTTGCCGCCCTGTTCGCGCCGGGCTACAACCCGCTTGCACAGCACGCCAGCGAACTGCTGCAGGCGCCAACGCTTGCAAGCATCTGCGGCAGAATCGCCGCCATCGGCTCCGGTATGGGCTTCGTGGCGTTCTCCATCGGGGTGTGGCGAGAGTCCGGCCGCCGCATTGCCGTGGGCGCGATCTGCTGGATGATCTTTGGCATCTCCATGCTGACCAACGGTCTCTGGCCCATGGGCCATCCGATGCACGGCTTCTATACCATCGGCATCGCAAACATCATTGCACCGGCGATGTCGCACATCGAACTGAGTGCGTGGTCTGCCAACCGAAGGGCGTACGCCGTGACCGCTATGGTGAGCATCGCGAGCATCGTCTATCTCTGGTTGAACGTGGTGGGAGCGGATCCGGATGGGTTCAGGGGGCTGACACAGCGCCTGTTCTCGTCGATCAACTCGCTGTGGCCATTCCTGGTTGCGCTGTATCTGCTGCGAAGGGGTTCAAGCGTGCTGAAGGCGGAGCCGACGTATTGATGGGCGGGCGTGCAGGCACATGGACGACCATTGAGTGTGTGGGGCTGAGAAGGGGATGAGGATTTTTCGCCGTCAGCTGATCTACGTTCGAGTGCACCAGGACCACTTCATTGCGCGCGTGGTGGGTGGAGACAGGACCATCCGTCGTCAGTGTCATGCCCTTGGCAATCGCGCGGGCCCGATCAAGGACTTTTCGAGTATCCGGCCCCTGCTCAAGGCGATCTTCTCGGAACTCCTGCCTGGGTTCTCTCTCGTCAAGCCGTGGGGGATTCTGCACTTTGATCCGGTTGAGTACCCGGTCACTAAGGAAGAACTGGCCGGGTTTCAGAAGGCTGCCATGCGAAGTGGTGTGAGCTTCTGTTTTCTCTCCACGTGGGAGCAGCGGCATGAAGACAAGGATCTGTTGGAGATGTTCAAGTAGTGCCGGCCCGATACTTCGTTCCAGGCCAGGCAAATTCGTGGTTGGGTCTGTTCAAGGTACTGCGAGAGTCCGCTCTTGGCCGGGAGCGGACATCGTTCGACGACCTGCTGCGTTGATCCTCCGTCGGCCAAAGCACGTGTCTCTCCTTCCCTCAATTGATGATCTCCCCACTCCCCGAAGCAACAAACGCCTTCAACTGCCGGACGAACTCCGCGTCATACAGCTCCCACTCCACAATCTCCCCCACAATCCGCAACGGCTGCGCACTCCGATACGACCGCGTCGGGTTCCCGGGAAACTTCTTGTTGGTCACGTTCGGGTTGTCCTCAAACGGCCCGGTCGGCTCCACCACATACACGCGTGGCCGCCCCTCACCTCTAGCCATCTCCGCAGCCAGCCCGGCGCCCTTGGCAATCGTGGTGAAGTAGATGTGGTTCATTATTACACTGTCGCGATAGTTGGAGCGGAAGCCCGCACTCAGCAACTCGCCCACCGCCAGATCGGCGCGGGTGCCGTGATAGAACGGCCCGGCGACCTGGTCGCAGGTGTCATGCGAAACGGGTGTCCATTCGGTGTCCTGCGCCATCGCTGCTGCCCCTCTCTGTGCTGCCGGATCGACAGGCCGGCGAGTCTAGGGCGCCCGGTGGGCCTTGCTGCAAGGCCCCATCCGGGAAATACTCTGTAGTGGGAGGCGCACTGCGCCTCTTTTTTCATTCTGCGGTGCCGCGCCCTTCCAGCTCACGCACGGCGGTTTCCAGCGCATCCAGCTTTTCGCGGGTCTTCAGCAGCACGGCGCGCTGCACTTCGAACTCCTCGCGGGTGACCAGGTCCAGCTTGGCCAGACCCGCCTGCAACGCGCTCTTGAAGGTAGCCTGCAGTTCCTCGCGCGATTCGCGCAGGCCCGGCGGCACCAGGTCGCTGAGGCGACGGGCGAGGTCATCGATTTGGTTCAGGTCGATCATGGGGTGCTCCGTGGGGGGGGCCGTGCATCCGGCGCGGGCAGGCCGTTCGGGCACAAGGATACTGCTGGCAACCACTGCCCGGACAGGCGGCAGCGGCTTCGCACGGGCCGCGTTCAGGCGCTATCCTCCACGCCGGAAGACAGGAGATAGACGATGAAGATGGTCATGGCGGTGATCAAGCCGTTCAAGCTCGACGACGTGCGCGAAGCGCTGGCCGAGCGTGGGGTCACCGGCATCACGGTGACGGAAGTGAAGGGCTTTGGTCGCCAGAAGGGCCATACCGAGCTGTACCGTGGTGCGGAGTATGTGGTCGATTTCCTGCCGAAGGTGAAGCTGGAAGTGGCGGTGACCGATGACCAGGTTGAGGCCGTGGTTGAGGCCATCGTGAAGGCGGCGGGCACCGGCAAGATTGGCGACGGCAAGGTGTTCGTGTACGACCTGGGCAGTGTGGTGCGTATTCGTACCGGTGAGCTGGACGCGGACGCGTTGTAACCCGTTCGGCGGGATGTTGTAGAGCCGAGCCTATGCTCGGCTGCATTTCGCGCGATGCAGGAACAGCAGCCGAGCGCGGGCTCGGCTCTACAAAGAGCGGTAAAGCGGTCGAGCGAGCTCGACCCCTACCGGCGCTTGGCCCACTTGTAGAACCGCTTCCAGCCCTGGCGCACGGCAGCGACCCAGCCGGGGTCGGCCACCAGTGCGGCCTGCGCGGCACTCGGGGCCTGGCCGGTCATGCGCTGGCGGATCTTCAGCAGGTTCTTCATGTCGCTGCGGCGCATCTGCCGGCTGAGCGGGTTGCGGCGCAGCCAGCGCGGGGCGCGCCAGGCGGAGGTGAAGTCCAGCAGCACCGGCACGCCGCCGCTGACCACCACGTTGGTGCCATGCAGGTCGTTGTGGGTGATGCCGGCGGCATGCAAACGGCTGAGCGCGTGCTGCAGCTGCTCGAACACTTCATTGCCCACGGCCTGCGCGGTGCTCAGGGTCTGGCCGGGAATGAACTCCATGCCCAGTGCCAGGCCACCCAGGGTGCCAAGCAGCGCGGGGGCATGCTTCCAGCCGCCCAGGCGCTGCAGCATGCGGGCCTCACGGCGCACCATCAGCCGCGCGATCAGTGAAACGGGGGTGCCGCGGTAGCGGGAGTAGTCCTTGATGACCGCCTCGCGCCCGTCCAGGCAGGTGCGATAGACGTCGGGGGCCAGGAAGCGTTCGCCGCGCTTGAGCAGCAGCGGGGTGGCGGCGTCTTCGCCGCAGGAGGAGGGGGGCAGGGCAGGGAGATGCATGTGGGGTCTCGGTCGACCCGGTGGGTGGCGCAAAGCGTCAAGCGAACCGGTGTTACAGGGAGTTACTAAGTTTTCGTTAATTTTAGTACTCGCCAGTTCGCTATTCCACGATTTGTCGGAGAAATGTCGGGGTCGTGGCTGGAACAGTTCGTCGCACCCGATCGGACAATTCCGTCTCACTTCGTCTTTGGTTCTTTAAAAATCAATAGGTTGGGCGTCGCGTCGCTTCGTTCATCCGCGGCCCGCTGAACGTCACGCACGTCCGGCTTGACCCCGACGCACGGCCTGCCGACCATAAGCTGTTAATTCGCGACATCGGCGGCCGCCCCTTCCTGGCACGTCCCCGTTCCCTGCCGCGGTCCCCACCGGTGCTGGCCGCTTGGCCGTGCATCGCCCTGTTTCCCGTTCCGGCTGCGGCTGGAGGAAAGTGTTTTGATCATCAAAATCGTCATTGCAGCGCTGTTCGTCGCCTGCGTGCTGTACATCCACTTCCGTGGCAAGGTTCGCGCGCGCTGGTCGCGCCAGCTGCTGGACCACTCCAGTTTCATGGCCCCGATCAACGTGGTCATGTACATGTTCTCGAAGGTGCCGACTACGCCGTTCCTGGACCCGGCCAAGGAGTTCCCGCAGCTGGAGCCGCTGCGCCAGAACTGGCAGATGATCCGCGACGAGGCGCTGGCGCTGCGCGATGCACAGAAGATCGCGGCCTCCAGCACGTTCAACGATGCCGGCTTCAATTCGTTCTTCCGCCGTGGCTGGAAGCGCTTCTACCTGAAGTGGTATGGCCCGTCGCACCCGTCGGCGAAGGCGATGTGCCCGAAGACCACGGCGTTGCTGGAGTCGCTGCCGGACGTGCGCGCGGCGATGTTCGCGCAGCTGCCGTCGGGCAGCGAACTGCGTCCGCACCGCGATCCGTTCGCCGGTTCGCTGCGCCTGCACCTGGGCCTGGCCACGCCGAACAACGACGGCTGCTACATCGAAGTGGACGGCATCAAGAAGAGCTGGCGCGATGGCGAGTGGATGATGTTCGACGAGACCTACATCCACCACGCGCACAACGAGACGCCCGATGACCGCGTGATCCTGTTCTGCGACATCGCCCGCCCGCTGCGCTTCGGCCTGCCGAGCCTGTTCAATCGTGCGGTGGCGGCCACGCTGCTGGCCGGCGGTGCCTCGCCGAACCTGCCGGGTGACCCGACCGGTGGCGTCAACAAGGCGTTCGGCAGCGTCTACAAGGTGCGCCTGAAGGCCAAGGCACTGCGCGAGCGCAGTGTGGTGGCCTACCAGGTGATCAAGTGGGGCCTGGTGGTGGCGGTGATTGCGGGTATCTGGGCGCTGTGACTGTAGAGCCGAGCCTATGCTCGGCTTGATTTATCGCAACCTGTCCGAAGAGCAGCCGAGCATGGCTCGGCTCTACAGAAAGCAAAAACCCGCGCTGTCGCCAGCGCGGGTTTTTGTTTGGATCAACCTTTCAGTGCCGCCTGCACGAACGGCGGGGTCACCAGCACGCCGGTGTGCAGCGCGGCGGTGTAGTACAGGGTGTTGAAGGTCTTGGCGGCCGAGTCGGCCTGGCGGAAGTCGAAGCTGCTGTCGCCCTTGCGCGCCATGGTCACGCTCCACCAGCCGGTGGGGTAGCACGGCTGCGGGAACGGCAGGGTCTTGAACGAGCCGAAGCCGGCCTTGCCCATCTCGGTGCGCATTTCGTTGATCAGCTCCAGCTGCATCAGCGGCGACTCGGACTGCTGCACCAGAATGCCGTCGTCCTTCAGGGCCTTGAAGCAGCTCTCGTAGAAGGCCTTGTTGAACAGGCCTTCGCCCGGGCCGACCGGGTCGGTCGAGTCCACGATCACCACGTCCACGCTGCCGGCCGGGCAGTTGGCCATGTAGGCCACGCCGTCGTCGAACAGCAGCTCGGCGCGGGCGTCGTCGTTGGAGTCGCACAGTTCCGGGAAGTGCTTGCGCGCCATCACGGTGACCTGCTCGTCGATATCGCACTGGGTCACGCTCTCCACGCCGGTGTGCTTGAGCACTTCGCGCAGGGTGCCGCAGTCGCCGCCACCGATGATCACCACGCGCTTGGGCGCGGCGTGGGTGAACAGCACCGGGTGGCTGATCATCTCGTGGTAGAAGAAGTTGTCCTTGCTGGTCAGCATGATGGCCCCGTCGATGGTCATCAGGTTGCCCCAGTCGGTGGTCTGGAAGATCTCGATCTTCTGGAACGGCGACTGCACCTCGTCCAGCTTGCCGGTGATGCGGTAGCCGATGGCCGAGCCGGTGCGCTCGAAGTGTTCGATGTACCAGTTGTTGCTGTCAGTCATTGGAAAACAGTCCTGTTCGGAGGGGTGGAGCCGGGCTGGCGGGCGGGGCCGCGTGGCACAGATGCCACATCCGGACGGATCGGCCCGTTCAGGTTGGAACCTGTCACGGGCGCGGGCGCGCATGATAACGAACCTGTGGGCACATAGGCGTTATCATGCCCCCCCTTTTATTGCCAACAAGGCCGACTGAAATGACCGATTGGTCCCTCGACCAAGCCCGCAAGACCTACTCGATCCCGCATTGGGCGGACGGTTACTTCGACGTGGATCAGGCCGGGCACATGGTGGTGAGACCAACCGGGGCGGACGGCCCGGTGGTGTCGCTGCCCAAGGTGGTCGATGCTGCGCGCGCGGCGGGCGCCAAGCTGCCGCTGCTGGTGCGCTTCCCGGACATCCTCGGCCAGCGCTTGGGCAAGCTGCAGGCGGCCTTCGCCCAGGCCCAGCAGGACTGGGAGTACAGCGGCGGCTATACCGCCGTGTACCCGATCAAGGTCAACCAGACCCGCGGCGTGGCCGGCACCCTGGCCAGCCACCACGGCGAGGGCTTCGGCCTGGAAGCGGGCAGCAAGCCCGAGCTGATGGCCGTGCTGGCGCTGTCGCGCCCGGGCGGGCTGATCGTCTGCAACGGCTACAAGGACCGCGAGTACATCCGCCTGGCCCTGATCGGCCGCAAGCTGGGCCTGCAGACCTTCATCGTCATCGAGAAGCCGTCCGAGCTGAAGCTGGTGCTGGAAGAGTCCAAGGCGCTGGACGTGAAGCCGGGCCTGGGCGTGCGCATGCGCCTGGCCTCGCTGGGCGCCGGCAAGTGGCAGAACAGCGGTGGCGACAAGGCCAAGTTCGGCCTGTCGCCACGCCAGTTGCTGGACCTGTGGAAGTCGCTGCGTGACACCGAGTACGCCGACTGCCTGAACCTGCTGCACTTCCACATGGGCTCGCAGATCTCCAACGTGCGCGACATCGCCAACGGCATGCGCGAAGCCACCCGCTACTTCGTGGAGCTGTCGCGCCTGGGCGCGAAGATCACCCACGTCGACGTGGGCGGTGGCCTGGGCGTGGATTATGAAGGCACCCGTTCGCGCAGCTTCTGCTCGATCAACTACGGCCTGCATTCCTACGCCAGCAACATCGTGCAGCCGCTGGCCAATGCCTGCGAAGAGTTCGGCCTGACCCCGCCGCGCATCGTCACCGAGTGCGGCCGTGCGATGACCGCGCACCACGCGGTGCTGATCGCCAACGTCTCGGAAGTGGAAGAAGCGCAGGAAGGCCGCGTGCCGGACCAGCACGACGACGAACCGGCGGCGATCCGCCACCTGCGCGA
Organism: Stenotrophomonas sp. YJH_SMC_46; assembly: GCF_059370315.1. NCBI lineage: Bacteria > Pseudomonadati > Pseudomonadota > Gammaproteobacteria > Lysobacterales > Lysobacteraceae > Stenotrophomonas > Stenotrophomonas sp. YJH_SMC_46. The sequence continues at coordinate 247,385 of NZ_JCAFTO010000002.1, forward strand.
AATCCACGACGAGCTGGACGTGCGCCCGGCGGTGGAACTGTTCCAGGAAGCGCAGCATTTCCACGCTGAAGGCCTGGCCAGCTACGCGCTGGGTCAGATCGATCTGCCGCAGCGTGCGCGCATCGACGACCTGTTCTACGCCATCGCCCACGGCGTGCGCGCGCGCCTGAGCTACGACGAGAAGAGCCATCGCCCGGTGCTGGACGAACTGAACGAGCGCCTGGTCGACAAGTACTTCGTCAACTTCAGCGTGTTCGAATCGATCCCGGACGTGTGGGCGATCGACCAGGTGTTCCCGATCGTGCCGATCGAGCGCCTGGACGAGGTTCCCGACCGCCGCGGCATCATCGCCGACATGACCTGCGACTCCGACGGCATGGTGGAGACCTATGTCGAGAACGAGAGCCTGGACAGTTCGCTGCCGCTGCACAGGATGAATCCGGGCGAGAGTTACCGCATCGGCTTCTTCATGGTCGGCGCCTACCAGGAAATCCTGGGCGACATCCACAACCTGTTCGGCGATACCGACGCGGTGGAAGTGCTGGCCGACGCCGATGGCTACGCCATCACCCAGCAGCGCCGCGGCGACACCACCGACGTGATGCTGGACTACGTGGGCTACCGCCTGGATGAGCTGCGCGCGACCTACGCGCAGCGCGTGGCGGAGGCCCAGCTGTCGCCGGAACGCGCGCAGGAGCTGTCGGAGGCACTGGAAGCCGGCCTGACCGGTTACACCTACCTGTCCGACGAACCTCTGGTCTGATGGACAGCGCCGGGCTTGCCCGGCGCTACCGTTGCGATGAGCGCGCGCGCGATCTTCCACCTGTTCCTGCATGCCGCCGTGCCAGCCCTGCTGGCATGGCTGTTCTGGCGCAAGCGCTTCGCCTCGGCGTGGTTGCTGATGCTGCTGGGCTGGATCATCGACCTGGACCACCTGCTGGCCGACCCGATCTACGCGCCCAACCGCTGCAGTATCGGTTTTCACCCGCTGCATACGGCCCCGGCCATCGCCGTCTACGCGGGGCTGTGCGTGCCGAAGAAGACCAGGTTGTTCGGCATCGGTTTGATCATCCACATCGTGCTGGACGCGATTGATTGCTGGTGGATGCACCACTGTTGATGCTTGATGCGTGTCGACCAAGGTCGACACCTACCGGGTGCGGGTGAACCGGTAGCGCCGGGCGGCGCCCGGCGAGCGCAGCGGTGCGTCACGCCACGGGCAACCACAACGTCGCGCGCAGGCCCGGCTGCACATTCTCCAGCGCCACGCGCCCGCCATAACTGGCGGCGATATCGCCCACGATTGCCAGGCCCAGCCCGCTGCTGCCCTCGCGCTCATCCAGCCGCACACCGCGCTGGGTGACCTGTGACAGTGACTCCGCGGCCAAGCCCGGGCCGTCGTCGCGTACTTCGATGCGTAGCTGTCCGTCGCTGATGTCCGCAGTGATGTCTACCTGCTGTCGCGCCCACCGCCCGGCGTTGTCCAGCAGGTTGCCCAGCATCTCTTCCAGATCCGCACTGGCACCGGCGAACTGCAACGCTGGATCGATACCTGCGGCCGTGAACGCAATGCCGCGTTCGCCATGCACGCGTGCCATCAACCGGCATAGCGCCTGCGCGACAGTCGCAACGTCGCTGCGCTGGCGATGGTCTGCGGCCAACCCTGCCGCCAGGTAACGGTCAACACTGGCCTGCATGCGGGCGCTCTGCTCGCGCACGGTGGTACGCCAATGCGTGCCGTCGCTGTCAGCCTCGGTGGCCAATACGCTCAGTGGGGTCTTCAGCGCATGCGCCAGATCCTGTGCGCTGGTCCGCGCGCGCGCGACCATGCGTTGCTGGTGGTCCAGCAGCGCATTGAGTTCTTCACCCAGCGGTGCGACTTCGGCGCCCAGTTCCTGCGTCTCGATGCGCTGCGCGTCGCCGCGGCGCACCCGTTCCAGCTGTGCACCGAGGCGATGTAGCGGACGCAATCCGAAGTGCACCTGGCTGGCCAGTACCGCCAGCCACGCCGCGACCAGCACGCCCAGGGCGATGGCGGTGCGCTTTCGGAACGCGGCAACATCGGCATCCAGCGCGCTGCGGTCGGTGGCAACCACCGCCACGAACGGTTCACTGGCGCGCGGCAGGCGCACCTGCTGGACGCGTGCGCGCAGCGATTGCTGCAACGGACCGGTCAGGTTGCGCGTGGCCGGACCGGTGACCGCAGCGGGAAGCGTTTCATCCCACAGCGAACGCGACTGCAGCAGCACGCGGCCATCGGCACCGGCGATCTGCCAGTACGCACCGGAGAACACGCGCTGGAAGCGCGCATCGTTCGGTTCCTGGCGCAGCTGCAGCTGGTGGTCGGGGGTGACTTCCATCTGCGCGACCAGGGTCAGCATGTCCTGCTGCAGTTCGTGGTCCAGCCGATCACGCGCGCTGCGCTTGAACAGTTCGCCCAGCAATGCACTGGCCAGCAGCGAGACCAGCAGCAGGCCAACGCCGCCGGCCAGCAGCAGCCGCCGCCGCAGCGAGGGCTGGCGCGTCACGGTGCTGCCAGCCGCCAACCCTGGCCGCGCACGGTCTGGATCAGATCGATGCCGAGCTTGCGGCGCACGCGCCCCAGCAGCACATCCAGCGCGTTGGAGTCGGGATCCAACCCGCCCTCGAACACCTGTTCGCCCAAGCGGTCGCGGCCGATCACCTGGCCGCTGTGGTGGATGAAGTAACTGAGCAGGCGGAACTCCTGCGGGCTTAGCGCCAGCGGCTGTCCGTCCAGTTCGAAGCGGCCGGCGTTGACGTCCAGCTGCAGCGGCCCGCAGTGCAGGCGCGGGCTGGCATGGCCATGGCTGCGGCGGATCAGGGCGCGCATGCGCAGCACCAGTTCGTCGGCCTGGAACGGTTTGGTCAGGTAGTCGTCGGCACCGGCATCAAAGCCGGCCAGCTTGTCGTGCCAGCGCCCGCGTGCGGTCAGCACCAGCACCGGAAAGCCGCGGCCATTGCCGCGCCAGCGCTCGATCACGCTCAATCCGTCCAGGCCGGGCAGGCCGAGGTCAACGATGGCCGCCTGCAGGTCCTCGATCTGGCCGATCTCCTCGGCCTGACGGCCATCGGCGACCACGTGCACCACGTAGCCGGCCTGTTCCAGCAGGGGCACCAGGCGCTGTGCCAGTGCGGCATCATCTTCGGCCAACAGGATGCGCATCAGTCGTCGAGCTCCGTCTTCAGCAGCTTTCCGCTGCGCGCATCATAGTCCAGCTCCACCACCACGCCGTCGCCGCGCAGGATCTCCACTTCGTAGACACCATCGTCCAGCTCCACTTCCAGCAGCTGCCCCGGAAAGCGCTTGAGTGCATCGCGCACCACGCTTTCCAATGGCACGTAGCGGCCCTGCTGCACGGCACGGCGCGCGACCTGCTGCGCCGGGTCCTGGACGGGCGCGGCGGCGGTAGGAGCGTTGGCCAGGGCCAGCAGCAGGGGCAGGGTGGAGAGCATCGGGGCGCAGGGAGGGCTGTAGGAACAGGCGTGAGTGTGCCGGGGGTGACTAACAGCTGGCTAACAGTGCCGGCTAAGGCGCTGTTAACCACGGGGTGCATTGTGGCGTTGCCGGGATGGTCCGGCCACGAACACGAACAGGAGAACCCCCATGTTGAAGTCGCTCACCCTCGCCACTGTTGCCCTGCTGACCGTCGCGCCGGCCGTACAGGCCGCGCCGCTGGGCATGGCCCAGGTTGAACAGACCCTGCGCAAGGCCGGCTACACCCAGATCCACGAGATCGAGCGCGATGATGGCCTGTGGGAGGCCGACGTGAGCCGCGCCGATGGCCGCTTCAGCGAGGTCTACGTGGACCCGAAGACCGGCGAGATCTTCGACGAGCACAGCGGCCGCGCGCTGCTGACCACCGAGCAGGTGCTGGCACGGGCACAGGCGCATGGCCTGCGCGAGATCCATTCGCTGGAACGCGATGGTGCGACCTGGTCGCTGGAGGCCCGCAATGCACGCAACCAGAAGGTGGACGTGCGCCTGAGCGGTTATGACGGCCGCATCCTGCACAGCGAGCGCGATGGCTGGCTGGATTGACGTTTGCCCATGTAGAGCCGAGCCCATGCTCGGCTTTGCGGCCAACCGTAGCCGAGCATGGGCTCGGCTCTACAGGAGCTGGCTTACCAGCCGTACGGCGGCGGGTAGTCCCAATAGCCCGGGCCGCGGCCGTAATAGCCGCCATACGGACCGAAGAAGCCCGGTCCCTTGCCTTCGCTCACGTGGATGTTGACGTTGACCCCGTGGGTCTTGCCTTCATCGGTGGTGTAGTTCTTGCTCAGGTTCAGCGTGGCGGCGTTGTAGTGGCTGTTGCCACCGTTCTTGGAATAGCCGATGCCGGTGGTGAAGCTGCCGGACACCTTGACCTTGTCGTCGGTGACGTCGGCGATCTTCGCGTCGTCGTGCACGCGCGGGCCGCTCTTGTCGCCGTAGTACGTGCCCGGCGGGTCCTGCTGCAGGGCTGGGTCGTTGAGGTAGCGCATCGGCGCCTGAGGCAGCGTCAGGTCCAGGCCGGCCGCCTGCGGCGCGGTGGCACCTGCGGCGGACTGGGCCAGCACGGTTCCCGGCAGGGCCAGGCACAGCAGCAGGGTCAGGGGGCGGATCATGACGGCGCTCCAGCGGACAGGTGGCCACGCAACACGCGGCGGTACAGGCCGACGCTAGCAGGGGTTGCTTGAATGATGCCTGTCGGCGCCCGCTTACGGTAGAGCCAGGCCATGCCTGGCTGCAGGCTACAACCGGCCGAACCCGAACAGCCCCTCCAGCGCATGCGTGCGCCGCTCGATCCGGGCGCGCAGCAGCTGCGCGCCGATCATCGAATAGGTGATGCCGTTGCCACCGTAGGCCATGGCGAAGTGCACCCGCGGGCCCCATTGTTCGTGCGGGCCGAAGAACGGCAGGCCATCAGCGGTCTCGGCGAAGGTGCCGCCCCAGGAGAACGCCGGCACCGGGTCCAGCCGTGGGAACCAGCGCAGCAGCTGCTTCATCAGCTGGTCGGCCTTGCTCTGAACGCGCCGGTCGCGGCGGGCGGGGATGTCGATGGCGTCGTCCAGCCCGCCGACCAGCAGGCGACAGTCGCCGGTGGCGCGCAGGTACAGGTAGGGGCGGGCGCTCTCCCAGACCATCGTGGTGCGCAGCCGGCCGAGCACGTCCGCATCGATGGGATCGGTGATGAAGGCGTAGCTGCTGCGGTTGCGTGCGACCCGTTGCTTGAGCCAGCGTTGGTTGGCATAGCCCATGGCCAGCACCACGTGGCGTGCGCGGATGGTGGCACCGGCTTCGGTACGGGCGGCCACCCCGCGCGCGGTAGCATCGAGGCTGTGCAGTACGGTGCGGTCATGCACATGGCCGCCGCGCCGACGCAGGCGCTGCAGTAGCGCATAGGTCAGCCGATACGGATCAACCCGGGCCGCCTGCCGGGTCAGCAGGGCGCCGCCGGCCTCAACGTCGAAACGTTCCCGCAGTGCCTCCGGGCCCAGCCAGCGGGCATCCAGGCCGATGCCGCGACGGGCATCGCCCTCGGCCATCAGGCGCGGCACGTCGCGATGGCGGCTGGCCAGGTACAGGCTGTCCATGCGCTGGAAATCCACATCCTTCAACCCGCGCGCCACGTCGCCCAGGGCCGGAATGGCCTCGGCACACGCACGGTAGGCAAGCGCGGCGGCGTCCTGGCCGTAGCGCTGGGCCAGTTCCAGCAGATGGGTATCGATCTCGTACTGCAGCAGCGCGGTGCTCGCGGCCGTGCTGCCCCAGCCGATGTCGCGCTGCTCGATCACCGCCACGTCGTGGCCATGCCGGGACAGTTCGTCGGCAATCAGCGCGCCGGTGATGCCGCCGCCGACCACCAGCACGTCGCAGCGCAGGTCCTGCTGCAGCGGCGGGAAGGCGTGGATCAGGCCATTGCGAACCGCCCACCACGGGTAGCCACTCTTCAGGTCCATGGGTCAGCCTGCCGGATTGATTTCATGCTCGTCCTCAGGCTGATCTGCAAGCAGTCGAGCAAACAGGTCGGGGAGGTCGCGCGCTACCGGGAGGGCGTACTGACGTTCCATGCCAATGAATGGAATCCGCACTACCGGCATTGCTGCGTCCAGTGTGTCGAATCCAAATCCCTCCCCGCCGCCGTCCGACGCGAACAGGAATATGCCCGGCGCGTATGATTCAACTTCATACTCACGATTGAAGTCGACCACCTCTTCCGCTTTCCAGAAGACAATGTAGTTGTCGCCAATAAATCCTTCGCCACCGTTGTGCGCCCTAAGGAATTCAAGGTAACTCTCGGGAAGTGCCACTCCCACGCGGGCTGACAGATCAGCAATGGCCGACATTTCAGCCGGGCCATTGAGCTGTCCCTCTGTCAGGTGATATTCCATGACTGCTCTTCCATGTCTCTCGGGGACTGGTTAAACCAGAAGTTTGCCTGCTGCTGATGAATGTCGCGATGGGGGATAACGTCATGGGCGGAGTCGGTTGGCGTCCACCATTGCCCGTAGATCAGGCCGTGGGCTGGCCGGTATGCGGGGTCTGGATCAGTTCGGACAGATCGAAGCCCTGCAGGCGCGCGGACGCCAGATAATGGTCCTGCACGGTGGCGTCCAGCTGCGGCTCGCGGGCCAGCAGCCACAGGTACTTGCGGTCCGGGCTGCCGACCAGCGCGACGCTGTAGTCCGGGGCGACCTGGATCACCCAGTAGTCGCCCTTGGCGAACGGCAGCCAGCGCAGGCCCTTGGGCAGGAAACTGACCTCCAGGCGCGCGCTGTCGTTGTCGATCGCGCAGGCCTCGCCGGTGGCCTCTTCGATCTCGCCGTCCATGCGGCAGCGGTTGGTGACACCGACGTTGCCGTTGTCGAGCAGGGTGTAGTGCGCCGACACGTCGGTGCAGCCTTCCGGTTCATGGCGCATTGGCAGGCGTGCGATCTCGTACCAGGTGCCCAGGTAGCGGGGCAGCTTGAGGTCGGCAACGGTCTTCAGCGGCGGGTGCTCGGTCATCGGCGGTCGTGGCAGGGGGGGGCCTCCACGATGCCGATGGCCTTGCCATGGGCGGGTGAAGCCGGGGCGATGGCCGTGTCCAGAACGTTCCGTCGCTGCTGCGGCGTGCCCGTTGTCACCGGTGCGGCGGTATGCTGCCGCCAGCGCCGTGTTTTCCTGATCCAACCGAAGTGGAGGTGCCGATGTACCAGGTGATCCTGTTGAAGAGTGAATCCGCGTTCGCACGCGAACAGTGGCCGCAGGTCGATGATCTGGTCGACTACGAAGGCGTGTCCTACAGCCTGCGTGCCGGGCCGCGCCAGCCGCTGCCGACCGACCACGACTGGCATCCGGTGGCGGTGTACGCGCCCGATGAGATCACCGAGGAAGAGTTCCAGGACTGGTACGCGCTGCAGCAGCCGACCGTGGAAGAGCTGCGCCTGAAGTACTGATATTGCTGCGCGTCGCCCATCCGCCCTTTACCGCCTGTGCCGTATAGTCGCGCGCAGGCGCGGTGGTCCGCGCGAACCGGTGTGGCTGGCGTGTCTTCTTTCCTGCGATCGATCCGTGCACGGGGCCCCTGGTGGGTCCTGATGCTGTGCACCGCCCTCCTGCTGTCCGCGCCGGTGCTGGCACAGGATGAAGACCCCACGCCGAAGCAGCAGCTGGCGGATATCGATGCGAAGCTGAAGGAAGTCGACCGCAAGCGTGGTGATGCCGCGGCCATCGAAACATTGGCCATGCTGTCCGAGGACGCTTCGAAGGCCCGGCGTGACGCCGAGGCGCTGGAGAAGTCGCTGCAGCCGCAGCTGGACCGTCTCGACGAACAGCTAGCGCAGCTGGGCACGCCTGCCGAGGGCACCACCGAGCCGCCCGAACTGGCGGCGCAACGGCGCACGATCAACAAGCAGCGCGACGGCCTGGCCGCATCGGTGGCGCAGGCCAAGACCAGTGCCGTGCGTGCCCAGCAGCTGGCAGCCGACATCGACCAGCAGCGCACTGCGCAGCGCGCCGAAGACATGGGGAAGAAGGTCGCCTCGCCGTTGTCTCCGGCACTGTGGAGCAAGGTGGCCGAGCGCCTGCCCATCGATATCGCACGCGTCGCGCCGTTGGCCGAGCAGGGGCGCGATACGTTCGTTGCCGGCGTCCGGGCCAATGGCTGGGGCACGCCGTTGCTGGGCCTGATCGCCGCGCTGGTGATGATGTTCCCGCTGCGGCTGTGGCTGCGCCGCTTGGGGCGGCAGTTCGCCGCGTCCGATCGTGCGCCTGATGGACGCCTGCGCCGTTCCGGCCTGGCCATGTGGTTGTTGCTGGTCGGCACGTTGCTGCCCGGCTATGCCGTGGTGGTGCTGATGGCGGCGCTGGACGCCATCGATGCCATCGCGCCGCGCCTGCAGGTGGTGGCCGACGGCCTGGAGACGGCCACCTTCCGCGCCGCCTTCATCGCTGCACTCAGCGCCTGCATGCTGGTGCCCAAGCGCCCGTCATGGCGGCTGTTGAACCTGGACGACACCGCCGCGCTGAAGCTGCGCAAGTACGCGTGGGGCGCGGCGGCGCTGGCCTGGCTGAGCACGGTGCTGATGGCCCTCGACCAGGCCACGCGCACCAGCGATGTCACCACGGTGGCGCTGGATGGCCTGATTGCCCTGACCTACCTGGGCCTGATCATGGCCATGCTGGTGACCCTGGCACGCCTGCATCGCCGGCAGACCGCCGAGGCCGAGGCCAAGCTGGAGGCACAGGCCGATGGCGTGGGCGCGGCCACGCCGGTGCGCCGCAGCAGCTGGCTGGTATTGGCACGCGTGGCGGGCAACGTCGCGGTGGTGGCCGCCATCGTCGCGACGTTGCTGGGCTACCTGAACTTCGCCAAGTTCGTGAACCAGCAGCTGATCGGCGGCAGCATCGTGGTGCTGGCAGCGACCCTGCTGTTCAAGTTCGTTGATGACCTGAGCACGTGGATGCTCAACGCGGACAGCAAGGTGGGCCAGACCATCCTGCTCAGCACCGGCCTGAGCGTGTCGCGTCTGGAGCAGGCCGGCGTGCTGCTGTCGGCGGCGTTGCGCACCATCGTCGTACTGATCGCGCTGCTGGCGCTGGTGGCACCGTTCGGCAACATCGGCGCGGTGGTGGAGCGCTTCTCCTCGCTGTTCACGTCTGGATTCGACATTGGCGGAACCAAGCTGGAGCCGGTGCGCATCGTGCTGGCGGTGCTGGTGCTGCTGGCTGGCCTGGCCGTTACCCAGCTGGTACAGCGCTGGCTGACCGACACCTACCTGCCCAAGACCGAGCTGGACCTGGGCGCGCGCAATTCGGTGAGTACCGTTGCCCGCTATGTGGGCATCATCATCGCGGTGATCTGGGCGCTGTCGGCGATGGGCCTGCAGCTGAGCAAGCTGGCATTGCTGGTCAGCGCGCTGTCGGTGGGTATCGGTTTCGGCCTGCAGGTGATCACCCAGAACTTCGTCTCCGGCCTGATCCTGCTGGCCGAGCGGCCGGTGAAGATCGGCGACTGGGTGAAGCTGGGTGACCAGGAGGGCGACATCCGCCGCATCAGCCTGCGATCGACCGAGATCCAGGTGGGCGACAAGTCGACGCTGATCGTGCCCAACTCCGAGCTGGTCACCAAGACCGTGCGCAACATGACGATGGGCAACAACCAGGGCCGCATCCAGATCCAGTTCGCGGTGCCGCCCAGCACTGATGTCGGCAACCTGCGGCAGGCGCTGCTGGATGCGTATACCGCGCACACCAACGTGTTGCAGCAGCCGGCACCGACGGTTTACATCGACAGCATTGCCGGTGGCCAGATCACCATCAACAGTTTCGCGTACGTGGCCAGCCCGCGGCAGGTGTATGCAACCCGCAGCGATCTGTACTTCAGCCTGCTGCAGATCCTGGCCGAGCGGAACATTCCGCTGTCGACGCCGACCGACATCCACATCACCCGCGACCCGCAGTAGTAGGGGTTGTTTTGCAGGGCTGCGCCCTGCACCCGCGGTAGTGCCGGCCGCTGGCCGGCAACTTCAACAGCAACAGCAAAGGCTGGTTTCCTGAGGGATGGCGGGGTGGGTCCGGTTGCGGGGGACGCCGTGAATCCGTCCCTGGAGGCTTGGCAGCCGCATCCATGCGGCTGACACCCCCGCAACCGGACCCACCCCGCCTTCGACAGTTTTCCGCGATCTGTCGGAAATGCTCTTGGGGTCAGATCCGTTTTCCTCCGGAAAACGGATCTGACCCCAGATTGATTTCGATATCTGACAGAAGTGTCGACCAAGGTCGACACCTACCGACAGCCGCAGGAATCTGTCAGAGGTGGGGCGGTGTCGGAGTGCGGGGTGTCAGCCGCATGGATGCGGCTGCCAAGCCTCCAGGGACGGATTTACGGCGTCCCCGCACTCCGACACCGCCCCGCCATCCCACGGAATGCACGCTGTTGCCGTTGCTGTTGCCCCGGCTTGTAGCGGGTGCAGGGCGCAGCCCTGCAAAGAACCCTACCCTCGCGGTCGGCTGCGCGACGGCACCAGTGCGAACGTATCCACCGCCAGCTTCTCGGCATGGTTCAACCACGCGCGGATCTCCAGATCATCCACTTCGTGGTCCAGCCCGAACGTCACGTTGATCTTGCCGTCGGCATCGGGCTGCACCCACTGCTGGGCCAGCACCACCTTGCGCTGCGACGACACTGCTTCGATCCAGAAGCCGCGATCCGGGCGCGTGCTCGCCACCAGCTGCAACATGTACTGGCCGGCACGGGTACGGCGGCCCTTCTGGGTGATCATGTGCGCCTGGCGCACGCTCGGTCGCGGTCCCTGGAACGCATCCAGCGGCGCATCCACGGCGATGCCGGCACGCAGGTCGTTGTCGCGGTACAGCTTGATGCCGTTGTCGCGGTTGACCAGCAGCGCACACCAGTCGCCGTCGGCCGAGCCGTCCTCGAACGCGGTGCAGCGATCAACATAGGCCAGCGTGTTGTCCGGATCCGCGTCATCGAACTGGCGCGAGGTGTTCTCCAGGTAGACCGACTTCAAACCCCAGTCCTTGTCGTACTCCAGCAGCACCGGTGGCTGCACGTGCTGCAGGCCGACCACCACCTGGTCGTCGCCGTCGATCTTCAGTTCACGCGTAGGTTCACCCAGCCACAGCGAACGGGCGAACGCCAGATACTGCGGGTAGTCGCGACCCTGGTCGCGTCGCGCGGCCACACTGGCGCTGGGCGCGCGTTGCGGGTCGATCAGTGAACGGCCGAAGCCCATCGTCTTCAGGTTCGGGTCCAGCAGGCTGAGCAGAGTCGCACCCGAATCCAGCGTGGTGCCGGCGTCGGCGCTGAGCTGCTGCGGCGCAATGCCATCGCTCAGGAACAGCAGCAGGTTCTCGCGCTTCTGCCGGGTCAGGATGTGGGTCAGATCGTTGGGCATCGCCAGGTGGTCGGAGGCGATCACGATCAGCGTGTCCTTGCCGTACGGGCTGGCCTGGATGCGTTCGACCAGCTGCGAGATCAGCCGGTCACTGCATTTGAGCGCGTTGAGCATGTTGATGTTGCCGTACTGGCTCTGGTAGCGCTCGCCCTTGCACGACACCGGCAGGTGGCCCGCCGGGTGGTGGGTGTCCATGGTGAGCGTGGTGAGCATGAACGGCGAGCCGGCGCGCGAGAGCTGTTCGAAGCGCTGGTAGGCGGTATCCAGCAGCACGTCGTCGTGCACGCCCCAGGCTGAGTAGTGGATGCGACCGATCTTTTTCTGCTGCTTGAACCAGGCGAGGTCATGCACTTCGTCAAAACCGTGGCTGGCCAGGAACTGGCCCTTGCCGGCGAACTGGCCGTTGGCTCCGCCCAGGTAATGGTTGGTATAGCCCTGCTGCTTCAGGTAGTCGCCCAGGCACACTGCCTTGGGCAGGAAGCTACCCATCCGGTCCATGCTGTTTTCATCGCCCTGCGAGGTGGTCAGCGGCACGCCGCACATCGACGACACCAGACCGGCGATGGTCCAGCCGCCGCCTTCGGCCGAGGCAAGGCCGCGCACGTCCAGCGACTTCGTGGCCAGGCGGTTGAGATTGGGCATCAGGCCCGGGAACACGTTCTCGTCCAGGTAGGTGCGCTCCAGGCTCTCGCCGTAGATCCAGACGATGTTGCGTGGGCGCTGCAAGGGCTGCGTCGGCACTTGATACTCGGGGGCGATGCGGGAGAAGTCGACCGGGCGCAGCTGCTGGTACAGGCGTTGGCCGTCGCGGGCCAGCGGGCTGATCATGATCGTGGCCACCCACACGGCCGCGAAGCCCGCGAACAGCGCGCCACCGTGGCCGGGCCGGCGCCAGCGCTTCACCCGCGTGGCGAACAGCGGCAGTAGCGAGACCAGCGCCAGCACGATGAAGCCGGCGATGTAGCCCTTGAAGTCGGAGACACCGGCGCCTTCCATGTCGGCGCCGAGGTGGTAAAGGGTGGCAGCGTTGAGCCCATCACCGGACAGCTTGTCGATCAGCCACCATGCGCTGAGCATGAGCAGCAGCAGCGAGAACGCACTGGCCTTCCACCACACCCATTTCTCGGACGCGAGGAACAACCAGCACAGCAGCAACAACGACAGCAGCAGTATCCAGAGCATAGGCAGCTTCGGCAGTGACGGGGTGGTGGTGATGGACGTCGTACCGACGCGTGTCCATCCGACCGGCGCTGCCGCAAGCACATGCATGTGACAGGCCGATGACCCGATAGTGCATGCACGAACCTGACTGAAATGTTTGTTGAAATGACGCGCGCGCAATCGCGCTCAGAAGGTAAAACGAGCGTGAAAGGCTTCGTTGGATTACATTAAAAACCGCATGAATGCGTGTTTTTTCCCAGATTCGCTAGCGATGCCCGCGTTCTTCGCGTGCCCGCGCACGACGGTCGAACAGCAATGCACTGGTTACGATGCCAAGGCCGAGCACTACGCCGATGAACAACAGAATCAGGGCGATGAGCGGATAGCCGAACAGGTGCCAGCCGGTGTCGATCTTCATCATCATCGCGGCGGCCATGATCAATGCCGCGCTGATGATGCCGGCCGCCACGCGGTTGGCGATCTTCTGCAGGTTCTCCATCAGCCGCGATTCTTCCAGGCCCGTCACCTTCATCTGCAGACGGTTCTCGGCCAGCAGGGCCATGATGTCCGACAGCTTGCGCGGCCCATCGCGCAGCAGCTGCTGCAGCTCCATCGCCTCGCTGGCGATGTTGGCTGCGGACAGTGATTTTTTCAGGCGCGCACGCATCACATGCTGCAGCTGGCGCTCGACGATGCGGCGCGTGTCCAGCTCTGGCGCCAGCAGCCGGCACACGGTTTCCAGGTTGAGCAGGGCCTTGCCGAGCAGGCTCAGTTCCGGCGGCGTGCGCAGGCCGCAGGCGGTGGCGATGCGCACCATGTCCAGCACCACGCGGCCTTCGGAGAACGTGCCGCTGGCGGCGTAACGCGCGATCAACTGGCCGGTTTCGCGCAGATAACGTTCCTCGTCGAACGCCTCCAGCCGCGTGCTGATGCTGATCAGGTCGTCAGCCACTTCCTCGCCGCGGCCATCGACCGCTGCGAACAGGATCTTCAGCAAGCGCTCGCGCAGGCGCGGCGGCATGTGCGCGACCATGCCCAGGTCGAAGATCGCCAGCCGTCCATCGGGCATCACCCGCAGGTTGCCGGGGTGCGGGTCGGCGTGGATCTCGCCGTGCACGAAGATCTGGTCCAGGTAGCCGCGGATCAGCGCGGCCGCCAGCGGGTCCATCGATTGTTCGGTGCGGCGCACATCGGGAATCGCATCCACGCGCACGCCGGTGGCCAGTTCCATGGTCAGCACGCGCTGGCTGCTGTAGTCCCACAGCGGCTGCGGTATCCACAGGCGGCGGAACGGCTTCAGATGCCGGCCGAAACGGGCCAGGTTCTCGGCCTCGGCGTGGTAGTCCAGCTCCTGCATCAGGGTCTTGGCGAATTCGTTGAGCCAGTCGCGCAGACGCACGCGGCGGCCCACCTGGGTCAGGTGGTCGGCGGCCAGCGCGAAGCTGCGCAGCGCCTCCAGGTCCGAGCGAAGTTGTGCGGCCACTTCAGGCTTCTGCACCTTCACCGCCACCTGGCGTCCGTCGTGCAGCACGGCCCGATGCACCTGCGCGATCGATGCGCAGCCCAGCGGCTCGGGGTCGAACGCGGCAAACAGCTTGTTCACCCCTACGCCCAGCTCCTGCTCGATGATGGCGTGGATGCGCTCGACGGGAATCGGCGCTACCTTTTCCTGCATGCGCTCCAGCGCCGTGGCGAACTCTACCGGCACCATGTCCGGGCGCGTGGACAGCATCTGGCCCAGCTTGACGAAGGTTGGCCCCAGCGCTTCCAGATCACTGACGAACTGTTCCGGGTTGCCATCTGCCGGTACGTCGGCCGGATTGCCCGCGGCATCCAGGTTCATGCCCGAGAACACCCCTGAATGGCGATAGCGCATCAGCAGGCGCAGGATCTGGCTGCGCCGGTTCATGCCTTTGACCAGCGGAGGATTGCCATTGGCGGTGGGCGGATTGCTCAAGCGGAACTCCCATGCGACGAAGACAGGTAGCGCCGGCCACGGGCCGGCAATGTCCGGATTCCGCAGTGTCGCCGGGGGGCGGTGGGCACGCGGTGAATCCGACGTCTTCCGCAGTCCACACCGGATCGGTCAGAATCCGCTCATTCCCTCTCTGGACTTCCCATGGCCGGTGCCAGCCTGTTCGCCCTGCTCGACGATATCGCCACCCTCCTCGACGATGTCTCGGTGCTGACCAAGGTCGCCGCGAAGAAGACCGCCGGTGTGCTGGGCGACGATCTGGCGCTGAACGCGCAGCAGGTGACCGGGGTCAACGCCAACCGCGAGCTGCCAGTGGTGTGGGCGGTGGCCAAGGGCTCGCTGGTCAACAAGGTCATCCTGGTGCCGGCGGCCCTGGCGATCAGTGCGTTGGAAGCGTGGCTGCGCAGCCGCGGCTGGAACGTGCCGCTGATCGTGCCGCTGATGATGATCGGCGGTGCCTTCCTGTGCTTCGAAGGCGTGGAG
Source organism: Stenotrophomonas sp. YJH_SMC_46 (assembly GCF_059370315.1). Classification (NCBI taxonomy): domain Bacteria; kingdom Pseudomonadati; phylum Pseudomonadota; class Gammaproteobacteria; order Lysobacterales; family Lysobacteraceae; genus Stenotrophomonas; species Stenotrophomonas sp. YJH_SMC_46. Next base: position 262,407 of record NZ_JCAFTO010000002.1, read on the forward strand.
AAGCTGGCGCACCGCTTCCTGCATTCCTCCGACGACGATGCCGAGCGCCAGGCCGAACGCCGCAAGGCGCTGGCTGACGCGCAGGTGGACATGGTCGCGTGGGAGAAGGACAAGGTGAAGGGCGCGATCCGCACCGACTTCATCCTTTCGGCCGAGATCATCGTGCTCACCCTGGGCGTGGTCGCCACTGCGTCGTTCACCAACCAGATCCTCACGCTGAGCGTGGTCGCACTGGCGATGACCGTGTTCGTCTACGGACTGGTGGCGGGCATCGTCAAGCTCGATGACGTTGGGCTGTACCTGTCGCGCAAGGGCGGTGCCATTGCCGCCTTCGGTCGAGGCCTGGTGGCGTCGGCGCCGTGGCTGATGAAGTTCCTGTCGGTGGCCGGCACCATCGCCATGTTCCTGGTCGGCGGCGGCATCCTGGTGCACAACGTGCCGGCGCTGCACCACGCGGTGCAGGCCCTGGGCGGCGAAGGGCAGTGGGGCTGGCTGATCAGTGCTGCGGCCAACATGGTGGTCGGCATCATCGCCGGCGCCATCGTGCTGGCGGCGGTGACCGGGTTGCAGAAGCTGCGCGGGAAATGATCTGTAGAGCCGAGCCCACGCTCGGCTGCTCTACGGCGCTGAGCGCCGCCGCCCGAGCATGGGCTCGGGCGCTACAGCGTCTGCACGCTGGATCATCAGCCCGCCTGCACCCGGTTCTTGCCCTGCCGCTTGGCCGCATACAGCGCGTCATCGGCGCGCCGCAGCAGGGTTTCGGTATCGTCACCGGGCTGCCACTGCGCCAGCCCGGCGCTGAAATGCACCGGCACGCGTTGGTCCTGCACGGTCAGCACGCGATGGGCCAGCGAACGCTGCAGGCGCTGCACGGTGGCCATGCTGTCGGCGCCCTGGGTTTCCGGCAGCACGAGCACGAACTCGTCGCCGCCCAGCCGTGCGATGCCGTCGGTGGCGCGCAGCAGCAGCTTGCACACGGCCACCAGGTGCTGCAGCAAAGCATCGCCACCAGCGTGACCGTGCGCCTCGTTGGTCAGGTGGAAATCATCCAGATCGATCACCGCCACGCCCAGCGGCGAGTTGTTGCGCATGGCACGCGCCAGTTCACGCTGCAGCAGTTCGTCCAGGCCGCGGCGATTCAGTGCCTGGGTCAGCGGATCGATACGCGCCAGGTCACCGGCAGCACGCAGTTCCTGCTCCAGCTCGGCAATGCGCTGCTCTGCGCGTTCCACTTCCTGCCGCGCGCTGGCCAGGTGATCGCGGGCCTGCGCGGCCTGCTGCTGCACCTTGCCGGTGTCGCGCATCACGTCCTGTAGCAACTGGTTGAGGTCGGCGATGCTACGCGCCTCGCGCAGCTGCAGTGCGTAGCTGCCGATGCGGTCGTGGTATTCGCCGGTGCTGGTGGCCATGCCATCCATGCGCTCGATGAACTCGCCCATCAACCCGCGCATCGCCGCCTTCGAATCGTCGATGCCCTGGCGCAGCAGGCCCTGCTTGTAGATCACTTCGCGCAGTTCGGCGCGGGTGCGCTCGACCGCTTCCGCTTCCAACGGCCCGTCCAGCAGCTGGCGTACTGCCGCGATCTGGCCCTGCAGCCAGCTGCGGTCATCCAGCAGCTCGCTGACGTTCTCCAGCAGCAGCGCGAACAGCTCCAGCAGCAGCGCCTGCTGCTCCTGCCAGCTCTCGGCACGCACACCGACCTGGTGGCCGAGTTCGCGCACTCCTTGTTCGATCGGCTCCAGTGCGGTACCCGGTTGCCACTGGCGGAGGCGCGTGGCCAGGGCCTGCGCCTGTTCGCGCAGGTCCGGGTCGTGCTGCAGCAGGGCCACCACCGCACCGCCCAGCAGCAGCCGCAGCTGCTCGGACAAGCGCAGGCTTTCCGGCTGCCCGTCCGGCGAATGCTGTTCGATGGTGCGGATGTACTTGTCGATCAGTTGCCGCATCGCGCGGCCGTAGCGCGGCCAATCGGCGCTGGCCTGCGCCGACTGCAGGCGGTCGCCCATGTCGCCCAGCTCGCCCGGCAGGGTGGCCATGCCGTTGGCGAACGCCGCCAGCAGCGGTTCCGGCGCGTCGGCGCCTGCGAACAGCTGCTGCAGGGCCACGCCACCGCCGCCCTGCAGCACCACGCGGTCACCCAGCCCATCGTCCACCACCGCGCGCACGCGTGCCGGCGGCCCAAGGGCGGTACCGGGGGCAGGGCGGTGGTCGGGCTGGTCCGTCATGGAGCGAATCCTGGGGGGCTGGCAGGGACTGGTTCCAGCATATCGGCGCGGCCGCCGACGGCTTGAACGGCTAGGATGGGCGACAGGATGCCGCAGTGGAGGTGCTGATGCGCGTGATGTTGCTGGGGGCGACCGGCCTGGTCGGTGGGCTGACCCTGCCCAGGCTGCTGGACGACCCGCGCTGCAGCGCCGTGGTGGCGCCCACTCGCCGCCCGTTGGGCGTAACCCACGGGAAGCTGGAGAACCCGGTGTTGGCCTTCGACGCGTTGCCCACCTCGCCCGAATGGGCGCGCGTAGACGCGGTCATCTGCGCGCTGGGCAGCACCATTGCCCAGGCCGGCAGCCGCGAGGCCTTCCATCGCATCGACCACGACTATCCGCTGGCGTTCGCACGGCTCGCACAGGCACAGGGGGCCAGTACCTATGTGCTGAATTCCGCGGCCGGCGCCAACCCGCAGTCGTCGATCTTCTACAGCCGGGTGAAGGGCGAGCTGGAGCGTGACCTGCGCGCGCTGGGCTTCAACTCGTTGACCCTGGTCCGCCCAGGGCTGATCGGTGGCGAGCGCAACGAGGTGCGTCGCGGCGAGCGTTTCGCACTGACGGTACTCGGCGCGTTGGGGCCGGTACTGCCGCGGGCGTGGCGGATCAACCCGGCCAGCGAGATCGCCAAGGCACTGGTCGAGGCCGCGCTGGCCCCGCAACCGGGCGAGCACGTGGTGGCGTCGCGCGCGCTGGTCGGCTGATGTCGCGAGCGCTGCGCCTGACCCAGCTGCTGCAGCTGCTGCGTCGTCATCGACGGCCGGTCGCGGGGCAGGTGCTGGCCGATGCGCTGGGTATCAGCCTGCGCACGCTGTACCGCGATATCGAGACCCTGCGCGAGCAGGGCGCCGACCTGCGTGGCGAGGCCGGCGTCGGCTACCAGCTGGCGCCGAGCGATACCCTGCCGCCGATGACCCTGCCACCGGCCGAGATCGATGCGCTGGTGCTGGGCCTGCGCTGGGTTGCGGCCCGTACCGAACCCGCGTTGGCCGAAGCCGCACGCGATGCCCTGGCGCGTATCGCGCATGTGTTGCCCGCAGCGCGGCGCGAGGCCTTGCGTGACAGTGGCCTGCGGGTGGGCCCTTCGCGTGCGGCGGCCAAGGTTCCCCCAGCTCGTCTGCAGGCCGTGCGAGAGGCTGTCGGTTCACAGCAGCGCCTGAATTTCGGCTACGAGGACGCGCACGGCCAGCGCAGCGAGCGCATCGTCTGGCCGTTCGCGCTGGGCTACTTCGATGAGGTGCCGATGCTGGCGGCGTGGTGCGAGCGCCGCGAGGATTTCCGCCATTTCCGTCTGGACCGCATCCGCCAGGCGCGTGTGCTGGAGGATCACTACCTCGTGCCACGCGCCACCCTGCTGCGACGCTGGCAGAAGGCGCAGGGCATCGCGCCGGACTGGCTGGATCGCTCATAACCACAGCAACAGCCGGGACCCGGGGCGTGTAGAGTCGACTGTTAGTCGACTATCGCGCGCAGCGCGGAGTTTTAGGCAGGTTGAGGGAAGAGCAGTCGACTAACAGTCGACTCTACCAACAGTCGACTCTACCGGCAGTCGACTCTACTGACAGAATCTGTCAGCAGGGCCGTACCACCATGATCGCTCCCAACAACGGAGCTTCCCCATGTTCAAGCCCAGCACCCTGCTGCAGTACGTGCGCGACGTCGCCGCCAGCGCCACCTTCTACAGCGGCATCCTCGGCAAGCCGCCGGTCGAGCAGTCGCCCGGCTTCGCCCTGTTCCTGCTCGGCGATGGCGCCGCACTTGGCCTGTGGCAGCGCGACGACGTGCAACCGCCGGTGTCCGCGCAGGCAGGCGCCGCCGAACTGGCAATGGTGGTGGCCAACCCCGACGCCGTGCAGCAGATGCACGATGTGTGGCGCGCTCTTGGTGTGGAGATCCTGCAGGCGCCGGTGACGCTGGAGTTCGGCCATACCTTTGTCGGGGCAGATCCTGATGGCCACCGCCTGCGGGTCTACAGCCGTGCCGAGGGCTTGGTCGCGCGCGATTGATCGCCCGCATTGTGTAGATCCACGCCATGCGTGGATGGAGCGCGACGGAGCAGGCACAAAAAACGCCGGGCTGTGCCCGACGTTTTTCCAGTTCATGTGCCAACCAACGGTTGGCACCTACCGGTCAGGTGGCCGATCAGCTGGCCAGTGCCAGGTCGTCCATCATCGCGCGCAGGAAGCGGGCGGCTTCGCCGCCGGTCGCCGCGCGGTGGTCGAAGGTGACCGACAGCGGGATTACCTTGTGCGCTTCCACGCCGCCCATCACCGGGGTCATCTGGTGGCGGGCACGGCCGGCACCGACGATGGCCACGCACGGCGGCACCACGACCGGGGTCGCGTAGCGGCCGGCGAACATGCCGAAGTTGGACAGCGAGATGGTGTAGCCGCTCAGTTCCGAGGCGGCGATCGAACGCGATTCCACCTGCTCGCGCAGGCGATTGACGCCCTCGCGGATGCCACGCGCGTCGAGCATGTCGGCATTGCGCAGGGCCGGCACGAACAGGCCGTCGTCGGTGTCCACGGCGATGCCGATGTCCACTTGGGCGTGCAGGGTGCGGGTCAGCGCTTCACCGTCGAACCAGGCGTTCATGGCCGGCACCTTCTGTGCGGCAACGACGATGGCGCGAACCAGGCGCGCGGTGACGTCGTTGCCCGGCAGCCAGGCGTGGATGTCGGCGTCGTCGTTCAGCGTGGTCGGCACGACCTTGCTGTGCGCGTCGGCCATCACGCGGGCCATGTTGCGGCGCACGCCCTTCAGCGGTTCCGGCTGGCCCTTGGCGACCACGCCCGGCGGCTGGGTGCGCATCGGCTTGCCGGCGGCGGAGAGCGGGGTGCGGGCTTCGCTCTGCACCGGGGCAGACACCTGCGCCGGGGCCGGCGCTGCATACGCCGTGGCAGCGACCGGTGCCGGAGCGGCGCCAAGCTTGGCGGTGCCGTTGGCGGCGGCCTGCTTGACGTCGGCCATCGTCACCGCGCCATCGGTGCCGGTAGCGGCCACGCGGCTCAGGTCCACGCCCAGCTTGCGCGCCATCGCACGCACGGCCGGCACGGCCTTGACGCCGCCGACGGCCAGCGCCTGTTCGGCATGCACGGTGTTGGAGCTCTGCATCGCGCCGACCACGGTACCGGCGTCATCACGCTCGGCAGCGGCGGGCTTGGCTTCTTCCGCAACGACCGGTGCAGCCGGCAGCGGCGGCGGGGTCGGTGCGGCAGCCGGCGCGGCCGGTGCGGCGTGGCCATGGCTGTGGCCGGTGTCCTGGCCATCGGCGCGCTGCGGCAGGTTCGGGTCCAGTTCGAAGCTGGCCAGCACCGAGCCGGTCGGGATGATGTCGCCGGCCCCGCCGGACAGCTTCAGCACCTTGCCGGAGAACGGCGAGGGCACTTCCACCACGGCCTTGGCGGTCTCCATCGAGACCAGCGGCTCGTCCAGCTTGATCACATCGCCTTCCTTGACGAACCACTCGACGATGGTCGCGTCCGGCAGGCCTTCGCCCAGGTCGGGCAGGTTGAAGTTCTTGGTCTGGCTCATTTGCAGTTCTCTTCCAGCAGTTCCAGTTCGCGGGCCGGCAGCCAACCCGTCGCGCCATTGGCGCGCTCGGACCACCACCACCCGCCGTGTTCGTGATGAAGCTTCACCATCTCGCCGCTTTCCACATCCAGCTCGCGGGCGTCGTAGTCGCACAGCGCTTCGGCGCGACCCTCGTCCAGCAGCTGCAACCAGGCGATGGGCGCCCAGCCAGCGCGCCCATCGTTGGTGCGTACCCAGGCAAACGCCGGCCATTCCTCGTCACGCACACCTACTTCGACGATCTGGCCGGTGTGGAACCGGAGCGGGTTGGGATACTGGCTGCGGTAAGCCCCCAGAAGGCGGGCCCGCATGTCAGCCGGCCGCCACCGCGCGCTTGGCCGCAGCCACGATCCGCTCAACGCTCGGCAGGTACTTCATTTCCAGGCGGAACAGCGGAATGTGGGTGTCGTAGCCAGTGACGCGCTCGACCGGGGCCAGCAGGTCGTAGATCGATTCCTCGGCCAGGCGCGCGACGATCTCGGCGCCGAAGCCCGCCGTCTTCGGGGCCTCCTGCACGATCACGCAGCGGCCGGTCTTGGCCACCGATTCGGCGATGGTGGCGAAGTCCAGCGGACGCAGCGTGGCCACGTCGATGACTTCGGCACTGATGCCTTCGCCGGCCAGCTTGTCGGCCGCTTCCAGCGCTTCCTTCACCTGCGCGCCCCAGGTCACCAGGGTCACGTCGGTGCCGTCGCGCAGCACGAAGCAGACGTCCAGCGGCAAGGCTTCGCCGTCGTTGACGACCACTTCCTTGTACTGGCGGTAGATGCGCTTGGGCTCCATGTAGATCACCGGATCCGGCTCGCGGATCGCGGCCAGCAGCAGGCCGTAGGCGCGCTGCGGCGACGACGGCAGCACCACGCGCAGGCCCGGCACGTTGGTGAAGATCGCCTCGTTGGCTTCGCTGTGGTGTTCCGGCGCGCGGATGCCACCGCCCCACGGCACGCGCAGCACCATCGGGCAGTGCAGGCGGCCACGGGTACGGTAACGCAGGCGTGCGGCGTGGCAGACGATATGGTCGACCATCGGGTACATGAAGCCATCGAACTGGGCTTCTGCCACCGGCTTCATACCCTGCGCGGCCAGGCCAATGGTCAGGCCGGCGATGGTGGTTTCATCCAGCGGGGTGTCGAGGATGCGTTCGGAACCGAAGCGCTGCTGCAGGCCGGCGGTGGCGCGGAACACGCCGCCGTTGACGCCCACGTCTTCGCCCAGCACCAGCACCGACGGGTCGTGTTCCAGCTCCCAGGCCAGCGCCTGGGTGATGGCTTCGATGAGGGTGATCGGGGTGGTGGTCATGCTCTCTTCTCCGCGCGCGACCGCAGCGCTGTCGGCGGCGTTGGTGTGCGCGCCGGGCGCGCCGTTCTTGATCTCATCCATGGCGCTTCTCCAAGGCGATCGCCTGGGCACGCTGGGCCAGCAGGTCCGGCGGCGGATCGGCATACAGGAAGTCGAACATCGCCTCGACCGGCTGCACCGGCGTGTTGAGGTACAGGTTCACTTCCTCGTCCACGCGCGTGCCGCACTCGGCGACCCAGGCGGTCTCTTCGTTTTCGCTCCACACACCGGCGTTGATCAGGTACTTGCGCAGGCGCAGCATCGGCTCGCGCTGCCAGGCATCCTTCACTTCGGCGTCGTCGCGGTAGCGGCGCGCGTCATCGGCGGTGGTGTGGTCGGACAGGCGGTAGGTCATCAGTTCCAGCACGGTGCCGCCGTCGCCGGCCAGCGCACGTTCGCGCGCCTGCTCCATGGCCGCCAGCACCGCGATCAGGTCATTGCCATCCACCTGCAGGCAGTGCAGGCCGCCGGCCAGGCCCTTCTGCGCCAGTGTTTCGGCACCGGTCTGGGCCGAACGCGGAACCGAGATGGCCCAGCCGTTGTTGACGATGCACAGGATCAGCGGGAGCTTGTAGGCGCCGGCCGAATTCAGTGCCGCGTAGAAGTCGGTCTTGGAGCTGCCGCCGTCGCCGCACACCGCCACCGCGATCTGCGGTTCCTTGTTGAGCTTGAACTTCAGCGCCGCGCCTGCGGCATGCAGGCACTGGGTGGAGATCGGCACGCAGAACGGGAAGTCCTTGGCCGCGTTGCCGCCGTAATCGTTGCCGCGTTCGTCGCCGCCCCAGTACATCAGCACGTCGTGCGGGCGCACGCCACGCATGAACATCGCGCCATACTCGCGGTACGAAGGCGCGAACACGTCGTCCTTCTGCATCGCCGCGCCGATACCCACGTGCGCGGCTTCATGGCCCAGGCAGGCGGCATAGGTGCCCAGCTTGCCGGTGCGCTGCAGCGCGATGGATTTGCTGTCGAACGTGCGTACGAACAGCATCTGCTTGAACAGCGGTACCAGGACCTTGGGGTCGCGCAGCGACGCGGGCAGGTCGTCACGGACGAGCGTGCCGTCCGTGTCCAGGTACTGCAGGTATTCGATCTTGAATTCAGCGGCAACCGTCATTGCGTACTGCACCTTCGACAGAGAAGTTACAAATGATATGAATCGCCATGTTAAGGAACGCGTACGGAATAGCCTTCCTGCGCCGCAACACGGGGATTCCCCGTTTTACCCCTGCCGGCGGGTGGGGGGCCAATAACAACAACGTATTCAGTCGTTGCTGCAAAGCATCAGAATACGCCTCTGGCTGACCGCCAGTACAACGGCCTGGACGGTTCCACGCGCAGGCCCGGGATCGGCCGATGCTCCACGGCCAACCGCACGCTCCGGTATGGACCCGGCGGCTGCCAGCGCGGCGGCAACGCGCTACCCTTGCCGCCCCCGATCTGGTCCCGCCCATGTCCGTCGACAACAACCAACGCGATCTCGAAGCCGGCATCCACACCGACCTGCAGGGGCGCCTGACCTACGGCGGCTACCTGCGGCTGGACCAGCTGCTCAGCGCGCAGCAGCCGCTGTCCAGCCCGCCGCACCATGACGAGATGCTCTTCATCATCCAGCACCAGACCTCGGAGCTGTGGCTGAAGCTGCTGGGCCATGAGCTGCGTGCCGCAATCGGCTTCCTGCAGCGCGATGAAGTCTGGCAGTGCCGCAAGGTGCTGGCGCGCAGCAAGCAGGTGCTGCGCCAGCTGACCGAGCAGTGGTCGGTGCTGGAAACGCTGACCCCGTCCGAGTACATGGGCTTCCGCGACGTGCTGGGCCCGTCGTCGGGCTTCCAGTCGCTGCAGTACCGCTACATCGAGTTCCTGCTGGGCAACAAGAACGCGCAGATGCTGCAGGTGTTCGAGCATGACCCGGCCGGGCAGGCGCAGCTGCGCACCGTGCTGGAGGCGCCGAGCCTGTACGAGGAGTTCCTGAAGTACCTGGCCCGCTTCGGCCATCCCGTGCCGGCGGTCTACGAGGCCCACGACTGGACCCAGCCGCACGTGGCCGACGACGCATTGCAGCCGGTCTTCGAACGCATCTACCAGGACACCGACCGCTACTGGCGCGAGTACGCGCTGTGCGAGGACCTGGTGGACCTGGAGACCGCCTTCCAGCTGTGGCGCTTCCGCCACATGCGCACGGTGATGCGGGTGATCGGCTTCAAGCGCGGCACCGGTGGCTCGTCCGGCGTGGGCTTCCTGGCCAAGGCACTGGAGCTGACCTTCTTCCCCGAGCTGTTCCAGGTGCGCACCAGCCTGCAGGCCGCGCCCCCGACAGCGCTGGGTTGATCCCCATTCAGCTTGGATCCCAGCCGGCGGCTGGATCGTTTCAGATGCAAGTTCAGGGAGCAGGCTGCCACCTGCCTCAAACGGCGTGTATTTGACGTGAACGCCAGAAGTCGGTGATCCTCGCGCGTTGCTTCAACTGCACAGCGGACGTGCTCGTCATCCACCGAACCAGGAAATCCGCATGAGCGTAAACGCCACTGCGAACACCCCAGAGCCGGCGCTGCCGGACTTCAAGACCACGCTGGGCCACCCGCGCCCGTTGTGGATGCTGTTCATGACCGAGTTCTGGGAACGCTTTGCGTTCTACGGCATCCGCTGGGCCTTGGTGCTGTACATCGTCGCCCAGTTCTACAACGGCAGCGCTGCCGGTGAAGGCGACGCCAGCCGCATCTATGGCGCCTACCTGGCCCTGGTGTACGCCGCGGCGATCTTCGGTGGCTACGTGGCCGACCGGGTACTGGGCTACCAGCGCTCGATCCTGACCGGCGCGATCATCATGGCCGCCGGCCTGTTCATGATCTCGCTGCCGCAGGAGCACATCTTCAAGCTCGGCCTGGCCACGATCATCGTCGGCAACGGCCTGTTCAAGCCCAACATCTCGACCATGGTCGGCAAGCTGTACGGGCTGAAGGACGAGCGCCGCGATTCGGGCTTCACCATCTTCTACATGGGCATCAACATCGGCGCGATGATCGCCCCGGTGCTGACCGAGTACCTGGCCCGCAAGGTGTTCGGTACCGATGCGATGCCGTCCTACAAGGTCGTGTTCATCGCCTCGGGCGTAGGCATGCTGATCTCGCTGGTGTGGTTCTACATCGGTCGTGCCGGCCTGAAGGGCATCGGCGCACCGCCGGCCGGCGCTGAAGGTTTCGGCCGCATCATCATGGTGCTGGCCGGTGCCGTGGTTGCCATCCCGGTCGCGTACTTCCTGCTGGCCACCGGCGCCACCGCGCTGGCCTGGATCCTGGGTGCGATGTTCACCGCGCTGGCCGTCCTGCTGCTGGTCGAGGGCATCCGCGAAGGCAAGGTGCAGCGCGACCGCGTGATCGCCATGCTGATCATCTTCGCCTTCAACGTGATGTTCTGGATGTTCTTCGAGCAGGCCGGCAGCTCGTTCACCTTCCTGGCCGAGAACATCGTCAACCGCCAGTTCGGCAGCTGGACCTTCCCAACCGCGTGGTTCCAGTCGGTCAACTCGGTGGCGATCATCACCCTTGCCCCGGTGATCGCCTGGATCTGGGTCGCCATGGGCCGCGCCAATCCGTCCATCCCGCGCAAGTTCGGCCTGGGCCTGCTGTTCAACGGCGCCGCCTTCGCGCTGCTGATGTTCGCCCTGTCGCAGATGGTGGTGGACGGCAAGATCCCGTTCTGGACCCTGTTCATGGTCTACGTCATCCAGTCGGTGGGTGAGCTGTGCCTGTCGCCGATCGGCCTGTCGATGGTGACCAAGCTGGCCCCGGTGCGCCTGGTCGGCTTCGGCATGGGTGGCTGGTTCCTGTCCACCGGCATCGGCAACAACCTGTCGGGCATCTTCGCTGGCGTGGTCAGTGGTGAAGGCGGCATGACGGTCGAGTCGGCCCTGAAGGGGTATACCTTCGGGTTCTGGGCCCTGATCGGCTCCGGCGTGGTGCTGTTCCTGATCGCCCCGCTGATCAACAAGCTGATGCACGGCGTCAAATGATGATGAGAGGGTAGAAGGCATGCGTAGCAAGCTCGGTACTGCGGTAGTGGTGGTCTGTGCGGCGCTGATCGGCGCCTGTTCCCAACCGCAACCACCTGCGACCGCCGAGCCCACGCAGCCCCTGGATACCCGACCCACCGAGCCGCCGGTCGCTGACCCCAGCGAACCGGTGGCCTCGGGCAACACCCCGGTGGCGGCGGACATCGCCGCCATCGCCGGGCTCGGTGCGCAGTTCGACCCGGCCCGCAACCCCGCCGATGACCTGGCCACCGCCAAGGTGGAAGCCCAGCGGGGCAAGAAGCGCATCCTGCTGGAGATCGGCAACGCCGCCTGTGAGCGCTGCCGGGCGCTGGACGATGTGGTGGAAGGCAACGGCGACCTGCGTCGCTTCCGCGATGCCCACTACGTGTGGGTGAAGGTCAACGCCAGCGACGAGCAGCCCAACACCGCGTTCCTTGCCCAGTTCCCGGTGATGGAACGCGACTATCCGCATCTGCTGGTGCTGGACGCCGATGGTGGCCTGCTGGTGTCGCAGGCGACCGCTGAGCTGCGCAGGGGCGAGGCGTTCCAGCCTGCGCGGGTGAGCGCGTTCCTCAAGCAGTGGGCACCCGACAAACCGGAATAGGGTAGTGCCGGCCGCTGGCCGGCAGGGGGGGGGGGGGGGGTGCCAACCGCTGACCGCCAACCCCGGCGGATGCCAACCGCTGACCGCCATCCCCGGTGGGTGCCGACCGCTGACCGCCATCCCCGGTGGGTGCCGACCGCTGACCGCCAACCCCGGTGGGTGCCGACCGTTGGTCGGCACAGAAGTGCATCCACGCATGGCGTGGATCTACTGTGGTTGCGGTCACATTCCCGGAATCGGCATCTCAATATCGCACCGCGCTCGCCGTTACCGGCAAGGACGTCAGTCGACATCCCGTCGATGCAACCTTCCGGAACGCCCATGCACAGCGACCACGCCGAACGATTGCCCGGACCCGCCAGTGAGCTGGCCGAGGGTGGAGCAGGCGAGGGCGTGACCCTGCCGCCGCAGGAGGCGCTGCTGGATGACGCCGGTACCGGCGAGGCCACCGTCGACCTGGCACCGCCGCGCCATCGCCTGCCGCAGATCGCGCTGCCCGATAACGTGGTGCTGAAGGGTGCGGTGCAGAAACTGGTCGAGCAGAAATCGCGGCTCGATGCACTGGTCGCCGATGGCCAGCTGGCCGGGCTGCTGCCACCGGAGTGGCAGGGCCATGGCGTGCGCGCGATTGAACTGTCCACCTTCATCCAGGGCGTGCTGCCGTTCCTGCAACCCGGCGAACGTGGCGAAACCGCGCCGGCGCGCCTGCCGGTGCGCCATGTGCTGGGTGACGACAGCCGCTGGGGCCTGGACGATGTCGCCGAACCGAAATCGCTGGCCTGGTACCTGGCTAGCGACGAACGCGCCGCCGCCGGCAGCAAGGACGTGGCCGAGGCCTATCTGGTGGGTGCACTCGGCCTGGCGTGGATGCAGGAAGGGCGCAGCCGCCCCGGTTTCCTGCGCGCGATGGGCCAGGACAGCCTGGCGGCACGGGTGACCATGCTCGGCTATCCGCCGGCCAACGAACTGGCGCTGTACAGCGTCACCGCGCACGGCCAGTCGCAGACCTGGTGCGTGCATGGTCGCCGTCGCATGCGCCCGCTGGTGGCGCCGTGGCTGAGCGTGCCGCTGCTGACCGCGTATGGCGTGCCGGCGCCGGTCGCGTGGCCGTCCAGTTTCCCGCCTGTGGAGGCCGTGGCCGAGCTGTTGGCAACCGCACGGCAGGGGCGCGCGCTGCCGGAAGTGGATCTGGGCAAGGCCGTGGCGAAGATCGCCGAAGAGGCCGCATCCGAAGCCTGGCAACCGGTCAGCCTGCTGCAGCTCAACACCTGGTCACCGCGTTGGCATTTCTTCCTGGGCACCTTCGTTGGCCTGCCGTCGCTGCTGCTGGTGGCGGCGGCGCTGGCGCTGCCCGGTGCGGTCGAGGCGGCCACGGTTGCTGCATCACTTGGCTTCGCCGGTGGTGCCATCGCGGCGCTGGCGGTGCCGTGGATCCACGCGCGGCGCAAGCACCTGAGCTGAAAAAAGGGGACGGAAAAAAGGGGACGGAGGGGATTAAGTCGTTTCAGGCACACCTGTACTCATTACGACTTAATCCCCTCCGTCCCCTTTTTCTTTCAGACGCCTTCGCCCATCCGCTCCAGGCCGTCACCGGCCAGGCGCAGGATCAGCTTTTCCAGCAGCTGCTCCTCCTCCTCGCTCAGCACCGACATCAGCTTGCGGGTGATCTCGATCACCATCGGCGCGATGGTTTCGTACACCTCGAAGCCGGCCGCGGACAGCGCCAGCACCGAGCGGCGGCGGTCATCGCCGTGGGTCTCGCGCTTGATGAAGCCGCGCTCCAGCAGGCGGGCCACGGCGCGGCTGACCGCCACCTTGTCCATCGCCGTGCGGTCGGAGACCTCGCTGGCCGAGGAACCCGGGTACAGCGCCAGGATGGTGATGACCCGCCACTCGGGAATCGCCAGACCGTAACGATCACCGTATAGCTTGGCGATGTTGCCGCTGACCCGGTTGGACAGCACGCTCAGCCGGTACGGCAGGAACTGTTCCAGGTCGAGCAGGACGTGCGAGGCACGCAGGCGGGTCGAGGCGGGATCGGGGCTCATGTTGCGGTGCACCTTGCTGGTGGTTTCAAGTGTAACTATAAGGGGTGGGTCCAGACCCTGCATTCTCGCCGGGTCCCTACCTGCCCGCACCTGGTTTGTACCGATGCGGTACCGATTCGGAGCCACGCCATGAATACCGCAGTCCCGACCGCCTCGCACCCCAACCCCGGCATGCAGGTCACCACCTTCGAGAACCCGATGGGCATCGACGGCTTCGAGTTCGTCGAATTCGCCGCCCCGGCCGGCCGTGGCCAGGAGCTGCACGAGTACTTCCGGAAGATGGGCTTCAGCGCGGTGCTCAAGCACAAGCAGCGTCCGATTACCGTCTATCGCCAGGGCGACGTCAACTTCCTGGTCAATGAAGACCCCGATTCGTTCGCCGCCGACTTCGCCGAGAAGCACGGTCCGTGCGCGTGCGGCTTCGCCATCCGCTTCAAGAAGCCGGGCCAGGAGGTCTACCAGACCGCGCTGGGCAACGGCGCCGAAGCCATCGCCTTCAAGCCGGACAGCAAGGCGGTCAGCGCGCCGGTCATCAAGGGCATCGGCGACTGCATGCTGTACCTGGTTGACCGCTATGGCAGCGCCGGCAGCATCTACGATGGCGACTACGAGCCGATCGCAGGGGCCGACCTGCATCCGGTCGGCTTCGGCCTGACCTTCATCGACCACCTGACCCACAACCTGTACTTCGGCAACATGCAGCAGTGGTCGGACTACTACGAGCGCCTGTTCAACTTCCGCGAGATCCGCTACTTCGACATCAAGGGCCTGAAGACCGGCCTGGTGTCCAAGGCGATGACCGCGCCCGATGGCATCGTGCGCATTCCGCTGAACGAATCTTCGGACCCGAAGAGCCAGATCAACGAGTACCTGGACGCGTACAAGGGCGAGGGCATCCAGCACATCGCCTGCTTCACCGAGAACATCTACGAGACCGTCGAAGCAATGCGCGCGCAGGGCGTGGACTTCCTGGATACGCCGGAGACCTACTTCGAGGTGATCGACCAGCGCGTGCCGAACCACGGTGAAGACGTGCCGCGCCTGGCCAAGAACAAGATCCTGATCGATGCCGATCCGGAAACCCACCAGCGCAAGCTGCTGCAGATCTTCACCCAGAACTGCATCGGCCCGATCTTCTTCGAGATCATCCAGCGCAAGGGCAACGAAGGCTTCGGCGAAGGCAACTTCACCGCGCTGTTCGAGAGCATCGAGCGCGACCAGATCCGCCGCGGCGTGCTGTAAGGTCTGCAGGCAATGTCGGCTTCCGGTCGACATTGCCTGTCCGAATGGTAGTGCCGGCCGCTGGCCGGCAATCTCTGGAGTTCCCATGTCCCCCGCCATCACCGCCCGCGGCTACCAGTCCGGCTTCGGCAACGAATTCGCCACCGAGGCAGTCGCCGGCGCGCTGCCGGTCGGACAGAACTCACCGCAGAAGGTGGCCCACGGCCTGTACGCCGAACAGTTGACCGGCACCGCCTTCACTGCGCCGCGCGGCAGCAACCGCCGCAGCTGGCTGTACCGGATCCGCCCGGCGGTGACCCATGGCGAGTTCACTCCGTTCGCGCAGTCGCAGCTGCACTGTGATTTCGGCGCACAGCCGGCCTCGCCGAACCAGCTGCGCTGGAGTCCGCTGCCGCTGCCGGAGCTGCCGACAGATTTTGTCGAAGGCCTGTACACGATGGGTGGCAACGGCTCGCCCGATGCGCATGCCGGCGTGGGCATCCACCTGTACGCTGCCAACCGCGACATGGTCGGCCGCTACTTCTACGACGCCGACGGCGAGCTGCTGATCGTGCCGCAGCTGGGCGCGCTGCGCCTGCTGACCGAGCTGGGCGTGATCGAGATCGAGCCGCAGCAGATCGCGGTGATCCCGCGCGGCGTGCGCTTCCGCGTTGAACTGCCCGATGGCCCGAGCCGTGGCTACATCTGCGAGAACTACGGTGCGCTGCTGAAGCTGCCCGACCTGGGTCCGATCGGTTCCAACGGCCTGGCCAATCCGCGCGACTTCGAGACCCCGCATGCGGCGTTCGAGGATGTGGATGGCGACTTCGAACTGATCGCCAAGTTCGAAGGCCGCCTGTGGCGTGCACCGATCGACCATTCGCCGCTGGACGTGGTGGCCTGGCACGGCAATTACGCGCCGTACCGCTACGACCTGCGTCGCTTCAACACCATCGGTTCGATCAGCTACGACCACCCGGATCCGTCGATCTTCCTGGTGCTGCATTCGCCCAGCGACACCCCGGGCACCAGCAACATGGACTTCGCGATCTTCCCGCCGCGCTGGCTGGTGGCGCAGAACACCTTCCGTCCGCCGTGGTTCCACCGCAACATCGCCAGCGAGTTCATGGGCCTGGTGCATGGCGCCTACGATGCCAAGGCCGAAGGCTTCGTGCCGGGCGGCGCGTCGCTGCACAACTGCATGAGCGGCCACGGCCCGGATGCACCGACCTTCGACAAGGCGTCCAATGCCGACCTTTCCAAGGCCGATGTCATCAAGGACACGATGGCCTTCATGTTCGAGACCCGCGCGGTGATCCGCCCGACCGCACAGGCACTGGCCGCCGGCCACCGCCAGGGCGATTACCAGCAGTGCTGGAACGGCCTGCGCAACAACTTCCGGTCGTCCCGCTAGCGTGGTGGGTGCCGACCGTTGGTCGGCACGATGCGCCGGAACCTGCGCTTACGCCACCTCGGCGAAGGCGTCGCAATGCTCCAGCGGCAACGCCTCCAGCAGGCGCTGGCGCACGCGCTGGCAATAGCCATCCGAAGTCAGCGCGGGCAGCAGCTGCATCGCCGACTGCAGCCGCTGCAGCACCTCATCCTCCGCACGCGCCTGCTGCAGATCGCGGAATAGCGCCGCTGCCTGCGGATGCCGCTGCATTTCCAGGATACCCAGCAGGTAGATGCGCGCTGCCACCAGCGAACGGCGACGTTCGACCGGCGTGGCGCTGGCGTTCGTTGGCACCTTCACCAGCGCCGCATTGGCCGGTTCGGCAGCGGCGTGAGGGGGTGCCGCCGCCGTTGCCGTGCCGGTCGCCAGATAGCCCGCCTGCACCAGCTGGATGACCATCGCCGGCGCATCCTGTCCAAGCAGACCGGTCAGGTCGGCGACGGTACGCTGGCCGTCGCACAGGATCAGCAGCCGGCGCTGGCGCATGTCCAGCGGCGCGCGGTGGGCCTGCAGCGCGGTTCGGGCGAGATCGGTCTTGCGCGGTTGCATGGAAGGGACGGCCAGATCGGTGCTCGCCGAGCCTGAACGAGGGCGATGAAACCGCGATGACAATGCAGCGCCTGCACACCGGATGGGTTAGCGTGCAGCCATCTTCGTGCCAGGGAACCGCACCGATGAAGCACCTCCCGATTGCTGGTCTGTTGCTCCTTTCGCTCGCCGCCTGCAGTGCGGGCCCCGACAAGCAGGGGGCGGCCGGTAGCGGCAGCGACACCCCGGCGGAAACCGCCTCGGCGACCGGGCCTGCGCAGTCGACGGATCCCGACCTGGCCGCCCGTCCAGCCAATGACCGTCGCGAGGACAGTCCCGCGCGCCTGGATGGCTTCGGCGGCGCCGCGCTGGGCGCTGGCATCGCCGAGGTCCGCAGTGGCTTCGGCACGCCGCTGCAGGGTCTGGGCGCCGATGCGGCCGGCAAGCCGCTGCCGGCTGACGACAGCAACGACGGCTGCTACTTCCTGCGCCCGCAGGATGCCGAAGAGCCGCGCCTGATGATCGAAGGCCGCAAGCTGGTGCGCTACGACGTGCGCAGCGCCGCCATCACCGCACCAGGCGGCGGCAAGGTCGGCATGACCCTGGGTGAGCTGCAGGTGCTGTACCCGGAGCGGGCCGATGTCGGCCCTGACAAGTACGACGAGAAGGCCCAGCACCTGCGCGTGCGCCCGGCGCAGGAGGGTGGTGCGGTCATCGACTTCGCGCTCGGCGCTGATGGTCGGGTCAGTGCCTGGCGCGTCGGCAAGACCCCACAGGTCGATTACGCCGAAGGCTGTGGCTGATCCTTGATCCACCGCCGAGCCATGCGCTCGGGCCACGCGTAGAATCGCGGCACCACTGCTGGGGAGTGCTCGATGATCGCCATTGCCATTGCCTGGTTCCTGCTCGGCCTGCTGCTGCTGGCGCTGGGCGGGGACTCCATCGTCAAGGCCGTGTCCGGCCTGGCCCAGCGTTTCGGGGCCAGCCCATTCACTGCCGGGCTGCTGCTGCTCGGGGTGGCCACCTCGTTGCCGGAGCTGGCAGTCAACGCGTGCGCGCTGGCGGTGGGCCAGCCAGAACTGGCGCTGGGCAATGCGGTCGGCAGCAGCATCACCAACCTGGGCCTGACCCTGGCCGTGGCGGCCATGGCTGCGCCCCTGCTGCTGCGCGCGCGCCTGCAGACGGTGCTGTGGTGGTCGCTGCTGGCGGCAGGTGTGCTGCTGATCCTGTTCGGGCTTGATGGCGGCCTGGCACGTTGGGAGGGCGGCATACTGCTGGCCGGCTTCATCGTGGTGCAGGTGCTGCTGCTGCGCCGTGGTCGCAGCGAGAGCGCGGAGGTGCAGGTGGCCATCGCCGAGTCCGCACTGAGCCGCACCAGCCTGCCGTTGAACGTGCTGCGCGTGCTGATTGCCGCGTTGACGCTGTACTGGGGCGCGCGCCTAGTGGTGGGCGCCGCCGCCGACTTTGGCGTCGCCCTGGGTTGGACGCCGCTGCTGGTCGGCCTGCTGCCGGTGGCGATCGGTACCGCACTGCCGGAGGTGGCCACCGCCATCGCCGCCGCGCGTCGCGGGCATGGCGACATGGTGCTGGGCCACGTGCTGGGTTCCAGCGTGGTCAACCTGCTCCTGGTGATCGGTGCGATGGCCGTGCTGCAGCCGCTGGCGCTGCCGGCCTCGTTCGTACGCCTGGAACTGCCGGCGCTGCTGGCGTTCGCGCTGGTGCTGTACCCGATGCTGCGTGGCGACCTGAAGATCAGCCGCGGCGAAGGTGTGATCCTGCTGGTCGCGTTTGTCGGCTGGTTCGTGCTGGAACTGCTGCTGGTCGGCGCACCGGCGCTGTAGAGCCGAGCCCATGCTCGGCTGCTGTTCGTGCCGACCAGCGGTCGGCACCTACCGGGCGTCACATTGCCGGCCAGCGGCCGGTTCTACCGGTTCTGCGTGATTTCTTCTTCCCGCACCGGTTCCGGCGGTGGCAGCTGCTCCTCGGCGGCACGTTCGTTGCCCGGCAGGGTGGGGCGGGTCTCCATCAGCAGCGACAGCGCGGCCTTGGCCATCATGTGCGCGCTGATCGGTGCGGTGATGAACAGGAACACGGTGATCAGCAGCTCGCGCGGCTGCGGGTCCTGGCCGAGGAAGATGTGGTAGCAGACCGAGCACACCAGCACGCAGCCCACGCCCAGCGTGCTGGCCTTGGTCGGCGCGTGCAGGCGCTTGAAGAAGGTCGACAGCTTCACCAGGCCCAGTGCGCCCACCAGGATGAAGAAGCAGCCGAACAGCAGCAGGATCGACAGGCCGATCTGGATGGCAGTGATCATTCGACGATGTCCCGGCGCAGCACGAACTTGCTCAGCACCACGGTGCTGCCGAAGCCGAGCATGGCGATGATCAACGCCGCCTCGAAGTAGATCGGTGAATTGAGGTACATGCCGAACAGCATCAGCTCGGCGATCGCGGTCACCGACAGGGTGTCCAGTGCGAGGATGCGGTCGGGCACGGTCGGCCCGCGCAGCAGGCGCCAGGTGGCCAGCAGCATGGCCAGGCCGACCACGTGCATGCACACCACCAGGGTGGTCTGGATGACTTCAAAACCGGTCATGGGAAGATCTCCATCAACGGCGCCTCGTAACGGCGCTTGATCGTATCGATCAGGTCCTGTGGATCCTCCAGGTGCAGCACATGCACCAGCAGGAACTTGCGGTCGTCGCTGAGCGCGGCCGAGACCGTGCCCGGGGTCAGGGTGATCATGCTGGTCAGCGCGGCGATGCCGTGGATGTTGGCGATGTCCAGCGGCAGCCAGATGAAGCCCGGGTGGATGTTCTTTTCCGGGCCCAGCACCTGCAGGGCGACGCGGATGTTGGACATCAGGATGTCCAACAGGGTCACGCACACCAGTCTGGGCAGCGGCCGCAGGGTGCCGATGCGCGCGAACTCGCGGTCCAGGCGCGCGGCGAACAGCGGAACCACCACGCCCAGCACCAGCCCCAGCACGATCTGGCCGAGGGTGAAGCTGTCGGACATCAGCAGCCAGAACGCCACCACCATGATGCTGAGCATCGGCGAGGGGATCAGGCGACGGAACAGGGAGCGCTGGGCGGTCATGGCTGGCGGATCTCCGGCGTGGTCGCGCGCAGCTGCTGCACGTACTCGCTGGGGTGCAGCAGCTGTGCGGCGGTGGCGTCGGTGTAGCGCATCAACGGTGCCGCGGCCAGGGTCATGCCGATGCCGTAGGCCAGCAGCAGGCAGGCGGCGTAGAGTTCTACCCGGCGCAGGGGAGCCTTGCGCGGCTTCGGTGCTTCTGGATCGACCGGCGGCACGCGCCAGAACAGGCGGATGCCGCCGCGGGTCAGGCCCATGATCACCAGCAGGCTGCTGACCAGCACGGCGGACCACACCGGCCCGGTGTACTGCGCCGGCATGCCGGCCAGCAGCGCGGCCTTGGCCAGGAAGCCGGACAGTGGCGGCAGGCCGGCCACCGACACTGCCCCGATCAGGAACAGCACCGCTGGGGTTTCCTTGCCCGGCATCGGTGCCACCACTTCCTTGCGGTCGCTGGCACCGCCGCGACGACGGCGGATCAGGTCGGCGATCAGGAACAGCGCGGCGGCGACGAAGCTGCTGTGCGGCAGGTAGTACAGGCCCGCCGAGAGTACCTGCGGCGTGCCCACCGAGAAGGCGATGAACAGCGTGGCCGCCGACACGATCACCAGGTACGAGATCAGGACGCGCAGGCGGGTCGCGGCCAGTGCACCCAGGCCACCGAGCACCAGCGTCGCCACGCCGGCCCACAGCAGCCAGTCGCGGCCATAGCCGGCCATCGCGCCTGCGTCATCGCCGAACCACAGCATCTGGATGCGCAGCACCGAGTACAGGCCGACCTTGGTCATGATCGCGAACAGCGCAGCCACCGCTGCTGGCGCACGCGAATAGGCTTCCGGCAGCCACAGGTACAGCGGCATCAGCGCGGCCTTGGCGCAGAACACCAGCAGCAACAGGCCCATCGTCGCCTTCACCAGGGTCAGCTGTGCCGGCGGCACCTGCGCGATGCGCTGCGACAGCTCGGCCATGTTCAGCGAACCCAGCGTGGCGTACAGCAGGCCCAGCGCGATCAGGAACAGGGTCGAGGCGGTGACGTTGAACACCACGTAGTGCAGGCCGATGCGCATGCGCAGGCCGCGGCCACCGCTGAGCAGCAGGCCGTAGGAGGCGATCAGCATCACCTCGAAGAACACGAACAGGTTGAAGATGTCGCCGGTCAGGAACGCACCGTTGAGGCCGACCAGCTGGAACTGGAACAGCGCATGGAAGTGCGGTGCGCGGCGGTCCCAGCCCGAGCAGGCGTGCAGCAGGCAGGGAATGGCCAGCAGCAGGGTGGTCAGCAGCATCCACGCCGACAGCCGGTCGGCCACCAGCGCGATGCCCAGCCGCGACGGCCAGTCGCCCAGCAGGTAGACGTTGATGTCACCGCTGGCCGTGCTGGCAAACAGCAGGCCCACCGCCAGCGCCAGCGCCGACAGCGCGGTCCAGGCCACCGCGCGCTGCACCCTCGGGCCGTAGCGACGGTGTTCGACGAACAGCGACAGCGCAGCGCCCAGCAGGGGAATCAGGATCGGCAGGATCACCAGGTGGTTCATGCGCGGTCCTCGCCCTGGCGCGGCGGCACGCGCTCATCGTGCAGGTCATCGTCGGGCTCGTGGGCGTCCACATGGTCGCTGTGGTTGTCGCTGCGGCTGCGCATGGCCAGCACGATGCTGACTGCGGTCATCGCGAAGGCGATCACGATCGCGGTCAGTACCAGCGCCTGTGGCAGCGGATCGGTGTAGTTGCCGAGGTGGCTGTCCACGCCCTCCTGCAGCACCGGCGCCTTGCCCAGCACCACGCGGCCACCGGCGAAGATCAGCAGGTTGGTGGCGTAGGACAGGAAGGTCATGCCGAGGATCACATCGAAGCTGCGCGCACGCAGCAGCAGGTAGATGCCGATGGCGGTCAGCACGCCGATCGCGGTGGCCAGGGCCAGTTCCATCAGTGCATCTCCCCGGTACGTGCCGAACGGCGTTGCAGGTCGATCTCGCCCTTGCGGGCGGTGCGGGTACGCGACGGCTTGATCGTGCCCATCATCGACAGCATCAGCATGGCGCCGCCGAACACCACCAGGTAGACGCCGATGTCGAAACCGATCGCACTGGCCAGCGGCACGTCGCCGATCAGCGGCAGGTGCAGGTCGAGGTGGCCACTGGTCAGGAACGGCACGCCGAACAGCATCGAGGCGCAGCCGCTGAGCAGGGCGATCAGCAGGCCCATGCCGATGCAGCGGATGTAGTCGAAGCCGAAGCGCGACTCCACCGACGCGGTGCCCTGGATCACGTACTGGATCAGCAGCGGCACCGCCAGCACCAGGCCGGCGATGAAGCCACCGCCCGGCGCGTTGTGGCCGCGCAGGAACAGGAAGATCGATACGGTCAGGGTCAGCGGGAACATGATCTGGGCCAGGTCGGCTGGTACCGGCAGCTTGATCGGAGGGCCGGGCATGATCTGCTCCGGTGCCATCCGCGTGCGCCGCAGCAGGGCATGCACCACCAGCGCGGCGATGCCGAACACGGTGATCTCGCCGAAGGTATCGAAGCCGCGGAAGTCGACCAGGATCACGTTGACCACGTTCTGGCCATAGGCCTCGGGCAACGCACGGGCGAGCAGTTCGCCGGCCATGGTGTTCGGCGGCAGGGTCATCGCCGAATAGGCCAGCGCACCCAGGCCGGCGCCGGCGATGATCGCGATCACCGCATCGCGGCGCTTGCGCCAGCGCGGACGTTCCGGCCCGGACTGCGCCGGCAGGTAGTTCATGCCCAGCAGCATCAGCACCAGGGTGACCATCTCCACCAGCAGCTGGGTCAGGGCCAGGTCGGGTGCGGACAGGAACACGAAGGTCAGCGCCACCATCAGGCCGACGCCGCCGACCAGCAGCACTGCCAGCAGGCGCTGCTTGTAGATGCGCAGGGTGGCAACGGCGCAGGCCATCATCACCAGCCACAGCGCCCAGCCCAGCAGCGGGATCGGCTGCGGCGCGGTCCAGTTCGGCGAGGCCGGGTTGGCGATGTAGGGCGCGGCGGCCACGGTGATGGCCACCAGCACCAGGCCCAGCAGCATGCGCTGCAGGCTGCCATTGGCGATGCCGTTGGTCAGGCGCATGGCCAGCGCGGAGATCGCGTCCAGCTGCGCATGGAACACATTGCGGCCAGTGCTGACGTTGGTCACGGCGTGCAGGTTGATCAGCTTGCGCAGGCCGAAGTACAGCGCCACGCCGCCGATCACGCCGATCGCGCTCATCGCCAGCGGCAGGTTGAAGCCGTGCCATACCGCCAGGCTGTACTCGGGCATGGCGTCGCCGAGGATCGAGGCCGCAGCGGCGTGCAGCACCGGCGCTACGGTCAGTGCCGGTGCCACGCCCACCGCCACGCAGATCACCACCAGCAGTTCCACCGGCACCTTCATCCAGCGCGGCGGTTCATGCGGCACGCGGTCCAGGTCCTGCGGGCCGGGGCCGAAGAAGGTGTCGTGCACGAAGCGCAGGCTGTACGCCACCCCGAATACGCCAGCCAGCAACGCGGCGATCGACACCGCCGTGCGCATGATGCCCGGGCCGCCGGCCGTGATCGCTTCGGCGAACAGCATTTCCTTGGACAGGAAGCCATTGAGCAGGGGGATGCCAGCCATCGCCAGCGAGGCGATGATCGCCAGCGCGCTGGTGAACGGCATCAGCCTGCGCAGGCCTCCGAGCTTGCGCATGTCACGGGTGCCGGTTTCGTGGTCGATGATGCCGGCGGCCATGAACAGCGAGGCCTTGAAGGTGGCGTGGTTGAGGATGTGGAACACGCCGGCCACCACCGCCATCGGCGTGGACAGGCCGAACAGCAGGGTGATCAGGCCCAGGTGGGAAATGGTCGAGTACGCCAGCAGGCCCTTCAGGTCATGCTGGAAGATCGCATTCCAGGCGCCGATCAGCAGGGTCAGTGCGCCGATGCCGCTGACCGTGTAGAAGAACAGGTCGCTGCCGGCCAGTGCCGGATGCAGCCGCGCCAGCAGGAACACGCCGGCCTTTACCATGGTGGCCGAGTGCAGGTACGCCGAGACCGGGGTCGGCGCCGCCATCGCGTGCGGCAGCCAGAAGTGGAACGGGAACTGCGCGCTCTTGGTGAAGATGCCGGCCAGTACCAGGAACAGGGCGTAGGGGTACAGCGCGCTGGCGCGGATCTGCTCGCCAGCGGCCAGCACCACGTCCAGGTCGAAGCTGCCGACGATGCGGCCGATCAGCAGCACGCCACCGAGCAGGGCCAGGCCACCGCCACCGGTGATCACCAGCGCCATGCGTGCGCCTTCGCGGGCGTCCTGGCGGTGCGACCAGAAGCCGATCAGCAGGAACGAACTGATGCTGGTCATTTCCCAGAAGATCATCAGCAACAGCAGGTTGCCCGACAGCACCATGCCCAGCATGGCGCCCATGAACAGCAGCAGGTAGCAGTAGAAGCGGTGCGCGTTGTCCTGCTGGCTCAGGTAGTAGCGCGCGTACAGCACCACCAGCGCGCCGATGCCCAGTACCAGCCCGGCGAACATCCACGCCAGCCCGTCCACGCGCAGGGTGAAGTCCAGGCCGATCTGTGGCAGCCAGGGCACCAGGGTGCGAACCACCTGGCCATCGAGCACCGCCGGGGTCAGCCAGCCGAGGATGGCCAGCCCGCCCAACGGCGCCAGCGCCGCCAGCCAGGCAGCAGTCGAGCGCGAACTACGGGGGAAGGCCGCAACAGCCGCTGCCATCAGGAACGGCAGGGCCAGCAGCAGGGGCAGGCTGGGGAGCATGCAGGGAATCCATGATTCACGAGCAGGTCAGGGAGAATAACAGGCTGCGAAATGTCGCTGAAACCCATCGAACAGCGATCAATTGCATGTAACGTCCGCTGATTCATATTTTCTGCGACGCAACATCGCGTTCCTGCGTGTTCTCCTCGCTTGCCCTCGGGGGACGCCCTACGCCCACGCAGGGAGACCGCAGGCCCTGTCGCACAGGGGCTGCCGTCGACGGGCGGGAAGTGGGGAGCGGATCACCGGCGCAGGCTGGCAGGGCCGTCGTGGAGTGCGGGTGACGGGATCTGCCCGTTCAGGAAACGAGGTGCGCCGTCGGCCCTGGGCAGGTCAGTAGCGCCAGTCGAGCTTGCGGTAGAACTTGGCCATCACCCAGGCCGGGCCGATCAGCAGGTAGGTCAGGTCGGTCAGGAAGCTGGGCTTGCGGCCCTCGAACGTGTGGCCGATGAACTGCGCGATCCAGGCCACCACGAACACGCCCACCGCCAGCCAGCGCAGGGCCTGCAGGCCGATTTCGGCTTCCAGCAGGCGGCACAGGCAGCCGAACACGAAGAACTGGATGAGCATGCCGATGCCCAGCGGGCGCGACAGCTTGTTGTAGAAGCACCAGGCGCTGAACATCGCGAACGCCGACCAGATGCCGTACTGGAACCAGGTGATCAGCGGCGGCAGGCACCACAGCAGGGCCACCACCGACCACAGGATCGCCGGGACCGCCACCACGTGGATGCGCTGGTTGATCACATTGCGGTGGTCGTCGGAGTAGCTGGCGAAATAGCGGTCGATCGGCCGCGCAAGCTCGGTGGATGTCTGCATGCGGCCAGCATACTCCCGCCAGGGCCGACAGTAGAGCCAGGCCATGTCTGGCTGCGGATTCGCCGAGGTTGCCGGCCAGCGGCCGGCACTACCACCAAAATGAAACGCCCCCGGCGGGCCGGGGGCGCAGGCGGATCAGTCGACGCTGATCCCGGCCAGGCGCTGCAGCGCCTCGGCGTACTTGGCGCGGGTGCGCTCGATGATCTCGGCCGGGATGCTCGGGCCCGGGGCGGTCTTGCCCCAGTCCAGCGTCTCCAGGTAATCGCGCACGAACTGCTTGTCGTAGCTCGGCGGGCTGGTGCCCACTTCGTACTCGTCGGCCGGCCAGTAACGCGAGGAATCCGGCGTCAGCATCTCGTCCATGATGTACAGGCGGCCATCGGCGTCGGTACCGAACTCGAACTTGGTGTCGGCCAGGAGGATGCCGCGTTCGCGGGCGTAATCGGCGGCGAACTTGTAGATGCGCAGGGTGGCGTCGCGCACGCGCTCGGCCAGGTCCGCACCGACCTGCTTCACCATCGCGTCGAAATCGATGTTCTCGTCGTGGTCGCCGACGGCGGCCTTGGTCGAGGGGGTGAAGATCGGCTCGGGCAGCTGCTCGGCCTGGCGCAGGCCGTCGGGCAGATCGATGCCGCTGACCTTGCCGGTGCGCTGGTAATCCTTCCAGCCGCTGCCGATCAGGTAGCCGCGGGCGATCGCTTCCACCGGCACCGGCTTCAGCTTGCGGGTGACCACCGCGCGCTTGGCATACAGGGCGGGGTCCACGCCTTCGGGCAGCACGCTGGCCACGTCGATGCCGGTCAGGTGGTTGGGCATCAGGTGCGCGGTCTTGGCGAACCAGAAGTTGGAGACCTGGCAGAGCATCTCGCCCTTGCCCGGGATCGGGTCGGGCAGGACCACGTCGAACGCCGACAGGCGATCGGTGGCCACCATCAGCAGGTAGTCGCCCGGCGGGGTCCCTGCAGGCAGCCGCTCGCGCGGGATATCGAACACATCACGCACCTTGCCGCGATGGCGCAAGGGCAGGCCGGGGAGATCGGATTGCAACAGCGTGGTTGGCACGGGCACTCCTGGGGCGTTGTCGATACGGCTGCCCAGCGGACCCGGCGGGCCCGCTGACCAGCGGGCGGCCTAGTGTAAAGCGGTCCGGGCCCGCTGTGACGTAAAATGAGCATCCATTTCGCCGGTCGACCCTGGGGCGCCATGCGCTGGTACGGAAAACTGCTCGGTTTCATCGCCGGGGCCCTGCTGTTCCGGCCCAATCCGCTGTTTGGCGCGGTAGTCGGCCTGTTGATCGGCCATGCCTTTGATTCGGACTGGTTCCGCCTGAACAAGGAGAACCCGTACCGGGAGCTGGGGCTGACCTCCGAGGCCACCGATGCCGAGATCGAGCGCGCCTACCGAAAGCTGATCTCGCAGTACCACCCCGACAAGCTTGGCGGCGCCGCCCCCGAGCTGCAGCAGCAGGCCGAGCAGAAGTCGCGGCGGATCAATGCCGCCTACGACCGCATCAAGACCCTGCGCAAGCGCTGATCCGACAGTCCCGCCTGCGGGCGGGAGAATCCTTTCCCCGTTCCGAAGGCCCCGGCCATGTCCAACTGCCTCATCGCCCCGTCCATTCTCTCTGCCAACTTCGCCCGTCTCGGCGAGGAAGTCGACAACGTCCTCGCCGCCGGCGCGGACTGGGTCCACTTCGACGTGATGGACAACCACTACGTGCCGAACCTGACCATCGGCCCGATGGTCTGCCAGGCGCTGCGCAAGCACGGCGTGACCGCGCCGATCGACGTGCACCTGATGGTCGAGCCGGTGGACCGCATCATCCCGGACTTCGCCGAGGCCGGTGCCACCTACATCAGCTTCCATCCGGAGGCGAGCCGCCACGTGCACCGCACCATCCAGCTGATCCGCTCGCTGGGCTGCAAGCCGGGCATCGTGCTCAATCCGGCCACCCCGGTGGACATCCTCGACTGGGTGCTGGATGACCTGGACCTGGTGCTGCTGATGTCGGTCAACCCGGGCTTCGGCGGCCAGGCCTTCATCCCCTCGGCGCTGGACAAGCTGAAGGTGGTGCGCAAGATGATCGATGCCAGCGGCAAGGACATCCGCCTGGAGATCGACGGTGGCGTGAAAGCCGACAACATCGGTGAGATCGCCGCCGCCGGCGCTGACACCTTCGTTGCCGGTTCGGCCATCTTCAACGCCAGGACCAGCTACCAGGACGTGATCGCGCAGATGCGCGCGAACGTTGCTGCGGCAAGGGGCTGAGCCATGGGTACGGTGGCCGTGTTGAACATCCGCCCGGCCACCGTGGCCGACGCTGGCCTGATCCTGCGCTTCATCCGCGAACTGGCCATCTACGAGAAGGCCGAGCATTCGGTGCAGACCGATGAGATCGGTATTGCCGAAAGCCTGTTCGGTGCCGATGCGACTGCCCGCGCGTTGATCTGCGAAGCCGACGGTGAGGCCATCGGCTATGCGGTGTATTTCTACAACTACTCCACCTGGCTGGGCCGCAAGGGCATCTACCTGGAAGACCTGTACATCAGCCCGGAGAAGCGCGGCGGCGGCGCCGGCAAGGCACTGCTGAAGTACATCGCCCGCCAGGCCGTGGCCGAAGGCTGCGGTCGTTTCGAATGGTCGGTGCTGGACTGGAACACCCCGGCCATCGAGTTCTACACCGCCGCCGGCGCAAAGCCGCAGGACGAGTGGACCGTGTACCGGCTGCAGGGCCAGGCGCTGCACGATTTCGCCAACGGTTGACGTGAAATGCATCCACGCATGGCGTGGATCTACGGCCGGCAAAAAAAAGCCACGCCAATCACTGGCGTGGCCTCGCTGCATGCGTGGGAGGCTGATCCTGCCTCCATCCGTCGTCCCTGCTATGGCCTTCCATTCTCCAGCAGCTGAATGACATCTGCGTGACATTCACCGCGGGCAAACAGCGCATTGCTAGCCTGTGCCACCGCATCCCTGGAAGCTCTGCATGACCACCCCGCGCTGGCGCCTGATCCTCAACGGCAAATCCGCCGGCAACGATGAGTTGCGCGACGCCGTCGGCCATTGGCGCGGACAGGGCGTGCAGCTGGAAGTGCGGGTGACCTGGGAAGACGGTGACGCCGAACGCTACGTGGCCGAGGCGATCGATCATGGCGTGGACGTGATCGTGGCCGCCGGTGGCGATGGCACGCTCAGTGCGGTGGCCGAGACACTGGCACATCGTGAGGAGCCGGCAGATGCGCTGCCCTCGCTGGCGCTGATTCCGATGGGGACCGCCAACGATTTCGCGACTGCTGCCGGCATTCCCACTGAGCCGAAGGAGGCCTTCGCCTTGATCGGGCAGGCGACGCCGCACGCCATTGACCTGTTGCGCGTGGACGCCGATGGCACGCAATGGTGGTGCGCCAATCTCGCCAGCGGTGGCTTCGGCACGCAGGTGACGGTGGAGACCGATGCCGGCCTGAAGAAGATGCTGGGCGGGCTGGCCTATGTGATCACCGGCATCGCCAAGCTGGGCCGCATCGAGCCGATCACCGCGCGGCTGTCCGGCCCGGATTTCGCGTGGGAAGGCGACTTCATCGCCCTGGGCATCGGCAATGGCCGGCAGGCCGGCGGTGGCCAGCAGTTGTGCCCGCAGGCCGTGATCGACGATGGGCTGCTGGATGTCACCGTGCTTCCGGAACTGGAGGGTGAGGTCACCGCCACGCTCGGCCAGATGCTGAAGTCGGGCACCCAGGCGGCGCTGGAACAGCTGGCCACGCGTGCGCGGCTGCCGTGGCTGCAGGTGGAGTCCGAGCGCCCGTTGACCCTCAACCTGGACGGCGAACCAGTCCAGGCCCGCCAGTTCCGCATCGCGTGCGTGCCGGGCAGGGTGCGCATGCACCTGCCGGTCGGTTGCCCGTTGCTGGCGGGGTAGGCGGGGTAGAGTCGACTGTTAGTCGACTTACGCGTGTAGCGCCGGTTTTACCGTCGGGACGAAGAGCAGTCGACTAACTGTCGACTCTACCGGTTCCCGCGCCGGTCCCCCACCGGTCCCCGCCATGAGCCCTGTGCTTTCCCGTGGTTCAGTTTCCCAGGGTTCCCCTCCCGCCCCGGCTGCGATACAGTCAGGGGGTGTCCAGCCTGACGACCCCGCATACCCTTTCTTCCGCACGCCGTTGGTGGCGATGGTGGCCCGTTGCCGTCGTCCGCCCCCATAACGCTGTGTCCCGGAAGGAAAGTCGTCTTGAACTCGCACGCTCAGTTTCAGCAGCAGGCCGCTGAAGGCCACACCCACATTCCCGTCGTCCGTGAAGTGCTGTCCGACCTGGACACGCCGCTTTCGGTCTATCTGAAGCTCGCCGACGGCCCCAATACCTACCTGTTTGAATCCGTCGAAGGCGGCGAGCGCTTTGGTCGTTACTCGATCATCGGCCTGCCGGCGCGTCGCGTGTACGCCTTCCATGGCCACACGCTGACTGTGCGCGAAGACGGCCAGGTGGTGGACACCCGCGAGGTGGCCGACCCGTTCGCCGAAGTCGAGGCGCTGCGCAGCGCCCACTCGGTGCCGAAGCTGGAAGGCCTGCCGGGCTTCACCGGTGGCCTGGTCGGCTGGTTCGGCTTCGAGTGCATCGGCTACATCGAACCACGCCTGGCCCCGCCGGCCGGCCGCGATGAGCTGGGCACGCCGGACATCCTGCTGCTGGATTCCAACGAGCTGGCGGTGTTCGACAATCTCAAGGGCCGGCTGTACCTGATCGTGCACGCCGACCCACGGGTCGAGGGCGCCTTCGAGCAGGCCCAGGCACGCCTGGATGCGCTGACTGCCAAGCTGCGCGCGCCCGGCGCCGGTTATCCCGCACCGCTCAACAGCGACGTGCTGGACGAGTCCGACTTCGTCTCCGGCTTCACCCGCGAAGGCTTCGTCGATGCGGTCCAGCGCAGCAAGGAATACATCCGCGCCGGTGACATCTTCCAGGTGGTGCTCAGCCAGCGCCTGAGCGTGCCGTTCAAGGCGCGCCCGGTGGATGTGTACCGCGCGCTGCGTGCACTGAACCCGTCGCCGTACATGTACTTCCTGGATGTCGGCGACCTGCAGGTGGTCGGTTCATCGCCGGAAATCCTGGTACGCCTTCAGGACGGCGAAGTCACCGTGCGCCCGATCGCCGGCACCCGCCCGCGTGGCGCCACGCCCGAGCTGGACCTGGCGCTGGAAGCCGAGCTGCTGGCCGATCCGAAGGAACGCGCCGAGCATCTGATGCTGATTGACCTGGGCCGCAACGATGCCGGCCGCGTCTCGAAGGCAGGTACCGTGGAGGTGGGCGAGCAGTTCGTGATCGAACGCTACAGCCACGTGATGCACATCGTCAGCGAAGTGACCGGGCAGCTGCAGCCGGGCCTGAGCTATGCCGACGTGCTGCGTGCCACCTTCCCGGCCGGCACGGTCAGCGGCGCGCCGAAGATCCGCGCGCTGGAAGTGATCCGCGAGCTGGAACCGATCAAGCGCAATGTCTACGCCGGCAGCATCGGCTACATCGGCTGGCACGGCGATGCCGATACCGCGATCGCGATCCGCACCGCGGTGATCAAGGACGGCCGCCTGTACGTGCAGGCCGGCGCCGGCATCGTCTACGACTCGGACCCGGACAAGGAATGGGATGAGACGATGAACAAGGGCCGCGCGCTGTTCCGCGCCGTCGCCCAGGCCGCCAAGGGCCTGTAACCTTCCCATTGTCGAAGGCTGTCCGTCGCGCGGTGCAAGGGATGCGCCGCGCCCACTTGAATGGGTTCTTGCAGATCATGAAAAGCGCCACCTCCCGGTATATGCCGCACATTGATGGACTGCGCTGCGTCGCGGTGCTCGCGGTCCTGCTCTTCCACTTCGGGGTGCCTGGGCTCGGCGGTGGCTATGTCGGCGTCGACATCTTCTTCGTGATCAGCGGCTTTCTGATCACCTCCATCATCCGAGGTGAGCTGGTGGAGACCGGTGGTTTCCGCTTCGCCAACTTCTACACGCGTCGGGTCCGGCGCATCCTGCCCGCACTGATCGCCACCCTGCTGGCTACCACGGTCCTGGCCGTGCTCAGCCTTACGCCAGCCGATCTGGTCGCGTACGGCAAGTCTTTGTTGGCCTCGGCGCTGTCGGTATCCAACCTGCTTTTCTGGTCGGAAAGCGGCTACTTCGATGCGGCCTCGCAGACTAAGCCCCTGCTGCACACCTGGTCGCTGAGCGTGGAGGAGCAGTTCTACCTGGTGTGGCCTGCGTTCCTGTTCCTCTGCTACCGGTTCGGCGGCCGCCGCGGTATCGCCTGGGGCATCGTCGCCGCAGCAGCAGCCAGTTTCCTTGCCAACCACCTGGTGGTGGCCAGGCAGAGCGTGGGTTTTGCTTCGGATCTCTTCTTCCTGCCGCACTTCCGTGTGTTCGAGTTCGCCATCGGCGCAGCCGGCTGCTTCATCGCCGCGCGGCTGCCGGCATCGCGCTGGCTCCACGAAGGCATGTTTGCCGTCGGCGCTGCCCTGATCGTGTATTCGATCGCCACCCTGGTGGAAGGCGACGTATTCCCGTACACCAACGCCATTGCGCCGTGCGTGGGCGCGCTGCTGGTCATCGCATCGAGCCGCTCCCGTGCGACCACGTTGCTGCTGGCCAATCCCCTGGCGGTCTGGTTCGGCAAGATCAGCTACTCGCTGTACCTGACCCATTGGCCGGTAGTGGTATTCGTCACCCAGTTCATGCCGCACTGGTCGTGGGCGGTACAGTTCAGTCTGATGGTGGTGATGTCCCTGGTGACGGCCGTGGCGCTGCATCATTGGGTGGAAGTGCGATTCCGCTATGTCGATCCGGCCGCGCCCAAGGGGGCGCTGGTGGGCCGCACGCTGGCCGCCTCGCTGTTCTGCTGTGCGCTGGGCGTGGCGGTGCTGGCATCCAACGGCATGGTTTGGCGCTACCAGTACTTTACCCCTGGCATGGTCGGGCCGGGCACGGCGGCCAGCGCCCCCGTCCAGCATGCAGCGGCACGCGCCGAAGTGTCGGTGTTCCAGCCGCTGGGGGCCGCCGACATCGAGGCCGGCAAGGGGCGCCGATTCGAAGGCCTTGCCGCAGCCTGCAATGTGCAGTCGCTGCGGGATCCAGCGCGCTGCCCCATGGATCGGCCGGTGCAGGTGCTGCTGTTCGGCAACTCGCATGAGCCCGACGGCTTCAACGCCTTCGCGCAGATCTACGGGCGAGACCGCCGCGTGAACCTGGTCAATTTCGGTACCGTCAACGACTGCAAGGTGGTGCTGGAGCGGGGCCGCATTGCATCGCCCACGCCGGAACTGGCATGCGATACCCGCTTCGCGGCGCTGGACGATGAACGCTTGGTGCAGGCGCTGGACGTGATTGTCTACAACACGCACCAGGGATTTGACCCTGTTGCCGCCGACCTGTGGCGGATCCTCGAGATCTTGAAGACGCGCAACCCGCAGTTGAAGATCATCGCGATCGGCTCCTTCCTGCAAACCACCTCCGACTGCGCGTCGCTGTACAACCGCTACGGAAGCTTCGATGCATGCAAACGCCCGGACCTGGTGAATTACTTCAACCCGGATGAGCGCGCCAAGTCGACCATTCCGCAGGTGAAGTCGCTGCCGTACCTCTACATCAGCAAGTACGAATTGCTGTGCGGCGGCAATGCTATGGAGGGCTGCGTGATGGAGGCCAACGGCGAGCCGGCCTTCTACGACCAGCATCACCTGTCCCTAGGCTACGCGCGCTTCCTGGGCCAGCGGCTGGCCAAGCGGCATGCCGCCGACCTGGTTGCTGCCGGCCTGCCTGAGCCCGTTTCCAGTGAGGAGTAGATGATGAAGCTGCTGAGCGCATTGCTGTGGTCGTCGCTGCTGGCCACGATGGCCCCGTCTGCGTGGGCGCAGGCCAATACCATTCCCTCGCAGCCGCATCTGCTGGTGAAGGGGCAGGGTACCCGCACGGTGATGCCCGATCGGTTCGGCCTGCAGCTGAACATCGAAGAGACCGACATGGATGCCGACGCGGCGCGCCGCCGCGTGCAGGACAACGTGGCGCGCGTGCTGGCACTGTTCAAGCAGCACAAGGCGGTGGAGGGCAGCGTGCGTGCGGACAACCTGCGGATCGGCCCGGCCACGCGCTATGAGCAGAACCGGCAGGTCTTCATCGGTACCCGCGTATCGCGCCAGCTGCGTGCCAGCTTCGCCAGCGTGAAGGCGATGCAGGATGTTCTGGGGGCGTTGAAGGCCAACGAGAACGTACAGGTGAGCAGCCTGGCGCCGACCTATTCGGGCGAAGTGACGCTGCGCCGCGAACTCAAGGGCGAGGCAGCGGCCCAGACCCGCGAGTCCGCGCAGGGCCTGGCCAAGGCCTATGGAACAAGAGTGCGTGGCCTGTACAGCATCTCCGATGTGGCGCCGGACTTCGCCTACGGCATCCGGGCCGGGCAATGGCCGCAGCAGGGCGAGGACGGCGGGGACCTCGACAGGATCTCGGTGACCGGCAGCTACGCGCCCGCCTCCGCGCCCGCGCCCGCTGAGCCCGAATCCATTGAAGCCGGCCCCATCACCTACATCGAAAACGTGTACGCCATTTTCCTGATAAGCGACGGAACCTGACCATGTTGTGGATGATCGACAACTACGACAGCTTCACCTACAACCTCGTGCAGTACCTGCAGACGCTGGGCGCCGAAGTGAAGGTGGTGCGCAACGATGTGATGAGCGTGGACGAGATCGCCGCGCAGAAGCCCGAGCGCATCGTCATTTCGCCCGGCCCGTGCACCCCCAACGAAGCGGGCGTTTCGCTGGAGCTGATCGAACGCCTGGGCCCGACCACGCCGATCCTCGGCGTGTGCCTGGGCCACCAGGGCATCGGCCAGGTCTACGGCGGCACCGTCATCCGCGCCGGCAACATCATGCACGGCAAGACCTCGCCGATCCGCCATGAAGGCAAGGGCGTGTTCGCCGGCCTGCCGGACCGCTACCAGGCCACCCGCTACCACTCGCTGGTGGTGGACAAGAACAGTCTGCCCGACTGCCTGGAAGTGACCGCCTGGACCGAGAACGAGGACGGCTCGATCGAAGAGATCATGGGCCTGCGCCACCGCCAGTTCCCGGTGGAAGGCGTCCAGTTCCATCCCGAATCCATCCTCACCGAACACGGCCACGCGCTGCTGCGCAATTTCCTCCAGCGCCCGGCGGCCTGATCCAAGGAGCATACCCATGAGCTTCTCCCCCCAGGAAGCCCTGCATCGCACCATCGAGCACCGCGAAATCTTCTTCGACGAAATGGTCGACCTGATGCGGCAGATCATGCGCGGCGATGTGTCTCCGATGATGACCGCCGCGATCCTCACCGGCCTGCGCGTGAAGAAGGAGACCGTGGACGAAATCGCCGCGGCGGCCACCGTGATGCGTGAATTCGCCCGGCCAGTGCCGGTGGCCGATACCTCCAACCTGGTTGATATCGTCGGTACCGGTGGCGATGGCTCGCACACCTTCAACATCTCCACCTGCTCGATGTTCGTCGCGGCCGCCGCCGGCGCGCGCGTGGCCAAGCATGGCAACCGCAGCGTGTCGTCCAAGTCCGGCAGTGCCGATGCGCTGGAAGCGCTGGGCGCGGTGATCGAACTGCAGCCGGATCAGGTGGCCGCGGCCATCGAGCGGACCGGCATCGGCTTCATGTTCGCGCCGATCCATCATCCGTCGATGAAGGTGGTCGCGCCGGTACGCCGCGAGATGGGCGTGCGCACCATCTTCAACATCCTCGGCCCGCTGACCAATCCGGCCAGCGCGCCGTCTGTGCTGATGGGCGTGTTCCATCCCGATCTGGTGGGCATCCAGGCCCGCGTGCTGCGCGAACTGGGCACCGAGCGCGCGATGGTGGTCTGGGGCCGCGACAACATGGACGAGATCTCGCTGGGGGCGGGCACCCTGGTGGGCGAGCTGCGCGACGGCAAGGTCCGCGAGTACGAGATCCACCCGGAAGACTTCGGCATCGCCATGTCGGCCAGCCGCAACCTGCGCGTGGACGGCCCGGAACAGTCCATCCAGATGCTGCGCGCGGTGCTGGACAACGAGCCGGGCCCGGCGCTGGACATCGTGGCGCTCAATGCCGGTGCCGCCCTGTACGTTGCCGGCGTGGCCAGCGATATCGGCGATGGCCTGGCCCGTGCCCGTGCCGCCATCGCCAATGGCAGCGCCCGCCAGCGCCTGCAGCAGTACATTGAAACCACCCGCGCGCTGGTTGCCTGAGCGCGCGGTTCAGCCTGACCCCGTCGATGGCCCGATAATGGCCGTCCTCACCGCCCCCGCACCGACCCGAAGACGATGAGCGACATCCTGCAGACGATCCTGGCCCGCAAGGCCGAAGAAGTGGCCCAGCGCCGCGCCCAGCGCCCGCTCGAGGAGCTTCAGGCCGCCGCGGCCAGCGCCCCGCCGGTACGCGGCTTCGTGCGCGCGCTGCAGGCGGCGGTGGCCAATGGCGACCCGGCGGTGATCGCCGAGGTGAAGAAGGCCAGCCCGTCCAAGGGTGTGATCCGCCCGGACTTCCGCCCGGCCGACATCGCCGTCAGCTACGAATTCGGCGGTGCCAGCTGCCTGTCGGTGCTGACCGACGTGGACTTCTTCCAGGGTGCCGACGCCTACCTGCAGCAGGCCCGCGAGGCCTGCACGCTGCCGGTGCTGCGCAAGGACTTCGTGATCGACGCCTACCAGGTGTACGAAGCGCGCGTGCTGGGCGCCGACTGCATCCTGCTGATCGTGGCCGCGCTGGACGACACCCAGCTGGCCACCTTATCCGAACTGGCGCTGTCGCTGGGCATGGACGTGCTGGTGGAAGTGCACGACATCGACGAACTGGAGCGTGCGCTGCAGGTGCCGGCACCGATGATCGGCATCAACAACCGCAACCTGCGCACCTTCGAGGTGTCGCTGCAGACCACGCTGGACATGCAGCAGGCCGTGCCGCGCGACCGCCTGCTGGTCACCGAGAGTGGCATCCTGGGGCCGCAGGACGTGGCGCTGATGCGTGATGCCGGCATCCACGCGTTCCTGGTGGGCGAGGCCTTCATGCGCGTGGAAGAGCCGGGCGAGGGCCTGCGTCAGCTATTCTTCGCGGCATGAAAACGCACTATCCGACGCCGCGCGAGGATGCGCCGCTGGTGGTCTTCGACTTCGACCACACCCTCTACGACGGCGATTCGGGCACCCATCTGTTCGCCTCGCTGATCAAGCGCAACCCGTTGCGCATGCTGGCGGCGCTGCTGGTCACGCCGATCGCCGGGCCGCTGGTGGCGCTGCTGCCGACCCGTCGTGCCGGCATTTCGGTCTACGTGTGGATCGGCAGTTTCGGCCTGCACCGTGCGCGCGATTTCAACAAGGTGATCGACGCCTATGTGCTGCGCAACGAGG
The DNA here is from genome assembly GCF_059370315.1 of Stenotrophomonas sp. YJH_SMC_46. NCBI lineage: Bacteria > Pseudomonadati > Pseudomonadota > Gammaproteobacteria > Lysobacterales > Lysobacteraceae > Stenotrophomonas > Stenotrophomonas sp. YJH_SMC_46. The sequence continues at coordinate 299,526 of NZ_JCAFTO010000002.1, forward strand.
CGCAGATGCGCGCCAAGCTGCTGCCGCAGGCGCTGGAGGTGTTCGCCGCGCACCGGGCCAAGGGCGACCGCGTGGTGGTTGCCACAGGTGCGCCGCCGGAGCTTGCACGCGCGATCCTGGCCTTCGTGGCCCATCAGGATGTGCCGGTGATCGGTACCGAGGTCGGCCCACGGCTGGGCGGCGTCGGTCCAACCCGTCACTGCCACAACGAAGAGAAAATGCGCATGCTGCGCGAGCGCGGCTACGGCGATATTGATATCGCCTACTCCGACAGCACCGCCGACCTGCCGCTGCTGCTGGCGGCCAAGGCACCGGTGGTGGTGAACCCGAAGCCGGGCCGGGTGGCGTTCTTCCGCCGCGTGCTGCCCGCCGGCACCCGCATCCTCAACTGGGGCTGCGTGGACCGTGGTGGCGACAAGGCCTGATCCGAGCCTGTTGTAGAGCCGAGCCATGCTCGGCTGCTCTTCGTTGCGGTATCCGTGCGCGATCAGCCGAGCATGGCCCGGCTCTACAGGGAATGCCTCAGCGATACAGGTGCCCGTACACCGCGTGGCCGATCTGGAACAGGCTGATGCCCAGCACCAGCACGCCCACGGCCACCAGCACCCAGCGCTCCTTCACCCGCTTGACCAGGATCGCCGCCACCGGCGCGGCCATCATGCCGCCGATCAGCAGGCCGGCGACGATCTGCAGGTGCTGCACGCCCATCGACAACAGGAAGGTCGCTGACACCGTCAACGTGACCACGAACTCGGCTGCGTTGACTGTTCCGATGGTGGTGCGCGCCTGGCCGCCGCGGGCGAGCAGGGTGGACGTGGCGATGGGCCCCCAGCCACCGCCGCCGCTGGCGTCGAGCAGGCCGGCGAAGAAGCCCAGCACCGGCACCCGGCGGATCTCGCCCTTGGGCATCCAGCGCCCAGCGGCGCGGGCCAGGATGATGATCGCCAGCACCAGCAGGTACAGGTAGATCAGTGGCCGGATGATCTCGCCCGGGAGCTGCGTGAGCACGTACGCGCCCAGGGCGCCGCCCACTGCGCCGGGCAGGGCCAGGCGCAGGAACAGGCGCTTATCGACATTTCCGGCTGCGAGGTGCGACACCCCCGAGGCGCCCGTGGTGAACACTTCAGCGGTGTGGATGCTGGCGCTGACCTGCGCCGGCGGCAGGCCCATGCTCAGCATCACCGACGAGGACACCAGGCCGAACGCCATGCCCAGCGCGCCGTCGACCAGCTGTGCGCCCAGGCCGATGAGGATGAACCACCAGAATTCGCTGCTCAGCTCCATGCACCGAGCCTAGCGCGCCAGGGAGTGCGGACCAAGGTCCGCACCCACCGGGTGCTCAACGGTCAACGGGTGCCGTACAGCACCACGGTCTTGCCGCGGGCATGCAGCAGGCCGTCGGTCTGCAGTTTCTTCAGCACGCGGCCGGCCATCTCGCGCGAGCAGCCGACCAGGCGCGCCAGCTCCTGCCGCGATACACGCAGCTGGCTGCCTTGCGGATGGCTCATCGCCTCCGGTTCCTGCGCCAGGTCGTGCAGGGTGCGCACGATCCGGTCGGTCACGTCCAGGAACGCCAGGCGGCTGGCCTTGCGGCTGGTGTCGAGCAGGCGCTTGGAAATCTGCTGGCCCAGCGCATACAGCAGGCGCGGGGCATCGGCCGACAGCGGGCCGAGGAACAGCTGATGCAGGCGCTCGTAGCTGATTTCAGCCAGCTCGCAGGCGGTACGGGTCCGCAGGATCACCTCGCGGCGGTCCGATTCGACGAACAGGCCCATCTCGCCGACGAATTCGCCGGCACCAAAGTAGCCCAGCACCAGCTCGCGATCGTCATCTTCCTCGGCCATGATCGAAACCGAGCCGCTGATGACGTAATACAGGGTTCCCGCCGGGTCCCCGGGCCGGAAGACGTCGGTACGGGTGGGGTATCGCCGCCTGTGGCTGTGCGCCAGGAAACGATCGATTGTGGCGATATCCAGGGCCAGTGGACTGCTAGCTAGGCGCACGGTTGACACGATAGGAGCGCTCCCTCTGCGCATGAACGGATTCACGGGGTCGATAGCGGAGCTTAACCAGCGCAATTGTTAAGGGCAAACAGTGTGCCAGATGTGAGCGCTCTTCACGTTCCCCCCGGGGGCAGTTTGCCCCATAATTCCCCCTTTCCCTTCTTACACAGGAATCGACCGCCGTGGTCAAGCCGTTGCCTCGCCTGAGGCTGCAGGGTTTCAACAACCTCACCAAGGCGCTGAGCTTCAACATCTATGACGTGTGTTACGCGCGCACCGAAGAGGAGCGTCAGCGTTACATTGAATACATCGATGAAGAGTACAACGCCGACAGGCTGACTCAGATCTTGACCGATGTCGCCGAGATCATCGGCGCCAACATCCTGAACGTGGCCCGCCAGGACTACGACCCGCAGGGTGCCTCGGTGACCATCCTGATCTCCGAAGAACCGGTGATCGACAAGAAGCTGGCCGGCAAGGAGCTGATCTCCGACGCCGTGGTCGCGCACATGGACAAGAGCCACATCACGGTCCATACCTACCCGGAGACCCATCCGCAGGAAGGTATCGCGACGTTCCGCGCGGACATCGACGTGGCCACCTGTGGCGTCATTTCCCCGCTGAAGGCCCTGAACTACCTGATCGAGAGCCTGGAATCGGACATCGTGATCATGGACTACCGCGTCCGTGGCTTCACCCGTGATGTGAAGGGCAAGAAGCACTTCATCGACCACAAGATCAACTCGATCCAGAACTTCCTGGCCAAGAACATCAAGTCGCGTTACGAGATGTTCGACGTCAACGTCTACCAGGAAAACATCTTCCACACGAAGATGCACCTGAAGGACTTCGACCTGGACCAGTACCTGTTCGAGGAAAAGGCCAGGAACCTGTCGTTCAAGGAGCGCATGAAGATCGAGGCGCTGCTCAAGCGCGAGATCGAAGAGTTGTTCCACGGCCGGAACCTGTCCGAGTAAGCACCATGTGCGATGCCCGCAGGCATCGCCACCCAGGCGGGACGACCCGCCCCGTGGAACTGGCGTCGCACGCGCGATTGGCTCCATGGTGATGTACCGACCCACGGCCCGGTGTGAAAACACCGGGCCGTTTCGTTTTTTCCCAAAAAGGTAAGGAGCCCCCACCCATGCCCTGGATCTACCTGCTGCTGGCCGGCCTGTTCGAGATCGGTTTCGCCCTCGGAATGAAGTACTCGGAAGGCTTCAGCAAACCCTTGCCCACCGTTGCTACGGTGGTCTCCGCCCTGATCAGCCTGTACCTGATGAGCCAGGCGATGAAGAGCATCCCGGTCGGCACGGCCTATGCGATCTGGACCGGCATCGGTGCCATGGGTGTGGCGGTGCTGGGCATCTACCTGTTCAACGACAGCGCATCGCCGGCGCGCCTGGCCTGCGTGGGCCTGATCGTGGCCGGCGTGATCGGCCTGAAGCTGGTCTCGCCGAACTGATTGATGGCCCGACCAACGGTCGGGCCCCACCGTCGGCCTCCACCGTCGGCCCCCCCCGCACCTCCTGGTAGGCCCGCACCGTTGGTGCGGGCGACCCTTCAAATGCGGTAGGCGATGGTCTTCATCACCCTGGAGGCCAGTGCCATCGCGCCCGGAATCGGGAACGGAAGGCGGCGTGCGCCGGCCTGCTCGGCGTGCTCGGCATGGCGGGCCTCGTCCACCTTCATCACCTGGATGACCGCGCGGCTGCGCAGATCGCCGGGCGGCAGATTGACCAGGTGCTCGTCCAGATGGGCTTCCACCTGGCGCTCGGTCTCGACCACGAAGCCCAGGTTCCATCCGTCGCCGCGCAGCCCGGCCAGGGTCCCGATCGTGTAGCTGCCGGCGTACCACAGGGGGTTGAACAGGCTGGGACGGCTGTCCAGTTCGGCCAGCCGGGTGGCACACCAGGCCAGATGGTCGGTCTCTTCCTGGGCCGCTTCCAGCAGGTGTTCACGCGTGGCCGGGTCGCGGGCCACGGCGGCCTGGCCGAAATACAGGCCCTGCGCACAGACTTCGCCGACGTGGTTGATCCGCATCAGGCCGGCTGCATGGCGGCGCTCGGCGCTGCCCATGCCGGGCTCGTCGGTCTCCGCAGCCGGGTAGGGGCGGGCCGCCGGTGGGTTGCCGAACACCGTGTCCAGGGCGCGCTGCGCCTCGGTCAGCAGGTGGTCCAGCGGGGTGGTCTGGCGGAGCACGGTCATGGCAGTACGCGGTGGGGCGGAAGTCCCCCCGATTCTCGCCCGGCCCTGCGTCCGTGCCAACCCGGCCTGACGGTCCACTTGCAATTGGCTGGCAAGGCCAGTACAATCCCGCCTCTTGCGCTTCACCTTTTCACAACGCGTGGCAGAGTTCCGGCGAGCCTTTCGCCGCAATGAGCCCGACCTAACCTAGAGTTCTTCATGAGCACTTTCACTGCCAAGAACGAGACCGTCCAGCGCGACTGGTACCTCGTCGACGCCGAGGGCAAGACCCTGGGCCGTCTCGCCACCGAGCTGGCCCGCCGTCTGCGTGGCAAGCACAAGCCGGTCTACACCCCGCACGTTGATACCGGCGACTACCTGGTCGTCATCAATGCAGAAAAGATTGCCGTCACCGGCAAGAAGCTGCAGGACAAGATGTATCACCGTTTCACCGGTTACATCGGCAACCTGAAGACCGAGTCCCTGGCCCAGGCGCTGGAGCGCCACCCGGAGCGCGTGATCGAGATCGCCGTCAAGGGCATGCTGCCGAAGGGCCCGCTGGGTCGCCAGATGTACCGCAAGCTCAAGGTCTACGCCGGCACTGAGCATCCGCACGCCGCACAGCAGCCGCAGGTTCTGGATATCTAATCATGGCTATCACTCAAAACTACGGCACTGGCCGCCGCAAGTCCTCCACCGCTCGCGTGTTCCTGCGCAAGGGTTCGGGCAACATCACCGTCAATGGTCGTCCGCTGGACGAGTTCTTCGGTCGTGAGACCGCGCGCATGATCGTGCGCCAGCCGCTCGAGCTGACCAAGAACACCGAAAGCTTCGACATCCTGGTCACCGCCGCTGGCGGCGGCACCACCGGCCAGGCCGGTGCGATCCGTCTGGGTATCGCCCGTGCGCTGGTCGAGTACGACGAAAGCCTGAAGTCCGAGCTGCGCAAGGCTGGCTTCATGACCCGCGACGCCCGCGAAGTCGAGCGTAAGAAGGTCGGTCTGCACAAGGCCCGCCGCGCCACCCAGTTCTCCAAGCGCTGATCTGCTGCGCCTGGTTGGGCTCCTTCGGGGGCCCGCTGGATGGAAAAGCAAAAGCCCGGCTTCGGCCGGGCTTTTGTCGTTTTGGAGTCAGGCATTTCGTGGTTGCCGGCCAGCGGCCGGCACTACCCGTCTTTTTGCATGTCCGACCCCGGGCCTCTCTCTGGAGAAGAGCCCCCTTGTTGTTCAAGGGGGTGCGCCGACAGGCGCGGGGATAAGGTGGAATGCGCGACCAAATTAAAAGCAAAAGGCCAGATCTTTCGATCTGGCCTTTTGCTTTTAATTTGGCTGCCCCGGATGGATTCGAACCACCGAATGCCTGAGTCAGAGTCAGGTGCCTTACCGCTTGGCGACGGGGCAAAACGTACAACGATTTTCTCACTTTTCACGCTGAAAAACAACTTCATTTTCAGTGTGGTGGCTATGGGTGGACTCGAACCACCGACCCCAGCATTATGAGTGCTGTGCTCTAACCGGCTGAGCTACATAGCCTTGGTGAGCCCGCTATTCTGCGGATGTGTACCGTCCCTGTCAACACTTTTGTGCCGTGCTTGTGGGCCGACAGAGGGCGTGGGATAGTCCCGGGCAGTAGATTTTCTTAGGAGTCCGCATCGTGATCGATCCGGACGGCTATCGACCGAACGTCGGCATTGTGCTGATGCGGCAGGACGGCCAGGTGTTCTGGGCACGACGCGTGCGCCGGGATGGTTGGCAGTTCCCGCAAGGGGGCATGAACACCGATGAGACGCCCGTCGAGGCCATGTATCGTGAACTGCAGGAAGAAACCGGCCTGCTGCCTGAGCATGTGGAAGTGCTCGGGGCCACGCCCGGTTGGCTGCGCTACAAGCTGCCGGCGCGGGCCATCCGCCGCAACGAGCGGCAGGTCTGCATCGGCCAGAAGCAGGTCTGGTTCCTGCTGCGCCTGACCGGCGACGAATCCCATGTGAAGCTGGACCACACTGACTCGCCCGAGTTCGATCATTGGCGCTGGGTCGATTTCTGGTACCCGGTGGAGCATGTGGTGGTGTTCAAGCGCGGCGTCTATGCGCGCGCACTGCGTCATCTGGCGCCTTTGGCGCGCGGGGTCGCCGGGCAGGGCGTAACCGCCATGCCCAAGAGCGCCGCCGAGGCTTGGATGCCCGGCCACACGGCCGGCCACGACCGCCCGCGCAAGCGCCCGCGGACGCGCGGCTACTGGCCGAAGAAGGCCACGGGTGATGGCCCAGCCAGCTGACGGGCTGAACGGTATCGAGAATGGTTCAGGTCTCTGATTGACAACCATTCTCGTTTCCATTGGAATAGCCACCAGGCCGCTCCTGGCCTGTCAGCCCGGTTCCCGCCTGTGTACGTCTGCATCTGCAACGGAGTCACCGACCACCAGATCCGCGAAGCCGCCAGCCATGGTGTCAGCACGGTGGCCGAACTGACCATGCGGACCGGCTGTGGTGCGACCTGCGGTTCCTGCCTGGACATGGCCGCGGACCTCTTGGCCAAGGCGCGTGCGACCCACGATCTGCCGCTGCCGGTATTGGGCCTGGCCCAGGTTGCCTGATCGTTTCTTCGCGGCGCATTGACGCCGCGCTTTCGCATCCTTCACGCGCGGCCGCACAGGCCAATGCGCACGATTCGCGTTCCTTCACGGCCGCAGGCAAGGCGTTAAAGTGCCTGCGTTTTCAGCGTGCAGGAGCATCCCATGAAGGGCGACACCAAGGTCATCGAATTCCTCAACAAGGTCCTCTACAACGAGTTGACCGCGATCAACCAGTACTTCCTGCACGCCAAGATGCTGAAGAACTGGGGCATCAAGGAACTGGCCGAGCACGAGTACAAGGAATCGATCGACGAGATGAAGCATGCCGACATGCTCGCCGACCGCATCCTGTTCCTCGAAGGCCTGCCGAACTTCCAGGCGCTGGGCAAGCTGCGCATCGGCGAGAACCCGACCGAGATCCTGCAGTGCGACCTGTCGCTGGAGCGCGACGGCGTGGTCACCCTGCGCGAGGCCGTCGCCTATGCCGATTCGGTCGGCGACTATGTCAGCCGCCAGCTGTTCGTGAAGATTCTCGATTCGGAAGAAGAACACATCGACTGGCTGGAAACCCAGCTCGACCTGATCGAGCGCATCGGCGAGCCCAAGTACCTGCTGAGCAAGCTGGAAGAGTGAGTCAGCTGTCCTGGCCGGCACGATGTTGCGCCAGGTAGCCCGTCAGCGCCACACGTGCCCGGGCGAATTCGGCAACCAGCAGCGCGACCGCCACCGCGGGGCGCTGCAGGCTGCCACCACGGGCCTCGCGTTCGATGCGCTGCGCGACCGCCGACAGCGACAGGGCTCCCACGTTCGCACTCGACGATTTCAGGCTGTGCGCGACCGCCTGCAGGCGGGGCTCGTCGCCGCTCTGCGCGGCCTGCTGCAGCTGCTGCACCATCGCTGGCGCATCGTCAAGAAAGACCGACACGATCTGGATGGCGGCGTCGCCGATCACCGCGTGCAGTTCGTCCAGCACATCGCGGTCGAGTACCGGTTGTGGCTTGGAGCCCACTCGGCTGTCATCGTCCTGCAGAGCCGAGCCATGCTCGGCTGATGGAGCCCTACTGCTGTTGGCCGTCAGCCGAGCCATGCTCGGCTCTGCAGAAGGCCGTGCAGGTGATGCGGCTTTACCGCTACCCCAGCGCTTCAACAGCGCATGCAGCGTGGCGCGGGCGATCGGCTTGGACAGGTAATCGTCCATGCCAGCCTGCAGGCAGCGCTCGCGGTCGCCGGCCATGGCATTGGCGGTCATCGCGATGATCGGCAGGCGCGCTCGCCCGGTTTCCGCTTCTTCCGCACGCCAGTGGCGCGTGGCGGCGTAGCCGTCCAGCACCGGCATCTGGCAATCCATCAGCACGATGTCCACGCCGCCTTCGCGAAGAGCGGCCAATGCCTGCTCGCCATCGACGGCGTTGCGCACCTCGCACTGGAATACGCGGAGCAGCTGCTCGGCCACCATCCGGTTGACCGTATTGTCTTCCACCAGCAGCACGCGCAGGTGCAGTGGCGGCAGCACCGGCGCGGGTACCCCATCTCCGGCACTGGAAAGCAGGGCGGCAGGACGGGCAGGCGTGACAGGTGCGGCCAGGAGTGCATGCAGTGCGGCATCGTCGAAGTGCGTGGGCAGCTGGCGCTGGCGCGGTTGTTGCGCTGGTGCGTCATCCTGCAGCCAGAGCACCTGCAGTGCGTCGTCGTCACCGCGCTCGGCCAGTGCCTGCTGCAGCATCGCCTCGCCGCTGCGCCGCGCGCGTGCATCGACCAGCAGCCACGCCGGTGCCGGTTGCCCGGGTTGCGGCGCGGTGCGCAGCTGTTCGACCACGGCGTCCAGCTGGCTCAGCATCTGCACCTGCAGCCCATGGTGGGCGGCGATGCGCTCGATGCGTTTCTGCAGCATTGCATCGGCACTGAACAGCAGCAGCGCTGTCGGCGCGCGGGCCATCGCCGGCAGGTCGCCGGGCACCTTCAGCAGTGGAATCTCGAACCAGAACGTAGCACCCTGGCCGGGCGTGGACTGCACGCCGATCTGCCCGTGCATCAGGTCGATGATGCGCCTGCAGATGGCCAGGCCCAGGCCGGTGCCGCCGTAGATGCGCGTGGTCGAGGCATCGGCCTGGCTGAAGGACTGGAACAGGCGTGCCTGCAGTGCCCCATCGATGCCGATGCCGGTGTCGATGATCTCGAAGCGCAGCTGGTGCTGGGCCGCGCCTTCGCCCAGCCGCTGCACGCGCAGTTGTACCTGGCCGCGCGCGGTGAACTTGATGGCATTGGCCAGAAGATTGCTCAGCACCTGGCGCAGGCGTACCGGGTCGCCGCGCACCGGCAGGCGCACCGACGGGTCAAGCTGCAGGGTCAGGGACAGGCCCTTGGCGTCGGCGGCGCGCTGCATCAGCTGCACCACGCCATCGAGCAGGTCGCGCAGGTTGAAGCTGGTGATCTCCAGTTCCAGCGCCTGTGCTTCCAGCCGGGAGTAGTCGAGGATGTCGTCGACGATGCGCAGCAGCTGCTGTGAACTGGCCGAAGCGGTGGCCAGCATCTGCCGCTGGTCCTCGCCCAGCGGCCCGCGCGCGATCAGCTCCAGCATCGGCAGGATGCCGTTGAGCGGGGTGCGGATCTCGTGGCTCATCGTGGCCAGGAACTCGCCCTTGGCCAGCACGGCCGCTTCGGCGGCCTGCTTGGCCTGCAGCAGCTGCTGTTCCAGCTGGCCCTGGCGTTCGGTGGTATGGCGCAGCTGGTCGCGGTCGGCGGCCAGCGCGCTGTGCTCGCGCTGCAGCCGGGCCAGTGCCCGGCTGCGCGTGCGCAGGCGCAGGCCCAACAGCAGCGCCATGGCGGCCGCGGCAAGGGCAACCAGCAGCACGCCCCACAGCGGCACGTCAGAGCACCGCGTTGTGGAAGTCGAAGTTCAGGTCGCTGCCGGCCGACTGCACCATGTTGCCCTGGATGTAATCGACGCCGCCGACCCACATCGCGGCCGCGGCCTGCGGGTCTTCGATCTGCTGGCCGATGATCTGCAGCCCGGCCGCATGCGCCTGTTCGATCGCCTTGCGCAGTTCCTCGCGCGTGGCTGGGTTGGAATGGCTGCTGGAGAAGCGCGCGGCCATGCGCACGAACGACAGCGGCAGCTGGGTCAGCAGTGCATCGGCTTCGCCGCTGGGCTCGAACTGGCTCAGGCAGAAGCGCACGCCGGCGCCGGCCATGCGCTGGCAGAACTGCTGCAGCGGCACGGTGTGGATCAGCGCGTCGGGCAGGCGCACGTCGATCACCAGCGCACTGCCGGGCAGGTCACGCTGCTGCAGTGATTCCAGCAGCCAGTCGCCAAAGGCATCGCGCTGCAGCGTGCGCAGCGACTGCGAGACGAACAGGTTCAGCGGCTGCGTTGCGTGCCGGTACAGGTCCAGCAGGCCCAGCGCATGGTCCATCACCTGCTGGTCGAGGTCGGCGATGCGCCCTGCCGCCTCGGCGGCGGGAATCACCTGGCCGGCCGCCAGCACCGTGCCATCGGCCTGGCGCAGGCGCAGCAGCAGCTGGTACTGCGCGGTGTTGCCACCGGCGACGGCGACGATCGGCTGATAGGCCAGCTCCAGCTGGCCTTCCAGCAGTGCCAGGTGTTCCTGTTCGGTGACGGCCTGGCGGTGCACGTGGCCCGCCACGCCGGCGCTGAGCAGGCGTGCCTGCAGGGTGGTGCGCTCGACCGCTTCCAGTGCAGCGTTGGCATCGTCGAAGCCCGGCGACAGCGGCGCGTAACCCACCACGCCGCGCAGGTGCACCGATTCATCGTCGCGGATCACGAAGGCGCGCGCCGAGAGCTGCTCACGCAGGGTCGCGGCGATGCTTTCCAGGCTGTCTTCATCAGTATTGCGGGCCAGCAGCAGGAAGCTGTTGTCGTTCAGGCGTGCCAGCAGGTGCGGATGGCCGGCCTCGGCCAGGCGCTGCCCGGCCTGCACCATCAGGCGCTCGAAGGCGGCGTAGCCATAGCGTTCGCGCAGGCCCAGCGCGCTGGCCACTTCAACGAAGAACACGCCACCCCGGTCGCGATGGGCGAGGGCGGCATTGAGCTGCTGCAGCACGTGGTGACGCGTCGGCAGGCCGGTTTCCGGATTGCTGGTGGCCGGTGCGCCGGTTGCACCGGGCAGGGTTGCTGCCTGCGCACGTGCGCGACGGATGCGGTTGGCCACGGCGGCGATCAGGTGGCGCGGCCGGATCGGCTTGCTCAGGTAATCGTCGGCGCCGCTGTCGAGCACTTCGAACTGGCGCTCTGGATCCGGATCGCCGCTGAGGAACACGATCGGCAGCAGCTGCAGGCCGGGCTGCTGGCGGATCAGTGCGGTCAGCCGCATGCCATCCAGTCCGGGCAGGTGCAGATCCATCAGGATCAGGTCGGGACGGTGTTCCTTGATCGCCTGCAGCGCGCCATCGGCGTCGCTGTGCACGATCGCCTGCATGCCGGCGCCGTGCAGCACGCTCTGCGCGAACAGGGCCTGGGCGCGGTCGTCCTCGACGATCAGCACGCGGTAGGGCGAATCGGAGGCCAACGGCGCCTGGTCGTTGTTGCCAGCCTCGGCCAGGAAGGCCGGGCCCGGCAGAGGCGGTGGCGCGCTGCCGATCGATGCGGGCATGTCGGAGCTGGTCAGCGGCGGAACCACTGCGGGTACTGCGGCGACCGCGCTCGCCGGCTCCGCGGCCCAGCGTTGCCAATGATCGGCCGGAGGGGATTCAGCGCGTCCCGGGCGGGCGCCCGCGGGGGATTCGTTTGCGGCCATCGGTGCTCCTGGTGTTCGCGTCCATTATGCGACAAGCCCGAGGTTCAACCGGTACCCGGCTGGCGCGGACCGTCCGGCGACGCACTGCGTGCCAGCCAGCGCACGCCCTTCCACAAGGTGCGCCAGACCAGCCACACCAGCAGCGCGCCCGCCAGGCTGCAGGCCAGCACCACGATCAGCGCGATCCACGGGTGTGCCAGGGCCAGGGCCAGGCCCCCGACCACCACGGTGTCCTCGGCGGCGGAGGCCACCCAGTTGCTGGCAGGCTCGGGCGAGGTATTGAGCAGGGCACGGGTGCCGGCTTTCAGGCCATGGCTGGCCAGCGCGACACCGGCACCGGCAGCAAGTGCGCCGGTACCCAGCTGCCCATCCGGCGACAGCGTGGCTGCGGCAAGGAAGGCACCTGCGGGTACACGTGCCAGGGTCTGCACCAGATCCCACGCCGAGTCCACGCCGGGAATCTTGTCGGCGAAGAATTCGGTCACCGCCAGCGCCGCCGAAGTGCCCAGCACCCACCACGATTCAGTAGCCTGCAGGGCCGGTGGCAGGTCGACCCAGCCGAGCAGGCCGGCCAGGCCGACACCGAACACGGTGAGGTAGACGCGGATGCCGGCCAGCCAGGCCAGCAGGATGCCGATCACGAACAGGTGGGCTTCGGTCATGGCGATGCTCCGGCGACGGAACTGTGCAGGGGACCACACTATCGACGATGGCATGCCTGAACGCCACAGAGCGTGGCTCGCTGCTGCGCAGGAAACCCACCCGTCCTGTCATACACTAGCCCGTCGTTTGCCACAGGGGCCGTACCGGTGTCGCCCTTGCGATACCCCGGAAACCACCCATGACCAACCGTCCTCCCATGCGCGTGCAGGTCCGCCTGCCCGGCGCGCCGCAACCGCCTGCCGACCGTCGCCGCCTGCTGGTGATCGGCGGCATCTGGCTGCTCAGCCTGGTGCTGGCCGTGCTCGGTGGCTGCTGGATGGCCACCCCGCGCGATGCCCAGGGCCAGCGCCTGCAGGCCGCCGAGAAGCGTGCCGAGACGCTGCAGGCGCAGCTGACCGAACTGCGCCAGAAGCAGGCCACGCTGGAAGCCTCCGACCGCATCAGCCGCGCTGCCAACACCGAGGTGCAGTCCTCGCTGGCCGAGCGCGATGAGGAAATCGCCGGCCTGCGTGCCGACGTTGCCTTCTATGAGCGCCTGGTGGGTTCGACCAGCCAGCGCAAGGGCCTGAACACCCATTCGATCGAGTTCAGCCCGGAAGCGGCCGGCACCTGGCAATACACCGCTGTGCTGACCCAGAACCTCAACCGCGGCGCCATCAGCCAGGGGCAGATGCGCTTCACCGTGGAAGGCGTCAGGAACGGCAAGCTGGCCACGATCAGCTGGGATGATCTGCACCAGCGCAGCAAGGTACCGGGACAGGATTACTCGTTCCGGTACTTCCAGCAGCTCACCGGCAGCGTGATGCTGCCGGCTGACTTCACCCCGCAACGCGTGCGGGTGACATTGGGGAGTGGTACGGGGGGTACCACCCAGGTATTCGACTGGAAACAGGCCGGTGCGCCGGCCGCCAAAGGGGAGTAGGCAGATGTTCGGAAGCAGCAAATCCAACCGTGAAGGCCAGCTGGTGGTGGATGCCCTGATCGGCAACCAGGTGGTGATCCGCGGTGATGTGGAATTCAGTGGTGGCCTGTACGTGGAAGGCCGCATCCATGGCAAGGTGATCGCCGCCGAAGGCGCCAGTGGCGCGACCCTGACGGTCGCCGAGCACGGCGTGATCGAGGGCGAGATCCGCGCGCAGGTGGTGGTCATCAGCGGCCGCCTGGACGGCGATGTACACGCCACCGAGAAGGTCGAACTGACCCCGAGCGCACGGGTCAATGGCAACGTCCATTACCAGGTGGTGGAGATGAATGCGGGCGCCCAGCTGAACGGCCGCCTGATCCATGCCAGCGCCCCGATGGCGGCCCTGCCGGCGCCGGAAGGCGATGAGGCCAATGGCGGCAAGGGCGACACTGCTGCACGCCGCAAGCTGGCCGAGGCGATGGCTTGAAAGCCATCCCCGGCACCCCCATGCTGGCATCATGAGCACGCTAGTCTCCCTGCCCGGCGCCACTCCGGTTGCCGCGCCCGATTACCAATCGCTGGAGCGCCCGCTGAACTTCACCGAGTCGGCGGCCGCCAAGGTCAAATCCCTGATCCAGGAAGAGGGCAACCCCGACCTGGCCCTGCGCGTGTACATCGAAGGCGGTGGCTGTTCGGGCTTCCAGTACGGGTTCGAGTTCGACGAGAACCGTGCCGAGGACGACCTGGCGGTACAGACCAGCGGGGTGACCCTGCTGGTCGACCCGCTCAGCCTGCAGTACCTGATGGGGGCCGAGGTGGATTACACCGAGAGCCTGACCGGTGCCCAGTTCGTGATACGCAACCCCAACGCAAAGACCACCTGCGGCTGCGGCAGCAGCTTCAGCATGTAAGAGCCCTGTGGCCAGGATGTGCCAACCACGGTTGGCACCCACCAGAGCGGATCAGTAGATCCACGCCGTGCGTGGATGCTCTGTGCCTCCATGCACACAACAGCAGATTGCGCACAGCGCCGACCTTGCCACCCGCATCGATTGGCGGCACGCTTGCCGGATGCCCAATACTTCTTCGCCGCTTTCCGGTTTCGCCTTCGTTGGCGAACCGCTGGAGCGCGCCGATGCCCTGCGCGACGATGCCGATGCACTGGCGCGCCTGTGGCCGGGCGCGCGCATTCTCGTGCTCGATCAGGACGGCAGCGCCTTTACCGGCGATGACGACCAGCCGCTGGCGCTGACCGGCGCCGACATCGGGGGTGGTCCCGGCTCCGCGATCTTCCTCGGCCTGCGCGGGGAACAAGCATGGTTCTCGGTTGAAGCCGCCAGCGTCACCGTCACCGCACCACGTCGCCTCGACCTGCGCCAGGCCGCGCTGCTGTGGTCGATGGCCGATGCGACCGCCTTCAGCTATGCCCGCGGCATGTCTTACTGGCACTCGCGCACCCGCTTCTGCGGTGTGTGCGGCGGCGCCGTGGCGTTTGCCCGAGGCGGCTTCGTCGGCCGTTGCGCGCAGTGTTCCACCGAGCACTACCCGCGTGTCGATCCCGCCGTGATCGTCGCCGTGGAGAACCAGGGCCGGCTGCTGCTGGGCCGGCAGTCGAACTGGGCCCCGCGTCGTTACTCGGTGCTGGCCGGCTTCGTCGAACCCGGCGAGACGTTCGAGCAGACCGTGGTGCGTGAAGTGCACGAGGAGAGCAAGGTGCGGGTGACCGCCTGCCAGTACCTCGGTTCGCAGCCGTGGCCGTTCCCCGGCGCGCTGATGATCGGTTTCCGTGCACAGGCGCAGGATGACCTGCCGACTGTGGATGGCGAACTGGAAGACGCGCGCTGGTTCACTGCCGATGAGGTTGGCGCAGCATTGGCACGCGATGCGGACGACGATGGCCAGGGCATCCGCCTGTCGCCGCCGATCTCGATTTCGCGCGGCCTGATCGAACACTGGTACCGCGAGCAGCAGGGCTGAACCGGGCTGCGGCCGGGCCGGTTGTGGCTGCTGTATTGCCGCCACCTGAACACGGCCCGGGTTACAGTCCGGTTCACCGCTGAGGGGCGCTGCTGCGACAGGTAAGGTAACGGCGCCGAGCGTTCCGTTTCGTAGGGAGACCTGCCATGTTCACCACTCTGGCCGCCGTGCTGGTGGCACTGGCCCTGGGCCATGTTGCCCCGGCCGCTGCCGCCTCGCTGCGCCGTTTCGCCGGCTTCCGGCGCTGGCTGGGCTGGCTGGACGCGCATGGCGGAAAGGCGTGGCAGGGACCGGCCGGTGTTGCATTGGCACTGCTGCCGCCGCTGCTGCTGATGGCGCTGCTGGCATGGCTGCTGCGCGGGGTGCTGTTCGGGCTGCCGTCGCTGATGCTGGGCGTGGCGGTGCTGGCCTGGTGCTGGGGGCCGCGTGATCTGGATCGTGATATCGAAGCGATCATCGATGCGGACGACGCCGCAACGCGTCAGGCCGCCGTGCGCAACCTGCAGGCGGCCGGTGGCAGCCTGCGCGAAGACGTGCCGTCGCTGGTCGAGGCCACCGTGCTCAACGCGCTGCGGCGCTGGTTCGCGGTGCTGTTCTGGTTCCTGCTGCTGGGCCCGGCCGGTGCGCTGGGGTACCGGCTGCTGGCGCTGATGGCGGAAAGCCCGATGCGTGCCCGCGTGCCGGTGGAGCCGCTGGCGCTGGCGCAGCGCCTGCTGGGCTGGATCGAGTGGCCGGTGGCGCAGCTGATGGCGTTTTCGATGGCGCTGGTGGGCAACTTCGATACGGCGTGGAAGGCGTGGCGCCAGGCGCATGGCGAGCGGCTGGCCGGCACCATCGGGTTCCTGGGCGCGGTGGCGCGGGCCAGCGTCAACGCCGAGCTGCGCGAAGATGCGCACGATTACACCGAGGCCGGGCTGTTGCCGGTGTGGCAGCGGCTGCCGGACCTGCGTGATGCGATGAGCCTGGTGTGGCGGATGCTGCTGCTGTGGCTGGCGATCCTCGCGTTGCTGGTGATTGCAGGCTGGGTGACGTAGGTGTTCTGGCAGGGCTTGCAGCCCTGCACCTGCAGAGGCCAACGCCAAAGCCAAAGCGGCTCTGGGTTGCTGAGGGTTGGGCGGGGCGGTGTGGGGCTGCAGGACACGCCGTAAACCCCTCCCTGGGGGCTCGATGGCGCCATCCATGGCGCCAACGGTCCTGCAGCCCCACACCGCCCCACCCCCGACAGTTCCCGGTGACGGTGGGTCAACTGCGACTGCCGGTGGGTGTCGACCTTGGTCGACACGGTAGATCCACGCCATGCGTGGATGCAGAGCGAAGCGATCCGCTTCCGCTTTTGATCTTCTCTTTCTTTTCCGTGGTGGACGCACACGGAAACTGTCCGTGGCCGGGCGGGTGGGCTGCGCAGGGGCGTGAGCCGCATGGATGCGGCGACCGAGCTTACATGGACGTACTTGCAGCGGCCCCTGCGCAGCCCACCCGCCCGGCCAACCCCGGCGCTTTTGCCTTCAGATACCGGCCCACCACGAGGGGCTGCGCCGTTGGCTGGAAACCTAGATCGGCGCCAGCGCGGTAAACGGTGCCCACGGCAGGTTGCGCAGCAGCGCATACCCAGGCAGCACCCAGAGCCAGAACACAGGATTGGCCAGCACCCGCATGAGCGGGTCGAGCAGGCGTGGGCGGATGCCGGCGATGTTCAGCAGCATCAGCAACAGGAACGGCAGGCTGATGACCAGCAGCGGGTTCATCGCCATCGCGCCGGGCAGGTCGAAGTGGACCAGGGAATACAGGCAGCGCGTGCTGCCACAGCCCGGGCAGTACAGGCCGGTCAGGGCGTAGAGCGGGCAGCTCGGCAAGGGATTGCCGGCGACATACGGATTGACGTTGCGCAGGACCACCGTGGCGCCCGCGGCCAGGCCGGCGGAAACCAGCAGCGGCGCCCAGCGGGCGAACCGGGAACGAGCAGGAAGCGCGGACATGCAACAACGGATCCGGCGCAGGCGCCGGATCCGTCCAAGCGTATCAGTAGCCGCTGTTGCTCATCGCGCCCATGCCGCCGAGCACAACGAAGAACAGCACGTACAGCACGACCACGACGGCCCAGGCGATGGCCGACCAGATGGCCCACTTCTTGGCCTTCGCGGCGGAGTCCTGGGCGCCGGCAATGTCGCCAGCGGCCAGCTTGCCGTTGACCTGGGCGGCATAGACGATCGACACGATGCCGGCCGGCAGGCAGCAGAACAGGGTGGTCAGGATCGCCCAGACCAGGTTGTTCGGGACCTGCGGAGTGGCGGTATTCATGGGTTCAAGCTCCTTGATGGGTGGTGGTGGTAGATCATTGGTCGGAAAGAGCGCCCAGCACGGCCAAGCCGCCGAACAGCCCGAACCACAACAGCAACAGGACCGGCAGGGCCACGGCCGAAGCCACCGCCCACCAGCCCGCCTTGCGCGACGCACTGTAGGCCCCCGGCAGGTCGCCGGCCGCGCGGCGGCCATCGACCTGGGAGGCATAGACGATCGACACCACGCCCAACGGCAGGCAGCAGAACAGCGTCGTCAGGATCGCCCAGACCAGATGGTTGGGGATGTAGACCGGACGGCTGAGCGGTGGTGGTTGATTCAAAGCAAGACTCCATTCCTTGGTGGCCAGCCGTGATGTATCGGCCGGACCTCCCCCCTGTGGGTGCGTAATCTACCGCAACCGACGTTGCATGTATGCGTTTACAGTCACGACATGTCGCGTACGCCACTGGACGGTGACGTATGTGGGGGAGGTCGCCGGGCCCGCCTGGCGGGCCGGTTCCGTCAGGCGTGATCGCCGCGCAGTGCCCGCACCTGGGCCTCCAGCACCGGGGCGCTGGTGCTGTGGCCATCCACGGCCGGCGCCGCGACCACTTCGACGGTGGCACGGAAACGGCGCGGCACCCGCATGCGGCCCAGGCGGCTGTCGCGCCGGCTCCACATGCTCGACCACATGCCGCGCAGGGCCATCGGCACCACCGGCACCGGCCGCCGTTGGAGGATCTTCTCAACGCCGGACTTGAACGGGGCCATCGCACCATCCCTGGTCAGCGCACCTTCCGGGAAGATGCAGACCAGCTCACCTTCGGCCAACGCGGCGTCAATCTCGTCGAACGCGCGCTGCATCAGCGCCGGGTCTTCGCGCGCGCCGGCGATCGGGATCGCCTTGGCGGTGCGGAAGATCCAGCGCATCACCGGGATGTTGAAGATCCGGTAGTACATGACGAAGCGCACCGGGCGTGGAATCGTCGCCGACAGGATCAGCGCGTCCATGTAGCTGACATGGTTGCAGACCAGCAGCGCGGCGCCTTCGTCGGGCACGTTGACCTCGATGCCGTGCGGGCGCAGCCGGTACAGCGTGCGCACCATCAGCCAGCTGAGGAAGCGCATCAGGAATTCGGGGACGATGGTGAAGATGTAGATCGCCACCAGCGCGTTGGCGATGGCCAGCGCCAGGAACTGCTGCGGGATGGTCCAGTGCAGCAGCGTGTGCGCGGCCAGCGACAGCAGGGCCGCAGCGACGATGAAGCCGGAATTCTGGATGTTCAGCGCCGCGAACACGCGCGACATCTGCGCCTTCGGCGTGCGGCTCTGGATCAGCGCGAACAGCGGCACCACGAAGATGCCGGTGAACAGGCCGATGCCGACCAGGTCGATGACGATGCGGCTGCTGCCCGGCTGCTGCAGGAACGGCCCGATGGCCAGCCCCTGCACGGTCGCCTCGCCGCTGCGGGCGAAGTACAGGTCGAGCAGGAACGCGGTCATGCCGAACGCGCCCAGCGGCACCAGGCCGATTTCCACCGTGCGCGCCGACAGCTTCTCGCACAGCAGCGAGCCGATGCCGGTGCCAACCGAGAACAGGGCCAGCGCAAAGATGTACAGGGTTGGCTCACCGCCCAGGTTGGTCACCGCATAGGCCGGTAGCTGCGAGGTCAGCACGGTGCCGACGAACCAGAACCAGGACACGCCCAGGATCGAATTGCGCACGGCTTTCTGCTGGCGCGCCATGCGCAGCACCGCCAGTGATTCCGGCAGCGGGTTCCAGTTGATCTTCAGGTTCGGGTCGCCGGCATCGACCTTGGGAATCAGGCGCGCGGCGATGTTGCCGCAGATCGCCAGCGCGATGATCGCGCAGGCCGCCACCACGGTGCCGTGGCTGCCGGCCACGGTGAACACCAGGCCGCCGACGATCATGCCGGACAGGATCGACATCGAGGTGCCCATCTCGACCAGGCCGTTGCCGCCGGTCAGTTCCTCGGGCTTGAGCACCGACGGCAGCACCGAGTACTTCACCGGGCCGAACAGGGTCGACTGCATGCCGGTGCAGAACAGGGCCACCAGCAGCACCGGCAGGCTCTGGGTGAGGAAGCCGGCGGCCGCCAGCGACATGATCACGATCTCCATGGTGGTGGTGATCACGATCAGTCGCGATTTCTCAAGTTTGTCGGCGATCTGCCCGGCCAGTGCCGAGAACAGGAAGTAGGGCAGGATGAAGATGGCCGGTGCCAGCGTGGCGTACAGCCCCAGCTCCTCCTCCGGCACGGCCATGAACAGCAACATGCTGATGATCGCCTGCCGGTACACGTTGTCGTTGAACGCGCCGAGTGCCTGGACCACGAAGAACGGCAGGAAACGGCGCTGGCGCAGCAGGGCGAACTGGTTGTGACCGGACATGGAGCCTCCTTGACCGGCGCAGCCTAGCATTCCTGCCTATCCGCTGTGGGTGCGGACCTGTGGGTGCGGACCGTTGGTCCGCACACTTTGAAAGATCTCAGACGATATCGTCGACCACGCCGCCATCCACGCGCAGTGCCGCACCGGAGGTGGCGGAAGCCTGCGGCGAGGCCAGGTACACCACCATGCTGGCCACTTCCTCGACCGTGGCAGTGCGCTGGATCACCGAGGATGGCCTGTGTGCCATCACGAATTCGCGGCCGATCTGCTCCAGCGGCTTGCCGCTGCGCTGGCGTTCATCCTCGAACATCGCCGCGAAGCCATCGGACAGGGTCGGGCCGGGCAGCACCGCGTTGACGGTGACGCCACTGCCGGCCACGCGCTTGGCCAGGCCGCGCGACAGCGACAGCTGCGCGGTCTTGCTGACCCCGTAGTGGATCATGTCGGCGGGAATGTTGCGTGCCGATTCGGAGGAGATGAACAGCACGCGACCCCAGCCGGCATCGACCATCGCCGGCAGCAGTGCCCGCGACAGGCGCACACCGGACATCACGTTGGTCTGCCAGTAACGCTCCCAGGTGGCATCTTCGGTCTCGAAGAAGTCCTGTGGGCCGAAGATGCCGGCGTTGTTGACCAGGATGTCGATCTTGGGCAGGCCGGCCAGCAGCACATCGACACCGGCTGCATCGGAAAGGTCGGCGGCCACGCCGATCACCTCGGCACCCGGAACGGTAGCGAGCAGGCGCTGGCGGGCGCGTTCGACACTGTCGGTGCTGCGGCCGTTGAGAATGACCCGCGCACCCGCCGCGGCAAGACCCTGGGCGATCGCCAGGCCGATGCCGGCGGTGGAGGCGGTGACCAGCGCGGTGCGGCCGGCGAGTTCGATCTTCATGGGGGATTCCAGTACCAGGGGATCACCCAGTATCCGCGCGGGAACGTGATCGGGATGCATCGCAAGGCGCAACACACGGTTGCACACGGTGCAGTAGATCCACGCCACGCGCGGATGGGATGTCCGACCAGCGACAAGGAATCAGGTCAGGTTGGTCACTGCCTCATTGGCCGCTGCACGCACCTTCGGCAGCATCCGCAGCACCAGCGCCATCTGGGTACGGATCAGCTGCAGTTTCGGCGGCATCGCCTCGTCGATCTGCTCCAGCTCGGCGGCCACCGCGCGGTCTGAGTCGTTGTCATCTTCCGCAACGGGTTGCCGCGCGGTCAGCGCCGTCGCCAGCTGCTGAAGTGCCTTGCGCACGCGATCGCCCGCGGCCAGCGCCAGTGGATCGCCAGCATAGCTGTCCACCTGGTCGCGGTGCGCACCCAGCGCCGACAGATGCCCCAGCAGCGTGTTGGACAGCGCCAGGAAGCGGAAGCCGGCATCCAGATTGCGGCGCACATGGCCGGGTTCGCGCAGCATGTTCGACAATGCGGTGGACAGCGCGGCGTCGGCGTTGTGCATGTCGCGGCGGGCGATGCGGTAGGCCAGGTCATCGCGCATGCCGCTGCGGTACTGGCCCAGCACCGAATCCAGGTAGCGAGCCGCAGTGTCCAGCACGCGTGCCAGGACGAGATGCAGCTGCCGGCCCTGCCAGTCGGGCAGGATCAGGAATGCGGCGACGGCGGCGATCGCGCAGCCCAGCAGCGTATCGACCATGCGCGGCACGATCAGCACGAAGCCGTCGCCGATAAGGTTGAAGCAGGTCAGCGCCATCACCGTGATCGCCGCCGATGCCACCAGGTAGCGATCGGTACGGGTGAAGAAGAACAGCAGCGCCGACAGCAGTGCGATCAGCAGCTGCACGTGCAGCTGTGGGAACAGCTGCAACAGCGCCCAGGTCAGTACCAGGCCGGCCACGGTGCCGACGATGCGTTGCGCCAGGCGCTGGCGGGTGGCACCGAAGTTGGGGCGGCACACGAACACGATGGTCAGCAGCACCCACGAGCCGTTCTGTGCATTGAACAGGCGTATCGCGGCAAAGCCGGCGATCAGCGCCAGCGCCATGCGCAGGCCATGGCGGAACAGCACCGAGCCGGGCGTGAGCTGCTGGCGGATGCGCACGCCCATCTCGCGCAACGTGTGCGGGTTGCTGTCGCGCAGGCGGGTGTCGACGTTGTCCAGACTGGCCTCGGAGCGCTCGGCGTCCAGCAGGCGGCGCTCGATGCTGCGCAGGTTGTGCACCAGCAGGTCCAGAGAACCAAGCAGGCGCTGCCACTGCGGGCGCTGCTGGTCACGCAGGTAGGCCAGCGCATCGGCCAGATCGCGTCCGGCCTGCTGGTTGCTTTCGCCATACACGAACGGACGGCGCAGGCGGATCGCTTCGCCCAGGCGCGCGCAGGCCTGGCCCTGCAGGTCGAGCAGGCGCTGGCAGCGGTACAGCACATCGCTGTGGAAGAAGGCGTCGACCAGCGCGCCATAGGGGTAGTGCGAGGAACTGGCGCGCTCGTGGAAATCCTGTGCCATGTAATAGAGACGCAGGTACAGACCGGAGTTCACGCCCGGCCGCCCGGAACGGCCGAAGCGGGCCAGGATCGCGGTCTTGGCCTCGTTCAACGCACCGACCACACGCCGGTTCTGTTCGGCCAGGTCGAGTTGGCGACGTTGCAGGTCTGCTTCCCTCACCGGCTCGAAAAGCGCGGCCTTCAGCTGCAGGTAGCGGCCCAGTTCCTGATACAGCCGCGCCACGCGTTCGCGCACCGGACGGTTGGCGAACAGCGCGGTCCACAGGATCGACAGCAGGCCATACCAGACCGCACCGGCCAGCAGGTGGCTGACCGCGTCCAGCGCGCTGTGCAGGTCGCCGGCGCCATGCTGCTCCAGGCCGATCATGGTGTAGATCGCCAGCGTCACCGTCGCCTGGGCGATCGACGCATAGCGCTCGCCGAGCGCACCGAGCAGGGTCAGGCCGAAGGTGGACAGCGCCAGCGCGCCAATGAAGATCCACGGCCACGGGAACAGCCAGATCACCGATGCTGCGGCAAGGCAGAAACACAGCAGCGACAGCAGTACCGCCTTGGTGCGGCCCCACCAGTTGTCGTCGGTCTCGGCGATGGCGCTGGCGATGATGCCGAGAAACACGCCGGGCAGGGCGGTGAGCGCGTCCAGCTGCCAGCACACGGCAAGCGCTGCGGCCAGGGCGATGAACACCCGCAGGCCATAGCTGGCCTTCTCGTGGGCCCACAGGCGGCTGAGGCGGGATTGGCGGGCGGACATGCAGGCTCGGTGGAAGGGTCTTCCACCATTATTGCGGGCCACGCGTGAAATGGTAGATCCACGCCACGCGTGGATGATTTTCCGCTCGATACGCGGTAGTGCCGGCCGTTGCCCGGCTCTTCATGCGCCCGGACGAAGGTGCGAGGAGCCGGCCGGCGGCCGGCACTACGGGGTTGCCGGGGTTACATGTCGAACCGAACGCTCACCGCGAACGTACGCGGCAGGCCGGCGCCAGCGTTGGACCAGTACTTCCGGTTGGCCAGGTTCTCGACGCTGGCACGCAGGGTCACCGGGTGGCCCGAGGCAAGCAGCCGGTAGCCGACGCCGGCATTCACCAGCGTGTAGTCGGGCAGCTTCAGGGTGTTGTCGGCGTCGTACCAGACATCGCCGTAGTAGCGCACGGCCGCATACGTTTCCAGGCCGTCCACCCACGGCAGCTGGTAGGTGGCATGCATGACGCCGCTCCAGCGCGCGGCACCGGCGGTACGGTTGCCTTCCTGTGCGGCGCTGGCCGGCGACAGCCTGTCGTAGGTCGGGTCCAGCCAGGTGACGCCACCGCCGACCGTCAGGGCATCGTTGAGGTGCAGGTCGGCACTGGCTTCGATGCCTTCGTACAGCGTGATGCCGTCCTGCACCAGGCGCTTGCCGGCAGGCGTGAGCTCATCGATGTTGGCGCCACGCTCCAGCCGGAACGCCGCCAGGTTCGCATTCCAGCGTGCCCCCTCGACCTTCGCGCCGATCTCGTACTGCTTGCTGATGGTCGGGTCGAGCACGTCGCCGGCGTTGACGTAGCTGTTGCCCACGCGGCTGCCCGCTTCCAGCGATTCGATGTAGCTGGCGTAGAGGGTGACGGCCTCGCGGGGCTTGAGCATCACCGCGTAGGTCGGTGTGACCGGGTAGGTGTGGTAGCGGCCCCTGGTCTCGTAGTCGTTGTAACGCCAGCCTGCCAATACCGACCAGCCACTGCCGAGATCGACGGTATCGCTTGCGAACACCGCTTGCTGCACGGCTTCGTCGCCACGGGTCATCACTCGTGAACCGACGGCATCGTGGCGGATGGCGTGGCGCTGGTACAGGTTGCCGCGGCCGATCAGGTTCCATTCGTAGGGGCGGTCCCAGCCCAGCCCGGTCTGGTGGCTGATGCCCGCCACCACCTGATGCTGCAGCGGGCCAGTGCGGAAGCTGCCCTGCAGCATCGCCTGGGCCAGCTTCCACTCGCTCTTGCCGCCCAGTTCGTAGACGTTGACGTCATAGTCGCCGTTGGGATTGTCGATGTAGGCGAAGATCTTGTTGACGTCGTTCCACGAGGTGGTGACGCCGTAACTCAGGCTGGCTTTCCAGTCGCTGTTGATCTGCCAGTTCAAGCCGGTCGACAGCAGGCTGGATCGGGTGTCGTAGTAGGTGCCGGGCACGCTGTTGTGGGTATCCCCGGCAATCGGTCGCGGCAGCGATGTCAGGCCACGGAAGTAGTACTGCGGCGATTCTTCGCGCAGATCGCGTGACTGGAATACGCCGTCGAAGGTCCAGGTCAGTACATCGCTCAGACGGGCATCCAGCGAGAGTGCGCCAACCTTGCGATCGACGTGCCCACCATTGAAGGTCTCGCCCTTTTCCTGGAAGGCGTTGAAACGGTAGCCGAACATCTGCTCGTTGCCGAAACGTCCGCCAACGTCGATGCCGGCGCTGACGATGCCCTGTTCACGCCAACCCAGCTGGGCGGAGAAGGTGGGCGTGTCCGTCGGCTTCTTGGTGATGTAGTTGACGATGCCGCCGGGTGCACCGAACCCGTACAGGAAGCCGCCCGGGCCTTTCAGCAGATCGACCTGTTCCATCACTTCCAGCGGCCATTCGGTACCCCAGGAAGAGACCTGCAGGCCATTGACGCGATAGCTGTCAAAATTCAGTTCGATACCGCGATTGCGGATGGGTGAGCTCCAGCCGCTGGCGTAGGCGCTGACCTGGGTGGTGACCGAAGGGTCGAGCAGGAAGGCTTCGCCCAGCGAGACCATCTGGCGCTGCTCGATCTGCTCGCGGCCAACAGCGGTGATCGCAAACGGAGTGTCGCGCAGGGCGCGGTCGCCCAGTGCGCCGGCGTCGGTATGGGTGCGTTCGGCGGTGACATTCACCGCATCCAGATCGGTGGCTTTGCGGCTGACGGCCGGCGCTTCGGCATGGGCAGCGCAGGCGGCGGACAGGGCGGAGGCCAGCAGGGCCAGGCGGGGGAGACGGGAAGGCAGCATCGATGGTGGTCCTCGACGGACGGCCACAGGCCATCCGCCCACGGGTGGGGGAAGGGGCAGTGGCTGGGATCACGCAGGCTGGCCGGGGAAGGCAGCGGGGCGCCGCAACGGGGCGCAGGACCGTGGCTGGATGAGAATTGTTCTCTTTTCGTTACGGCACGTCAAACCTGGAGGCGTGCGGACCAACGGTCCGCGCCCACGGTCCGTACCCACCATTCGCATCCACGGTAGTGCCGGCCGCTGGCCGGCAGATTCGCCGTACGGAGAAAGCCGGCCAGTGGCCGGCTCTACCCCCGTAGATCCACGCCATGCGTGGATGGGCCGCTCTACGCCCGCTGCGCGCGCTTGAGCAGCTTCGCTTCGCGCCTGCGCGCGCGACGGGCCCGCCAGCGTTCGGCCAGGCACGAGAAGATCACGTACAGCGCCGGCGTGCTGAGCAGGGTCAGGCTCTGCGAGAACAGCAGGCCGCCGATCATCGCGATACCCAGCGGACGACGCAGTTCGGACCCTTCGCCCAGGCCGATCGCCAGCGGAACCGCTGCCAGGATCGCCACCATCGTGGTCATCATGATCGGACGGAAGCGCACGATGCTGGCCTCGCGTGCCGCCTCGCGCGGCGCCAGCCCATGCTCGCGCTGCGCCACCAGCGCGAAGTCGATCATCATGATCGCGTTCTTCTTGACGATGCCGATCAGCAGCACCAGCGCGATCATCGAGATCACCGACAGTTCGGTGTTGGTGCCGAACAACGCCAGCAGCGCACCGACGCCCGCCGCCGGCAGCGTGGACAGGATGGTGACCGGGTGGATCAGGCTCTCGTAGAGCATGCCCAGCACCAGGTAGACGGTCAGGATCGCGGCAAACACAAGGATCAGCATGTCGCTGGGATCTGAATTGAAGCCGAAGCCCGCGTCGTCGGCCAGGCGGATGTCACCGGGCATGCGCATGCCGGCTACGGTGGCGTCGATGATCGCCTTGGCTTCGCCCATGCTCACGTTCGGAGCAAGGTTGTAGCTGAGGTCCATCGTCGTGTACTGGTTTTCATGGGTGATCTGCGACGGTGCCAGGCCGGGCACCTGGGTGGCCACCGCGGTGATCGGTACCATGTCGCCGTTGCGCGCACGCACGTACACCTCATCCAGCGCCGCCGGGGTGGCGGTCTGCGAGGGCAGGGCATTGACCACCACGCTGTACTGGTTGATGTCCGAATAGATGGTGGAGATCTGGCGCTGGCCGAACGCACCGTACAGCGCGCCGTCGATGGCGCCCACCGTGATGCCCAGGCGCGCGGCCTTTGCGCGGTCGATCTGGATGTTCTGGCGCAGGCCGGCATTGTCCACGTCGGTGCCGACGTCGCGCAGCTTCGGGTTCTTCTTCAGCTCCGCCTGCAGCTTGGGCAGCCACTCCTGCAGTGATGCCAGGTCGTTGCCCTGCAGCGAGATGCGGTACTGCGCGCCCTGGCTTGAGCCGCCGCCATCATTGCTGGGCAGATCCTGGATAGCGCGCAGGCGCAGTTGCAGGTCGGGGTAGCGGTCGGCCTTGGCGCTCAGCCGCGCCAGGGCGTGCGCGGTGGTTTCGCGACGGCCTTCCCTGCGCGATTTCAGCTCGATGTTGAACTGCGCACTCGACCCCTGGCGGCCGCTGCCCAGGCGAACGCCCACGGTCTTCACTGCCGGGTCGGCCATCAGCATGTCGGTGATGCGACGCTGGCGGCTGACCATGTCCTCGAAGGAAACAGTGGCGCTGGAATTGGCCCGGCCCCAGATCAGGCCGGTGTCCTGCGGCGGGAACGCACCCTTCTTCACTGCACCGAACAGGAAGATGGTGGCGGCGATCAGCAGCAACGGCGTCAACGACAGCAGCAGCGCGTGGCGCAGCGAGAAGTCGAGGAACACGGTGTAGATGCGCAGCATCCGCTCGTGGCCGGCATCGAGCCAGCGGCCGAAACGCGACGGCGGCGCGCTGTGGTCGTGCGTACTGAGGAAGCGGCTGCACAGCGCCGGGGTCAGCGTCAGCGAGACGATCATCGAGACCACGATGGCCGCCACCAGGGTGACGGTGAACTCGCGGAAGAACGCGCCCATCATGCCGCTGGCGAACAGCAGCGGAATGAACACCGCCACCAGCGAGGCAGTGATCGAGACGATGGTGAAGCCGATCTCGCGCGCGCCGGTCAGTGCCGCCTGCATGCGCGGCATGCCCTCGTCGAGATGGCGCATGATGTTCTCGATCACCACGATCGCATCGTCCACCACGAAGCCGATCGCGATCACCAGCGCCAGCAGGCTCAGGTTGTTCAGGGTGAAGCCCATCACGTACATCACCAGCGCCGCACCGGCCAGCGACAGCGGCACGGTTACGGCGGCGATCAGCGTCGGCGCCAGCCGGCGCAGGAACAGCGCCATGGTCAGCACCACCATCGCCAGGCTGATCAGCAGGGTAATCTGCACTTCATGCAGCGACGAGCGGATGGTCGGCGTACGGTCGAAGTACGGCGTCATCGTGGTGCCGGGCTGCAGGTAGTCGCGCAGCGCGGGAATCTGCGCCTTGACCCGGTCCACGGTCTCCACGATGTTGGCCCCGGCGCGGGTGAACACGTACATCACCACCGCCGGCTTGTGGTCGAACCAGGCGGCCTGGTAGGCATCCTGCTGGCCGTCATAGACGTTGGCGATGTCCTTCAGGCGGATCACCCGGCCATCGCCCTGGGTCTTCACCACCAGGTCGGCGAAGTCGGCTGCACGCGCGACCGAATCGTTGGCGATGATCGCGGTGGTGGTATTTCCATCGCTGAGGAAGCCGGTGGGCGAGGTGACATTGGCTGCGCGTACGGCGTTGCGCAGATCATCGGCAGTCAGGCCCAGCGCGTTCATCAGGCGCAGGTTGACGTCCACGCGCACGGCCGGCGTCGAGGCACCGGCGATGTCCACCGAGGCCACGCCGCTGATCTGGCGGATGCGCTGTGCCAGCAGCGAATCGGCGACGTTGTAGAGCTCGTCGGCCGACTGCGTCTGCGAGGTCAGCGCAATGGCGATGACCGGGTCGTCGTTCGGGTTTGCCTTCTGGTACATCGGCGAGCCCATGCCCGAGGGCAGGTCGGCCTGCGCCGAGTTGATCGCGGTCTGCACGTCCAGCGCGGCCGAATCGATGTCGTGGCCGCTCTGGAAGATCATGAACACCAGCGAGCTGCCTTCCGAGCTCGACGAGCGCATGCGGTCGATGCCCGGCAGCTGGCCGAGGTGGCGTTCCAGCGGTGCGGTGACCGTGGACGCCATGGTTGCCGCATCGGCGCCGGACTGGCTGGCGTGCACGAAGATCACGGGGATCTCGATGTTCGGCAGCGCCGACACGCCCAGGCGCAGGTAGCAGATCAGGCCGACCATGAACAAGCCGATGGCCAGCAGCGCGGTGCCGATCGGGCGGCGGATGAAAGGGCCGGACAGGTTCATCGTGCGGCCTCCCGCAGCAGCGGGGCGTGGATCATGCCTGCGGCTCCTGCAGCGAACCATTGCGCAGCGCGCGCTGTTCGCGGCGGCGCGCCAGCCACTCGGAGAAGCGCTCCATGTACAGGTAGATCACCGGCGTGGTGTACAGCGTGACCAGCTGCGACAGCAGCAGGCCGCCGACGATGGCGATACCCAGCGGGCGGCGCAGCTCCGAACCGATGCCGGTGCCCAGCGCCAGCGGCAGTGCGCCGAGCATGGCTGCGGCGGTGGTCATCATGATCGGGCGGAAGCGCAGCAGGCAGGCGCGACGGATCGCGTCATGCGCGTTGGCACCGGCGCGGCGCGCCTCGATCGCGAAGTCGACCATCATGATGCCGTTCTTCTTGACGATGCCGATCAGCAGCACGATGCCGACGATGCCATCCACCGACAGGCTCAGCCCGCACAGCATCAGCGCCAGCAGCGCGCCGACACCGGCCGGCGGCAGGGTGGAGATGATCGTGATCGGGTGGATGTAGCTCTCGTAGAGCACGCCCAGCACGATGTAGATCACCACCAGCGAGGCCAGCAGCAGCCACACCACATCGGTCTGGCTGCCGGTGAACTCGGCTGCCTTGCCGATGAATTCGGCATGCAGATGTGCCGGCATGTCCAGGCTGTCCTTGGTCTCCTGGATCGCTCGCACCGCTTCGGACAGCGAATAGCCCGGCGCCACGTTGAACGACACCGTCACCGCCGGCAGCTGCTGCTGGTGGCTGACCACCAGCGGTGCGCTGCTCACCTTGCCTTCGGCCAGCGCCGACAGCGGAATGATGTTGCCGGCGCCGACCGTGATGCCGGTGTTCTGCGCGCCGATGCCGGTGGCGGTGGACGAGTTGGAGGAGGTGACCTGGCCGAAGCTGGTGGCATTGGTGCCGGTCAATGCGCCGGCGCCGTTGGAGGCGACCGCCAGCTGTTCCATCAGCGCGGTGCTGGTGCGGAACTCCGGTGCCACTTCCAGCACCACGCGATACTGGTTGAGCTCGGTGAAGATGGTCGAGATCTGGCGCTGGCCGAACGCATCGTAGAGCGTGTCGTCGATGGTCTGCATCGGCACGCCCAGCACGCTGGCCTTGTCGCGGTCGATGTTCAGCTCCAGGGCGCGGCCCTGGCTGGACAGATTGTTGTCGACGTCGGCCAGTTCCGGGCGCTTGCGCAGCGCTTCGGTCAGGCGCGTGGCCTGGGTCGCCACCGTCGCCGAATCCACGTCCGACAGCGAGTACTGGTACTCGGTGGCGGCCACACGGGTATCCAGGGTTACGTCCTGCACCGGCTTCAGGTACAGCGCCACCCCCGGAATGCCGGCCACTGCCTTCTGCAGGCGCGGCAGGATCTCCTCCAGGCCATCGCGCTCGCCGCGTTCCTTCAGCACGATCGACAGCTGGCCCTGGTTGAGCGTGGGGTTCATGCTGCCGGCGCCGATGAAGGCCGACACGCCGGTCACGTCCGGATCCTGGCGCAGCGCTTCGGCCACCTGCCTGGTGCGCTGCTCCATCTGCGGGAAGGCGATGTTCTGGTCGGCCTGCACCACGCCGGTGATCAGGCCGGTGTCCTGTTCGGGCAGCAGGCCCTTGGGGATCAGCACGTACAGCAGCACGGTCAGCACCAGTGCGCCGCCGGCCACGGCCAGGGTCAGGCGCTGGTGGCCCAGCACCCAGTCCAGGCTGTGCTCGTACAGGCCGACGGTGCGCGTCCACAGGTTCTGCTTGCCGGCCGCCGCCGCGCGCTCATGCGCGTCCTCGCCCTCGGGCAGGGCATCGGGCTTGAGCAGGTAGGCACACATCATCGGGGTGAGCGTCAGCGAGATCAGCATCGACAGCACCACCGCGATGCTCAGCACCCAGGCGAACTCATGGAACAGGCGGCCGGTCACACCGGGCATCAGCAGCAGCGGCAGGAACACCGCCACCAGCGAGATGGTCAGCGACAGCACGGTGAAGCCGATCTGGCGTGCACCGATCTCGGCCGCTTCCTTGCCGCTCTTGCCCTGTTCGATATACCGTACGATGTTCTCGATCATCACAATCGCATCGTCGACCACGAAACCGGTGGCCACCACCAGCGCCATCAGCGAGAGGTTGTCCAGCGACATGCCGGCAAAGGCCATCACCGCGAAAGTGCCGGCCAGCGAGAGCGGTACCGCCACCGAGGGAATGATCGTGGCCCACAACCGGCGCAGAAACACGAAGATCACCGCCACCACCAGGCCGATGGTGAGGATCAGGGTGAACTGCACTTCGTGCACCGAGGCGCGGATGGTCTCGGTACGGTCGTTGAAGATCTCCAGGTGCACGTCGGCTGGCAGCACGCCCTGCAGCTGCGGCAGGATCGCGCGGATGCGCTCGACCGTCTGCACGATGTTGGCACCGGGCTGGCGCCGCACTTCCAGCAGCACCGCCGGCTTGCCATCGGCCCAGGCGGCGAGCTGGTCGTTCTCCACGCCATCGACCACCTCGGCCACGTCCGACAGCCGCACCGGGCGGCCGTTCTTGTAGCTGATGATGGTGTCGCGGTACTCGGCGGCGCTGGCCAGCTGGTCGTTGGTGCCGATGCTGTAGGACTGGGTCTTGCCGTTCAACGAGCCCTTGGGCGCATTGACGTTGGCCTGGGTGAGCGCGCTGCGCAGCTGTTCCAGGGTCAGGCCCATGTTCGACAGCTGCGCCGGATTGACCTGGATGCGCACGGCCGGGCGCACGTTGCCGGCAATCGAGACCAGGCCGACGCCCTGCACCTGCGACAGGCGCTGGGCCAGGATGGAGTCGGCGTAGTTGTTGACATCGCGCAGCGGACGCGTGTCAGACGTCAGTTTCAAGGTAACGATGGCCGCGTCAGCCGGGTTCACCCGGTTGTAGACCGGCTGGTAGGGCAGCGACGAGGGCAGGGTGGCCTGGCGTATCGCCGCCTGTACGTCCTGCGCGGCGATGTCGATGTTCCGGTCCATCGAGAACTGCAGGATGATCGTGGACAACCCGGCCGACGAGTCGGAGGTCATCAGCTCCAGCCCGGAGATCTGCCCGAACTGGCGCTCCAGCGGCGTGGTGACCAGCGAGGCCATGGTGGTGGCGTTGGCGCCGGGGTACTGGGTGGTGACCACCAGGCTGGGCGCATCGATTTCCGGCAGCGCCGACACCGGCAGCTTGCGGTAGCCGAGGATGCCCAGCAGCAACAGGCCCGCCATCAACAGCGAGGTGGCGATCGGGCGGCGGATGAAGATCGTCGAAAAGCCCACGGACTGATCCTTGCTGGCACTTCAATGTCGGCGCCGACGAGCATGCCGGCGCGAGGGAGAACAGTCGCCTGCGCTCAGCGCGGGCCACCACCGCGACGGCCACCGCCGCCACCGTTCTTCTGCTCGGCCGCCTTCAGCTCGGCCTCGGTCGGTGCGGCCGGGGTCTGGCCCGGCTTCAGTGCGGTGACCTTGCTGCCCGGCTTCAGGCGGAACTGGCCTTCACTGACCACCCGCTCGCCGCCCTTCAGGCCTTCGGCAATCTGCACCTGGCTGTCGCCCACTTCCACGCCGCTGCGCACGGTCTGCATCTTCACCGTGTTGTCGCCCTGCACGACATAGACGTATTCGCCATCCGGGCCACGCAGCACCGCCTGGGTCGGGATGACCACGCCACCGGCGATCGTGCGCAGCTGCATGCGCACGTTGACGAACTGGCCCGGCCACAGGCCATTGTCGGTGTTGTCGAAGACCGCACGTGCCTTGAACGTGCCGCTGTCCGCACTGATCAGGTTGTCGACCACGTCCAGCTTGCCGTCGCCGGACAGAACATGCGAGTCGGCGCGGTCCAGCGCGGCCACCGGCACCGTGCCGGCGGCCTGTGCCTGGCGCACATCACCCAGCTGGCGCTCGGGCAGGTTGAACAGCACGTGGATCGGATGGATCTGGGTCAGCGTGACCAGCGCGGTGCCGGCGTTGACCACGTTGCCCGCGTCGACCGCGCGGATGCCGGCGATGCCGGAGATCGGTGCGGTGACCTTGGTGTACTGCAGCTGCACCTGCGCCGAGCGCATGCTGGCCTCGTTGGCGGCCACGGCGCTTTCGTACTGTGCCACTTGGTTTCGCTGTGTATCCAGATCGGTCTTGGCGACGTACTGGCGGTATTCCGGCGCGTTGGAGCGCTGGTAGTTGGAGCGCGCGGTGGCCAGCAGGGCTTCGTTCTGGCGCTTGGCTGCCGCGGCCTGGTCATAGCTGGCCTGGGCAGTGCGCGGATCGATCACCGCCAGCACATCACCCTGCTTCACTTCCTGGCCTTCGCGGAAATTCAGGCTCATCAGCTGGCCGCCGACCTGCGGGCTGACCGTAACGGTATTCATTGCGGTCACCGTGCCCAGCGCGCTGGCGTACACCGGTACGTCCTGGCGGGTGGCATCGACCACGGTCACCGGCACCGGGCCCGCATCCGGATCTTCGCCGCCCTGGCGCGCGCCCGCAGCCGGTTTTCCAGCCTCGTCCTTGCCGCCGCCGATGACCCGCAGGCCGACCACGGCCAGCACCAGCACTGCCACGACCAGCAGCACGATCTTCCAAACACGTGACATTACGAGGACTCCAAAAGGGCTGGACCGGGCGCGACCCGGGGGCAATGCGCAAAGCATACCTGTGCCACATCACGTTTCCTGCATGACGGATGGGACGGGCGCTAAGACCGGATGCCGCGCCGGAGGTTCCCGTGGCGGCAGTGTTGCCCTACATTCAGCTGGAACCCCCTGCCGTGGAGATTGTGATGCGCCGTTCGCTGCTGCTGTCCGCCCTGCTGCTGGCCCTGCCGGCCCTTGCCCACGCCCAGGACGTGCAGCGCCCGGAAGTGACCGCCGCCGCGCAGCGGCTGCAGTCCAAGGTGATCGAGTGGCGTCGTGATTTCCACCAGCACCCGGAGCTGTCCAACCGCGAAGTGCGTACCTCGGCCGAAGTCGCCAAGCGCCTGCGGGCGATGGGCCTGAAGCCGAAGACCGGCATCGCCCACCACGGCGTGGTGGCGATCATCGAAGGCGGCAAGCCGGGCCCGAAGATCGCATTGCGCGCGGACATGGACGCGCTGCCGGTGACCGAGCAGACCGGCCTGCCGTTCGCTTCCAAGGCCACTGACCAGTACCGCGGGCAGACCGTGGGCGTGATGCATGCCTGTGGCCACGACGCGCACACCGCGACGCTGCTCGGCGTGGCCGAAGCACTGGTGTCGATGAAGAAGGACCTGCCGGGCCAGGTGATGCTGATCTTCCAGCCGGCCGAGGAGGGCGCGCCGCCGACGGAAGAGGGCGGTGCCGCACTCATGCTGAAGGAAGGGCTGTTCGCCGATTTCAAGCCGGAGGCGGTGTTTGGCCTGCATGTGTTCTCCAGCGTGCAGGCCGGCCAGATCGCGGTGCGCGGTGGCCCGTTGATGGCCGCCTCGGACCGTTTCGGCATCAAAGTGATCGGGCGCCAGACGCATGGCTCGGCACCGTGGAACGGTGTTGACCCGATCGTCGCCACCGCCGATCTGGTCGGCACCGCGCAGACCATCGTCAGCCGCCGTGCCAACCTGTCCAAGCAACCGGCGGTGCTGACCTTCGGCGCAATCAACGGCGGCATCCGCTACAACATCATTCCCGATGAAGTGGAGATGGTCGGCACCATCCGCACCTTCGACGAAGGGATGCGCCAGCAGATCTTCGCCGACCTGCGCAACGTGGCCGAGCACACGGCCGCCGCGCACGGTGCCAAGGCGGTGACCGACATCTACGAATCGGAGGGCAACCCGGCCACGGTGAACGACCCGGCGCTGACCGCGAAGATGCTGCCGAGCCTGCAGGCGGTGGTGGGCAAGGACAACGTGTACGAGCCACCGCTTCAGATGGGCGCGGAGGATTTCTCGCTGTACGCGAAGGAAGTGCCTGGCATGTTCTTCTTCGTCGGTTCCACCAGCGTGGGCATCGACCCGGCGACGGCGCCGGCCAATCATTCGCCGAAGTTCCTGCTGGATGAGAAGGCGCTGGATGTGGGTCTGCGTGCGCTGCTGCAGGTGAGCCTGGATTACCTGCACGGTGCCGGCACTCCGGCGGGGTGAGGGGTGTTGGCAGGGCTTGCAGCCCTGCACCCGCTGAAGCAACGTCAACGTCAAAAGCGGGCATACCGTGGGATGGCGGGGTGGGTCCGGTTGAGGGGGACGCCGTAAACCCGTCCCTGGGGGCTTGGCCGCGGCATCCATGCCGCGGACACCCCCTCAACCGGACCCACCCCGCCTTCGACAGTTTCTCGCGGCTGTTGGTGCCCGCTGCTGTTTGTGGGTGCCGACCGTTGGTCGGCACGGCGGACGTCATGAACGTCTGAAGGATCGGCTTTTGATTTTGATTTTGATTTTCTGATCTTTCCCGTGGTGGCGCAGGAAACTGTCCGTGGCCGGGAGGGTGGGTTGTCTGGGGGCGTGAGCCGCATGGGCCCGAGGCATGCCTCGGGCGGGTTGGGCAGGACGCCCAACCCCGGTCTTGCCGTGTGCGCAGGACGGCGCACACGAGCAAGCGGCGACCGAGCTTACATGGACGTACTTGCAGCGGCCCCCAGCCAACCCACCCTCCCGGCTGACTCCTAGAACCTGCCCTGAACCACCACGGAGGGGCTCCGCCGTTGGCCGGCCAGGCCGAAGGCCCGCCCTCCGCGCGATACAATGACCTCCATGAACACCCCACAGGATTCCAGCCTCGGTCGCGAGGTCAGTTACCCGTCGCAGTACGATCCCGGCCTGCTGTTTCCCATCCCCCGCAGCGGCGCCCGCGCCGAGATCGGCCTCGATGACGCTGCGCTGCCGTTCGTCGGCCACGACCGCTGGCATGCGTTCGAACTGAGCTGGCTCGACCCGCGCGGCAAGCCGCAGGTGGCCGTGGCCACCGTCCAG
The DNA here is from genome assembly GCF_059370315.1 of Stenotrophomonas sp. YJH_SMC_46. Taxonomy (NCBI): domain Bacteria; kingdom Pseudomonadati; phylum Pseudomonadota; class Gammaproteobacteria; order Lysobacterales; family Lysobacteraceae; genus Stenotrophomonas; species Stenotrophomonas sp. YJH_SMC_46. Next base: position 335,091 of record NZ_JCAFTO010000002.1, read on the forward strand.
GTGCCGTGCACCTCGCCGCGGTTGATCGAATCGAAGTCGTTCAAGCTGTACCTGAACTCCCTCAACAGCACCCGCATCGACAGCGCCGAGGCGCTGCGCGCGCGCATCGTGGCGGATCTGTCGGCCTGCGCCGGTGCGCCGGTCCAGGTGGAGTTCGGCCTGCCGGAGCTGCAAGAGACGCCGCTTGGCGAATCCATCGACGGGCTGGACGTGGAGATCGACTGCTACGGCCCGCCGCAGGCGGACTTCCTCGCCGCCGATGCGGGCGAGGTGGTGGAGGAGACTCTGGTCTCGGCGCTGCTGAAGTCCAACTGCCCGGTCACCGGCCAGCCGGACTGGGCCACGGTCAGCCTGCGTTACCGTGGGCCGAAGATCGACCGCGCCGGCCTGCTGCGCTACTTGGTCAGCTACCGCGAGCATGCCGAGTTCCACGAGCAGTGTGTTGAGCGAATCTTCAGCGAGGTGTCCGCGCGCTGCCAGCCGCACTGGCTGGAAGTGGAGGCCCGCTATACCCGCCGCGGTGGCCTGGACATCAATCCCTGGCGTGCCAGCCCGGGCATCGTCGCCCCGGCCGCGACCTACCGCGAGCTGCGGCAGTAACCGCCGCAGGCGGTTACCGGTAGTGCCGGCCGCTGGCCGGCAATCGGCCAAGGCCGGATCCCGTGGCACTACCGGGTGTCCATTCCCCCGATTGTTCAGCCGCCCCCGGGGGCGGCTTCACATCTGCACCATCCCCATTTAACAACCGCCATGGCACCGTGCCAATCACGTAGTCATGCAGACGGGAGTTGTGGATGAGTACCGAGAAGAAAGCCGATTTCTCCGGCGTCAGTGGCAGTGTCGACAGTACCGCCGAGCAGGTGCCGAAGGCGGACTTCTCCGGCGTCAGCGCTTCGGTGGACAGCACCGCAGACGTTGTCAGCGGCGGCACCTATACCGTGCAGAAGGGTGACTCGCTGTCGAAGATCGCCAAGCAGCATCTGGGCGACGCCAATGCCTGGAAGAAGATCTTCGAAGCCAACCGCGATGTGCTTGATGACCCGGACAAGATCTTCCCGGGCCAGACCCTGAAACTGCCGCCGAAGTAAGCCGGCCAGAACGCCGTCCGACAATCCCTGGGAGGAACCCCGAATGATCAAGACCACCCCGCTCCAGACCGCCCTGATCGCCGCCCTGCTGGGCAGCGTCGCCCTGGTCGGTTGCAAGAAGAAAGAAGAGTCGACCGACAACAATGCCGCTCCGGCAGCGACCGCTCCGGCCGAACCGGCAGCACCGGCCCCGATGACCGGCGCGCCGCCGCCGATGGCCGAAGCCGCTGCTGTCAGCGTCTCGTCGGTCACGGTCGGAAAGACCGCCGCCGCCGACAAGTCGGTTGCGACGACGGCTCTGTTCGCGCCGAAGGACGACATCATCGTCTCGGTCAAGACCGACGGTGCGGCAAACGATGTCAACGTTGGCGCGAAGCTGACCTATCAGGACGGCCAGGTGGCCGGCGAACAGACCGCCACCCTGAACACCAGTGGTGCGGAAACCACCAACGTCACGTTCAAGAATGCAAAGGGCTGGCCGGCCGGCAAGTACCGCGCCGAGGTCACCGTCGATGGCAAGGCGGCCGGAACGCCGCAGGAGTTCGAGGTCAAGTAAGTCCTGCCGACTCTCTCCCGGCAGGGCTCACGATGGACGCAGCCGCGAGGCTGCGTCCTTTTTTATTGGGCGATGTCCGCTTTGGGGCCTAGCGGGATACGCTGAACGGAACACGGACAGGTCGGGGGACAGGATGCTCAGCTGGATTGCGCTCACACTCGCAATGGGACCTGCTAATCTCTGGAGCTACAGTTGCGACCACTTCCTATACGGCGCCTGTGTGCGGGTGCCGACAGGAATGTCTGTGACCTACGAGGCACCTGTTGACTCTGGTCTGCACCTTATCAGGCACGATAGTAAGGAAGTCGCCCTGATCTACGAGGGCGACGCCCCCGAAAAGCCTGCAGGAAGCACGCCGGATCTGCGTTTCACGGACGGCGGATATGCCGTGTCGGGATACGTAAGGTCGGAAGGACCTTCCACCCGGTACGACGTCTACGTTCGGCCCGGATCGTCTGGCGCCGGTTCGCTGCACATCCGAGGTTCTGCAGCGACGGCGGATGAACTCGCCAGCCTGGCCGCCGTCGTCGGGGGATTCCGTGTCTGCAACCTCCAGCAAAGCAAGCGCGCACAGACGTTGACCTGTCCAAGGCGTGCCGAGTGGGGGCAGCGATTGTCGGAGTGGGTCATGCGTGCCTCAACGAGCGGGAAGTCGAACTAGCCATCAAGCCTCAGCTTCCTGACCGGAAGCGAGCCAACGACGAAACACAGCGGTCCAGTACCGCCGCGTATGGCGCGGCTTTGCCCCGCGCGGCTGAAAACGCGACAATGCAGGGGTTTCCCCGCCGCGCGCCCACCCTGACGGCGACGGGGAAAGCGTGGGGCTCCGCCCCGCGCGCGACACGGTTGCACGTGGCCCGGCGCTGGCGCCGGCCTTCCCCTGAGCACTGCTACAGAGTCCAAGTCCCCCATGTCCAAGATTCTCTACACGCTGACCGACGAAGCCCCGTTCCTGGCCACCCAGTCGCTGCTGCCGATCGTTGACGCCTACACCGGTACGGCCGGCATTGTGGTGGAAACCCGTGACATCTCGCTGTCCGGCCGCATCCTGTCGCAGTTCCCGGAACTGCTCAGTGACGCGCAGAAGGTCAGCGACGACCTGGCCGAGCTGGGCCAGCTGGCGACCACCCCGGACGCCAACATCATCAAGCTGCCGAACATTTCCGCCTCGGTGCCGCAGCTGAAGGCGGCCATCAAGGAACTGCAGGACCAGGGCTATCCGCTGCCGGATTACCCGGAAACCCCGGCCGACGACCAGCAGCGCGACTACAAGGCGCGCTACGACAAGGTCAAGGGCAGCGCGGTGAACCCGGTGCTGCGCGAAGGCAACTCCGACCGCCGTGCACCGCTGTCGGTGAAGAACTACGCGCGCAAGCACCCACACCGCATGGGCGCCTGGGCGCCGGATTCGAAGTCGCATGTCGCGCACATGGCCGCCGGTGATTTCTACGGCAGCGAGAAGTCGGCCACCCTGGCCAATGCCGGTTCGCTGAAGATCACCTTCCACGGCAATGACGGCAGCACCGCTGTGCTGAAGGAAAAGACCGCGGTCAAGGCCGGCGAGATCGTCGATGCCGCCGTGATGAGCCGCAAGGCACTGGCCGCGTTCATCGGCGAGCAGATTGCCGATGCCAAGGCCCAGGGCGTGCTGTTCTCGCTGCACCTGAAGGCGACCATGATGAAGGTCTCCGACCCGATCATGTTCGGCGTGGCGGTGAACGAGTTCTACAAGGACGTGCTGGCCAAGCACGCCGACGTGCTGAAGCAGGCCGGTTTCGATGCCAACAACGGCATCGGTGACCTGGCTGCGCGCCTGCCGTCGCTGCCGGAAGCCACCCGTGCTGCGATCGAAGCCGACCTGGCTGCCGAGTACGCACAGCGCCCGGGCGTGGCCATGGTCAACTCGGACAAGGGCATCACCAACCTGCACGTGCCGAGCGACGTGATCGTCGACGCCTCGATGCCGGCGATGATCCGCGACTCCGGCAAGATGTGGAATGCCGAAGGCAAGCTGCAGGACACCAAGGCCGTCATTCCGGACCGCTGCTACGCCGGCGTGTACCAGGCCGTCATCGACGACTGCAAGGCGCACGGTGCCTTCGATCCGGCCACCATGGGTTCGGTGCCGAACGTCGGCCTGATGGCGCAGAAGGCCGAGGAGTACGGCTCGCACGACAAGACCTTCCAGATCGCCGCCGATGGCGTGGTCAAGGTCACCGACGATGCTGGCACCGTGGTGTTCGAGCATGCCGTCGAAGCCGGTGACATCTGGCGCATGTGCCAGACCAAGGACGCGCCGATCCAGGACTGGGTCAAGCTGGCCGTCGAACGCGCCCGCCTGAGCAGCACCCCGGCGGTGTTCTGGCTGGATGCCGCCCGCGCCCACGACGCGCAGGTCATCGCCAAGGTCGAGCAGTACTTGAAGAACCACGACACCAACGGCCTGGACATCCGCATCCTGCCGCCGGTGGAAGCTACGGCCTTCTCACTGGACCGCATCCGCAAGGGCGAGGACACCATCTCGGTGACCGGCAACGTGCTGCGTGACTACCTGACCGACCTGTTCCCGATCATGGAGCTGGGCACCAGCGCCAAGATGCTGTCGATCGTGCCGCTGATGGCCGGTGGCGGCCTGTTCGAGACCGGTGCCGGTGGTTCGGCTCCGAAGCACGTGCAGCAGTTCGTCGAGGAAGACTACCTGCGCTGGGATTCGCTGGGTGAATTCCTGGCCCTGGCCGCGTCGCTGGAACACCTGGGCAACCGCTACGACAACGCCGCTGCCCGTGTGCTGGCCAAGGCGCTGGACGAAGCCAACGGCCAGTTCCTGGACAACGACAAGTCGCCGTCGCGCAAGCTGGGTGGCATCGACAACCGTGGCAGCCACTTCTACATCGCGCTGTACTGGGCCCAGGCCCTGGCCGCGCAGGACGAGGATGCCGCGCTGAAGGCACGCTTCGCCCCGCTGGCCAAGGCGCTGACCGACAACGAGCAGAAGATCGTCGACGAGCTGATCGAGGTGCAGGGCAAGGCCGTGGACATCGGTGGCTACTACCGCCCGGACCTGGCCAAGGCCAGCAAGGCGATGCGCCCGAGCGCGACCTTCAACGCCGCGCTGGAGCAGCTGCGCGGCTGATCCGTCGCCGTTCGGTCGTGACCCCGGAACCCGCGCTTCGGCGCGGGTTTCTTTTTGGGCGGCCCCATTCGACCCGCGTCCAGAACCGTGACATCCGTTGGCTGTCGGAACGCCGTCAAAGGGGCATGAAACTTGCCCGCGATGGCCGTCGCAGAACCGATCAGCACGCCGCTGCAACCCCGCTCAATCTGAGCAGTCGATCACGACGGCTCCCGCTGGCGATGTCCTAGCCTTGGCGACGCGAGGCCACCGGGGAGGTGGCCGCACGGGGAACACGGATGGCACGCGTGCTGGTAGTGGGAACCGACATCCAGGGCGAGCAGGCCCTGCTGCAGCGGCTACGCGTAGCATCGGCGCTGCCGGACGGCCAGATCCGCCGCAGCCAGGATCTGGACGATTGCGACCTGCTGGTCATCCGCGATACGCCGGCGCTGCGCAACGCGGCCCTGCGCATGCGCCAGCAACGCCCGCGACTGCAGTGCTGGATCGAGGATCTGGGGGGCCAGCTGCGCGACGGCGATGGCCCTCAGGACATACTTGATGACGGTGCCATCGGCCGCGCCCTGCGCGGGATGCAGTTGGCAGTGGAGCCCCTGACCATGCACGCACCCGCACCGATCCGCCTGGCTGATGGTGCGCATGCCATCACCCGTCTGCTGCGCGAGCGGCTGCCGCTGCGACAGGGGCAGGCACTGCTGAGTGACGCGGGTGACCCCGTCCTGCTGATGGACCTCGAGCATGACCAGGCCGTGCTGCTGCAGGAGCCCGCGAGCGCGCTGGTGGAGCGTTTGGCCGATGCCTTCGAGCGCCTGCAGCTGGATGCGCTCACGCCGGCTCGCCTGCAGGCCCTGGCCGGTGAGCGGCCGCGCCAGCCACTGCGGCCCCTGCTGTGGCAGTGGGCACAGCGCAGCCGACATTGGCAGGCACTGGACGAACGCCTGCGTGGCGCCTCGGTGAAGGTGCTGCGCTGGCCGGATTTCCGCGTGCTGGGTCACGACCACGATGGCTTCCGCCTGTGTTCGCTGCTGCTCAAGCGCGCGTGCACGGTTGAAGAATGCGCGATGCTGCTCGAGTTGCCGGCTGCGGCGGTGCGTGATTTCATCCATGCCGCCTATCTCTGCGGTTACGCGCAGTTGCAGAGCGCCCCGGCGGCACCGATGACGGCCCTACGCGGCAATGGCACCGACAACGGCCTGCTTGCCCGCCTGTGGCGCCACCTGCGTGGGAGCGAGCGCAATGCGTGAGCACAAGGTGGTCGTGCTCGGTGGCATGGGCAGCGGCAAGTCCACACTCGTGCGCAGCATCGCGGCCGGCGCGGTGATCGACACCGATGTGGCCAACAGTGATCGCCTCGGTGCCGACAAGGCCTCCACCACCGTCGCGCTGGACTACGCAGACATCGACCTGCCCAACGGCGAACGCCTGCGGCTTTACGGGACACCCGGCCAGCAGCGCTTTGATTTCCTGTGGCCGATCCTGCTGCAGGGGGCACGTGGTGCGGTGCTGCTGCTGGACGCGCGCCGTGCCGGGTTGGCCGGCGAGCTGGAGGACTACCTGCAGGTGCTGCAGCCGTTCGCAGCGTCATTGGCGCTGGTGGTGGCGGTCACCCATCTCGACCAGGCGCCGCACGCTGCGCTGGACGACTGGGCTGCACGCGCCAGCCTGGATGATCAACCGCTGCCTTTGCTGGCGGTGGATGCCCGCGACCGCGAACAGGGATTGCTGCTGATGGATGTACTGATGAGCGAAATGGAAGTGCACGCACTGGTGGCCGCGCATGGCTGACGGGCAGATGGTGGTGCTGCCCGATGCCGGCCAGCGTGCGCGCCTGCAGCCGCTGCTGCAGGACCTGCAGCAGCGGGTGGAAGGCGTGCGCACGGTAGTGCTGGCCAGTGTCGATGGCTTTGCCCTGGTCAGCGCTGGTGCCGAAGGGCGCGGCGAACGGCTGGCGGCAATGACCAGCGCGATGCTGGCGCTGGCCGCGGCGGTCGGGCGCGAACTGCTGCTGGGGGATCTGCAGACGCTGATGCTGGAAGCGATGGGCGGGAAGGTGCTGATGCTGGCGATCCAGGCCGAGGGACGTGCACCGCTGCTGCTGATGGCGGCCTGCGACCAGCGCAGCGTGATCGGCCAGGTGCTGTGGCAGAGCAGGGAATGTGGCCAGGCGATCCTGGCCGAACTCGGCGGATCGTGAGCCCGGCCGCAGGGGAACGAGGGGCTCGAACCAACATCGACAAGGGGTGCGACGTGGCTGGATTGAATGAATCGTTGAACGCACTGATGGGCATCGACGGCGCGCAGGCAGTGGCGCTGGTCGACTACGAAAGCGGCATGCTGCTGGGCGAAGCCGGTGCCGGCATGGACATGGAGGTGGCCGCTGCCGGCAACACCGAAGTGATCCGGGCCAAGATGAAGACCGCCGCCTCGTTGAACCTCAATGACAGCATCGAGGATATCCTGATCTCGCTGGGCAAGGCGTACCACATCATGCGACCGGTCGCGAAGAAGAAGGGACTGTTCTTCTACATCGTGCTGGACCGGACCAAGTCCAACCTTGCACTGGCCCGACGCAAGGTGCAGGACGTGGAGGCCGAACTGGCGATCTGAGCCATTGGCTTCGGTAGAGTCGAGCCCGCCCGACTGCTCTTTGCAACTGTAGAGCCGAGCCATGCTCGGCTGCTTCTGCCTGGATCAGCCGAGCATGGGCTCGGCTCTACACAAGCAACCCCACGCCAGCGTATGGTGAAGCCGGTCCTCCCCGGGTTAGCTACGCATGTCCAAGCCTGACATCGCTACCGAGCTGGCGCCGCGTATCGCCGGTGCCATCCGCGATGGTTTCGAGCAGTACCATGCCCGCTTCGCGGCGATCACCGCGCGGGCGCGGCAGCGCTTCGAGCAGCGCGACTGGGCCGGTGCGCGACAGGATGCAGTCGAGCGCATCGCCCTCTACGATCTGTGCATCGCCGAGCAGATGGATGCGTTGCGCCGCCTCGCCGGTGACGCGATCGGCGAGCGCGCGCTGTGGCTGCAGGTGCACGCCGGCTACAGCGCGTTACTGCAGGGCCTGATCGACGCCGAGCTGTACAAGACCTTCTACAACACGCTGTCGCGGCGCCTGTTCGCTACCCGCGGCGTGGACCCGGCGCTGGAATTCATTGCTTTCGACGTCGAGCCGTCCGATGCCATCACCCATCCCGTCGCGCGGCATACCTATGCCGTCTCGCCGACGCGGCCGGTGGAGGCCCTGCAACGCGTGTTGGCCGACTATCGTTTCGACATTCCGTACGCGCACCAGCTGCGCTGCGCGGCGGCCATCGCCGTGCGCCTGCAGGATGATCTGGCCCACTGGGGTGACACGCCGGTGCGCAGCATCGAGCTGCTCGATACCGTGTTCTACCGCGAGCGCCGCGCCTATCTGGTTGGACGTGTATTCGGCGAGCACCGCTTCTCACCCTGCGTGATTGCCCTGGTCAACGATGAGCGCGGGCTGCGAGCCGATGCGGTGCTGACCCGGCGCCGTGATGTTGCCCATCTGTTTGGCGTGTCGCGCAGCTACTTCCAGGCCGATCTGGGTACGGTGGGCGATGCCGTGGTGTTCCTGCGCAGCCTGCTGCCGGGCAAGCCCATCGATGAGATCTACACGGTGCTGGGACGTGCCAAGCAGGGCAAGACCGAGCGCTACCGCACGTTCTTCCGCCACTTCAACGAGCACCCGCAGGAGCGGCTGGTGCATGCCGAAGGCACGCCGGGCATGGTCATGGCGGTGTTCACCCTGCCCAGCTATCCGCTGGTGTTCAAGCTGATCCGCGACCGTTTCGCGTGGCCCAAGGCGATGTCGCGGCAGCAGGTGGAAGAGAAGTACGCGCTGGTGTTCAATCTCGATCGTGTCGGCCGCCTGCTCGATGCGCAGCCCTATCGTCATCTGCGTTTTCCGCGCGCGCGTTTCGCGCCGGCCTTGCTGGACGAACTGCTGCAGCAGTGCGCGCAGAGCGTACGCGTTGATGGCGATGAGGTGGAGATCGCACTGTGCTACGTGCAGCGCCGTTTCCGTCCATTGAACCTGTACCTGCGCGAGCAGGGCGGGGAGGCGGTACGTGCAGCGGTGCTAGACTACGCGCAGGCGATCACCGACATGGCGCGCAACAACATCTTCCCCGGTGACATGCTGCCGAAGAACTTCGGTGTATCACGGCACGGCCGGGCCGTGTTCTACGACTATGACGAGCTGTGCCTGGTCAGCGACTGCGTGTTCCGTGCGTGGCCGCAGCCGCGTACGCCGGAGGAGGCCATGGCCGACGAGCCCTGGTTCCATGTTGGCCCGCGCGATGTGTTTCCCGAGCGCTTCGGTCCGTTCATGGGCCTGCCCGCTGCAGAGCTGGCAGCGGTGCGCGAGCACTACCGGCACCTGTTCGACCCGGGCTGGTGGCAGGGCCTGCAGGAACGCTTCGGCCGAGGTGACTATCCGGACACGCCGCCCTATTCGGGCGCGCACCGGCTGGCCTGAGCCGGCTGTCCTGGGCGCTTGGGCTGAGGTACTCTCGCCGATCATCACCAAGGATCCGGCAATGATGCGTTCTCCACTGTTTCTCGCCCTCGCGCTGGCCGTCGGTGCCGGCGCCCCCCTGCTTGCAGGTGACGCCACTGCGCAGACCGCACGCGCTGTACGTGCGACTGCGGAAATGAGCATGGTGCTGTCCGGTCATATCGAGGTCACGCCGGAGGGCGCGGTCAGTTCGCTGGTGCTGGACCAGAAAGCCATGGTCGCCCCGGGCATCGCCTCCTTCGTCGAAGGCACCATCGGTGGCTGGCGCTTCGAGCCCACGCTGCGCGATGGCCAGGCGGTGGCCACGCGGGCCCCTTTGCGCGTTCGCCTGCGTGGCAAGGCTGCGGCCGACGGCGGTTATGAAATCAGCATGACCAGTGTCGACTTCAGCGAGTACGATCCTGAGGCCACTGGTTCGGTGACCCCGCTGCACATGACACCGCCGCGCTACCCGGAGGCGGCCTACCGTAACGGTGGCCAGGGTGAGGTGCTGCTGCTGGTCAAGGTGGCGCGTGACGGAACAGTGGCCGATGTGGCCGCCGAGCAGGTGAACATGGCTGTGGTCGCGTCCGAGCGGACCCTGGCCAAGATGCGCGACATCCTGGCCAGAGCCAGCGTCAGCACCGCCCGCACCTGGACCTTCAAGCCACCGACCACCGGCGAGGACAGCACCCGGGACAGCTGGACGGTTCGCATCCCGGTGAACTTCGCCCTGAACCATGATCCCAATGCAGAGGCGGAACGCTATGGCCGCTGGCGCGCTTTCATTCCGGGGCCGCGGCAGAGCGTGCCGTGGCACGAGGCCGACCCGGTCGAGCAGGCCGGCAGCGATCTGCTGCCGGAAGGCGGCGTCTACATGGTGGACGGCGCCAAGCGCGGCCTGCGCCTGCTGACCCCGCTGCAACAGAGCTGAGGACCTTGGGGAGCTGGCCAGTCCGGCTCCGCGTCAGTCGGCGTAAGGGTAAATCACCACCCGGTTGCGGCCTTGTTCCTTGGCCATGTACAGCGCCTTGTCGGCCAGCCGCAATGCCTGCTCGGCGTCGACATGGAAGCTGGGGAAGTGAGCCACGCCCAAGGACACTGTGATGGTGCCGACCGGTTCGAATGGGTGATCGGCGATGTGCTGGCGCAGGCGTTCACCGGCCTGGCGGGCCGAGTCGGTACTGATGCCCGGCAGCAGCAGCAGGAATTCCTCGCCGCCGGCGCGGCAGAGGATGTCGCTGTCGCGCGAATAGCGGCGCATCTGGTCGGCGATGTGGACGATGGCGGCGTCGCCGACGTCGTGGCCATGGCTGTCGTTGATCGACTTGAAGCGGTCGATGTCCAGCGCCAGGATCGCGAACGGGATGCCCTGCACCTGCAGCGCGTCCAGCGCCTGCTGCAGGCCGCGGCGGTTGAGCAGGCCGGTCAGCGGGTCGGTACGGCTGGCACGGTTGAGCGTACCGATACGGTCCTGCAGGGCATTGAAGCTGTGCAGCACTGCCTGCTTGAGTTGGGCGACCTCGAAGTACCACGCGCGGATGCCGCTGACGTGGCTGATCGCATTGCCGGTGTCTTCGCCGCCCTGCACGTTGCGTGCGAGCTGCCACAGTGGCAGCGAGATGCGGCGGGCGAACCACCAGGTGACCAGCAGTGACAGCAGGCCGAGCGGGATCGCGTTCCAGATCACCGCGGTCATCAACCGCGACAATGGCTGCAGCGTGGCCTCGGTCGGCCGCTGGGCGACGATGCCCCAGCCGGTGGCCGGTACCGGCGCATAGCCGGCCAGCATCGACACGCCCAGGTTGTTGCGGACCTGCTGCGCACCGCGTTCACCGCGCACGACTGCCTTCACCGCCGGGTTGCCGACCACGTAGTCGCCGACCCGCTTGCCATCGGCGTGGTACAGCAGGCGGCCATTGCGGTCCACCACGTACAGGTACGAGCCGTCGCGGTAGTAGTGCTTGCCCAGCAGCGTGTGCAGCGCACTGCGCTGGCGCAGGTAGAGGGTGCCGCTGACGTAGCCGCGATAGCGGCCCTGGCGGTCGAAGATCGGGTGCGACAGCGAGACCAGCAGCTTGCCGGTGGCCGACTGGTACGGGTCACTGATCATCGGCTGGCGCGCGGCCAGTGCCGCGTTGTTGCCGACGCTGTGCAGGATCTCGCCCTGCAACTGCAGGGTCTGTGGCGAGGTGGCGATCACCAGGCCATCGGCATCGACCACCAGCGAGGAATTGAAGCTGTTGGTCTGCAACTGCAGGCGGCTGGCTTCGTCCTGCGCCTGTGCCGGATCGAGATTGCTCTGGCCCAGGCGGGTGGCCGCATACGCCAACTCCTGCTGCGCGGCCAGCAGGAAGTTCTGGGTGGTCTCGGCCAGCTTGGTGGCATAGACGCGGTTGGCTTCCAGGGTATTGCCGACCAGCTGGTCGCGCTGCACCCGGTAGCTGGCCAGCAGGGTATTGGCCAGGGCGATGATGGCGCTGAGCAGGGCCAGGGCGAGGATCAGCTTGCCCAGGTTGAGGCGGGGAGACAGCGTTCGCATGCGTCGACGGATCCGGCAGGAGGCTGGACCCGACCGGTTCTCCGGAAGGGGCGACAGCGGGAATCGGTGGCCACGCCCTTGGGGCCGGGCAGGGTATAGGGCGAATTATCGCCAAAAGTCGGAGGCGGCAAAGTGAAACAGGTCGCCCTGCAGGCAAAAAAAAACCTGCCGCAGCGAGCGGCAGGCTTCTTCCGATGCAACGCCGGATCAGCGCTTCATCGAACCGAAGAACTCGTCGTTGGACTTGGTGTTCTTCATCTTGTCCAGCAGGAATTCCATCGCGGCCATTTCGTCCATCGGATGCAGCAGCTTGCGCAGGATCCAGATCTTCTGCAGCAGTTCCGGCTCGATCAGCAGGTCTTCGCGGCGGGTGCCGGAACGGTTGATGTCGATGGCCGGGAACACGCGCTTTTCAGCAATACGACGGCTCAGGTGCACTTCGCTGTTGCCGGTGCCCTTGAACTCTTCGTAGATCACCTCGTCCATCTTCGAGCCGGTGTCGACCAGCGCGGTGGCGATGATGGTCAGGCTGCCGCCTTCTTCCACGTTGCGCGCGGCACCGAAGAAGCGCTTCGGGCGGTGCAGGGCGTTGGCGTCCACGCCACCGGTCAGCACCTTGCCCGAGCTCGGCACCACGTTGTTGTAGGCACGGGCCAGGCGGGTGATCGAGTCGAGCAGGATCACTACGTCCTTCTTGTGCTCGACCAGGCGCTTGGCGCGCTCGATGACCATTTCGGCCACCTGCACGTGGCGCGCGGCCGGCTCGTCGAAGGTCGAGCTGATGACCTCGCCGCGCACGGTGCGCTGCATTTCGGTCACTTCTTCCGGGCGCTCGTCGATCAGCAGCACGATCAGGTGCACGTCCGGGTGGTTGGTGGTGATGGCAGTAGCGACCTGCTGCATCATCATGGTCTTGCCGGCCTTCGGCTGCGACACGATGAGCGAGCGCTGGCCCTTGCCCTGCGGGGCCATCAGGTCGAGGATGCGGCCGGTGATGTCTTCCGACGAACCGTTGCCCCGCTCCAGGGTGAAGCGGCGGCGCGGGAACAGGGCGGTCAGGTTCTCGAACAGCACCTTGTTCTTCGACGCTTCGATCGGCTCACCGTTGATGGTGTCGACGATGTTCAGCGCGAAGTAGCGCTCGCCGTCCTTCGGGAAGCGGATGCGGCCGGAGATGTGGTCGCCGGTGCGCAGGTTGAAGCGGCGGATCTGGCTGGGCGAGATGTAGGTGTCGTCCGGGCCGGCCAGGTAGCTGGCTTCAGCCGCGCGCAGGAAGCCAAAGCCATCCGGCAGGATTTCCAGCACACCGTCGGCGGCAACGCCATCGCCGTGGCGGGTCAGCACCTTCAGCAGGGCGAAGATCACATCCTGCTTGCGGGCGCGGGCCACGCCTTCGGAGATCTGCAGCTGCTCGGCGATTTCCAGCAGCTTCTGTGCCGGCATGCGCTTGAGGTCGCTCAGTGAATAGACCGGGAAGCCCTCGGGCACGTTGGCGTGCGGGCGCGGCACGAACGGCTGCTGCTCGCCGCCGTCGTTGGGCATGCCCTCGTCGCGGAAGCGGTTGTTGCGGTCACGGTCGCGGCGGTTGCGGAAGCGGTCGCGGCGGTTGCCCTGCCCCTGGCCCTGCTGGCCATTCTGGTTGTATGGGTTCTGGCCCTGGTTCTGGCCGCCCCCCTGATGGTTGTGCTGCTGGCGCGGCTGGCCGGATTCGCGGCCTTCGCTGCCTTCGCCACCGCCACTGCTGGCAGGGGCCTCGGCGGCGGGCGCGCTCGGTGCAGGTGCTGCGGCAGGCGCCGGCGCGGGAGCTTCGGGCGCGGAGGCCAACGGCAGCGTCGGCTGCGCCGGAGCGGCGCTGGTTTCGGCGGCTGCCGGGGCGGCGGCCTTGCTCACGCGGGGCTTGCGCACACGCTTTTCGGCGGGCGCATCGGCGCTGCCGGTTTCGGAAGTGTTATCGGACAAGAGCGTTATTCCTCGCTTGAAGGTGCGAGCGCCCGGCTGGGGCGGCGAACGTTGGGAATGGGTCTGGAAGAAACTGCGTCCAGAGGGTGCGGCACGCGAACGCGGCCGGATATGCCGACACTATCATCGGCCTGCGGCGCCATGCAAGGGTCGCCGGGAACAGCATTCATCATGGGCGCAGGGGCGCCGCCGGCAGCCGCGTTCGGCGGCTGCCGGAGAACCGCAGGATCAGGCCAGGGCCTTGTCCAGCAGGCCGGCCAGCTGGGCCTTGCCCACCGCACCGATCTGCTCGCCGACCTTCTCGCCGTCCTTGAACACGACCAGGTACGGAATCGAACGCACGTGGTATTTGGCGGCCAGCGCACGGTTGTGGTCAACGTTGACCTTGGCGATCTTGGCGCGGCCCTGGTAGGCATCGGCCAGTTCGTCCAGCGCCGGGGCGATCATCTTGCACGGGCCACACCACTCGGCCCAGAAATCGACCAGCACCGGTTCCTTGGAATTCAGCACTGCGCTATCAAAGTCGGCATCGCCGACATGTACAACCTTGTCGCTCATCTTGGTTTCTCGTCTTGGATTGCACCCGGCCATGCCGGAGGTGGGTGAACTGGGCCATGCCCGGTGGCGCGACCCTCGTCGTTGCCTCGCGGCGCACTGCCGCGGTGCGTTCGGCGGGATGCCTGGACGCTCACGGCCGGCAGTGTACCCCTATCGCAGGGCAGGGACAGGCGCCGGTTGGAACCCAGCGTATCGTGATCGCTTCGATGGCCGGTATGTGTCGGATTTCACTGTCTTCCTGTACATGGGGCTGGCAGTGGGCGACACCAGCGAACCCGGGCAGGCCGTTCAAGTCCGGTGTGGCTGGGTGAAGGTAGCGTCTCTGGATGCCATGAGACGCCGCATTCCGGTTTGCCTGCCCGAGTGCGGTAAACTGGGGCATTGTGCGGCGCGCGGACCAGGTGGTCCCAGCCTGCCAACCCGCCGCAGGGGCCGCAGTTTGCGACGGTGCCCCCAGACGCTGAAGTGCCAGCCGCCCCACGGGCCGGCGGCCATACCAAGACGGACTCATGAGCGACAAACCGCTGACCGATTTGACCTTCTCCTCCTTCGAGCTGCATCCGGCCCTGCAGGCCGGCCTTGAAGGAGCCGGATTCACCCGTTGCACCCCGATCCAGGCGCTGACCCTGCCGGTCGCGCTGCCCGGTGGTGACGTTGCCGGCCAGGCCCAGACCGGCACCGGCAAGACCCTGGCCTTCCTGGTCGCTGTCGTGAACCGCCTGCTGACGCGTCCGGCCCTGGCCGACCGCAAGCCGGAAGATCCGCGCGCGCTGATCCTCGCCCCGACCCGCGAACTGGCCATCCAGATCCACAAGGATGCGGTGAAGTTCGGTTCCGACCTGGGCCTGCGCTTCGCCCTGGTCTACGGCGGCGTGGATTACGACAAGCAGCGCGAACTGCTGCAGCAGGGCGTGGACGTGATCATCGCCACCCCGGGCCGGTTGATCGACTATGTGAAGCAGCACAAGGTGGTGTCGCTGCACGCCTGCGAGATCTGCGTGCTGGACGAAGCCGACCGCATGTTCGACCTGGGCTTCATCAAGGACATCCGCTTCCTGCTCCGCCGCATGCCCGAGCGCACCACCCGCCAGACCCTGCTGTTCAGTGCCACCCTCAGCCATCGCGTGCTGGAGCTGGCCTACGAGCACATGAACGAACCGCAGAAGCTGGTGGTCGAAGCCGAGACCATCACCGCCGCGCGCGTGCGCCAGCGCATCTACTTCCCGGCCGACGACGAAAAGATTCCGCTGCTGCTGGGCCTGCTGTCGCGCAGCGAAGGCGCGCGCACCATGGTCTTCGTCAACACCAAGGTGTTCGTCGAGCGCGTGGCGCGTTCGCTGGAAAAGGCCGGCTACCGTGTCGGCGTGCTGTCCGGTGATGTGCCGCAGAAGAAGCGCGAGAGCCTGCTCAACCGCTTCCAGAAGGGCCAGCTGGAAATCCTGGTGGCCACCGACGTGGCTGCGCGCGGCCTGCACATCGACGGCATCAAGTACGTCTACAACTACGACCTGCCGTTCGACGCCGAAGACTACGTGCATCGCATCGGCCGCACCGCGCGCCTGGGTGAGGAGGGCGACGCGATCAGCTTCGCCTGCGAGCGCTACGCCATGGGCCTGCCGGACATCGAGGCCTATATCGAGCAGAAGATTCCGTCCGAGCCGGTCACCAAGGAACTGCTGACCCCGCTGCCGCGCCCGGAACGCCCGGCTCCGGCGGCAGGCGAGGAAGGCGAGGACAACGAAAGCGTCGGCCAGATCTTCCGCGAAGCGCGCGAAGCCCGCGCCGCCGAGGAAGAGCGTCGGGGCGGTGGCCGCAGCGGCGGCCGCTCAGGCAGTGGTGGTGGCCGCGGTAGTCGCGACGGTGAACGCAGCGGCGAACGCCGTGCGCGTGGCCCGCGCAAGCCGCGCGTGGAAGGCGAGCAGGGCGCTGCCGCCGCGGTTGCCGGTGCCGAAGGCGCCGCCGCCCAGGCCCCGCGTCCGCCGCGCCCGCCGCGTGCCGAAGGCGCACCGGCAGCCACGGTGGACGGTGAGCACAAGCCGCGCAAGCGCCGTCGTCGTCGCCACGGCCGTCCGGTCGAAGGTACCGAGGGTGTACAGGCCAACGCCGGCAACGGCGCCAGCCCGGTGACCCCGGTGCAGGTGGTGGCCAAGCCGGTGCGTACCGCCGCCGATACCGGTGACTCGTTCCTGACCCGCATCGGCCGCAAGATCCGCCGGATGCTGTCGGGCAGCTGATCGGCGCTGCCGATCAGCGGGTAGCACCCGACCGTTGGTCGGGTGGCTTTGAAAGGTGTGCCGACCAACGGTCGGCACCCACCAGGCGGGGCCGGTGGCACCCACCGTCTCCACGACGTCGCGCCGGTCCTGCATAATCGGGGCATGAGTGTCCTGCGCTTCGACAATGTCAGCAAACAGTACGCCGGTGGCCACGAGGCGCTGACCGATGTCAGCTTCGAGGTTGCGCCGGGCGAGATGCTGTTCGTCACCGGCCATTCCGGTGCGGGTAAAAGTACGCTGCTCAAGTTGATCCACCTCGACGAGCGGCCCAGCCGCGGCGCGGTGGTGTTCGACGAGCGCAACCTGCTGAAGGTGCGCGGCGGCGACGTGCCGCGCCACCGACGCGCGGTGGGGGCGGTCTACCAGGACCACCGGCTGCTGATGGACCGCTCGATCGCCGAGAACGTGGCGCTGCCGCTGATCCTGCGCGGCACCCGCCGTGGCGACATCAGCAAGCGCGTGCGCTCGGTGCTGGAGCGGATGGGCCTGGGCCATCGCGAGAAGGCGCTGCCCTCGCAGCTGTCGGCCGGCGAGCAGCAGCGCGTCGGCATCGCCCGCGCGATCGTCGGCGAGCCCAAGCTGCTGGTGGCCGATGAGCCGACCGGCAATCTCGACCCCACCCTGGCAGCGGAGATCATGGCTCTGTTCGCCGAGCTGCCCGCGCGCGGCACCAGCGTGCTGGTGGTCAGTCACGACCTGCCGCTGCTGCGCCGCATGCGCAAGCGCGTGCTGATCCTTGACCACGGCCGGCTGGTGGATGACATCTCGCCGCAGGACCTGGCGGAGTAACCATGGCGAAGAACGAAAACAGCGAAGCCGCCGCCCCCTCGCGCGTGGGCGTCTGGTTCCAGCACCACGTGCACAGCGTGGTGTTCAGCCTCGGCCGCGCCTGCCGCAAGCCGTGGGCGACCCTGCTGACGGTGATGGTCATGGCGCTGGCGCTGGCACTGCCACTGGGCCTGTCGATCGCGCTGGACAACCTCAAGCAGTTCGCCGGCAGCGTGCAGCAATCGCGCGACATCAACGTGTTCCTCAAGGGCAACGTCGATGGCCCCGGCGCGCTGCGCCTGGCCGGCCAGCTGCGCGACCGCGACGACGTGGCCGAAGTGAACGTGCGCACGCCCGAGCAGGGCCTGCAGGAACTGCGCGATGCCGGCCTCGGTGAGGCGATCGATGCGCTCAACGACAATCCGCTGCCCTCGCTGCTGGTGATCACCCCCGGCCAGGGCAAGGACGACGCACGCCTGGCGCGCGCGCTGGAAAGCCTGCCCGAGGCCGACCTGGTGCAGCACGATGCGCTGTGGCGCCAGCGCCTGGATGCCTGGCTGGCGTTCGGCGCGCGGCTGGTGCAGGTGCTGTCGGTGCTGCTCGGCGCGGGTGCCGCGCTGGTGGTCGGCAACACGGTGCGCCTGGACATCCAGGCGCGCCGCGAAGAGATCGGCGTGCTGCAGCTGCTTGGCGCCAGCGATGGCTTCATCCGCCGCCCCTTCCTGTATCTGGGTGCGTGGTATGGCCTGGGCGCAGGCGCGGTTGCACTGGCCCTGATCGGCGCCGCCGGTGCCGCGCTGCGCGTGCCGCTGGCCGAACTCTCGCGCAGCTATGGCAGCCCGTTCGTGCTGCATGGCCTGGACCTGCTGCATGGTGGCCTGGTCCTGCTCGGCACGCTGCTGCTGGGCTGGCTGGGTGCCTGGCTGGTGACCGGCCACTTCCTCCGCCAGACCCGCCCGACCGATACCTGAGACCGGCATGCAACCGCAAGCGCTGAAGCACCTTGAAGGGCCCGCGACGCGGGTGATGGTGGTCGATGGCTCGAAGCTGGTCCGCAAGCTGATCGCCGACGTCCTGCAGCGCGACCTGCCGGGCGTGGAGGTGATTGGCTGCGACAGCATCGAAGACGCGCAGCAGGCGCTGGCGCAGGGCCCGGTGGACCTGGTGACGACCTCGCTGACCTTGCGTGATGGCGACGGCCTGGCGCTGGCGCGCATGGTCCGCGAAGCGGCCGGACAGGCCTATGTGCCGGTGATCGTGGTTTCCGGCGACGCCCAGCAGCACCTGGAGCAGCGCCGCTTCACCGAGTACGTCACCGACTATTTCGACAAATCCCTGGGCCATGAAGCGCTGGCGACCTTCATCCGTGGCTATGTGCAGCCGCAGACCATCCCCGGCGCCACCATCCTCTATATCGAGGACAGCCGCGTAGTGGCCGAGGCCACCAAGCGCATGCTCGAGCGGCAGCAGTTGAACGTGCTGCACGTGGTCAGCGCCGAAGAGGCCTTCACCCTGCTCACCGCCGAGTCGCTGGGCCGCAGCCGCCACCGCATCGACCTGGTGCTGACCGACGTCACCCTGAAGGGCGAGCTGAGCGGCCGCGACGTGGTGCAGCGCGTGCGCGTGGACTTCGGCTACGGCAAGCGCCGCCTGCCCGTGCTGGTGATGACCGGCGACGGCAACCCCCACAACCAGACCGGGCTGCTGCAGTCCGGTGCCAACGACCTGGTGCTCAAGCCGATCGAAGAGCGGCTGCTGGTCACCAAGGTGCTGTTCCAGCTGCGCCTGGCTCGATTGAATGATGGACCTTTGTTGCGATGACCGATGAAGTAACCGACACCCCGACGATCCAGCTGGAACCGAGCTGGAAGCAGCACGTCGGTGAGTACCTGTTGCAGCCGCAGATGCGCGAGCTGTCGGCCTTCCTGCGCCAGCGCAAGGCCAGCGGTGCGGCGGTGTTCCCGCCCGGGCCGCAGATCTTCGCAGCGTTTGACGCCACGCCGTTCGAGCAGGTGAAGGTGGTGATCCTCGGCCAGGACCCGTACCACGGGCGCGGCCAGGCCCACGGCCTGAGTTTCTCGGTACCGCCCGGCGTGCCGGTGCCGCCGTCGCTGCTGAACATCTACAAGGAGATCGAGAGCGATCTCGGTATCCCGCGCCCGGACCACGGCTGCCTGATTCCGTGGGCGCAGCGTGGCGTGCTGCTGCTCAACGCGGTGCTGACGGTGGAAGAGGGCAAGGCCGGTGCGCACCAGGGCCGTGGCTGGGAAGGCTTCACCGATCACGTGGTGGACGTGCTCAACCGCGAACGCGAAGGCCTGGTGTTCATGCTCTGGGGCGCCTATGCGCAGCAGAAGGGCAAGGTGATCGACACCCGACGCCATCGCGTGCTGAAGTCGCCGCACCCGTCGCCGCTGTCGGCCCACCGAGGCTTCCTCGGCTGCCGGCATTTCTCTATGGCCAACGAGTACCTGCAGCGCCGCGGGCAGGCCCCGATCGACTGGTCGCTTCCACCACATTCGGCGCTCTGAGCACGGGCGCCCGGCCCTGGCTGAACGTCGGGCAACGTTTCCGGCCCTGAATGGGCCTTCGTGATGGCCTGTTCAGCTCCGCTTGACCCGATTCGGCCGGTTTCCGGTGGGTAATTGCTTGAATTCCAAGGGATTGTGAATCCCGAAAAGCGTGCTCGCCACTGTCATCAAATCGCGCTACGGTAGGGCTCTGTTTGGGACCAGTGTTGCATCAATAGGATGCTGGAACTTTTTCCTCCTTTAGCAGTCCAAATCCCGGACTGCTAAGATGGGTGCCTATGAGCCAGAACACCTCTACTGCCCTTGTGGCAAACAATCTCCCGATTCCCAGTGCGCTCGGTTCGCTGGACGCCTACATCGGTGCCGTGCACCAGATTCCGGTGCTGTCGGTCGATGACGAACAGGACCTGGCCCGTCGCTTCCGCGACGGCAACGATCTGGACGCCGCCCGCGAGCTGGTGCATTCGCACCTGCGCTTCGTGGTGCACGTGGCCCGCGGCTACAACGGCTACGGCCTCGCCCTGGGCGACCTGATCCAGGAAGGCAACATCGGCCTGATGAAGGCGGTCAAGCGCTTCGACCCGGACATGGGCGTGCGCCTGGTCTCCTTCGCCGTGCACTGGATCCGTGCCGAAATGCACGAGTTCATCCTGAAGAACTGGCGCATCGTGAAGGTCGCCACCACCAAGGCGCAGCGCAAGCTGTTCTTCAACCTGCGCAAGTCGAAGACGCGCCTGGGCTGGATGAACGCGGCGGAAGTCAGCGCGGTGGCCAAGGATCTGAACGTGTCCGAGCGCGAGGTCATGGAAATGGAGTCGCGCCTGTCCGGCCGCGATATCGGTTTCGATGCGCCGTCCGACGAGGACAACGAACACGCACCGCCGTCGCCGGCTGCGTTCCTGGTTGCCGATGATGAAGACCCGTCGATGGCCTACGAGCGCGAGGACAACGAAGACAACCAGATGCAGCTGCTGCGCGAAGGCCTGGCCGAATTGGATGCGCGTTCGCGTGACATCATCCGCCGCCGTTGGCTGGATGCCGACAGCAAGGTGACGCTGCAGGAACTGGCAGACGAGTACGGCGTGTCGGCCGAACGCATCCGCCAGGTCGAGGCGAATGCCCTGAAGAAGATGAAGGCGCTGTTCACCGCGTAAGGCATAGATCTTTGGTTCGGTTCCTGTTTCCGGCCCCCGTTCTGATGAAAAGCCCCGGCGTTGGTCGGGGCTTTTCGTTTGACCGGCATGGCTGTTGGTAATGCGGGCCGCTGATCGGCTGCTTCAGTAGTACCAGCCCATGGCGGGCAGTCATGCGCTTCCGGTAGCCGTTCAATCCCTCGAGAGGTTTATAGCCAAGGGCCTGGTCCAATTCAGAATGGTCCCTCTGGCCTCAGTCCTGGAGTTGGACTCCGATGACTGCCTTCCTGTGCTATGAATGCCAAGCCTTGCTTCAAGGCTCTTTCATGGATTGGAATGATGCGCAGGTTCGGGGGAACTGCAGGCGGTGTGTCGACCCGCCTCGGGGGATTTGAAGATCGAACTCGCAAGCTGGGTGCCATAGGCGTCTGGCTGTGCTGCGTGCTGCTAATGGGCCTTGGCCTGTCACCATCCGCAATCGCCCAGACAACGATCACATACATTCACACTGATGCCCTCGGCTCGGTTGTGGCGGAAAGCGATGCCAACGGCAACGTCATCAAGCGATATGACTACGAGCCCTACGGGGCCGTGGTAGGCGGTCAGGTCACGGATGGACCTGGGTACGCCGGACATGTGAGCGACTCGGCTACAGGGCTGAGCTACATGCAACAGCGCTACATGGATCCACAATTGGGCGTGTTTCTGTCGGTAGACCCAGTCACCGCTCACCAAATGCCAGTTGAGCAGTTCAATCGGTATCGGTACGCGAACGGGAATCCGTACAGGTTCGTCGATGCGGATGGAAGGCAGGCCGCAGAGCGATTCGTTGAGCAGCATCGGAGAGATATTGCTGCCGGAAATGGCGCCGTATACGAGCCGATGAGACCGGCCGCGATCGCCGTTACAGCGGCAATGGCTGCCCCAGTGCTGATCGAAGCTGGCATGGTTGCGATGGCCAATCCAAGTGTCGTATCGGCAGCTACCAGTATCGCTGCTGATATCGCAGGAGTTACAGGTGCCGGTGGAGCAGGTGTTGCGGCATCCAAAGCTCTGAGTGCAGAAGGTCGGGCACTTTTGAATTCCCGGCCTGTTGGAAGTGCACTCAAAGCGGACGCTGGGCACAATTCAGCGACCTTTATGCGAGAGACCGCTGCAGAAGCAGGTGTTCATACTCCATTGACAGGAGGCGACGGCGTGGTTCGCACTCTGACTCAGCTACCCGGTGAACTCAATGGAAAGGCTGGTCGGTTTGAATACATAGTCGACAAGGCTGGCGACTTGACCCATCAAAGATTTGTGGAAGGTGGCAGCATGAACGGAATACCAAACAAGAAGTGAGTGTCTACATGAGAACGTATGACTGTATTCAACCCTATGGGCCCTGGAGTCAGACCGAGGTGGCGTGGGCACTGGGGCGCCATCTGATTGACTTTGAGGTTGCGAAGCACTGCGCGTCGGAGCAGAAGGGACTGGAAGAGAAGTTCAATCTGAACTCCTTGATTGAAAGACTTGAAGGGGCTTTTCCCGATGAGCGTAATAGCGTAGCTGCGCAGTTGGCGGCATTCGACAAGAACTCAAACGAGGATGAGATTTTCAGAAGATGGCTGGTTGCATTTCTCGCGGACGCTTACGCTAAGCGCGATGAGATTGCTGATCCGCTCGGAGAGGTTGAGAGGATCTACGCTGATTTTGATTACCCGGAGTCTCTGGAGAGCTTTGTCAGGTACATGCCAGCTTCTGATGGGTATGATCCGGCTGCGCACTCACATGAGCAGAATGTTGCGCGGCTCTTCGAGAACTGGAAGCGTTATCTTGACTCGGCGAAGTAGCAGATTCACTCAGCGTAATTTCCTTCGCTTGACGTGCGTCGCTTCTTCCCGAAGCGCACCGTCCCGGCTTCCATGCCGAGGACGGTGAAGACTCCCAGAATCCGTGATCTGGTTCCATGCAGGAAGCTGTGTAGTGGATCTACCAGGTCTCACCCCTCGCGTGCGATCGCGCGCCAGCCGATGTCGGTGCGATGGAACTCATTGGCCCAGCTCACCTTCGCCACGCCTGCATAGGCGTTCGCCTGAGCGTCGCGCACGCTGCCACCCAGTGCAGCCACGCACAGCACGCGGCCGCCGGCGCTGAGCACCTGGCCCTGCGCGTCCAGCGTCGTGCCTGCATGGAACACCTTGGCCGTTGCCGGCACCTCATCCAGGCCGGAGATCACGTCACCGGTGATGGGCGCTTCCGGATATGGCTTGGCCGCCAGCACCACGCCCAGTGACGGGCGCGGATCCCACTGCGCGTCGACCTGGTCCAGGCGACCATCGATCGCCGCTTCCACCAGCTCCACCAGGTCCGACTGCAGGCGCAGCATCACCGGCTGGGTTTCCGGGTCGCCGAAACGTACGTTGAACTCGATCACCTTCGGCGCGCCGCTGGCATCGATCATCAGGCCTGCGTAGAGGAAACCGGTGAACGGGATACCGTCGGCGATCATGCCCTGCACGGTCGGGTTCACCACCTCGCGCATCACGCGTGCATGCACCTCCGGCGTCACTACCGGCGCGGGCGAATAGGCGCCCATGCCACCGGTGTTCGGGCCGGTGTCGCCGTCGCCGACGCGCTTGTGGTCCTGCGAGGTGGCCATCGGCAGCGCATGCACGCCGTCCACCATCGAAATGAAGCTGGCTTCCTCACCATCGAGGAACTCTTCGATCACCACGCGCGCACCGGCATCGCCGAACGCGTTGCCCGACAGCATGTCACGCACGGCATCTTCGGCTTCGGCCAGGGTCATCGCCACGATCACGCCCTTGCCGGCAGCCAGACCATCGGCCTTGACCACGATCGGCGCGCCCTTCTCGCGGATGTAGGCCAGGGCGGCATCCACCTCGGTGTGCACGGCATAGAACGCGGTGGGGATGTTGTGGCGGGCCAGGAAGTCCTTGGCGTAGGCCTTGCTGCCTTCCAGCTGCGCGGCGGCGGCAGTCGGCCCGAAGATGCGCAGGCCGGCGGCGCGGAAGCGGTCGACCACGCCGGCCACCAGCGGTACTTCCGGGCCGACCACGGTCAGCGCCACGCCTTCGGCCTGGGCCAGCGCCAGCAGGCCGTCGATGTCGGTCACTTTCACCGCCACGTTGCGGCACTTGTCTTCGCTGGCGGTGCCGGCGTTGCCGGGCGCCACGATCACTTCGGTGACACGGGAGGACTGGGCCAGCTTCCATGCCAGGGCGTGTTCGCGGCCGCCAGAGCCGATGACAAGTACGTTCATCACGAGATTCCAGATTGCGTGGGAAGGGAAGATCGATATCCCCGGCGGCGCGCGTGGCTCACTCGCAGCCTTCGCGTCGCAGTGATTCGGGGAAGGAATAGGCCCAGGTCTTCGGGTCCAGGGTAAAGCGGTGTTCCTGCCGGACCTGCTTGCCACCGCAGGTGGTGCCGGTTTCCTCGATCAGCAGCGGCCAGATGCGCGCGCTGCGATCGCTGTCGTCGAAACGCAGGGCGAAATCGATGCTGAAGCGACGGGTACGGCAGTCCTCGACAGTCTCCGGGTCGCTGCTGGCGCCCAGGTTGTCGCACTCGTACTGGGCGTCATTGTCGATATGGCTGCGCACGCTGCCACTGGACACCAGGCCGTTCGGGCCTGGCAGGATCAGCGACTGCGAGAGCAGCGAGAAGCCCTGCCCGAACCAGCCGTCCTCGACGCGGAAACCATAGAAGTCGCTGCCTGCGCGGATGATGCTGGCGGTGCCGGGCTGGCCGCCGCTGCCAAAGCGTTCGCCAGTCAGTTCACTGGTCACGTCGAAGCCCTCGCCCTTCGGATGCAGCACGAAGAAGTCGATCATGCCTGCGTCGATGTGCGCGCCTTCGGACAAAGCACCGCAGACCGCCAGCAACTGCTGCCAGCTGTCACCGCTCACCACCGGTTGCTCGGCGCAGACGTGCCAGTCCATCGGGCGGGTTTCGCCGTCGTCGTTCCAGCTGCCGTGCCATTCACCGGAGAGCCTGGCGTTCTTGCCGTAGCGCTGGACCAGGAAGGCCTGCAGTCGCGCGGTGCGGCTCACGTGCGCCGTCGGCTCGGCAGGGGCCGACGTGGCGGCCTGCGGCGACGACGCAGGCACCGGGGCGGCCGCAGGCTTGCAGCCGGCCAGCGCGGCCGCGCCCGCGAGGGCGAGCAAGGCCAGCGATTTCAGTGAGACTGCGGACATCCGTGTCGCTCCAGTATCAGTGGCGGAAGTGGCGCACGCCGGTGAACACCATGGCCAGGCCGTGTTCGTCGGCGGCGGCGATCACTTCGGCATCGCGCATCGAACCGCCCGGCTGGATGACCGCCTTGATGCCGGCGGCAGCGGCGGCATCGATGCCGTCGCGGAACGGGAAGAACGCATCGGAAGCCATCACCGAACCCTCGACCACCAGGTTTGCATCGGCGGCCTTGATGCCGGCGATGCGCGCCGAGTACACGCGGCTCATCTGGCCGGCGCCGACACCGATGGTGCGGTTGTCCTTCGCATAGACGATCGCGTTGGACTTCACGAACTTGGCCACCTTCCAGGCAAACAGCAGGTCGGTGAACTGCTTGTCGGTCGGCGCCAGCTTGCTGACCACCTTCAGCTCGTCGCGGGTCATGCCGCGGTTGTCCGAGGACTGCAGCAACAGGCCCGAGCCGACGCGCTTGCTGTCGAAGTTGTTCAGGCCATCACCATGCGGGATGCGCAGCACGCGCACGTTGGCCTTCTTCTGCGCGTATTCCAGCGCGGCCGGCTCGTAATCCGGGGCGATCAGCACTTCCACGAACTGGCGGTCCAGGATGACCTTGGCGGTGGCAGCGTCCAGCGGCGTGTTGAAGGCGATGATGCCGCCGAAGGCGCTGGTCGGGTCGGTGGCGTAGGCCAGCTCGTAGGCATCGCCGTTGCCGGCACCGACGGCCACGCCGCACGGATTGGCGTGCTTGACGATCACGCAGGCCGGCGCATCGAACTGGCGCACGCATTCCCACGCCGCATCGGCGTCGGCCAGGTTGTTGTAGCTCAGTTCCTTGCCCTGCAGCTGCTGGAACGTGGCCAGGGTGCCCGGCACCGGGTACAGGTCGCGGTAGAACGCGCCGCTCTGGTGCGGGTTCTCGCCGTAGCGCAGGTCCATCACCTTGACGAAGGTGGAGTTCATCTGCGCCGGGTACTCGGCACGGGCCGGCACGGCGGCGTCGGTGGCGGTGACCGCCGACAGGTAGTTGCTGATCGCCGCGTCGTACTGGGCGACGCGGTTGAACGCGGCCACCGAGAACGTCAAGCGGGTGGCGGCCGACAGCTGGCCGTCGTTGGCGTCCAGCGAGGCCAGCAGTTCGGCGTACTGCGACGGATCGGTGGCCACCGCCACGCGGGCGAAGTTCTTGGCCGCCGAGCGCAGCATGGCCGGACCGCCGATGTCGATGTTCTCGACCGCGTCGGCCAGGGTGCAGTCGGCCTTGGCGGTGACCGACTCGAACGGATACAGGTTCAGCACCAGCAGGTCGATGGCACCGATGCCATGCTCGGCCATCACCGCATCATCCAGGCCCGAACGGCCCAGCAGGCCACCGTGCACCATCGGGTGCAGGGTCTTGACGCGGCCGTCCATCATTTCCGGGAAACCGGTGACGTCAGCCACGTCCTTCACGGCCAGGCCCGCATCGCGGATCGCCTTGGCGGTGCCGCCGGTGGACAGCAGCTCCACGCCGCGTGCCGCCAGCGCAGTGGCCAGCTCGACCAGACCGGTCTTGTCGGAAACGGAGAGGAGGGCCCGGCGGACGGGCAACAGATCAGCAGTCATGGGACGGAATCGGCAGCGGAGCGGGGCCGATATTGTAGGCGGTGGGGGCCGGTGGCGGGCGCCGCAGGGACAGATTTGCCGTGGCAGTTGACGTAAAGGCGGGTCGGGCACATCGATCCGGCCCGATCCGGGGGCTGGGCTGCGGACCGGAGCAGGGTTGTTGGAATCTGCCAACGATGGGGTAGGCTGTGCCCCGCACTGCCAAGGATCAGCGGGTACGGATCATGTCGATCTACGCATTGAAAGGACGTTTCCAGGACCTGTTGCGTCCAGCCGTACGCGGTCTGTTCCGCATGGGGATCACTGCCAATACGGTGACCGTGGCTGCTGCCGTGGTCTCGCTGCTGGTGGCCGCAGCCGTGTGGTGCTGCGCGCCTGCCCAGCCTCTGCTGTACCTGCTGCTGCCGTTGTGGATGCTGCTGCGCATGGCGCTCAACGCGGTGGACGGCATGCTGGCGCGCGAATTCGGCCAGCAATCGCGGCTGGGCGCCTATCTGAACGAATTGTGCGATGTGATCGCCGATGCGGCGCTGTACCTGAGCCTGCTCAGCGTACCCGGCGTGCGCCCGGAGGCGCTGTGGCTGCTGGCCTGGACGGCGGCGCTGAGCGAGTACGCCGGCGTGCTGGGGCTGATGGTCGGTGCCAGCCGCCGCTATGACGGCCCGATGGGCAAGAGCGACCGCGCCTTCGTGATCGGTGCGCTGGGCTTGCTGCTGGCCTTCGGCTGGGGCGGTGCACTGACGGCCAGCGGCGTGGCTGCAGCCATGGCAGTGTTGTGCGTGCTGACGATGATCAACCGCGTCCGTCGCGGACTGCGGGAAGCGGCGGTTTCGCCGAATTAATCAAGCAGATACAAAAAGACAATCAGGAGATTGCATGCGTCAGGCGCAGGAACGGGAATTCCACAGCTTCGACCAGGTACCGCTGTTCTACCGGTACTGGGCGGACACCACCGCAACCCCGGCCACCAAGGCCATCGTGCTGCTGCACCGCGGTCACGAGCACTCCGGCCGGGTCACCCACCTGGTCGATGAGCTGGACCTGCCCGACACCGCCTTCTTCGCCTGGGATGCGCGCGGCAATGGCCGTTCGCCGGGCGCGCGTGGCGATGCACCGGGCTTCCCGGCGCTGGTGCGCGACCTCGATAGCTTCATTGCCCACATCGGTGCCGAGCACGGCATCGCGGTGGAAAATATCGTGGTGATCGCGCAGAGCGTGGGCGCGGTGGTCGCCGCGACCTGGGTGCACGATTACGCGCCGCGCCTGCGTGCGCTGGTGATGGCTTCGCCGGCGTTCAAGGTGAAGCTGTACGTGCCGTTCGCGCGCCCGGGCCTGGCCTTGATGCAGAAGCTGCGCGGCAACTTCTTCGTCAACAGCTATGTCAAGCCGCAGTGGCTGACCCATGATCCGGCGCGGGTGGAAAGCTACCGTACCGATCCGCTGATCACCCGGCCGATCTCGGTGCGCGTGCTGCTGGGCCTGTACGAAGCGGCTGACCGCATCGTCGCCGATGCGCAGGCCATCAGCGTGCCGGTGCAGCTGCTGGTGTCCGGTTCGGACTTCGTGGTGCACCGTGGCCCGCAGGATCGCTTCTATGAACGCCTGTCCAGCCCGATCAAGGAGCGGGTGCATCTGCCGGGCTTCTTCCACGACACGTTGGGCGAGCGCGATCGGGCGTCGGCACTGGCGCGCATCCGCAGTTTCATCCAGGCGCGCTTCGCCGAACCGCTGCGCGAGTTGTCGCGTCGTGACGCACACCGGCATGGTCCGACCTTCGAGGAATCGGAGATCCTGGCCTGGCCACCGGAACGCAACAGCCTGGCCGACCTGCGCTGGCGCGTGGTGCGTGGCGGCCTGCGTTTCGGTGGCACGTTGTCCGAAGGCATCGCGCTGGGCCTGCAGACCGGTTTCGATTCCGGCAGCACGCTGGACTACATCTATCGCGACCAAGCGCGTGGCAAGGGCCCGCTGGGCCGCATGGTCGACCGCAACTATCTGGATGCAATCGGCTGGCGCGGCATCCGTGTGCGCGGCCAGCACCTGCAGGAACTGCTGCGCGATGCTGCGCAGCGACTGCGCGGGCGGGGCACGCCGGTGCGCGTGCTGGACGTGGCCGCCGGCCATGGCCGCTATGTGCTGGAAGCGCTGGGCCAGGGCGAACAGCGCGCCGACCGCATCGTGCTGCGTGATTTCAGCGATCTGAACGTGACCCAGGGCCAGGCCTTGATCGAGCGCCTCGGCGTAGCCGACATCGCCCACTTCGAGCAGGGCGATGCGTTCGATCCCGCGCAACTGGCGGCGGTGGACCCGGCGCCTACGCTGGCGGTGGTATCGGGCCTGTACGAACTATTCCCCGACAACGACGCCGTGCTGCGCTCGCTGCAGGGCATCGCCGCAACCGTACCGGTGGGCGGCTACCTGGCCTACACCGGCCAGCCCTGGCACCCGCAGCTGGAATTCATCGCCCGCGCGCTGACCAGCCATCGAGGCGGCGCCGCGTGGGTGATGCGCCGCCGTACCCAGCAGGAGATGGATGAGCTGGTGCGCCTGGCCGGGTTCGAGAAGGTGGCGCAGCGCATCGATGACTTCGGCATCTTCACCGTGTCGCTGGCGCGCCGGACCGCGTGATGGCGACGCTGGCCGCAACCCCACTGGCCGCGGAAGGGCGCCCCTGGCGGCGCGCGCTGCTGTGGCTGGCGCTGCTGGGTCCGTTCTTCTTTGCCAGCTACGGCTTCGCCAACTGGATGGCCGGCCGCCACGCTACGCTGCCGGTGATGGCGTTCGCCTGGGAGACGCGCATTCCCTTCGTGCCGTGGACGATCGTTCCGTACTGGTCGATCGACCTGTTCTATGCGGTCTCCTTCTTCCTGTGCCGGCAACGTCTGGAACTGGACCGGCATGCGCTGCGGCTGTTCAGTGCACAGCTGATCGCGGTCACCTGCTTCCTGCTGTGGCCGCTGCGCTTCAGTTTCGAGCGGCCGGAGATCGGCGGCGTGTTCGGTTGGCTGTTCGATGTGCTGCTGGGCTTCGACAAGCCGTTCAACCAGGCGCCATCGCTGCACATCGTGCTGCTGATCGTGCTGTGGGTGAAGTTCGCGCAGTACCTGCACGGCGTGTGGCGTTGGGTGCTGCATGTGTGGGCACTGCTGATCGGTGTCTCGGTGCTGACCACGTTCCAGCATCATTTCATCGATATCCCGACCGGCCTGCTGGCCGGCTGGCTGTGCGTATGGCTGTGGCCGGAGCAGGGTACGCCGCCGCTGCGGGCCTGGCGCACGGCGCGTGATCCAAAGCGCTGGCGCCTGGCCTCGTTCTATCTGCTGGGCGCGGGGGTGCTGCTGGTGCCGGTGGTGGTGCTGGGGGGCACGGCGCTTTGGCTGCTGTGGCCGGTGGTGTCGCTGCTGCTGGTGGCGCTGGCCTATGCCGGGCTGGGTGCGGCGGTGTTCCAGAAACGCGCCGATGGTCGCCTGACCGTGGCCGCGCGCTGGCTGCTGGCGCCGTACCTGGGTGCAGCCTGGATCAATTCGCGGCTATGGACGCGGCGTGTGCCGCAGCCGGTGCCGGTGATGGACGGCGTGTGGCTGGGGCGCATTCCCGACGGCGCGTTGCCGCCGCCACTGTCGGGCGTGGTGGATGCCTGTGCCGAGCTGTCCTGCCGCGCGCCAGGCGCGGCGTACGCCAGTGTGCCGATGCTGGACCTGGTAGTGCCCACGCCGGAGCAGCTGCGCGAGGCAGTCGAGGCCATCGAGCGGCTCCATGCGCACGGACCGTTGCTGGTGTGCTGTGCGCTGGGCTATTCGCGCAGTGCGGCCAGCGTGGCCACCTGGCTGCTGCGCAGCGGTCGTGCGGCCGATGCTGACGCTGCGGTCGCGATCGTGCGTGTGGCACGCCCCGGCATCGTGCTGGGCGCGGCGCATCTGCATGCCATCACCGCTGCAGCAGGAGCGCGCGCATGAGCACCGTTCCCGATCTGGCGACCATGCAGCTGCTGCTGCGGCAGGGGCGTTGGCCGGCATGCCTGTCGCTGGGCCTGTTGCTGGTGGCGTTGCTGCTGCTCGGCATCGAGACGGGGCTGGCGATGATCGCTGCCGGGCTGTTGCTGCTCAGTGTTGCCGCGGGCATCGCACAGGCCTACCACGCGTGGCGTGTGGGGCTGGATGCCGACCTGCTGCAGCTGCTGCGCGATGAGGGCCTGCACGACGAAGCCGCCGCGCGCCGCACCGATCAGCTGCTGCACGACAGTGGCCTGCGCCGTGCCTCGCCCGCTGCACAACTGCGCGGCTGGGATGCGCGTTGGGCCGGCATGCGCCGCCTGCTGCTGCGCCAGTACCTGCTGACCGCAGTGCAGTTCGTACTGCTGGTGGTGGCCGTGTTGTGGCCGCAGACGTGAACGGGAGGGACCGATGCTTGCCGAACTGATTGCCCGCGCCTGCAGTGGCGCGATCCATGTGGTGACCGGCGCCCGCGCGCTGTGGATCGGCTGTGCGCCGTCCAGCGAGCGTCGCGTGTACTACGGCAACCATGCCAGCCATGGTGACTTCGTGCTGATCTGGTCGTCGATGCCACCGGCATTGCGACGGCAGGTGCGCCCGGTGGCCGCGGCCGAATATTGGCAGCGCGACGGCCTGCGCCGCTACCTGATCGACGCGGTGTTCAACGGTGTGCTGGTCGAGCGCGAGGCCGGGCATCGTCAGCAGGATCCGCTGCAGGTACTGCGCGAGGCCGTGGACGAAGACTGCTCGCTGATCCTGTTTCCGGAAGGCACGCGCAATGTGGGCGATGAGCCGCTGCTGCCGTTCAAGAGCGGCATCTACCACCTGGCACGGCAACGACCGGAACTGGAGTTCGTGCCGGTGTGGATCGACAACCTGAAGCGGGTGATGCCCAAGGGCCGGTTCCTGCCGCTGCCGCTGCTGTGCACGGCCACCTTCGGTACGCCGCTGCGGCTGCAGGCTGACGAGGACAAGGCCGCCTTCCTGGCCCGCAGCCGACAGGCGCTGCTGGACCTGGCGCCGAATGGAGGTCGTGCATGAGTTTCGTGCTGGATGTATCTGGCGATCTGGCAACGCAGAGTGTCGGCCAGCAGACCGGCCTGCTGTTTGCCGGTGTGGGGGCGGTGCTGGTGCTGGCCACGCTGGTGGCCGAGACCCTGCGCTGGCGCCAGCGCGGCCAGCCCAGTGCAGTCATCGCCAACCTGGTGTCACGCATCCGCGCCTGGTGGGTGATGGCGATCGTGGTCGGGCTGGCGCTGTTCTTCGGACGTGCCGGGGTGATCGTGCTGTTCGCGATCATCTCGCTGTTCGCGTTGCGCGAGTTCATCACGCTGGCGCCGACCCGCTCGGGCGACTACTACGCGCTGCTGGCCGCGTTCTACATCGTCCTGCCGTGGCAGTACTACCTGGTGTGGATCGACTGGTACGGCATGTACACGCTGCTGATTCCGGTCTATGCGTTCCTGTTCCTGCCGATCCTGTCGACCATCGGCGGTGACACCACGCACTACCTGGAGCGGACCGCGAAGGTGCAGTGGGGCCTGATGATCTGCGTGTTCTGCATCTCGCACGTGCCGCTGCTGCTGAACCTGCACGTGCCGGGCTACGATCCGGCGCGCAACGTATTGCTGTTCGCTTTCCTGGTGATCGTGGTGCAGTCCTCGGACGTGCTGCAGTACATCTGGGGCAAGCTGCTGGGCAAGCATCTGATTGCGCCGAAGCTGTCGCCATCGAAGACGGTGGAGGGCTTCGTCGGTGGCGTGCTGAGTGCCAGCGCGCTGGGCGCAGCGCTGTGGTGGATCACCCCGTTCACGCCGCTGCAGGCGTTCGGCCTGTCGCTGCTGATCAACCTGATGGGGTTCTGGGGCGGCCTGGTGATGTCGGCGATCAAGCGCGACCGTGGCATCAAGGACTGGGGCCACATGATCGAGGGCCATGGTGGCATGCTCGACCGGCTGGATTCGGTGTGCTTTGCCGCGCCGGTGTTCTTCCACGTGGTGCGGTATTACTGGAAGGCGGGCGGCGGCGGTTGATTCTGCCGGCTTCCATCCACGCATGGCGTGGATCTACCGGTAGTGCCGGCCGCTGGCCGGCAACTGCAACATCGTGCCATCGTGCATCATTGGGTTGCCCGCCAGCGGCTGGCGCCACCCAGGCGCGCGCTTACGCGCTGATGCCGTATTCCTTCAGCTTCTTGCGCAGGGTGGCACGGTGGATGCCCAGCATCGCCGCGGCGCGGCTCTGGTTGCCTTCGCAGTGGTTGAGCACTTCCACGAACAGCGGGATCTCCATCTCGCGCAGCACGATCTCGTAGACATCGTCCGCATCGCAGCCATCAAGGTCACGCAGGTAGCGGCGCACGGACTGGGCGACGTGTTCACGCAGCGGTGGCCGGGGAGCGCCACGACTGTTGTCAGGACGAGAAAGGACAGCGTTCAAGGGGGTTCCCGATTCGGTTGGCCCGTGCGCGCGGAGCGCGCGGCCGGACGAGGTGGTGGCGGCCAGTCTAGCGCGAGCGTGCCCGGCCTGCCACGGCTGGTCGCCTGCCCCCGGTCAGAGAAAGTCGAAGGTGAATGCGACGGTGGACGCAGCGGGCTCCTGTACCCGGAACGCGACGCGCGCGCTCTGGCCCGGTTCCAGCAGGGCTGCGCCGGGGTTCTCACCCAGGTATTGCGCGGGCGTGAACACGCCGCTGCCGATCACCCGGCCATCGGCATCGGACAATGACAGCCGCAGGTCCGGCCACGCCTGTGCCCAGCGCGCATCATTGCGGATGCTGGCCTGCACCTGCAGCACGCCGGCCTGGCCTGGCAAGGGGCGGATCTCGCGGCTGGTCATGGTGAACGCAGCGGGCTCGTGCCAGGCGGGCAGGCTGCAGCGCAGCACGCCACACAGTGCCCCCAGCCATACGCGGTTGCCGGCGTCGGCAGCCAGCCGCGCACGGTCGGCCAGCACACTCTGCAGGACCAGCAACAACGCCAGCCCGGCGACGAGCAGCCAGTGCCAGCGGGGGGCTGGCAGCGTGCGCTGGCGTGCGCTGCCGAGGAAGCTGGGGGCATCGCTGGTGACCGCCGTTGCCTGCACCGCGGCCAGCGCCGGTTCGATGGCTGCAGCTTCAGCAACGATGACAGCGTCATCGTCGTGTCGCATTTGTGTGGCCGGTGGTTGCGCCAGATTGCTGGGCTCGGCCTGCACCTGCTCCACAGGCGTTGTCTGCCCGGTTTGATCCTGCATGCGCGGATCGGACGCAGGCGCAACCTCACCTTCCGGGGTCTTGCGCAGGAAGGTGGCCAGGGGGCGGCGGGGTGGGTTCGGCTCGGACATGCTCAGGGCGCGGGCTCGGATCCAGCGGTCATTCAACCACGATCAGGCGCGGCGCACGCCAGTGATGCGCATCCAGTCGCCGTCCTGGGTGGCCTGCAGATCATCGAACCAGGCCGCGTAGCGCTGCAGCAGTTCGCCTTCCTGGCCATGCAGGATGCCGGACAGGGCGATGCGGCCGCCGGCGGCGACGCGTGCGGCCAGCAGTTCGGCCAGCGCATCCAGCGCCGAGGCGAGGATGTTGGCGACCACGATCGGATAGGTCGCGGCCGGTTCGTCCTGCGGCAGGTACACGTGCATGCGGGCCTGTTCTCCGTTGCGCTCGGCATTGTCGGCGGTGGCGACCAGCGCCTGCGGATCGTTGTCCACGCCGATGGCTTCAGCGGCGCCCAGCTTCAGCGCGGCCAGTGCAAGGATGCCCGAGCCGCAACCGAAGTCGAGCACGCGCTGGCCCTG
This sequence comes from Stenotrophomonas sp. YJH_SMC_46, assembly GCF_059370315.1. Lineage (NCBI taxonomy): Bacteria > Pseudomonadati > Pseudomonadota > Gammaproteobacteria > Lysobacterales > Lysobacteraceae > Stenotrophomonas > Stenotrophomonas sp. YJH_SMC_46. The sequence continues at coordinate 369,728 of NZ_JCAFTO010000002.1, forward strand.
CAGCAGGCCATCCACGGCCAACTGGTCCAGCCAGCGCAGGCACAGTGCGGTGGTCGGGTGGGTACCCGAACCGAACGCCAGGCCCGGGTCCAGCCGTACCACGGCGGCGTCGGCGGCCTGTGCGGCGTCGGGCAGTTCGTGATTCCACGGCACGATCCAGGTACGGCTGCCGAAATCCATCGGCTTGAACTGGTCCAGCCAGGCGCGTTCCCAGTCTTCATCCTCGACCGCGCGGAAGCTGCCGCTGCTCCAGTCCAGTTCCGGATCGAAGGATTCCAGTGCGGCCAGCAGCAACAGCGCGTTGCTGTCGGCGGGGAACAGCGCGCTCAGCACCAGGGTGTCCCACAGCGGGGTCTCGCCCACGCCTGGTTCGAGAATGGCCTGTTCGTTGCTGGTATCGGCCTCGGCATCGAGCAGGGTCACGGCCAGTGCACCCACGTCCTCCAGCGCATTTTCATAGCGGGGCTGGGTGGCTTCGGTGCAGCGCAGGGTCAGTTCCAGGAACGGCATGGTGGTGGGGGCAATCGCGGGAAAGGGGGCCATGCTAGACCATCGGAGCGTCTCCGTATTGCCTGAGATGCTGTGCCTGGATGAACGAAGCCCGTTCAGACAGGCCCGTCGGGCCTTGCTAAACTTCGTGCTTTCCTGTGTGCCGTATCGCCCGCCGCCGCCGATGGCCTTCGCTCCTACCCTGAAAACCTGGTTGCTCGTGCTGCCGGCCGTGGCCGTGCTGGGCGTGGCCGGTTATCGGGCCAGCGGCCATGCTCCGGCTTCTTCGGTAGCCTCGGCGGATCTGGCGGTTGGGGGGGCGGCCACTGACAGTGCGGCACCGCTGCCGGTGATGCCGGAGGCGCTCGCGCGCCGGCTGGCACCCTTCGAGCGTGGCGGTGCATTGCCGTCCGGGCTGCCCCTGGATATCCGCGCTGATCTCGAAGAGGCCACCGACCTCTACGCCTATGCGCAGCGTTTGCGTGCGCAGGCGGACGAAGGCAATCACGAGGCGCGCTGGATGCTCAGCCGTGTCTACGACTATTGCGCGCAGTATGCGGTCGATCCGGGTGGCTACCGCCTGGACAACAACGTGCTGGCCGGATTGGGCCTGACTGCCGCACCGGCGATGGAGAAGGCGCGCGAACGCGTCGCGCAGCGTTGCGGCGGGTTCGTGCCGGGCGACAAGCTGGGCACGGCCCTGGTGCTGTCCGAACGGCGCAAGGCGGCTGCACAGGGCAACCTGGCTGCCGAGGCTGCCCTGTTCGCCGAGGGCGAACCGCTGCAGGACAGTCCCGAGTACCGCCGTGACCTGGTTGAACGGGTGCGCACCTCGCGCGACCCGGAGGCCTTCATGGCCATCGCTCCGGGGATGGGCGTGCGTGCCTCGGGTGACCGCGCGCTCAGCGGGCTGGTGGCGGGCGAGCAGCTGAGTGAACTCGCATGGCGGCTCGCGGCCTGCGAACTCGGTCTACCGTGTGGGGCAGACAGTGTGCTGGTCAACAGTTTTTGTGCGAACGGAGGGATCTGTTCGCAGGATGGTACGCAGGATTTCCGGGATTTCGTGTATGACGCTGCGGTATCGCGGCAGGGCGCTGGGAAGATGAAGGAATGGATCAAGCGATTGGTTGGAAAGAGGAACGAGCAATGAACTACCGCCGATTCCTGCACGGGGCCAAGTTCTGGTTCTGGGTGGCCCTGTTCGTGGCCTACTCGGCCGGCGCCGTTGGCCTGTTGATGATCGATACCTATGAAGATCGCTACCGGCATCTGTCGAAGGTGGAACTGACTACTGTGAAGGCGCAGGAAGACGTGCGCCGTGCCGGTGCCAGCCAGGTGGCCGCGGTCTATCGGGCGCAGAGCGGCATGCCGTTTGCGTCGCTGCCGGCGGGCAGCACCTTCCAGGTGGTGTGGCCGGATGGTTCGACCGAGACCATGGTGATCGTCGACCCGACCTCGCCCAACGGCGTGCGTCCGCTGGCGAACTCGCAGATCCCGGCCGAAGCTGCCGACAAGCGCTGACGCGCCTGCTGTAGCACCGGGCATGGGCTCGGCGCTGCAGCAACGGAAAAGGGCGGGGATATCCCCGCCCTTTTCATGTCCAGCACGCGGCGCCGATCAGGTCAGTGCGATCGGCTTGTTCTTGCGCTCGGCAAGACGCTTTTCCAGGTAGTGGATGTTCTGGCCACCGGCCTGGAAGCCCTTGTCGCGCATGATCCGCTGCTGCAGCGCGACGTTGGTCTTGATGCCATCGACCACCATTTCGCTCAGTGCCACGCGCATGCGGGCAATGGCGGTTTCGCGGTCCGGGCCGTGCACGATCAGCTTGCCGATCATCGAGTCGTAGTTCGACGGCACGCGGTAGCCACTGTAGATGTGGGTGTCCACGCGCACGCCGGGACCGCCCGGCGGATGGAAGCCGGTGATGGTGCCCGGGCTCGGCACGAAGGTTTCTGCATCCTCGGCGTTGATACGGCATTCGATGGCATGGCCGGTCAGCACCACGTCACTCTGCTTGATCGACAGCTTCTGGCCGGCGGCGATCTTCAGCTGCTCGGCCACCAGGTCGATGCCGGTGACCATTTCGGTGACCGGATGCTCCACCTGGATGCGGGTGTTCATCTCGATGAAGTAGAAGCGGCCGTCCTCGTACAGGAACTCGAAGGTGCCGGCGCCGCGGTAGCCGATGCGGATGCAGGCTTCCACGCACACCTTGCCGATCTGCTCGCGCTGCTCGGCGGTGATGCCCGGTGCCGGCGCTTCTTCCACCACCTTCTGGTGGCGGCGCTGCATCGAGCAGTCACGCTCGCCCAGGTGGATGGCGTTGCCCTGGCCGTCGGCCAGCACCTGGATTTCCACGTGGCGCGGATTCTCCAGGAACTTCTCCATGTAGACCTCGCCATTGCCGAACGCGGCCTTGGCTTCGCTCTTGGTGGTTTCGATCGAGGTCTTCAGCGAGGCTTCGGCGTGCACCACGCGCATGCCGCGACCACCGCCACCGCCGGCCGCCTTGATGATGACCGGGTAACCGATCTCGCGGGCGATCTTGGTGTTGGCGACGATGTCCTCACCCAGCGGGCCGCCCGAGCCGGGAACGCACGGCACGCCGGCGGCCTTCATCGCGCGGATGGCCTCGACCTTGTCACCCATCATGCGGATGGTGTCGGCCTTGGGGCCGATGAAGATGAAGCCGGACTCCTCCACGCGTTCGGCGAAGTCGGCGTTCTCCGACAGGAAGCCGTAGCCCGGGTGAATGGCCTGGGCGTCGGTGACTTCAGCGGCGGCGATCAGGGCCGGGATGTTGAGGTAGCTCTGCGGCGACGGCGCCGGACCGATGCAGACCGACTCGTCGGCCATGGCCACGTGCTTGAGGTTGCGGTCGACCGTGGAGTGCACGGCCACCGTGCGAATGCCGAGGGTGTGGCACGCTCGCAGGATGCGCAGCGCGATCTCCCCTCGGTTGGCGATGACGACTTTGTCGAGCATGGCGTGCCCCTCAGCCGATCACGAACAGCGGCTGGTCGAATTCGACCGGCTGGCCGTTCTCGCCGAGGATGGCGACGATGGTGCCGGACGTGTCGGCTTCGATCGGGTTGAACATCTTCATCGCTTCGATGATGGCCAGGGTCTCGCCTTCCTTGACCTGCTGGCCAACGGTGACGAAGGCCGGCTTGTCCGGGGCGGACGAGGCGTAGAAGGTGCCGACCATCGGCGAGCGCAGCACGTGGCCTTCCGGCAGTGCCGGGCCCGGCTTGGCGGTGCCGCCGGTGGAGGCTTCGGTCGGCGACTGCATCGGCATCGCCTGCGCCGCCGGAGCGGCCGGAGCGGCATACACCGGGGCGGCGACCGGGGCGGCGTAGCCGGCCACCGGCGCGCGCGACAGGCGCACCGACTCTTCGCCTTCCTTGATTTCGATCTCAGCCAGGTTCGACTCTTCCAGCAGGTCGATCAGCTTCTTGATTTTGCGCAGATCCATGAGGGCCTCTTTGGTTTCTTCTAGGTGAGGAGAGCGCCGTGGGCGCCCGGGTCGACAATCAGGTGGCGGATACCCGCAGCAGCGCCGCGTCCATCGCGTAGCGGTAGCTGTCGGCACCGAAGCCGCACACCACGCCCATCGCCTTGTCGCTGAAGTAGCTGTGCTGGCGGAACGGTTCGCGGGTATGCGGGTTGGACAGGTGGATTTCGATGAACGGCACCGCCACCGCCGCCAGCGCATCGCGCAAGGCCACTGAGGTGTGGGTGAACGCGGCGGGGTTGATCAGGATGAAGGCAGTGCCGTCGTTGCGTGCGGCCTGCACGCGGTCCACCAGTACATGCTCGGCGTTGGACTGCAGGCTCTCTACGGCGTGCCCGGCGGCCGAGGCCTGGGCAACCAGGGCCTGGTCGATGTCGGCCAGCGTGGTGTGGCCGTAGACCTCCGGCTCGCGGGTGCCGAGCAGGTTGAGGTTGGGGCCGTGCAGGACCAGCAGCTTCGCCATGGGATCCGGAAGACGGGAAAGGGCGGCAGTCTGGCGGAACCGGCGGATGCTGTCCAGTTCGGCGAAGTTTGCAGCGTTTCAATCGAACGTTTGAAATCTGCGGAAGCGCTTGCGGCCCTATGCGGGGCGGCGGATCAAGGCGCGCTGAATGCCTTGCGGGCGGGGGATGGATGCACGTAGGCCGACGATGGCGGCATGGGCCACGCCGGGGGATCCGCGCCAAGCGCGGGCGACGGGCTGCCGGTCAGTAGATCCACGCCATGCGTGGATGAAGGAAGTTCCATGTGCAGCAAGCTACGTACGCACCGAAGGGCAGGCCCAGGTTGCGCAGCAAGCTACGCACCCACCGGAAAGGCGGGTCAGGTCTCCAGCGGCACCGTCGGCACCACGTTCGGGAACACCTCTTCCAGCGGTTCCGGCTGCCCGGGCTTCGGCGCCGGCCAGTTGTAGGCATTGACCGGCTGCGCGCGGTTCACCCACAACGCGTAATACAGATGATCGGCGCGGCCGTCCCCGGTGTTGGGATGGATCAGGATGGTCAGGCCCAGGCTGTTGAGCTGCAGCCAGGGCACCAGCACGGGGAGCAGGTCGTTGGTGAAGCCGAAATAGAACGAGGGCGTGACATGCGGCCCACGCGGCTCAAGGTTCCAGTTGCCCAGCTCCACCGGGAACCGCTCGGCGGCCCAGCGCAGTAGCAGCGCGGCCTTTTCGAAGCTGTCCTCATCGAAGTAGATGTGAGCGTGGTAGCTCTTGATGTCGGTGTAGGCGCGCGGGCGCGTGGGAAGCGTGGCCTCGCCGGGACGCACGCTGGCCGGGCGCGGGGTAGGCTCGCTGGCCGTGGCCTGGCCCCAGGGGCTGCGGCCCTCGGGCGCCGGCGGAACGATGGCGCGGAAGCCGGGTCGCCCGGGTTCGGTGGTGTTCACGGCGTTGTCGCTGCGCGCGGCTGCGGTGGCAGCCGACGCGCTGGCCAGGCCGCCAGCGGCCAGCCCGGCCGACGCGATCAGGCGACGGCGCGCGGGTGAAAGCAGGTCGGCCCAATGGGCGTCATCGTCGCCGGCATCGATCAGGGTCTGCGGGTCCGGGCGCATCTGGGGCTCCGTGGGGCACTGTGTGGCAGGCAAGCACGCTCGGGCAGCGTGCACGGTGGTGTCCAATAAGCAGCCGGCATCACCTCATGCACGTTGGCCCACGCCGTGATTGAGTGCCGCCGCGGGGCGGGCTAGGGTGCAGGTCCGCCGCCCGGGAACCCGCCATGACCTCGCTTGATGCCGACACCCAGCGCAAGCGCGCGCGTTTCCGCCAGCTGCATGCGCGCGGTTGTTTCGTGCTGCCCAATCCGTGGGACGTGGGCAGCGCCCGCTACCTGCAGCGGCAGGGCTTCCAGGCACTGGCCACGACCAGTGCCGGCTGCGCCTGGAGTGAAGGGCGGCCGGATGGGGCGGTTTCGCTGCAGGCCACACTGGAACATCTGCGGCTGATGGCGGCAGCGACCCCATTGCCGTTGAATGCCGACTTCGGTGATGGCTTCGGCGCCACGCCACAGGCAGTGGGCGAGGCGGTGGCGGCGGCCATCGACACCGGTATCGCGGCGCTGTCGATCGAGGACGCCAGCGGCGTGGCCGATGCGCCGCTGCGGCCGATCGGGCAGGCGGTCGAGCGACTGTGTGCAGCACGTGCGGCCATCGACCGCGCGGGGGTCGATGTGCTGCTGGTCGCGCGGGCCGAGAATTTCTTCGTTGGCGTGCCGGATCTGGAGGACACCCTGCAGCGCCTGCGCGCCTATGCCGAGGCCGGCGCCGATGTGCTGTATGCACCGGGCGTCAGCACGCGCGAACAGATCAGCGCGGTGGTTGCCGCTGCGGGGGCGAAGCCGGTGAACCTGCTGGTGGGTGGACCGACACCGCTGAGCCTGCAGGACATCGCCGCACTCGGCGTGCGACGGGTCAGCCTGGGCGGTGCGCTGGCGCGAGCTGCGTGGGGTGGGTTGATGCAGGCGACCCAGCCGATCGTGCAGGACGGACGCTTCGATGGCCTGCAGCAGGCGGCTTCGGGCGCGGCGTTGAACGCGCTGTTCCGCTGACACACACCCAGGCCTGCAATGGATCCAGCCCGGGCGTGGATGGACGCGCGCCTGCGACTACAGCGCTTCCATCCCACCCCTGGGCAGCGTCACGCCCGGCTCCAGCGCCGGCAGCAGTTGCCGCAGCAGTGCCGGGTTGTCCAGCATCGCCGCGCCGTCCAGATAGCGCCATTGCGTTGTACCGACGCGTCGCACAGCAACCATGAATGACGTGCTGCGCATCGGCGCTTCGCGCACGCGCAGCAGTGACTGGCGCGGTACGAAGCAGACTTCCTCGTCACCGGCCGCATAGGTGCGGCCCGGCACGCCTGCCTCGTCGCTGATGATGGTGACGCCGGCCTTGCGCAGCGCCTTCACCGTGTCGCGGGTCGCCCGCGCATAGGCCTCGTCGCCACCGGCCAGCTGCTTCAGGCTGGGATGGGTACGCGCGATGATCAGCTCGGTATCGCCACGGGCGAAGGCGCCCATCATCGCCTGCACCTCCTTGCGCAATGCGGCCGAGTCTTCCGGACTGAGTTCACCGGCCAGCGCGGGCGTAACGTCCATTGCCATCGGCAGGGCCAGCAGAAGGGCAAGCAGATACCGGTGCATCGTCGGGCAGCTCAGCGGGAACCGCCGCACTATACGTTGGACGCGAAAACAGCGTCCCATCGGTGGCGCTGGTTTCCCCGGAATCGATACTTACCATTGGTAGGTATTGATGCCTGGAGATCCCCATGCACAGCCTCATTGTCATCGCCCACCCTGAGCCCGGTTCACTGACCCACGCGATGGCGCGTCGCATCGGTGATGCCATTGCCGCGGCCGACACCGGCAACACCGTGGCCTATGCCGACCTGATGGCCGAAGGCTTCGATCCGCGCTTCAACCCGCAGGACCAGGCGTTGTTCCGCAGCACCGGCGCGGTACCCGCCGATGTCGCTGCCGAGCACGCGAGGCTGGATGCCACCGATACGCTGGTGCTGGTGTTCCCGTTGTACTGGTGGTCGTTCCCGGCGCTGCTGAAAGGCTGGATCGACCGTGTGTTCACCAACGACTGGGCCTACGCGCAGGACGCGCAGGGCAGGCTGGTGAAGAAGCTGCAGCGCCTGAATGTGCATCTGGTGGCGCTGGGCGGCGCCGACGCAGCCATGGTCGAACGTCGTGGCTACGACGCGGCAATGAGGACGCAGATCGACATGGGCATCTTCGACTATTGCGGCGCACGCGTGCTGTCGTCCGACCTGCTGTTGGACGCCGATACCGGTGCCGCTGAAGCGCATCTGCAGACCGCGCTGGCGATCGGCCGTAAAATCGGTGTTCCGATGCGCTGATCGCCGTGCTCCGCCGATGCCCGCCAACGCCACCCCCACGCGCCGCCGAATGACCCGGGAGCAACGCACCCGCCAGTTGCTGGATGTGGCCTGGGCACTGGTTCGCGGAGAAGGTACCGGAGCGTTGACGCTGGGGCGGCTGGCCGAGGCGGCGGGCGTGACCAAGCCTGTGGCCTACGATCACTTCGTGACCCGCAATGGCTTGCTGGCGGCGCTCTACGATGACTATGACGGACGCCAGACCGTGGTCTTCCACGAGCGCATCGGCCGCGCCCGGTCGCAACTGGTCGATCGGGCGGCGGCCATCGCCTCCGGCTACATCGACTGCGTCCTCAGCCAGGGGAGCGAAGTGCAAGGCATCCTCGCCGCGCTGGTGGGGGCGCCGGAACTGTATGAGGTGCGACGGCGCTACCAGCAGGATTTCATCGACAACTGCCAGGTCTGGCTGGGCCCGTTCGCAACCGGCGGCACGGTGTCGCTGGCGGGGCGCTGGGCCATCCTCGGTGCGGCTGAAGCCCTTTCAGAGGGTGTTGTTGCCGGCGCGTTGGACAAGGCCGGTGCCGTGGCCGAGCTGCAGCGGCTAATCGTGGCGACGGTCAAGCGGCGCTGAGCCGCACGAGCGGTCAGCCGCCGGCCAGAGCGGCGAATCCCGCGGCCAGCCGGTCGCGCACCAGTGCGTCGCGCGCGTCGCGGCTTGCAGAGCCCCGCACCACGGTGATCAGCCGTACCGGCTGGTCCCGCCCGGGTACTGGCCGGCACGCGGTGGCGGCTAGGCAGAAGCCTGCGGCCTGGGTGTAGCCGGTCTTCAAGCCGTCCACGCCGTCTTCGCCGAGCAGGGCGTTCTGGTTGCTGCGGTTGAAGCTGCCATGGGCGAACGCGCGCTGCGCGGTGATCGCCAGGATCTGCGGATGATCGTTCAACAGGCGGGCGGCCAGCACCGCCATGTCGCGCGCGCTGGAGGCATGGTGCGGTGTGGTGATGCCCGACACGCTGGCAAAACAGGTGCTGCCCAGCCCGAGCTGGCGTGCGTGCCGGTTCATGCGTTCCAGGAATGCCGCCTGCGATCCGTCCAGGTGGCGCGCGATCGCCAATGCAGCGTCATTGCCGGAAACCACCATCAACCCTTCCAGCAGGCGCGCCAGGGAGATTGTCTCGCCGGGCACCAGGCCCATGCGCGTTTCATCGTCGGCGACCGCATGCACGTCGTCGGCGGCGATGGGGACTTCGTCGTCCCACGAACGCCCGCGCTCTTCCACACATTCGTAAGCCGCATAGGCGGTCATCAGCTTGGTCAGCGAAGCCGGTTGCCTGGCGATGTCCGCGTTGTACTGGTGAATCACCGCAAAGGTGGCCGCTTCCAGAGTGATGGACGAGGCCGGTAGGGGGGCAGGTGCAGCAGAGGGCATGGCGGCGGTGATGACAGCGACAGCCAGCAAGGATAGTCCGCAGCGGCATGAAGCCGCACTGCCCAAGCGCCGCAGTGCACACGGTAACGCCCGGTTGCGCCCGGGCTGTTGACGAGGCAGCCTGCGCACATGCAATCGGATATCCGCATCGACGGTCGTGTCTTTGCCTATGTCTTCCCCTGTGCGTGGGAAGACTACGCGAAGATCGGCTTTTCACGTGATCCGCTCGGACGCATCAGCGCATTGCACCGGCGCTGGTTCGAGTTCTTCGACCTCGACGCCGGTGCACTGGTGGAAGCGGAAAGCGAGCGCGATGCGCGGGATCTGGAGCTGCAGCTGCGTTCGCCGTTCAAGGCGCACCGCGCACCGGCGCCGATGACGGTCCAGGACAAGGCCGGAGGCCACACCGAGTGGGTACGTGGTGCCAACCGGGCGTTGTTGCTCGCGGTTGATGCGTTGGGCGAACAGGGCTATCGCTGTTTCCCGCTGAAGGCATGGCTGCGGGCTGCGCTGCGCGTGCGCATGGACCGGTTGCACGACTGGGCGGCGGTGCAGCTTCCGGAAGAGGAAGGCCTGCGGATGCCGGGCGGCCCCGGCGAGGGTGTGCTGCGGGACACCCTCGACGGTTGTCGGGCATTGGATATCGATCCAATGCCGTGGCTGCCTGAACACGTCCAACGCTGGTATGCAGGTTGAAGAGCGTTCAACGGGTTCGCGGCCGCTGAACCGGCGTGGCCAATTGCGGCGCGCGCGGCGGAGCCGCTGTGGACGGGCCGGCCAGCTGGCGTGCCAGCTCGGCGCTGGCCACGTGGCCGTGCAGGAACAACAAACCGCCGAAGATGTTCATGAGCGCGCCTCCACTTGAGTGGATTGCACGATACGGGCAGCATGAAGCGGCAAGAAGCGACATTTCCGCAAGCGTGACGTGAGAGGATTTCAAGCCTGATGTCCCGTGCTCCGCTCCATGCCCTGCAGGGCTTCGTGGCTGCCGCCCGGCTGGGCAACCTGTCGCGTGCGGCAGCGTCGATGAACCTGACCGTCAGCGCGCTCAGCCATCAGATGCGGCAACTGGAAGAGCGGCTCGGGCAGCCGCTGCTGATCCGCCAGCCGCGTGGTGTCTCGCTCACCCTGGAGGGACAGCGCCTGCTCGACCAGGTGGGGCCGCACCTGGATGCGATCAACGAGGCCTTCCAGCCCTATGCCGCACGCGCCGAGCACGTGCTGACGATCAGCGCGGTACCGTCGATGGCGTCGGCGTGGCTGGTGCCGCGCTTGGGGCACTTCGTTGCTGAGCATCCACAGATCGAGATCAACCTGCAGTCGAGTGAACGCCTGATTGACTTCGAGCGACAGCGCCAGTTCGACGCCGCGCTGCGGCTGGGCAGCGGGCAGTGGCCGGGCCTGGTGGTGGAGCCGCTGTTCGACGAGTGGCTGCTGCCGATGGCCAGCCCGGCGCTGATCGAACGCATGGGAGGGATCGAGCGCGTGCCGCTGAACCAGTGGCCGCTGCTGGGTGATCCGGACGGCGCCTGGGGCGCGTGGTTTGCATTGAGTGGGCAGAGTGCGCCGGCGCGGTTCGTGGCGGTGCTGGATGATTCGGAGGCGCACCATCGCGCCGCTCTGGACGGCGTGGGCGTGGCCCTCGGCCGAGTGACGCGGGCGAGGCTGCTGCTCGACTCCGGCCAGCTGGTCGCACTGTCCAGCCAGCGCCTGAAGACGGCGTGGCCGCATTGGTTGGTGTACCCGCAGCGCTCGGCCAGCCATCGCGGCTTCCTCGCCTTCCGCGACTGGTTGCACGCGCAGGCTGCTGAGCATGTGCGACACATGGCAGACGCGCATTTATAGCGTCGAGCCATGCTCGACTGCGTGTGTCCCGCAGTCACCGTACCAACGTAACCGCCTGCCCGGCACGGGCGAAGGCTTCGCCCAGCAACGAGCCTGCCTTGATCGCCTCCACTTCCTCGAACAGCGCCTGCAATGCATCGGCCGGGCGCGAGGCCGGCGCCGCGACCGCCTGCTGGATCACGGTGAAACGGTCGGCCAGCACGCGGTGGCCGGGATGCGCCTGCGCCCAGGCGGCCAGCGGCTGGCGCACGCCGGCAGCGGCATCCAGGCGCTGCAGATCGAACAGGGTGATGGCAGCGGCCGACGTCTCGGCCCGCTCGATCATGGCGTGGCGCAGTTCACGGCTGAGAAACAGGTCGTAGGCTGCACCGCGGCCCACCGCGATACGCAGCCCCTCGCGGTCGAGGTCGGCCACCTGCTGCGCCAGGCTGTCCTCGCGCACTAGATAAGTGCCTTCGATTTCCACATAGGGCGCGCTGAAGGCGATGCCGTCGGCACGCGCCGGATCGATCGCCAGGAAGGCCAGATCCCAGGCATCTTCGGCGGCCGCGGCAACCACCGAGGCTGCGGCGTCGTGGCAGGTGAAGCGGGCCTGCACGCCCATCCGTTGCGCCAACGCGGTCGCCAGTTCCAGTGATGGACCGCGCGGTGAGCGCGCATCGCCCTGTGCCAGCACAGGGTTGCCCAGGTTGATCGCCACGCGCAGGAAGCCGTGCGGTGCCAGCGTACGTCGATGGTCGGACAGGGACATGCAGGACTCCGCGCTGAGGGCGCTCCCAGCATGCCATTGCTGCCCTGCAAGGGGGTACCAGTGTCCGGTTATGCTGCGGGCATGAACCCCATCCTGCATGTCGAAATACCGGTCAGTGATCTGGGCCGGGCCATCACGTTCTACCAGCGGTGGCTGCAGGTGGCGGTGGACGAACCCATCGTGCTGCACGACTGCCGGATGGCCTACCTGCCGTTTTCCGATGAGGCCGCCGGTGCCAGCATGGCGCTGGTGCGGGGGGCCGACTATCTGCCCTCCGTCCACGGTGCGCGCATCTACATCGGGGTTGATGACCTGGAGGTGAGCCTGGAGCGTGCACTGCAAGCGGGCGCTGCGCTGCGCTTCGGACCGGCCGACGCGGGCGACTGGCGCGTGGCCGAGATCTTCGACAGTGAAGGCAACCGTATCGCGCTGCAGGCGCGCGCGGTTGCGTAGAGCCGAGCCCATGCTCGGCTGCTGTTGACCCAGCAGCCCAAGCTCAGCCGAGCATGGGCTCGGCGCTACAAGGTTGCGGCGCGTGAGCGCTGCAGCCAGTCGTTGATCGCCGGGTCCAGCCGTGGGTCGTCCGGCAACTGCATGCCGAAGCGTTGCTGCAGTACCTCGCGCACGTCGGCAACATCGTGCAGCGGACGCTTGTCCGGTACCTGGCCGGGGCGGTACTCGGTGTAGTTGCCGCTGCCGATCGTGCGGCGCCAGTCCGGCCCGGTCAGCGATGCGCGCAGCTGGCCGGGGAAGCTGGAATCGGGATGGGTGCACACGTACCAGTTGCCCACCACGTTGTCGATTGGTGCCGGCGCCTGCAGGTCGAACCGATACATCGCCCGCCAGCCATCGTGGGACTCGGCCGACAGCACGAAATCACCGTTGCCAGGCAGTCGGCGCAGCAGGTAGCGCTCGTGCGGCGTGGCCTGTGGCTGCGGATCATGCAGGCGCAGCGGCACGGTCGGGGTCAGGCTGCCGAAACCGGCATCCACCAGCCAGTCATCGCCGTCCACCTGCACGCGCAGCAGCAGGTGGGTGCGTGCGGTCAGTTCGCCGTCCTGGGCGGCCAGCAGCACGCGCGCGCTCAACGGCTGTGCATCGAAGCCCAGCGCCTGCAGCAGTGCCAGCAGGCCGCCATTGAGTTCGAAGCAGTAGCCGCCACGACGGTCGTCGAGCAGCTTGCGCTGCACGCTGTCCAGGTCGATCGGTACTGCATCGCGCAGCAGGCAGCTGAGGGTTTCGAACGGCAGCAGTGCGTTGTGGCGCTGCTGCAGCAGGGTCAGGCCCGCCAGCGTCAGCGGTGGCGGTGCATCCAGCTGCAGGCGTTGCAGGTAGCGGGGGACATCGAGCGTCGTCATGCGCGCGCCGGGCGGGGGAGGGAGATCTACTGTGCTCCCCCAACCGGGGTTGAGGTCAAGCATTGCGCGGGTGTCATCCCCCTGTCGCCTGTGCCGGGTACAAAGGCCGCGTCCGCCAGCAATCGGTGGGAGTGGACCAGGAGCGCCCTAAAGTTGTCCTGAGTCAGGCCGATACAGATGCGTCTTTCCGCCTGGAGTCTGTCATGTCGGCCGTTGTCCCCCACCTCCGGTCCCTGCGCACGCGCCTTGCTGCGTTGCACTCGGCGTCCCCCGGGCTGCTGCGCTGGCTGCAGCCACATCGGCTCAGCGTGGCCAACAAGCTCAAGGCCACACTGTGGATCTGCGGCCTGGGCCTGGTGGCGATCGCTGCTGTCTACGCCTGGACTGGCCATGCCAACGCACTGGCTGCGCGCAGCCAGGCCAGCTACCAGCGCGGCAGCGATCTGGCTGCCAGCCTGTCCACGCGGGTGGCCGAAGCGCGTCGCCTGCAGGCCCAGTATGCACGCAGTTTCGATGATGCCGACCGCGCGCAGCTGTTGGCCACGCAGAAGGCGTTGCAGACCGATCTGCAGGCGCTGCGCGCGATGCCGATGGATGCTGGCCGACGCAAGGCTCTGCAGGCGCTGACCGAAGCCGCCGACGCGTTCTCGCAGGGTGTGGCCGCCCTGTTCGAACGGGTCGACGAGATGGGCCGTGGTGATGCCGGCCTCGCTGCGCAGCTGCAGCAGGCCGCCGACACTCTGCAGGCGCAGGTGGATGTGCAGCAACGGCCCGCGCTGGCGCTGTCCCTGCAGAAGATGCGAAGGCAGGAGGCACTGCTGCTGCTCGACGGTGATTCCACCCACGCCGACCGCGCCAGCGAGGAGAAGCTGCCGTTCGACCTCGCGCTGGCGGGCCTGCCTGCGGATGTGCAGGACACCCTGCGCACCGGGATGGAGGCGTATCAGGCCGCATTGCTGGGGTATGCCGCTGCCCGTGTCGGCCTGGATGTGGAAGCGCAGTCGCTGCTGGGTGCCGCTGCGGACGTAGCGCCTGCACTGGCCGCATTCCAGCGGGCGCAGGTGGCGGCGCTGGCCACGGCGCAGGCACGCCAGCAGGCCGGCGCGCGCGCCATGAGCGTGCTGTTCGCACTGACCCTGCTGCTGGTGGCCGGCGTGCTGATCACCAGCCTGGTGCTGGTGCTGCGTGCGGTGCGCCGGCCGATCCAGGACACCCTGCGCTTCGCCAGCGACATCGCCGACGACCGCCTCGACACCACCCTGCGTGTCTACAACGCCAACGACGAGATCGGCCAACTGGCCCAGCGCCTGGTCGACATGCAGCAGCGCCTGCGCGCACGCATCGAGATCGAGCGTGCGGTGGCCCGCGGCAACACCCGCGTGCGCCAGGCATTGGACAGCGCGCAGACCGGCCTGATGGTGATCGATGCGGAAGGGCAGGTCGCCTACGCCAACCCGGCATTGCTGCAGCTGCTTGAACTGACGAACGAAGCGCTGGTGGGCAGCGACGCGGTACGCCTGCATCCGGCGTTGGCCAGCCTGGCCGGCGTACGCCACAGCGAGGAGCGCGAGATCGGCCATGCCGGCGTGCGCTACCAGCTGATCGCCAATGCCATCACCGACGAAGGGCATTTCCTCGGCGTGGCAGTGGAGTGGCGCAGCCGCGCGCTGGAAACGCTGCTGGAAACCGAAGTGGCAGCACTGGTCGACGCCGCCGCACATGGCGACCTGCACGGCCGCATCGCGCTGGAGGGAAAACAGGGCTTCGTGCGTACGTTGTCGACCAGCATCAACCGCCTGCTGGCGACCTTCGAGACCAACCTCGGCGATCTGCAGGCGCTTCTGGCGGCGCTGGCCCGTGGTGACCTCAGCGTGCGCATGGAAGGTGAGCTGCAGGGCGTGTTCGCACGCATGCGTGACGATGCCAACGCCACGGTCGCGCAACTGGGCCGCATCGTCACCCGCATCCAGCAGGCGACGTCCAGCCTCGACACCGGTGTGGGTGAGATCGTTGCCGGTCACCATGATCTGTCGCAGCGTACCGAACAGCAGGCGGCCAACCTGGAAGAGACGGCAGCGTCGATGCACGAGCTGACCGACACCGTTGGCCACAATGCTGATGCCGCGGGCCGTGCCGACGTGCTGGTCAAGGGCGCGGCGGCAGTGGCCCAGCGCGGTGGCGAGGCCGTTGGCCAGGTGGTCGCGACCATGCAGGGCATCAGCGAGGCCTCGCGACGGATCGGCGACATCACCCAGCTGATCGATGGCATCGCTTTCCAGACCAACATCCTCGCGTTGAATGCTGCGGTGGAAGCCGCGCGCGCGGGTGAGCAGGGCCGCAGCTTCGCCGTGGTGGCCGCAGAAGTGCGCCTGCTGGCACAACGCAGCGCGGAGGCGGCCAAACAGATCAAGGGCCTGATCGAGGATTCGGTGGCGCGTGTTGGCCAGGGCAACCAGCAGGCCGAGCAGGCGGGCATCACGATGGGCGAGATCGTTGGCAGCGTGCAGCAGCTGGCCGAACTGCTGGCCGGTATCCGCAGTGCATCGCAGGACCAGCATGCCGGCATCGCGCAGGTGAAGCAGACCATCGTGCAGATGGAAGCCAGTACCCAGCGCAACGCCAGCCTGGTGGAAGAGGCTGGTGCCTCCACCGCGCAGATGCAGGCGCAGGTACACGCGCTGACCGAAGCGGTGGGCGCGTTCCAGTTGCAGTCGATGCCACAGGCGCGCGCTGCGGCCTGATCGTGCTCCGGTAGTGCCGGCCGCTGGCCGGCACGCCCCTGATCATGCCGGCCGGCGGCCGGTACTACCCTTGTGGCTCAATACACGTCGCGACGGTAGCGCCCGGTCTCCAGCAGCGTTTCCACTTCTTCATCACCCAGCGCTTCGCGCAGCACCTGGTCCACGCCTTCGGCCATGCCCAGCAGCGAACCGCAGACGTGGATGACCGCACCACGCTGCATCCAGTCGCGCAGGGCATCGGCTGCTGCACGCAGGCGATCCTGCACATAGCCGCCCTTACCATCGCGCGAGAACGCCAGGTCCACCCGCGCGAGATGGCCATCGCCCTGCCACGCTTCGATCTCATCGGCGAACAGGAAGTCGTTCGCGCGCTGGCGTTCGCCGAACAGCAGCCAGTGCCCGTGCTCACCTGCATGCGCGGCTTCGCGCAGCAGGCTGCGCAGGCCCGCGATGCCGGTGCCATTGCCGATCAGCACCATCGGCGCACCGCCAATGCGATGGAAACCGGGGTTGCGGTGCACGCGGGCCACGATGCTGGCACCGACCGGCACATGCAGCGACAGCCAGCCCGAACCCAGGCCGGTGCGTCCGGTTTCGTCATGGACCAGCCGTACCACCAGTTCGACCGCACCGTCATCCGTACAGGATGCGATGGAGTACTCGCGCCCCGGCAGCAGTGGCAGCCCTGCCAGCCAGAGGCAGGCATCCTGCACCGCCAGCGCAGCATCGGCATCGGGCAGCTCGCGCTCGCTGGCCAGCGCCAACAGCGTGCGCGGCTGGCCGTCAATCAGCAGCGGCTGCTGGGGATCCAGCCCATGTGCCTTCAGCACCGCAACGGCGTGCCGCGCGTTGTGGCGGGGCGCGATGTGCAGGATGTCGCCCGCCTGCCACTGCACATCGGCCGGTGGCGCAAGACGGATGCGCCAGATGGCGCCGCCCACGCTGCCTGGATTGAGGCGGTCACGGCCGAGCAGGCGCCACTCGTGCATCTGCGTGGCCGCCGGCAGCACGCTGTCATCGGTGGCGATGCCGGTCAGCGCGCCTAGATGTTGCTGCCACTGGCGCAGCGCCGGTATCGCAGCGGCATCGACATCGATGCGCTCGAACAGCGCACGTGCCCCGTTGCCCAGCAGCCAGCCATCGAATTGGCGGCCAAAGGCGCAGTAATGCGGGTACTGGCGGTCACCCAGGGCGAGCAGGCCGAACTGCAGGCCCGACAGATCCGGCGCTTGTGCCAGCAGCCGTCGCGCAGCGCCCCGCGCCGCATCCGGAGGTTCGCCATCACCAAAGGTGCTCAGCACGAACAATGCCTGTGCGGTGCGTGCCAGCCGCGCGGCATCGACGCGGGCCAGCGGCAGAACCTGCACTGCATGGCCGGTTGCTTGCAGCTGCGCGGCAGCGCGCCATGCGAGTTGTTCGCCCAGTCCGCTCTGGCTGGCATGCACCACCAGCCACGGCGTGCCATCGCCATCTGCAGGTGTTGCTGGTAGCGACTTGCGCAGCCCGCGCGCATCGCGCTGGCTGCGGCGCCGGTCCAGGTACAGCAGCCAGCCAGTGATGAAGAACAGGCTCATGCCCAGGCTGCTGAGCATCACCACCACCCGCCCGGGCATGCCGAAGTAACTGCCCGAGTGCAATGCGAACACGCTGGTGGCCAGC
This sequence comes from Stenotrophomonas sp. YJH_SMC_46, assembly GCF_059370315.1. Lineage (NCBI taxonomy): Bacteria > Pseudomonadati > Pseudomonadota > Gammaproteobacteria > Lysobacterales > Lysobacteraceae > Stenotrophomonas > Stenotrophomonas sp. YJH_SMC_46. Next base: position 387,347 of record NZ_JCAFTO010000002.1, read on the forward strand.
TGTCCTCCGGTGCCCTGGCGCGCGTAGGGGCGTGAATCGAGGATGGCCCCGCTGGCCGGATCCAGCTGCAGCAGATCGTGCGCGCGGTCATGCCGCCCACCGCGCTGCGACGGGTCACCGGCCATCATGCGCACATTCAGTACCTGCCCCGGTTTCTCCGGCAGACGCAGGTCGATGTAGCCGGTGCGCACGCCGGGCAGCGCATACAGCGTGGCTTCGATGCGCTCCAGGTCCAGGGTGGCGTCGGCGGCGACCTTGTGTTTGGCGGCCGGTGCGACGCCCAGCAGGGTGTTGGCGGCGCTGCGGTACCAGTCGAAGGACCACCACAGGCCGGTCAGCGCACTCATCAGGTAGATCAACAGCACCCAGGTGCCGGCCACGGAGTGCAGGCTCCACAGGAAGCCGCGTCCACTGCGCTTCCACTCCACTGCCAGCCAGCTGCGCCAGTGCCACCAGCGTCGTGGCCAGCGCAGGTAGAGCCCGGACAAGGTGAAGAACACCAGGGCGATGGCGCAGCTGCCGGTGATCCATTTGCCGCGCTCACCGGCGGCAAGATGCCGATGCAGGTCCTCGACGAAGTCAAAGAGCGCCTGCCCGCGCAGGGCGCTGAAGCGCTCACCGCTGTAGGGGTCGAAGTACACCCAGTGTTCCTTGCCGCCAGCAAAGCGCGCCACCGACGGTCGCTGGCCGGTGGCATCCACGCGCAGGCGCTGCAGGGGGCGATCACCGCCGGCCTGCAGCAGCGTTGCCAGTTCGCTGAGTTCGAGCGGAAGCTGGCCATCAGCATGGTGTTCAGCGATCTCGGCGAAGCCGGGGTTGGCCGCTCGCAGCAGCTCATCCTCGAAGGACAGCACGGCGCCGCTGAGGCCCATCACGGCCAGTACGGCGCCGGCGGTGATGCCCAGCAGCCAGTGCAGTTGGAACAGGACGTTCTTGAACATCGAAGGAGGGGGCCCCGAAGGCTGCCGCCCGCATCCTGCGCAACAGCAAATGAGAATTAATCGCGGAATTCTCCGTGGCGGACGGGCTACGGTCAAGGAGGGTTTTGTTGCAGGGCTTTGCAGCCCTGCACCCGCTACAAGCCGGAGCAACGTCAACGTCAAACTGGCTTTCCGTGGGTTGGCGGGGTGGGGCCGGTTGAGGGGGACGCTGCAAGTACGTCCATGTAAGCTCGGTCGCCGCATCCATGCGGCTCACGCCCACTCAACCGGACCCACCCCGCCTTCGACAGATTTCCGCGATCTGTCGGAAATACTCTTGGGGTCAGATCCGTTTTCCGTAGGAAAACGGATCTGACCCCGGAATTTCATTCGATATCTGACAGATGTGTCGACCAAGGTCGACACCTACCAACAGCCGGCGGAATCTGTCGAAGGTGGGGCGGTGTGGCTGTGCAGGACCGTTGGCGCCATGGATGGCGCCATCGAGCCCCCATGGACGGGTTTACGGCGTGTCCTGCACAGCCACACCGCCCCGCCATCCCACGGAAAGCCCGCTTTGGCTTTGGCTCTGGCCGTTGCCGTTGCATTGAGCAGGGTGCAGGGCTGCAAGCCCTGCAAAAAAGCACCCTCACTTCACCCAGCTGTCGATCTCGCCGTGGGCGAACGGCCCCAGCTTCGCCTTCACCAGCCGCCCCTGTGCATCGAACAGCACGCTGTAGGGCAGCAGGCCCTGTGTATTGCCAAGCTGCACGCTGGCATCGCGCGGCCCCGGGGTCTCGATCACGATCGGGTAATCCACCGGTACCCGCTGCAGGAAACGGCGCACGTCCTCCGGCGTATCCAGCGCCAGTCCCAGCACCTGCACACCGTGCTCGCCCTGGACATGTGCGAAACGCGCCAGTTCGGGCATTTCTTCAACGCAGGGCGCGCACCAGCTGGCCCAGACATTGATCAACAGCGGGCGACCGCCAGCGTGCTGGCGCAGGTCCAGCGGCCGGCCTTCAAGATCCGGCAGCGACAGCGCGGGCAGGCTGTCGCCGACCTGCAGGGTGGGTGCGGCAGCCGCCACAGCAGGCGCTCCCGGCACGGCCTCAGGCGCCACCGGCGCCGGTGTCAATCGATGGCCGGCCCACAGGCCAAGGCCGGCGGCCAGCACCGCTGTCCACAGCAGCGCTGGCCGTTGCCACTTCATCGTGCGGTGCGCAGCAGCGCTTCCTCCACCACCGCCTGGGTCAGCAGGGTCGGCAGCACGGTCGGCGGCGCGCCGGGGCCGTACACCACGTACAGTGGCACGCCGACGGCCTTGTGCTCTTCCAGGAACGTGGTGATCTGCGGGTCGACATTGGTGTAGTCGCCGCGCATGTACACCGCGTTGGTGCGCTTGAGCAGTTCCTTGAATTCCGGCCGCGACAGCACCGCGCGCTCGTTGGCCTTGCAGCTTACGCACCAGTCGGCGGTCATGTTGACGAACACCACGCGGTTGTCGGCGCGCAGGCGGTCCAGCAACTGCGGTGAATACTCGACCACGTTGTCGCTGGCGGCCTGTGCGGCCCGCGCCGGCGGTGCGAGCTGGGTCACACCCCAGGCCGGCACCAGCGCGCCGATCGCCAGCAGTACGCCCAGCAGTGTCACCGCACGCGAGCCGGTCCAGCGGTTGCGCTCGAACAGCCACAGGCCGAACGCCAGCAGCAGCAGGCCACCCAGCACCAGCGCCATGCCATCCACGCCACGCTGCTTGCCCAGCACCCACAGCAGCCACAGCGCGGTGGCATACATCGGGAAGGCCAGCACGTGCTTGAGCGTTTCCATCCACGGGCCCGGCTTGGGCAGGCGGCGTGCGAGCGCCGGCACGAAGCCGATCAGCAGGAACGGCAGCGCCAGGCCCAGGCCGAGGAACAGGAACACGGTCATCGCCTTCAGCGGCGGGGCAATGAACGCGTAGGCGATCGCGCCACCCATGAACGGGCCGACGCAGGCACTGCCGACCACGCAGGCCAGCGCACCGGTGAAGAAGTCACCGGCCGGGCCGCTGCGGCTGGCCAGCGACTGGCCCAGATTGCCGATGCCGCCGCCCAGGGTGAACACGCCGGACAGGCTCAGGCCTACCGCGAACATGATGTAGGCCAGCGCCGCCACCACACCCGGGTGCTGCAGCTGGAAGCCGATGCCGACGGCATTGCCGATCGCGCGCAGGCCGACCATCAACGCGCCGATCACGGCGAACGCGACCAGCACGCCCAGCGTGTACCAGAGCGCGTGGCTGCGTGCGCGCTGCGCGCTTTCGCCGCTCTGCGCCAGGCTCAGCACCTTCAGCGAGAGGATCGGCAGCACGCAGGGCATCAGGTTCAGTACCAGGCCACCGGCCAGCGCCAGCAGCAGGACCCAGACGAACGAACGATCAGGATTCGGCGTCGTCACCGGCGGACGCGTGCGCAGCGCATTGTCGCCCTGTGCATCGGTGGCGAATTCACTGCTGGCGGTGGCGCCACCTGCGGCGGCCGGTGCCGCTGCATCCGTGTTGGGCACGGTTGGCAGCAGGCGCAGCGGGGCGCCGTTGGCGGCTTCGCGCGGTGCACCGTTGGCAGCAGGCAGCGGGTTGATCACGTCATTGCGCGCTGGCGCCTGGTCGGCGCTGGCGCTGACCTTGCCGGCCGGAATCGACAGCTTCACCCGGCGGGTCATCGGCGGGTAGCAGATGCCATCGGTCTGGCAGCCCTGGAAGGTCACCACCAGGGTGCTGTCGACGGCATCAGTGACAGCGCGGCGCAGCGGCAGCGGTACTTCCACCTGGTTGAAGTAGACCGAGACATCGCCGAAGTGCTCGTCGCGATGCGATTGCGCGGCTGGCCAGCGCGGCTTGCCGGCCAGCACGCCGGCGCTGCCTTCCAGCTTCAGCGAGGTGCGGTCGCGATACAGGTAATAGCCGGGCGCTGGGCTGAAGCGCAGCAGCAGGGTGTTGCCGTCGCTGGCGATGGCATCGAAGCCGAACGCCTGTTCCGACGGCAGCGGCAGGGCCTGGCTGTTGTTGGCCGCGCCCGGCAGGCGCAGGCCACCGCTGTTGCCGGCACCGGCCAGCGGGTTATTGAACGGGCTGGCCGCACCGGCACGCGCGGCAGGCACCGCCGCCGCCGCACCGGCGCCCGGCAGGGTGACCTGCACCACGCGCTTCTGCGGCGGGTAGCAGACACCGGCATCGGCGCAGCCCTGATAACGCACTTCCAGGCTGATGGTGCCGGCAGCGTCGGTCGGCGTGCCGGGCAGGGTGGCCAGCAGGCGCTCGCGATAGGTCTCGACCTCGCCGAAGAAATCGTCGTGGTGCTTGTCGCCCTTGGGCATCTGCAGCGCGCCGGCATTGAAGGCCGGGTCGGCTTTGACGCTGGTGCGGTGGCGATACAGGTAATAGCCTGGCGCGATCTTGAACTGCAGCTGCACCTGGCCACGTTCGGGGGCAGTGGCGGTCAATGCGAACGCCTGGTCCACCGGCAGCAGGTCTTTCTCATCCAGGGCGAAGGCGGGCAGCGAAAGGCACAACAGGGCGCACAAGGCAGCGCCACGCGCAAACAGAGTCTTCAATCAGTGTCCTCCCGGGTCTGTGCCCGGATCCAATCCAGATACGCCGGCAGGCCGGCCCGGGTTTCGACCGCGATGCACTCCGGGAGTTCATACGGATGCAGTTCGACGATCCGGGCGATTGCGTCATCGACGCAGCTCGCGGTGGTTTTCACCAGCAGCTGCAGCTCCGCGTCGGTGGTCACCTCGCCCTGCCAGCGGTAGGTCGACTGTGCGCCGTCGAGACGGGTCACGCACGCCGCCAAGCGCTCGCCTACCAGCGCGTGCGCGATGCGCTCGGCACTGGCCCGGTCCGGGCAGGTGGTCAACAGCAGCAGGACGGGATCGACGGTCGACATGACCGTCGAGTATAGGGCCGCCGCCGGGTCAGGGCCCGGCGGCGGCAGTGGACCGCAGCGTTGCGCGGTCAGTTGGCCAGCTGGCAGGTGGCTGGCTTGGCCGAGGTGAACAGGGCCGGGGTCGCCCACTCGGGGTGGTCGATGAACGGGTTGCGATTGCCCTGGAAGCTGTAGACCACGTCATTGCGGGCACGCTCGGCATCATCCGGCGGATCGGACAGGTGCCAGTCGATCAGCGTCGACAGCAGGCCCATGTAGGCCGGCGAACTGCTGGTCTTGACGATTTTGCTGCGGTCGTCGGTCAGCTCCAGGTCCGGCTCGGACTGACCGGTGGCCGCATCCTTGCCACCCTCATAGCGGATCGCCATGTACATCACCGCGCGCGCCATGTCGCCCTTGCGCTTGCCCCACACCTCGAACGTGCCGGTGTTGCCGTCCGGCGTGCGCACCCAGTTGGAGTTGCCCGGATAGCCACCACTGCCGCCGCCCTGCCCATTGTTGGCTTCGGTGGCACGCTCACCGCAGCTGGCATCGCACCTGCCGAACGGCTTGTTGCCGCGGTCGGCGTTCCACTGCGCGTCGGTCAGGTACAGCATGTGGGTATCGGTGTACGGCGCGTAGGGCAGGCCCTTGTCGCCGGTGGTGCTGGCAAAGCCCAGCGAGTTCGGCCAGGTGTGCTCGCGGTTGTAGGTCAGGCCGCTGCCGGTGCCCGCACGATCACTGACCTTGGCGTAGCTGCGGTTGCGGTAGGCATCGAGGATGCGGTTCGGGTTGTTCGGATCCTCGTCGGCGATTTCCAGGATGGTCCAGGTATTGGTGCCCGAGCCGCTGTACGGGTAGGCGGTATGGCCCTTGATGGTGGCGTGCAGCGAGCAGCGCAGCTGGCTGGGGCTGCTGGTGTTGACCCTGGAGTAGTAGCCGGCCGGCACGCCCGGGTTGCCCGGGTCCGGATTGCCGCCGGTGCTGGCCACGGTGAAGGCGATGCGGCTGTCGGCGGCCGGGTGCGCGCCCAGCAGGTCGGTGATGCGCGCGGCGCGGATGTCGAAGCGGCAGGCTTCACCGGCCACCAGCGCGGTGTTGGTGGACAGCTTCACGCTGCGGCCGCTGGCCGGGAAGGTCAGCGGCACGCTGCCGGAGGTGCCGCAGCTCAGCGCGAACGCGCCGCTGGCCAGGTTCACGGTTTCGCTGAACACCACTTCCAGATCGGCCGCAGCCGGGAAGGTGCTGCTGCCCTGCGCCGGGGTGGTGGTGGACACCGACGGCGGCGTGTTCGGGCCTGGCGTGCCACCGCCGCTGAAAGTCTGGCCGTTGTTGCAGCTGCCGAAGGTCTGGCCGGCCGATTCGGCCCAGGTGAAGTGGGTGTACTGGCTGCCGCTGCCGGTCAGCTGCAACGAGGTGCCCGGCGCGGTGCTGTTGGTCTCGGCTACCGGGATGTTCTGGCTGGTCATGCCGGCGGCAGGGCCACCGGAGGCGGTGATGGCGCCCTCATAGCTGAGGAACTGGACCACTTTGCCACTGGCATCGACCAGGGCGATGCCGTCGGTCGGGCCGTTCTGGATCCCGTTGGTCGGGTAACTGACCACGGCGATGGTGGCGCTGCCGCAGCCGGCGGCGGTGCCGGCCGGGACCGGGTTGTTGGCATAGACGGTGGCGGCGGACGGATTGCTGCCGTTGTAGAGGTACAGGCGGTAGCCGGACAGGTCCTCACCGGCAGTGGCTACGACCTCGATCGCTTCGCCGACGTCACCGGCGGCGGTGCTGTCGTCGTAGTGCAGTTCGTTGATGAAGACCTCGGCCTGGGCCGGCGCAGCGGCCAGCGCCAGCAGGCAGGCAGCGGCAAGCGGGGACAGCAATCGCATCGACTCCTCCTTGTGATTGGGAATGCCGGACCGAGCCTAAGGCCGATCCAGTGACACTTTGTCGTAAATGAACGTCAGATGTCTGACAGTGCGACGCTTGTCACCGAAATTGATCTGGACCGACGCCCTGGCCGAGGCGCGCGGGTGGAAAAATTTTTTTCATTCGGCCCTTGAAAGGGGGCGGCGGGGCTCCATCTCTGCCCTGCTCCCGACGTTGTCGGGTTTCTTCACGTGCGGTTCTGGCACTCGCCTGGGGCGAGTGCTAACATCGCCGGACTTTTTTAGACCAATCAATCACTTAAGAGGTCTCCTATGAGCATCAAGCCGCTGCACGACCGCGTTGTGGTCAAGCCGATCGAAGCCGACGAAATCTCCGCCGGTGGCATCGTCATCCCCGACTCGGCCAAGGAAAAGTCCACCAAGGGTGAGGTCGTGGCCGTCGGCCCGGGCAAGCCGCTGGACAACGGCAACGTGCGCGCGCCGTCGCTGAAGGTCGGCGACAAGGTCATCTACGGCCAGTACGCCGGCAGCTCGTACAAGAGCGAAGGCGTCGAATACAAGGTCCTGCGCGAAGACGACGTGCTCGCCGTCATCGGCTGAGCCCCGGCGCGACCTGTTCCATCCCCTGATTCCAACACCCAGCCGCCGGGCATGGCCCGGCGCTACCAGATGAGGTAACTGCACATGGCTGCCAAGGATATCCGTTTCGGTGAAGATGCCCGTTCGCGCATGGTGCGCGGCGTCAACGTTCTCGCCAATGCCGTCAAGGCCACCCTGGGCCCGAAGGGCCGCAACGTCGTGCTGGAAAAGAGCTTCGGCGCCCCGACCATCACCAAGGACGGCGTCTCCGTCGCCAAGGAAATCGAACTGGCTGACAAGTTCGAGAACATGGGCGCGCAGATGGTGAAGGAAGTTGCTTCGCGCACCAACGACGACGCCGGCGACGGCACCACCACCGCCACCGTGCTGGCCCAGGCCCTGATCCGCGAAGGTGCCAAGGCCGTGGCCGCCGGCATGAACCCGATGGACCTCAAGCGCGGTATCGACAAGGCCGTGTCGGCCGCCGTCGCCGAGCTGAAGAACATCTCCAAGCCGACCGCCGACGACAAGGCGATTGCCCAGGTCGGTACCATCTCGGCCAACTCGGACGAGTCGATCGGCCAGATCATCGCTGACGCGATGAAGGAAGTCGGCAAGGAAGGCGTCATCACCGTTGAAGAAGGCTCGGGCCTGGACAACGAGCTGGACGTGGTCAAGGGCATGCAGTTCGACCGCGGCTACCTGTCGCCGTACTTCATCAACAACCAGCAGTCGCAGACCGCTGACCTGGATGACCCGTTCATCCTGCTGCACGACAAGAAGATCTCCAACGTCCGTGACCTGCTGCCGGTGCTGGAAGGCGTCGCCAAGGCCGGCAAGCCGCTGCTGATCGTGGCCGAGGAAGTCGAAGGCGAAGCGCTGGCGACCCTGGTGGTCAACACCATCCGTGGCATCGTCAAGGTCGTGGCCGTCAAGGCCCCGGGCTTCGGCGACCGTCGCAAGGCGATGCTGGAAGACATGGCCGTGCTGACCGGCGGCACCGTGATCTCCGAAGAAGTCGGCCTGTCGCTGGAAAAGGCCACCATCAAGGACCTGGGCCGCGCCAAGAAGGTGCAGGTCTCCAAGGAGAACACCACCATCATCGACGGCGTCGGCGACAAGGCCAACGTTGATGCACGCGTGGCGCAGATCAAGACCCAGATCCAGGACACCTCCTCCGATTACGACCGCGAGAAGCTGCAGGAACGCGTGGCCAAGCTGGCCGGCGGTGTTGCCGTGATCAAGGTCGGCGCCTCGACCGAAATCGAGATGAAGGAAAAGAAGGACCGCGTCGACGACGCCCTGCACGCCACCCGTGCAGCCGTTGAAGAAGGCGTGGTCCCGGGCGGCGGTGTTGCCCTGGTCCGCGCGATCACCGCGCTGGCCGGTCTGAAGGGCGCCAACGAAGACCAGAACCACGGCATCCAGATTGCCCTGCGTGCGATGGAAGCCCCGCTGCGCGAGATCGTTGCCAACGCCGGTGACGAGCCGTCGGTCATCATCAACAAGGTCAAGGAAGGCACCGGCAGCTTCGGCTACAACGCGGCCACCGGCGAGTTCGGCGACATGCTGCAGTTCGGCATCCTGGACCCGACCAAGGTGACCCGTTCGGCGCTGCAGAACGCCGCCTCGATCGCTGGCCTGATGATCACCACCGAAGCCATGGTGGCCGAAGCTCCGAAGAAGGACGAGCCGGCCATGGGCGGCGCCGGTGGCATGGGCGGCATGGGTGGCATGGGCGGCATGGACTTCTAAGTCCTCGCCCTGGCATTGGGATGCCGGCCCTGGGTCGGCATACCTTCCCGTTGTAGAGAAGAACCCTGCCGCAAGGCGGGGTTTTTCTTTTTGGGCGATGCGCGGGCTTGGCCGGACCCGGCCCCGCATGCTCCGCACAGCGTGGTTCCATGGGCGAAAATCGATTATGATTAGGCGCCTAATCACATGGTGGCCGGCATGCTGGAAGCAAAACACACCGCTCTGCTCAAGGAAGCTGCGCGCCGCGGCGAGGTAAACCTGGCCCAGCTGCGCCTGTGCTTCCAACTGCTGTCACTGTCTGCCGCCATCGACCACGACTGTGCCGCACGGCTGGCACCGCATGGCCTCAGCGAAGGCCGCTTCATCGTGTTGTTCCTGCTGCACGGGGCCGGTGGCTCGCTGCCGCCGCATGAGCTGGCCGAGCGTGCCGGCGTGACCCGCGCCACCATCAGTGGCCTGCTCGACGGCCTGCAGCGCGAAGGCCTGCTGCAGCGCCACGGCGATGCCGAAGATGGCCGCCGCCTGCGGATCGTGTTGACCGCACAGGGGACACGCCTCGCCGAGGCGCTGTTCGAGCAGCACACGCAGTGGATCGGGGGCCTGTTCAACGGGTTGGAGGCCGACGAACAGCAGCAGCTTTCACGGTTGCTGCACAAGGTCTGGCAGCACACCGATGCCGGGCGGGAATCCGCTGCATGAGCGCGCCCATTGCGGCCGAACGCCTGCGTGCGCTCAGCACCGGTCGCGTCGCCGCCACCCACCTGGCCGAGTGCCTGGCGGTGGATTTCGCCGAACTGCTGCACGTCGTGGCACCTGTGCTCGAACCGGACGCACTGCAACGCATGCGCGACGCCGCAGGCAAGGGCATCACCCAGCGCATGGCATTGGCCGCCCGCCTGCTGCGCGACAGCGGACAGGGCGATCCCGCGCAGTGGCGGGGCCACGCCTCCGATACGGTGCGTGGCTGGGCCTGCTACCTGATCGGCAGTGACGCCGGCACGCCCCTGGCAGGGAAGCTGCAGGCGATACGAACGCTGGCCGATGACCCGCACTTCGGCGTGCGCGAATGGGCCTGGCTGGCACTGCGCGCGGACATCGTTGCTGCACCGCTGCAGGCGCTTGGGTACCTGCAACCGTGGACGCAGGAAGTATCGCCGTACCTGCGCCGTTTCGCCTGCGAGGCGCTGCGTCCCCGGGGCGTCTGGGCTACGCATATCGCGCTGTTCAAGCAGCAGCCCCAACACGCAATGCCGTTGCTGGACGCGCTGGCCGACGACCCCGAGCGCTATGTGCAGGACTCCGTCGGCAATTGGCTCAACGATGCCGGCAAGACGCAGCCGCAATGGCTGCGTGGGCTGTGCGCACGTTGGCAACGCGAGCACCACAGCGATGCCAACGCCTACATCCGCAAACGCGCCATGCGATCACTGCGGTAATGGCGGCCGCTGGCCGGCAATCCCATGAACCTCAAGGAAGAACCGCAATGCCCCACACCTTCATCGAGCTCTACACCGCCACCCCCGCCTGGACGGCGCTCTCGCCCGGACAACGCACCGCCTTCTTCGCCCGCATCGGCGAGGGCATGCAGCGTTTCGACCCGGAAAGCATCAGGCCGCTGGCCATGGGCCGCATTGCTACCGACGTGCCGCATGGCAGCGGCGAGCAGTTCTATGCGGTCTGGCACTGCGCCAGCCGCGAAGCGGCCGACACGCTGGTGGCCGGGATCGCCGCCACCGGCTGGCATGATTACTTCACCACCACCCATGCCATCGGTGAGGTGAACAGCATGGGCCAGCATCTGGCCGACCTGGCCGCGCTCTAGTGGTACGGCGGCGGCCTGCGATCCCCGGCATGGGCGGCACATGCGCCTGTCACCGATACACGGTAAACAGTGCGTTGCCCATGTCCATCCGCAGGGACGTTGATCATGCAGAGCAAGCTCGAGGTCACGCTGTTCGGTCCGCTTGGCGAGTGCCCGGCATTGCAGTTGCCGGGGCAGGAGAACCCGTCGGTGGCCATCCCGGAATCGGCCCTGCGTCGATTGGTCTCCGACCTCTACACCGCACGCTCCCTGCTCAACCCCGAGCAGCTGGACGAGGCCCGGCAGGAGCTGGATCGGGTGCTGGAGCGCTGGGCCGATATCCACGAAGGCCTGCTGCTGGACGTTGAAGTGCATGGCAGCCGATAGCCCGCCGCTGCGCTCGGGCAGCGTCCCAGTTGCGGATGAAACATTTTGCACTGCGAAAAAGCTGTGCTATCAATAGATCCCATGAACGCAGCCGCTACCCGTTTTTACTGGTATTACTTTCCGAAGCCACTGGCGGAGGAAGGACTGCGCTCACCCTGAAGAAAGCTTCAGACGCATTCCCGAAAGCCGCCAGCGAACCTGGCGGCTTTTTTCATGCCGCCACGCTGGGGACCCCCAACGTTCCGGAGATCTCCCGCAATGCCCCCGCACACCGACGACCTGCGTATCCGCACCATCGAACCGCTGACACCGCCTGCCCAGCTGCTGGCGATGCTGCCCTGCGATGACGAAGCCTCCGACACCGTCAGCGCCTCGCGCGCGGCCCTGCACCAGATCCTGCACGGCCGCGACGACCGTCTGGCGGTGGTGGTTGGCCCGTGCTCGATCCACGACCCGAAAGCCGCCATCGAGTACGCGCATCGCCTGAAGCCGTTGCGCGATGCGCTGGCCGGCGAGCTGGAAATCGTCATGCGCGTGTACTTCGAGAAGCCGCGCACCACGGTGGGCTGGAAGGGCCTGATCAACGATCCGGACCTGGACGGCAGCTTCAGGATCGACAAGGGCCTGCGCATCGCACGCGGCCTGCTGCGCGACATCAACAAGCTGGGCCTGCCGGCCGGTGTCGAGTTCCTTGACGTGATCTCGCCGCAGTACATCGCCGACCTGGTGGCATGGGGCGCGATCGGCGCACGCACCACTGAAAGCCAGGTGCATCGCGAGTTGGCCTCGGGGTTGTCGTGCCCGGTCGGCTTCAAGAATGGCACCGATGGCAACGTGAAGATCGCCGCTGACGCGGTGGGTGCTGCGTCCAATCCGCATCACTTCCTGTCGGTCACCAAGCAGGGCGGCACCGCCATCGTGTCGACCACCGGCAACCCCGACTGCCATGTGATCCTGCGCGGCGGCAAGCAGCCGAACTACGACGCAGGCAGTGTTGCCGAGGCCTGCCAGGTGCTGGCCAAGGCCAAGCTGCCAGCGCGCCTGATGATCGACGCCAGCCATGCCAACAGCCTGAAGAATCCGGAGAACCAGCCGAAGGTGATCGACGACATCGCCGTTCAGCTGGAAGACGGCGAACAGCGCATCGTGGGTGTGATGATCGAGAGCCATCTGGTCGGTGGCCGCCAGGAACTGGTGGAAGGCCAGCCGCTGGTCTACGGCCAGAGCATCACCGATGGCTGCATCGACTGGGATACCACGGTGACGGTGCTGGAGCGACTGGCTGCGGCCGTGCGTGCCCGTCGCGACGTAAAGGTGTCCGAAGCCGCTTGAGTGCGGCACGTGTGTGGATGGCGGCCAGCGCCTGCGGGGGTGCGGCCGCGATCAGGGCCGGTCGGAGTTGGAGACCGGCCCATCTGCACCGGCGATGCGCCTGGCGCTGCGCATGAGCGACAGCGCCAGGTACATCGCCGGGGTGGTGAGAACGATGGATGGGGCCTTCATGTAGCGTCGAGCCCGCGAAGCGCGGGGCTTTGTAGAAGATCCGCTCCACGTACGCTCCAGGTCACGTCACAATGCCACTTCCTGTTTGGTGGCCGCAGCCATGAAAGAACTGATCATTCCAGAAGCCGCACAGCGCGATGAGGATTCCATCGAGATGATCCGCGTGTGGATTGCCGAACGGGGATTGCATGCTTCGCTGAACGTTGGCCTGTATGGCGATCGTCCTGGCATTCGAGAGGAGCATGCGTGGGGACGCATCCTGGCAGACGTCGCCCAGCATGTCGCAGATGCTCTGGTCGTGAGTGGCGGGATGGAGCGCGGCGCGGCGATCAACGCGATCAAGGATGCATTCGATGAAGAGCTGCGGGCGCCGTCCAGTGGGCGCTCGGGGGGATTCGTGGTCCGCCACTGAGGGACCAGATGGGCGCCGCGGCGCTGGAGACAGCGTCCCAACGCAACACGGCAACAAGCGCTGGGCGACGTGGAGAACGCGAACTTCAATGCACTTCGTCGTGGTACACGAATTTCGGCATTTCCCAGCGGTAGTGGATCGCCAGCAGGCGCAGCGCGAAGCCGCCGCCGAGGCAGCACAGGATCGCGGTGGCGTCGGCCACGCCCCAGTGCAGCAGCAACAGGTAGGCCGCGCCGGTCAGCAGCGCGATGATCGCGTACAGCTCCTTCTGGAAGATGAGTGGTACCTCGTTGCAGAGGATGTCGCGCAGCACGCCGCCGAACGCGCCGGTCAGCATGCCGGCGATCAGCACGATCGGCATCGCATGGCCGGCTTCGCGCGCGATCGAGCAGCCGATCAGGGTGAAGGCGATCAGGCCCAGGCCGTCGAGTACCAGGAAGGTGCGGCGGAAGTGGTGCATCCAACGTGCCACCCAGGTGGCGATCAGCGCCGCGCATACGGTGAAGCCCAGGTACTCGGGATGCTTCACCCAGCCCAGCGGATAGTGGCCGAGCAGGATGTCGCGCAGTGATCCGCCGCCGAGGGCGGTGACGCAGGCGATCATGACCACGCCGAACAGGTCCATGCGGCGGCGGCCTGCGGACAGTGCGCCAGTCATGGCCTCGGCGGAAATGGCAATCAGGTAGATGATGGACAGCAGCATGGGACAGGCTCCGGGCGCGGTGGGGCCGGCCATGCGCGACTACCGCCACTGCCTGCGCAATGACGGGATGACGATGACCGGTGCCGCTCCCGCTGTCCTTTTGCCTGAGAGTTCAGCGGCGTAGGCCGCGTGCCCCTTCGGCGGATCGTCCCGGGCGTGCCCGGTGACCTCTCTCCAGCTCGGCGAGTCGAATGCATGGTTGGTGGGATTCCAGCCCACCGGCCTGAGCGATCATGGGAGCCTGCGCCTTCGGCGGGCGCCAGCGCGGCGCCTCTCTCCTGCATTCGGGCGCCAGTATATCCGCTGCAGTGCAGCACGGCATAATCCGGGCATGGCCCCGTCCCTCCGCCCCTGGTTCCTGTATCTGCTCGAATGCCGCGACGGGAGCTACTACGCGGGCATCAGCACAGATGTGGATGCGCGTTTCGCCGCCCACCAGGCCGGCAAGGGCGCGCGCTACACCCGGGCCCGCCCGCCGCTGCGCGTGCTGGCCGTGCGCCAGTACCCGGACCGGGCCGCCGCGTCACGGGCCGAATGGCAGCTCAAGCAGCAGCCGCGCGAACGCAAGCTGGCCTGGCTGCAGGCCCCGGATCCTGCGCTTCTGTAGAGCCGAGCCCACGCTCGGCTCCGGGTTCTGTAGATTCACGCCATGCGTGGATGGGCTGCCGGGCCATGCGATGATCGCTCCGCGCCAAGCGCTGGAGACCCGGATGTCCACCTTTGCTTTTCAGCACGACCGTCGGTCATTGTCGTCGCTGTGGTACCCGAAACCGAAGGCGCCGTGAACGATGCGCGCCGCCGGCAAAGCATGGATCTCCGTCGTCGTGCTGGTCGCCGGCATCGCGCTGTTGCCTGGCCTGCTGTACCTGCTCGGGCTGGCATTGGCAGGCGGTCGGCCGAAGCCGGCCGACCGTGTGCCCAGTGGTGTGGCTGCGTGCAGCAGTGAGCCACGGGAGGGATACCACGCGATGAACCCCTGGCGCTTCACCGCCCAGTTCTTCGACAAGGACGTGATGAAGAAGGTGCCTGAAGTTGAGCGTGAGGCCTTCTGGATTGCCCGGCGCCACCTGTGGCGGCAACCGCAGCGCGGCATGCTGCGCTGGCATCTCAGTAGTACCGCATTGACGATCTGGATCACCCGGCATTGGAGTACCGCGCAGATTGCCGACACCGCGAGGAAGGAGGACTTCTGCCGGACCGGGGCGAAACGGTGGGTGTCCGGTGCCCCGATGAACCGGTAGATCCGACGCCATGCGTGGAGGGTGTTGACGGGGTCAGAGTCCTTTCCTGCGGAAAGGGATCCGACCCCGCTGCGTGCAGCCCTACCGCTTCGGCCGCCGGTCGTCGCGGTCATCACCGAAGATGATGCGCGCGCTGCGCTGGTAGCTCCAGTACGCCACGGCCCAGTTCAGCAGCACCACGATGCGGTTGCGGAAGCCGATCAGGAAGAACACGTGCGCGGCCAGCCAGAACCACCACGCCAGCACGCCCGACAGCTGCAGTCGGCCCAGGTGCACGATCGCGGCCATGCGGCCGATGGTGGCCAGGTTGCCGTAGTCCGCGTACTTGAACGGGCCGGGTTCGGGCTTGCCGTGCAGGCGCGCGCGGATCACCTCGGCCACGTACTTGCCCATCTGCTTGGCGGCAGGGGCAACGCCGGGCACCGGCTTGCCATTGGCCTGGTTCAGCGCGGCCAGATCGCCAGCCACGAACAGTTCCGGGTGGCCAGACAGGGTGAGGTCGGGTTGCACCTGCACGCGCCCGGCGCGGTCCAGCGGCACCTCCAGCGTGCGCGCCAGCGGTGAAGCGGCCACACCGGCGGCCCACACCACCGTGCGTGCCGGCACGAACTGGTCACCGAGCGTGAAGCCCTGGCTGTCGATGTCGCTCACCGGGGTGCCGGTCAGCACTTCCACGCCCAGCTTTTCCAGCTGCCGGCGCGCCTTCAGCGAAAGCACTTCCGGGAACGAGGACAGCACGCGCGGCCCGGCCTCGATCAGCCGCACTTTCGCACTGGCCGGATCAATGTGGCGGAACTCGTTGCGCAGCGTGTGGCGCGCGATCTCGGCCAGCGTGCCGGCCAGTTCGACGCCGGTGGGACCACCACCGACGACGGCGAAACTCAGCCACGCCGCCTTCTTTGCCGGGTCCGGTTCGGCCTCGGCACGCTCGAACGCCAGCAGCAGCTTGCGGCGCAGCGCGATGGCATCGTCCAGCGTCTTCAGGCCGGGCGCATCATCGGCCCATTGGTCGTTGCCGAAGTAGGCGTGGGTGGCACCGGTGGCCAGCAGCAGGCTGTCGTAGTCCAGCGTGCTGCCATCGGCCATGCGGATCTGCCGCGCCTGCTTGTCGATGGCCACCACTTCGCCGAGGCGGACTTCCACATTGCGCTGGTGGCCGAGGATGTGGCGCAGCGGTGCGGCGATATCCGGTGCGGACAGGCCGGCGGTGGCCACCTGGTACAGCAGCGGCTGGAACAGGTGATGGTTGCGGCGGTCGACCAGGGTGATGCGTATGCGCTCGCGGGCCAGGGCACGGGTGGCCCAGAGACCGGCAAAACCGCCGCCGACAACGACCAGGTGGGGAACGCGCTCGCGACTCATCGACTCACTCCAGTGGGGGCATCGGGGGAAGCGCCTGGCATCTTCGCACGGCGGCCACCTGTCACGTCAGCGCCTGCCCGGATCGGCGATACTCGGGTTCAGGCAACCGCCCGTGAGGAGCCCATGAGCGAACCGGAAAAGCGCATCGCCCTGTTGATCGACGCCGACAATGCGCCGGCCTCGAAGATCGACGAGGTCCTGGCCGAAGTCGCCCGCTACGGCGTGGCCAACGTGCGCCGTGCCTACGGCAACTGGAAGAGCCCGCGGTTGAAGGGCTGGGAAGCGGTGCTGCACGAATATGCGATCCGCCCGATCCAGCAGTTTGCCTACAGCAAGGGCAAGAATGCCTCGGACATGGCGATGGTGATCGATGCCATGGACCTGCTGTACGCACGCAACCTTGATGGCTTCGCCATCGTCTCCAGCGATGCCGATTTCACTCCGATGGTGATGCGCCTGCTGACCGATGGCGTGAAGGTGTACGGCTTCGGCGAGAAGAAAACGCCCGAGCCGTTCGTCAACGCGTGCTCGAAATTCACCTACCTGGAAGCACTGGGCCAGACCCATGCCAGCGTGCCGGATACCGAACAGGCGTCCAGCGAACAGGCATCGAACGAGCCTGTGGCCAACGACGATGCCCGGCCACGCAAGAGCGGTGCGGAAATGCGCAGCGATACCCGGCTGGTGAAGATGCTGCGCCGCGCGGTGTCCTCGGCCGAGGGCGAGGACGGCTGGTCGCATCTGGGGCCGGTTGGCAGCCAGATCGGCAACCAGGCGTCGTTCGATCCGCGCAACTACGGTTACGGCAAGCTCAGTGATCTGCTGGCAGCGATCGGGCTGTTCGAGCTGAAGAAGGACGGCAAGTCATCCTACGTGCGCGCGCTGCCGAAGAAGAACCGGTAGTGCCGGCCGCTGGCCGGCAACGCTGGATGCAAGATCCCGCATCCGGCACGCACACACCCCACCCGATCAGGCGTATCGTTGCCGCTCGCATTGCCAGCAAGGAAAAACCCGCATGTTGAAGATCTGGGGCCGCCGCAATTCCAGTAACGTCCGCAAGGTGCTGTGGTGCGCCGAGGAGATCGGCCTGCCGTATGAATCCATCGAAGTCGGTGGCAGCCACGGCGGCACGCAGACGCCGGAGTACCAGGCGATGAATCCCAATAGCCTGGTGCCGGTGATCGAAGACCATGGCCTGCCGCTGTGGGAATCGAACGCCATCGTGCGCTATCTGAGCGCACGCTACGCATTGGGCACGCTGTACGCCGAAGACCCGATGGAGCGTGCCCAGGCCGAGAAGTGGATGGACTGGAGCACCTCGCGGATGGCGCCGCTGTACAGCGACCTGATCTGGGGCATCATGCGCACCGCCCCGGCCGACCGGGACGAATCGCGGATCAATGCCGCGATCGTGCGCGCCGGCGATTACCTGGCGATGGCCGATGCCACGCTGGCCAAACAGCCGTGGCTGTCGGGCGACAAGTTCGCGATGGGTGACATTCCGCTGGGCTCGCTGATCTACGCCTGGTACGAGCTGCCGATCCAGCGGCCGGAACTGCCGCACCTGGCCGAGTGGTACGCCCGCCTGCGAGAGCGGCCGGCCTACCAGCGCGGCGTGATGTCGCCGCTGACGTAAGCACTGCCCGGTGCTGAAACGCAGCCGAGCATGGCTCGGCTCTACGGTAGTGCCGAGCCATGCTCGGCAGTGCTCTACGGGATCAATACAGGTCCGTTGGATCCACATCCAGCGACCAGCGCACCTTGCGTGCTTCCGGCAGCGCGTACAGCTGTGGCACCAGCTGCGAAAGCACGCCATGCAGTGGCGGCCGCTGCATGGCAGACAGCAGCAGCTGCGTACGCTGGTAGCCAGCGCGGCGTGGCATCGGTGCTGGCATCGGCCCGTAGGCCTCGACCACGTCCTGCTCGCCCAGCAACTGTCGTGCGGCCAGCAGGAACGCATTGGCATGCTCCACGTGCTGCGCTTCGGCGCGCATCAGCGCCAGGTGCGCGAATGGCGGGAATCCTGCGGCTTCCCGCTGGTTCAACTCCGCCTGTGCGAACGGGTGGTAACCACCGCTGACCAGGGTTTCCAGCAACGGATGCCCGGGGTGATGGGTCTGCAGCCAGACCTCGCCGGGGTCACGTGCGCGCCCGGCGCGACCGGCCACCTGGATCAGCTGTTGCGCGAGTTTCTCGCTGGCGCGGAAGTCAGCGGAGAACAGGCCTTCGTCGATGCCCACCACCACCACCAGGGTCAGCTTCGGCAGGTCGTGGCCCTTGGCCAGTATCTGCGTGCCGACCAGGATGCCGGGCTGGTCGCCCAGTCTCGCCAGCTGCTGTTCCAGTGCATCGCGACGTGACGTGGTGCCGCGGTCGATGCGCACCACAGGGACGTCGGCGAAGGCCGCGGTGAGATGCTCTTCCAGGCGTTCGGTGCCGATGCCCTGCGGTTGCAGCGCCAGGCTGCCGCAGGCCGGGCATGCCAGCGGTGCCGGTTGTCGCGCGCCGCAGTGATGGCACTGCAGGCGGCGGCCGCCGCCATGCACGGTCATCGGTGCATCGCAGCGGTTGCACGGTGCGGTCCAGCCGCAGTCGTGGCACAGCAGTACCGGCGCGTAGCCACGCCGGTTCTTGAACACCAGCACCTGCTGGCCGCGCTGCAGGTGCTCGTCGATGCCGGCCAGCACATCAGCCGAGAGGCCATCGTGCAGCGGCCGCTTGCGCACATCGAGGATGCGCACACGCGGTGGCCGCGCATCACCGGCACGCTGCTTCAGGCGCAGGTGGGTGTAGCGCCCGGCGTAGGCGTTATGCAGCGTTTCCAGCGAAGGCGTGGCACTGCCGAGCAGCACCGGAATGCCGAGCGCCTTGGCCCGGACCAGAGCGAAATCGCGCGCGTGATAGCGGATGCCGTCCTGCTGCTTGTAGCTGCCGTCGTGTTCCTCGTCGATGATCAGCAGCCCGGCCTGCGGCAATGGCGTGAACACCGCCGAGCGGGTGCCGACGATGACCCGTGCCTCGCCGCGCGAAGCCGCAGCCCAGACGCGCGCGCGCTCGTTGTCGTTCAACCCCGAATGCAATGCGTGCACGGCGATGCCAAGGCGGCCGCGGAAGCGTGCCAGGGTCTGCGGGGTCAGACCGATTTCCGGCACCAGCACCAGCGCCTGCCTGCCCTGCGCCAGGCAGTGGATGATGGCCTGCAGGTACACCTCGGTCTTGCCGCTGCCGGTCACGCCATCCAGCAGGAAGGGCTGGAAGCCTTCGGCGGCGTTGATGGCGGCCACCGCTTCGGCCTGGTCCGGGTTGAGGGTGGGGCCGGGCAGCGGCTGCGCATGCTGCGGTGCCACCGTCATCGCCACGCGCTCTGCCAGCGCACGCTTGGCCAGGCTGCGCGCGGCGGTGCGCCAGTCCTCCATGCGTTCGCCCAGTACATCCTCATCCACCACGGCCCCGGCCAGCAGTTCGGCCAACTGCCGCGGGCGGCTGCCGGCGCGCAGCTTCCCGCGCTGGGCATGGCCTTCGGGGGTCAACTGCCAGCCCCAGTGGTGGGTGTCGGGCAGGGCTTCGCCATGACGCAGCGGTCCTGGCAGGGCGGTGCTCAGTACCTCGCCCAGCGGTGCGTGGGTGTAACGCGCCAGCCATTGCAGGCTCTGCCACAGCTCCCCCTGCAGCAGCGGCTGCGGGTCGCACCAGGCCAACGCCTGGCGCAGTCCCTGGCCGTCGTCGGTCTGGCCGTGCCCCACCACCACCCCGACCAGCTCGCGGTTGCCGAACGGCACCTTCAGGCGGCAGCCGACCGCAACCGTGGGGCCATCGCCCTCCGGCGACAGGTAGTCGAACAGACGGGGCAGGGGGACGGGCAGGGCGACCTGCAGGGTCGGAATCGGTGAAAGCATCGGGCCAGTGTACCGGGCCATGCGCGCGCGAATGGCGGGGTGGGAGACGGCGGAGCGGCGCCCGTTGAATCATAAATGTCACCTAAATATCGGTGTCCATTGGAGATTCAGGCTTATCCACATGTTCTGTGGATAACGTTGTGCGTTACCGGTCGACGGGAACGCAGGAGGCCGATGGCGACGAGCTCACGCTTGGGTTGGTCAAAAAATAGCCACACTTAAAAACTATTCAAAATCAACAGTTTAAGTGTGAAACATTGCTGAAACAGAGTGAATTCAGCTGCTTGCCGCAGTTTCCCGCGCCGGGAGCGTGGTGCTGTGCACAACCTGCAGCACGAAGTATCCGTGGGCGCAAGTCCTACGGGCGTCGATTGCCTGCCGCTATCATTCCCCCAGACCTTTGGAGTGACCGATGACGGCTGTGCCCGCCCCTGTTTCCTCGACCGCGGCCGGCGCGCTGTCGGCGTTCCTGCGTGGCGTCGAGCGCCGCGCCCTGGTGGTGGCTGAGCTGCAGTGCGGCGATGCCGCGCGCGCCGAACAGACCCTGGTGGCAGTGATGCGCGCGTTCGCGGCCGTTGCCAGCGACCTGCCGATGGCGCAGTGGCCGACCCGCTTCTGGACCCTGCTGGGCCAGCGCCAGGCCCTGCGCGAGCCGGTGGGTGGCCAATGGGCGCCACCGTTGGCCGCGCTGGCTGCGATGTCGCCGCTGCCGCGCCTGGCGCTGCTGCTGCGGGTAGGCGGCAGCCTGGACGAGAGCATCGCCACGCGCGTGCTCGACCAGGACGAGGCCGGCTACCAGCACCTGCTGGCCGATGCCTGCCCGCGCGATGCCCAGGGCCAGCCCGATGCCGCGGCCTGGCGCCAGTTGGCCGAACAGGTACAGGCGCGTATCCGTGAACTGCCGGCCACGCGCCTGCAGCAGCTTCAGCAGCCGGCGGCACCCGCCGCCCACAATGAAGCGCCGACCTCCAGCTGGCGAGCACCGCAGCGGGACGAGCGCGCGGCCGCCCATGGCAAGCGCCGTCGTACGGGCGCCAAGCCGCGCTGGCGTGGTCCGCTGATCCTGCTGGTAACCGTGGCGGTGCTGCTGGCCGCTGCGCTGGGTTGGCGCTACCTGCAGGGACGTTCCTTCGGCAACGATGCGCCGCTGCCGGAAGGCGTCGTGGGCGAGGCCGGTCCGGTGACGGTGGAAGCCCTGCCACCGAGCAAGGTCGACGCCACGCCGGATGCAACGCATGCCCAAGCCAATGACGACGCAGCGATGCTGGCCGATCGCGACTACCCGCTGGTTGCCCATGCTGACCTGTACGCATGGACCGCCGCGGGCGGTCCGCTGCCGGTGGACGAATCGCAAGCCAAGCCGAGCCGACCGGAGCCGGCCAGTGCCACGCTGGAAACCGCCGCCGCCGATGAATAAGTCCGTGTTCGCCAGCCTGTTGCTGGCCTTGCCGCTGTCCCTGTCTGCGGCGCCGCAATCGTTGAACGTGCCATTGCCGCCGCCATCGCCGGCCACCCCGGCCGTGCCGCCGGCTTCGACCGCGGCACCGGCTGGCTTTGCCCAGCTCGATCCGCAGCAGCAGCGCCAGCGCCGTGCCGACTACGCCGCCTGGCGCGCGTTGCCGGAAGGAGAGCGCGAGCGCATCCGCCAGGCCGCTGCGCGATTCAATGCGCTGCCCGCGGACCAGCAGCAGCGTCTGCGACAGCAGTTCGGCGATCAGGACCAGGCGTTCCGCGACGGGTGGCGGCTGGGCCCGCAACTGGGCCTGGAATTCCCAAAGCTGCATGGCTTGTTCGGCTTCGTGCCTCCGGAGCAGCGCGAGACCGCGCTGGCCGTGCTGCGTCAGCTCAGCCCGGCGCAGCTGGCCCAGCTGGCCCTGGTCGCGCAGCGTACGCCGCCGCAGGAGCGCGACGCCGTGCGCAGCGCCTTCCTTGCGGTGCCGGCCGCCGAACGCGACAGCTGGCTCAAGCGCCAAGCGGGCCAGTAAAAAAGGGGACGGAGGGGATTAAGTCGCATTCGGCACTGACTGGCCAGATACGACTTAATCCCCTCCGTCCCCTTTTTGCTTGGGGCAGCCGGAACCCAGCATTCACCCCATGTCATGGGAATGCGCGCGCCGGGCGCGTAAGATGACCGGCCGCAACCCGGTGCCTGTGCCCTTCGCGCGCAACCGTAGTTCGCGTCAAGCACCTTATGTCTACTGCAACCTCCACGCCGCGCTTCAGCAAGGAAGTCGGCGCTACCGGTCTGCTCGCCCTGCCGCTTGTGCTGGGCCATGTGTCCACCGGTCTGATCTCCTTCGTCGACAACGTGATTGCCGGCCACCACGCCACCGCGACGCTGGCTGCGGTGACCATCGGTACCGCCCTGCTGTGGCTGCCGATGCTGATCCCGATCGGCACCCTGATCTCGCTCACCGCCTCGGTGTCGCAGCTGCACGGCGCTGGCCGCGAGCGCGAGATCGGCCCGCTGTTCCGACAGGCGCTGTGGCTGGCGTTGGGCCTGGGCCTGATCATGTTCACCTTCCTTACGGTGGTGCCGCCGCTGCTGCCGGCCTTCGGCATCGCACCGGACATCGTGCCGGGGGCGACTGCGTTCCTGCATGCGGTGCGCTGGGGCGGCCCGGCGCTGACCCTGTACTTCTGCATGCGCTACCTCAGCGAAGGCATGCACTGGACACTGCCCACCATGCTGCTTGGCTTCGGTGGCCTGCTGGTGCTGGCGCCGCTGGGCTATGTGCTGGCCAATGGCAAGCTCGGTTTCCCGGAACTGGGCGCCGAAGGCCTGGGGATCGCCTCGGCGGTGATGATGTGGCTGCAGGCAACCGCATTCGCCCTGTATCTGCGGCGGACCAGGCGCTTTGCCCATCTGCAGCTGTTCTCGCACTTCGAAGGGCCGCGCTGGAAGGCGATCTGGGACCTGCTGCGCACCGGCCTGCCGATCGGCATCACCGTGCTGATGGAAGGCGGCCTGTTCATCGTCACCGCGCTGCTGATCGGCCGCCTCGGTGCCAATGAAGCGGCTGCGCACCAGATCGCGATCAACGTCGCCCAGCTGTGCTTCATGATTCCGATGGGCGTGGCCGAGGCCACTACCGTGCGTGTCGGCCATGCGGTCGGCCGCGGCGATGGCTTCGGCGTGCGGCGCGCGGCCTGGGCCGGCTACGCGATCATCATGGGTACGCAGACATTGTCGGCGGCGGTACTGCTG
This sequence comes from Stenotrophomonas sp. YJH_SMC_46, assembly GCF_059370315.1. Classification (NCBI taxonomy): domain Bacteria; kingdom Pseudomonadati; phylum Pseudomonadota; class Gammaproteobacteria; order Lysobacterales; family Lysobacteraceae; genus Stenotrophomonas; species Stenotrophomonas sp. YJH_SMC_46. Next base: position 410,902 of record NZ_JCAFTO010000002.1, read on the forward strand.
TTCGGCCACGATGCCATCGTCGGTGTCTACACCAACGACCTGGCGGTGGCCGGCCTGGCCTCGACGCTGCTGCTGTACGCGGCCACCTTCCAGTTCCCGGATGGCATCCAGGTGCTGTCGGCCGGCGCGCTGCGCGGCCTGAAGGACACCCGTGTGCCGATGTTCATCGCCATGTTCGCGTACTGGGGCCTGGGCATGCCGCTGGGCGCCGGGCTCGGCCTGGGGCTGGGCATGGGCCCGCAGGGCATGTGGATCGGCCTGATCGTCGGACTGACCGCCGCCGCCATCCTGATGGGCTGGCGCCTGCGGCGCAGCAGCCTGCGCATCGGCCAGTCGATGCTGTCCTGAACTTCCGCCCCGCCCCGGCCACCCGTGGCGGGCGATCCCCTGACTTGTGTCCGATGCCGCATCACGCGGCACCGGCTATGCTGGCACCACGGCAAGAAGCCATCCGGAGCGTTCCATGAATCACCCCGTGCCCCCGCTGCCCCCGGCGCGTCGCAACCCCGTCGCCAGTTTCTTCATCGGGCTGTGGGACGTCATGAACTTCACCCGCCGGTTGATCCTCAACCTGGTGTTCTTCGGCCTGCTGTTCCTGCTGCTGGTGATGTTCGTCATCGCCGCAGGCATGGGCGCCGGTGCCAGCAAGTCGCTGCAGGACCGCACCACCCTGGTGATCGCGCCGGAAGGCCGGCTGGTCGAGCAGTTCAGCGCCGATCCGGTCAGCCGCGCGCTGGCCAAGGCGGTGGGCGACAACGGTGCCGAAGAGATCCAGCTGCGCGACCTGCTGCGGGTGATCGAGTCGGCCAAGGAAGACAAGAAGATCGAGCGCGTGGTGCTGGAGCTGGACAAGCTGCAGCCCTCGGGCTTCGCCTCGCTGCGTGAAGTGGCTGCGGCACTGCAGGACCTGCGTGCGTCCGGCAAGCAGCTGGTGGCCTACAGCGAGAGCATGGGCCAGTCGCAGTACCTGCTGGCCGCACAGGCCGACGAGGTCTACCTGGACCCGATGGGTTCGGTGGTGCTTGAGGGCCTGGGCCGCTACCGCCAGTACTTCCGCACCGGCCTGCAGGACAAGCTGGGCGTGGACGTGCACCTGTTCAAGGTGGGTGAGTACAAGTCCGCAGCCGAGCCGTACGTGCTCGACGCGGCGTCGCCGGCCTCCAAGGAAGCCGACCTGTTCTGGATGAACGACGTATGGCAGCGCTACCTGGGCGACATCGCCAAGGCCCGTCGCCTGGATCCGGCACAGCTGGCTGCCGGCATCGATACGCTGCCGGAAGGCATCGCTGCTGCTGGTGGTGATCTGGCCAAGTTCGCCCTGCAGCAGAAGCTGGTGACCGCGCTGAAGACCCGCGAAGAGTTCGAGGACCTGATGATCGAGCGCGGCGTGGCCGACGAAGATGCCGACGGTGGCTTCCGCAACGTCGACTTCGGCACCTACCTGGGCCAGCTTGATGCGCGCCGCAACCCGGTCGACAACCGTCCGCAGGTGGCAGTGGTGGTGGCGTCCGGCGAGATCAGCGGCGGTGACCTGCCGGCCGGCCGCATCGGTGGCGAATCGACGTCGGCGCTGCTGCGTGCCGCGCGCGACGACGACGATGTCAAGGCGGTCGTGCTGCGCGTGGATTCGCCGGGCGGAGAAGTGTTCGCTTCCGAGCAGATCCGCCGTGAAGTGGTCGCCCTGCAGGCCGCCGGCAAGCCGGTGGTGGTATCGATGGGCGACCTGGCCGCCTCCGGTGGCTACTGGATCAGCATGAACGCCGATCGCATCTACGCCGATCCGTCGACGATCACCGGTTCGATCGGCATTTTCGGCATGGTGCCGAACTTCAGCCGCGCGCTGGACAAGATCGGCGTGCACACCGATGGCGTCGGCACCACCCGCTTCGCCGGTGCGTTCGATGTCACCCGGCCGATGGATCCGGCCGTGGGCCAGGTCATCCAGTCGGTGATCAACAAGGGCTACGCCGACTTCACCGGTCGCGTCGCCGACGCCCGCAAGAAGCCTGTCGAGGCCGTCGACGAAGTGGCCCGTGGCCGCGTGTGGAGCGGTGCGCAGGCCAAGGAACGTGGCCTGGTCGATGCCTTCGGTGGGCTGAAGGATGCCGTGGCCGACGCCGCCAGCCGTGCCAAGCTGGGCAAGGCCGACGCTTATCGCGTGCGCTACATCGAGAAGGCGGCCACGCCGTTCGCGCAGTTCGTCAGCGGTTTCGCCGGCAGCCGCGCTGGTGCCTGGATGCTGTCCGATTCGGGCATGGCGCGGATGCTGCTGGCGCGCACGATGCCGGAAGTGGATACGCAGCTGCGCTTTGTCGAGAACGCGGCCCGCGAAAAGGGCAATGGCGCACCGGTGAAGGCGCTGGCGTACTGCTTCTGCGGGTTCTGACCGGAGCACATCCACGCATGGCGTGGATCTACTGTAAACGCCCGGCTTCGGCCGGGCGTTCTCGTTGGTGGGGTCGGATCCCTTTGCCCGCAAAGGGTTCTGACCCCACAGGTCACTGCGTCGCGTCGGCCTCGGCCTTGCGCTCGCCCGCAGCGGCGTCATCGACGGATTTCTGCGCGCCCTTGGCGCGGTCCAGCGGCTCCTGCATCGCGCGCGCCATCGCCTTGGGCACCGGTGGCTTCTCCGGGTTCGGCGTTGGCGGGCGCTGGCAGGCGGACAGCAGCACGGTGGCCAGCAGGGACGTGGACAGGACCAGGATGCGCATGGCGGCACTCCGTGATGGGCGTGCGGGCAGTGTCGCATCCTCGGCAGGGGGCGACCGTGAGCGCGTATCCTTGTTGCATCGAAACACAGCGGGCGCGGCCCCGGAGGACTCATGACCCAGCAACGGTGGCGGCTGGACGGCCAGACTGCCCTGATCACCGGCGCCAGTGCCGGCATCGGCCTGGCCATCGCGCATGAACTGGCCGGGTTCGGTGCCGACCTGATGATCGTCGGCCGCGATATCGACATGCTGGAGACCGCGCGCGACGAGTTGCTGGATGTGTATCCGCAGATGCAGGTGCATGCGCTGGCCGCCGATGTTTCCGACGACGAGGACCGCCGCCAGATCCTGGACTGGGTGGAGGACCACAGCGATGGCCTGCATATCCTGGTAAACAACGCCGGCGGCAACGTCACCAAGGCGGCCACCGAGTACTCCGAAGACGAGTGGCGCAAGATCTTCGAGACCAACCTGTTCTCGGCGTTCGAGCTGTCGCGCTACGCACATCCGCTGCTGGCACGCCACGCGTCGTCGTCCATCGTCAACGTCGGCAGCGTGTCCGGCCTGACCCATGTGCGCAGTGGCGTGGTCTACGGCATGACCAAGGCGGCGATGCACCAGATGACCCGCAACCTGGCCGTCGAGTGGGCCGAAGATGGCATCCGCGTCAACGCAGTGGCACCGTGGTACATCCGTACCCGGCGCACGTCCGGCCCGTTGTCGGACCCGGATTACTACGAGGAAGTCATCAATCGCACGCCGATGCGTCGTATCGGCGAGCCGGAGGAAGTAGCTGCAGCCGTGGGCTTCCTGTGCCTGCCGGCGGCCAGCTATGTCACCGGCGAGTGCATCGCGGTGGATGGTGGATTCCTGCGCTACGGGTTCTGATCGCTCTGCTGTAGAGCCGAGCCCTTGCTCGGCTGCACTCCGCCAACGGCAGCCGAGCATGGCTCGGCTCTACAACAGATCCACCCCATGGGCAGGTGCGGCCATGCCGCCGCTGTCACCCCGGCACCGGGCAGTTGCTGGCCTCCAGCACACCCTGCAACCGCTCGCGCTCCTTGCGCGCGCTGTCGCGGTTCTCGGGCGCGGCGAAGCGCTCCCGGCCGCGGGCATCGCGGAAGCGCTGCTGCCAGGCACCGCAGCGCTGCGCTTCGGGAAGCGCTTCGCACTGATCGCGCACCACTTCACAGCTGGCGGCATTCACCGGCGTCACTCCGCCAAGGCCCTGTACTGTCATCAGCTCGCAGCGACCTGGCGCAGCCTCGTACTCGTACAGGTAGCCGCCGCCCTGGCTGTCGGTGCACTGGAAGATAGGAGGAAGCGGCGGCTTCGGTGAACCGTCACTTCCAGCAGCACGGGCCTCGGCATCGCGACGCAGCGTCGCGCTGTCAAGGATCTGGTCGTCTCCTTCGTGTTCGGCCATGCCTGCTTCCATGATCGTGCGTCCTTCGTCCGCGCGTCGTGCCTTCGCTGGGGCCGCAGGCGCAACACCCGGGTTGGCCGGCAGCGGCGCGGGTGTTTCCACCGGGGTGGGGGCAGGTTCAGCGGCCACAGGGGCAGCGGCGGCCGGCTGCGCGTTGCCCTTGCCGGGTATGCGCAGCACCTGCTGCTTGCTGCCAGTGGGGCATGGCGTGCGCTGCAGGGTAGGGATGTCACTGCTGCTGGAGGTACAGCGGTAGATCACGCCCTCTTCGGCCAATGCGCTTCCAGGCAGCAGCACCAGGAGCAGCCAGATCACTCGGTTCATGCGTACAGCGTACAGGCTGCGGCGGCTTGCTGCGGTCAGCGTTCGCAATCGCGCGACAGGCGCGCATCGATGCCGCGCTGTTCGTTGCTGATGGCGGTGCGTTCACTCTGCAGCGCACTGTTGTACCGGCGATCCAGTTCCCAGCGGCGATCACGCAGTCGCGCACAGACTTCCTGCGGCGGCAACGCATGGCAGCTGTCGCGGACCAGCACGCTGCCGGCCGGAACCTGCACGCCCATGCCGATCGAGGGGGGACGATAACCCGCGCCTTCGCCGATCGGCGTGCCGGTGGCCGGGCGCGGTCCGGGGTAGGCCGGGCCGTGATGGGCGTGTGGCAGCCAGACACTGGTCCACAACGGCACCCAGCGCGGATTGCCTTCGTTGTTGTCGCTGGTATAGCGTCGGCCATCATCGCTCACGCATTCGTACATCGGCTGCGGCGGCTGGATGTAGACGTGGCGGACTTCGCGCTCGCGGATGACCGGGGTTTCGCCGGGCGGCGGAGGCGGGGCATCACTGCGCACCACCCGTGGAGCGGGATCGCGCGGGCGCTGCAGGTCGCGAACCTGCTGGCGGCCGCTGTTGCAGGGCGTGTCCTGCAGGGCCACGGCCCCGTTGCTGGAAACGCAGCGGTACACCCGCACGTCTTCGGCTGCGGACGCCGTCCACGGCAGCAGCAGGCACAGGCTGAAGGTGGCGCGCAGCAGGCTCATGGCGGCAGCGTGCGTGATTGTCCGCGGCAGTGCAATCGGCGGCTCAGGAGCGCAGCACGTTGCCGCTGAGCGCGTCGCGTATGGGGGTGGGTTGGGCCAGGCCACCGGTCTGTCCGTCAAGGATGCCGTCGAGCAGGCGCAGCAGGCGCGGATCCAGCTCTTCGCGGCTGCGCGCCGGTGGTTCGCCGGCCAGATTGGCGCTGGTGGAGACCAGCGGGCCGCCCCAGGCGCGGCAGAGTTCGGCCACCAGCGGGTGCGCGCTGATGCGCACCGCAATGCCGCTGTGTTCGCCGGTGACCCAGGGCTGCGCGCGCGGGCCAGCGGGCAGGATCCAGGTGTTGGCGCCGGGCCAGCTGGCCAGTACCGCGCGCTGGCGGGCGTCGGGCAGCGCCTGCAGGCGCACCCAGCCTTCCAGCTGCGCCAGCTCGGCCGCGACCAGGATCATGCCTTTCTCGATCGGTCGCTGCTTCAGCCGCAGCACCATGTGCACTGCCGCTTCCTGCGAGGGATCACAGCCCAGGCCCCAGACCGCTTCGGTCGGGTAGGCGATCACGCCGCCGGCGCGGAGCGTGGCGACAGCAGAGTCCAGGGTGAGTTCTTTCATGGCGGCGACCGGCCCGGCGTGGGCCTCCATTATCCCCCTGCTGCGTGCAGAAGGGGTGGTCGGCGCGGACGGTAGGTGCGGACCGTTGGTCCGCACACCTTGCCCCTCATCCACGCATGGCGTGGATCTACTTCTTCGCAGCGGCCTTCTTGACGGCTTTCTTCGCCGGGGCCTTCTTTGCGGCGGCCTTCTTCACCGCCTTCTTTGCCGGCGCCTTCTTGGCAGCAGCCTTCTTCGGCGCCGCTTCCTTCTTCACTGCCGCCTTCTTGGCCGGTGCCTTTTTCGCTGCCGCCTTCTTGGCGCCGAAGCCCTTGCGCACCGGCTTGCCGGTTTCTTCCATCAGCTGCTGCACTTCGGCCAGGGTCAGCGATGCCGGCTCGCGGTCCTTGGGGATCTTGCCGTTCATCTTGCCGTCGCTGATATACGGGCCGAAGCGGCCGTTCAGCACCTGGATGTCGCTGCCCTCGAATTCCTTGATGATCCGGTTGCGCGCGATCTCTTCCTTCTCTTCGATCAGGAACACGGCACGGGCCAGGTCGATGGTGTACGGGTCGTCTTCCTTCTTCAGCGAGGCGTAGGTGCTGCCACGCTTGGCGAACGGCCCGAAGCGGCCAATCCCGACGCTGACCGGCTCGCCCTTGTCCTCACCCAGCGCGCGCGGCATCAGGAACAGCTCCAGCGCGTCTTCCAGGGAGATGGTGTGCATCGACTGGCCAGGGCGCAGCGAGGCGAACTTCGGCTTCTCCTCGGCGTCCTCGGCGGTGCTGCCGATGGCGGCATACGGCCCGAAGCGGCCCAGACGCACGCTGACCGGCTTGCCTGTCTTCGGATCGGTGCCAAGCTCGCGCGCGCCACTGGCCTCGGCGCGGTCGACCGATTCCTTCTTGTCTTCCACCAGTTCCTTGAACGGCTCCCAGAAGCGAGCCATCAGCGGAATCCATTCTTCTTCGCCACGCGAAACGGCATCAAGCTCGTCTTCGAGCTTGGCCGTGAAGTCGTAGTCCACGTACTGGGTGAAGTGGCTGGACAGGAACTTGGACACCGCGCGGCCGACGTCGGACGGGCGGAAGCTGCGGCCTTCCATTTCCACGTACTTGCGGAACAGCAGGGTCTGGATGATCGAGGCGTAGGTCGAGGGACGACCGATGCCGTACTCTTCCAGCGCCTTCACCAGCGCCGCTTCGGTGTAGCGCGGCGGCGGCTGGGTGAAATGCTGTTCGGCCTGGATGCGTTCCAGCGGCACGCGGTCGCCAGGCTTCATCGCCGGCAGCTTGCGGCCTTCGTCCTCGTCCTCGGCGCTCTTGTTGTCCTTGCCTTCTTCGTACACGGCCAGGAAGCCGGGCACCACCACGGTGGTACCGCTGGCACGGAACACGTGCTCGCTGCCGGCCGACAGGTCGACGCTGACGGTATTGAGCGTGGCCGGGATCATCTGGCAGGCGACGGCGCGCTTCCAGATCAGTTCGTACAGGCGGCGCTCGTCGTCGGAGAGGAAGCGCGCGACCTGGGCCGGCGTGCGCAGCGCCGAGGTCGGGCGCACCGCTTCGTGCGCTTCCTGGGCGTTCTTGGACTTGGTCTGGTAGGTGTTCGGCTGGTCCGGCAGCGAGGCGATGCCGTAGTCGCGGGCGATCACATCGCGGATCTCGGCCAGTGCGTCCTGCGACAGGTTCACCGAGTCGGTACGCATGTACGAGATCAGGCCGACGGTGCCTTCGTCGCCGATGGCCACGCCTTCATACAACTTCTGCGCCACCTGCATGGTCTTGCGGGTGGTGAAGCCGAGCTTGCGTGAGGCTTCCTGCTGCAGGGTGGAGGTGGTGAACGGCGGCGCCGGGCGGCGCTTGCGCTCCTTGCTGGCCACATCGGTGACATGCAGCGAGCCCTGCGCGGCCTGCTGGATGCGCATGCGCGCCGCTTCAGCGGTGTCGCCGTCGGTGATGGTGAACTGCTCGAACTTCTGCCCGTCCAGCTTGATCAGCTTGGCGTTGAAGTGCTGCGACGGGTGCGCGCACTCGGCGGCGATCGACCAGTATTCGCGGGCGATGAAGGCTTCGATCTCTTCCTCGCGCTCGACGATCATGCGCAGCGCCGGGCTCTGCACGCGGCCGGCGGACAGGCCACGCTGGACCTTGCGCCACAGCACCGGCGACAGGTTGAAGCCGACCAGGTAGTCCAGCGCGCGGCGCGCCTGCTGGGCATCGACCAGGTCGCTGGCAATCGCGCGCGGCTGGCTGATGGCCTCCTTGATGGCGCGCGGGGTGATCTCGGTGAACACCACGCGCTGCATCGGCTTGTCCTTGACCAGCCCGCGTTCCTTCAGGATTTCGGCGATGTGCCAGCTGATCGCCTCACCCTCGCGATCCGGGTCGGTGGCCAGCAGGATGTCGTCGGCACCCTTGGCGGCCTTGGCGATCGCATCGACATGCTTTTCGTTCTTGTCGATCACGTCGTAGTGCATGGCGAACCCGTTGTCCGGGTCGACCGCGCCTTCCTTCGGGATCAGGTCACGCACATGCCCATACGAGGCCAGGACGGTGTAGTCCTTGCCGAGGTATTTGTTGATCGTCTTGGCCTTGGCTGGCGATTCGACGATGAGCAGGTGCTTGGGCATGTCGGGAGAGGTCTGTGGGCGGACCGGGAGAAGGGGCCGCTAGGGTGGAGCAAACGGCCGCATTAGTGAAGCGGCCACGGGCAAATCCATAAACTGAACGCCCGGTAATGTGCCGGGCGTTCAGGTTTCACCTTATTAGAGGAATCACGCCCGGCCGGCCCGTGTCAAGCAGCCAGGCGTGAGGATGGCCGTTCACGAGGCCATCTTGGCGATGAAGCCTACCGCGAACACCAGCAGGGCCAGGCCGACCAGACACAGCAGGCCGGTCAGCACGAGCACCAGTACGGTTACCGTGCCCAGCTCCCGGCGCTGCAGCTGCGGCTGGTCGGTGTAGGCCCAGCGGTCGACCACGAGGGTGTCGCAGACCATGTCGTGCAGGCCCTGCTTGCGTTCGGTGAAGGCGGCCATCAGGAAACCGATGCCGAGCGTGAAGCTGCTCAGCAGCATGGCCCAGTAGCGACCAAATGCGCGGGCCTTGGTCAGGCGTTCGCCGTTGCCGCGCACCACCTTGATACCGACTGCCATCTTGCCCAGCGTGGCGCCGCCCTGCGAGGCATGGAACCAGGTGTAGTAGGCCATGCCGATGCCGAGGTTGATCAGGGCGCTGGCCAGCTGGGCAACGATCTCGACGGCCGATTCGCCGCTGCCCACCGCGCCCATGCTGGCGCCGAGTATCGCACCAAGAATGGCACCGATGATGCTGCCGGGGACGACCAGCACGAAGTAATCGATCATGTAGGCCGCCACACGCTTCCAGAAGCCTGCGTAGACCACTTCACCGCCAACCACCGGCTGCGCGTGGCCACCGCTGCTGGTGGCCGCTGGAGCGCTGTAAGGCGAGCTGCTGAGCGCGCCGGTGCCGGGCAGCGGTGCGGTGCCGCTGTCGATGGCGGCGTAGTCGCTGCGCAGGTCGAACCCGCCGCTGCTGCTGGCAGTGCTGGCATCGGCCAGCGTCTGCAGGCCGAGCTCGTCGACCATCTGCCGCAGCGCAGCCCACTGGGCCATGCCCTCCCGCCAGACCAGGGTGTCCAGGTTGAGCTGGCCGCGCTGGAAGCGCTGGCGGATCTCCTGGACCGGCAGCGGGCCCTGGCGTTGCTGCCCTTCGGCGTAGTACCACTCAGTCATTGCATGTTCCCTGTTGAATCATCCTTGGAGGTGCTGGCGTGCGCGCGGTTCAGCCGCGGCACGACGGCGGCAGGTACTTGTCGTTGCTCTCGCCGCTGCATTCCCAGCGGCCGCTGTCGCGATCGTATTCCAGCCACAGCAGATCGCCATCGAGGCTCTTGCCGGGCAGCGCCAGGGTGGCTTCGATGCCGCAGTGGCCGTTGTTGAAGCGACCGATGTTCACCGCTGACAGCCCTGCATGGGCGAAATCACCCGGGGCCGGGAAGCCGGCGTCGTTGCCACCCGGGCAGCGGCCTTCGTCATCGGCGAAATGCTGCACCTGGTCCTTCAGCGGCTGCAGTGCGGTCACTGCGCCGGCGACCTTGGCGCGAAGGGTGTAGTCGTTGTAGGCGGGCAGCGCGATGGCGGCCAGGATGGCCACGATCGGTACCAGCACCAGCAGCAGGCCGCCGCCGATGATGGCGGTCAGGGCGCAGCCGGACAGCTTCTTCTTCGGCGTCGGCAGGGCGCTGGCCGCTGCGCTGGTGGCGTAGGGCGTGGACGGTGGCAGCACCGGTGGCTGCGGCGGAGGCGGTGCTGCCGGCTCCGGTTCGGGTTCCACGGGCGGTGCAGCGGCGTCCAGCGCCGGCACGATCAGGCCGAGCTCGTCGACCACGGTGCGCAACGGCTGCCATTGCGGCAGGCCGTCGCGCCAGACCAGGGTGTCCAGGGAGATCTGGTTGTTGCGGAACAACTCGACCAACTGTTCCGCCGGCAGCGGGCCTTGCTGCCGGTTGCCTTCTGCATGGAACCACTCGCTCACGGGGACGCTCCTGAATGCGCTATGCCCCCAAGTGTACGGTCAGTGCAGGGGTTCTGGCTCGTCCATGAACATCTGCGTCTCCATCCAGGCATACGCCGCCTCGGAGCCGGGCTGGTTGAACAGCACCATCAGCACGACCCACTTCAGGTCGTCCAGGTCCAGTTCGTCCTGGTCCAGGGCCATTGCCCGGTCCAGCACCAGCTCGCGCTGGTCGGCATCGAGGATGCCGTGCTGTTCCAGGTACAGCAGGAACCCGCGGCATTCCACGTCCAGCTTGTCCAGCTCGGGGCCGTGGTACACGCGCACGGGGCCATCGACCCGAGCCTGGGCCACGCTCGGCCGCTGCGCGGCCAGGGCATCGAGCCAGTCGAACGCCTTGTTGATCTCGGTTGGGCTGAAACCGGCCTGGATCAGGCCGTTCTGGAGCGAATCGCGGTCACGGATCAGGTCCGCATCTTCGCTGAAATAGTGTTCAAACAGGTACAGCAGTACATCCAGGATGCTCTCTTTCATTGCCCCTCGGCCTGCGTCGCGCGACGCTGTGGAGGTGAAGAAACTAGGGAGTTCGACAGTAGCGGCCGTGTACGCACACCACGATTCCCGCCAGTTCCATGGCCAGCAGCATGGAGGACACCTGGGGCGCCGTCAATCCACAGCGTGTGATCAGTGAATCCATACTGCTTGGGTTGTGCTCCAGCGCCCGCCACAAGCACTGGTAGTCAGGGTCGTCGGCCCAGTGCGCCGGCAGGCGTGCAGGCGGTGCCTGTTCAGTGGGGGTGGCCAGCCGTGATTGCAAGCCCGGCAGCTGCTGGCGGAGGGCGGGCGCCAGCAGTTCGAGGACCTCCTCCGGGCGCTCGACCAGTGCGGCACCCTCGCGGATCAGCCTGTGGCAGCCCGCAGCGCGCGGATTGAGCACCGAGCCGGGCAGGGCGCAGACCTCGCGGCCGGCCTCGGCGGCCAGGCGTGCGGTGATCAGGGCACCCGAGCGTTGGGCGGCCTCGACCACCACCGTGGCCAGGGCCAGCCCGGCTACCAGCCGGTTGCGGGCAGGAAAGTGGCCGGGGCGTGCGGGCGTGCCGGGCAGGTACTCGCTGAGCACCACGCCTTCGGCGGCGATGCGCGCCTGCAGCCGGGCGTGGCTGTCCGGATAGGCGCGGTCCGGTCCGGTGCCGATCACCGCCACGGTGCAGCCCCCCGCGTCCAGCGTGGCCTGGTGGGCGGCGGCATCGATGCCCGCCGCCAGGCCGCTGGTCACCGCCAGCCCGGCGTCGACGAAGCAGCCGGCAAACCGGGCTGCCAGCGCGCGTCCGCCCGGCGTTGGCGAGCGGCTGCCGACCAGCGCAACCGATGGGCGCCAGGCCCGGCTGGGGTCGCCGGCGATGAACAGCGCAAGGGGGGGATTGGGGACATCCAGCAGGGGCGGGGGGAAGGCCGGATCGGTGAAGGCCAGCAGGTGCTGGTTGTCGTCTTCCAGCCAGCGCCGTGCTACGGCCAAGGCCCGGGCGTCGGGGCGGTCCAGTGCGGCGCACTGCTCTGGCGTGCAACCGTGCGCGCGCCAGTTCGCGGCACCCTGCGCGATCGCGGTTTCCGCCCTGCCTGCGGCCTGCAGCAGGGCCCGCCGTGGTGCCAGCGCGCCGCCTGCCATCAACAGGCGCAGCAGCGCCTCGTCAGCTTGGTTGGTCATCCCCCCACTATCGAGCGCATGCAACAAAGGCGCCCTAGGGCGCCTTCGCATGTGGCTGTCAGACTTTGCCGGAGACCGCCCCTGTAGAGTCGACTGTCAGTCGACTACCGCGCGCAGCGCGGGCGCTTTCGGGGGGCGGTGAAGAGCAGTCGACTAACAGTCGACTCTACCGCGCATCCGGGTGCAGTGCGTTGTATCCAACGCGCACCGGCTTCACGCCCTGCATCACCAGTGCGTAGCTGACGTTGTCGAAGGTACGGAACACCATGGCGTGTGCGGCGTATTCGTCCGGCAGCGAGACGCGGCCGGCGCCGGTGCTGAGCGAATCATCCATGCGCGAGGAGTTCGGGTACTTCATGCGGTGCGCCACGTGGCGGCCCGGGCGCCACAGCGAGAACACGGTGCCGTTGTCCACGCCCTGCGCGCGGCCTGCGGAGATCGCGATCACGTCGCGCGGCCCACCAGCGGTGAACATGTCGGCAACGGCCAGCACGCGCACGTCGACGCCCTCGACACCGGCGGCCGGGACATGGGGGATGAACTGCAGGTCGTAGGGCCTGGCCTCGACCGGGACCAGGCGGTCGCCCGCACGTACCTCGCGGCCGCCCTCGTTCTTGTCCAGCACCAGGGTGGACGCCTCGACCTTGCCGCCGGCGACGTGGGTGATGGTGCCGGTGGCGACCTGGGCCAGCTCATAGCCAAGCACGCCGCGGCGGTGGTTGGGGGCGTTGTAGGCCCGCCACAGGTTGCCGCTGCCCGGGGTGACGTCGCCGTTGGCGGTCAGGTCCTCGGTGGGCTTGGGCTGGGCGTAGCGCACGGTCGGGCGGACCACGGCCCAGCGCTGGCCCAGCTGGGCGTCGGCCAGGCGCACGTACACCGCGCTGCCGCTGGTGACGCGCAGGCGCTCTTCTTCCAGGCCGGCCACGTAGGGCAGCTGGTCGATGCTGTCGACCACGCTCAGCTGCTTCAGGAACGGCTCGACCTGGGCCAGCGGAATGGCATCGATCGGGGCTTCCTGGCGCGGGCCGGGCTTGGCAGCGACGGTCACCCGGTCCAGGTAGGCCAGGCTGAGCACGTCACCGGGATAGATCAGGTGCGGATTGGCGATCTGTGGATTGGCCTGCCAGATCTCCGGCCACAGCCAGGGCTTCTGCAGGAAACGTGCGGCGATATCCCACAACGTATCCCCTTTTCGGACCACATAGGTGTCCGGGTGCCCGCCATTCACTTCCACGGCGGTAGCATAGGCAGCCACGGTCAGCATCGCCGCGGCGACGACCGTACGAAAACGAAGCAACATAGGTGTGAAGCCCTGATTCCCCAACAGGTCCGCGCACTATAGTCCAGAAACCGGGGCGCAAGGCAAGCGTTGGAGCTAGAATCTGCGACGTATGCCGGCGTGCCGGCCCATTACCCGGAAACAGCCATGGCCCTTCTCCCCATTCTCGAGTTCCCCGATCCGCGCCTGCGTACCAAGGCCGCGTTGATCGACGCCGCTGAAGTCACCACGCCGGCCTTCCAGGAACTGATCGACAACATGTTCCAGACCATGTACGACGCGCCGGGCATCGGCCTGGCTGCCACCCAGGTGGACGTGCACAAGCGCTTCATGGTCATCGATGTCAGCGAAGAAAAGAATGAACCGCAGGTGTTCATCAACCCGGAAATCGTCGCCAGGGAAGGGGGCCGGGTGTACCAGGAAGGTTGCCTGTCGGTTCCGGGCATCTTCGCCGACGTGACCCGTGCCGATACCATCACCGTGAAATACCTGGACCGCAACGGCAAGGAACAGCAGCTGGAGGCTGGCGAAGTGCTGGCCACCTGCATCCAGCACGAGATGGACCACCTGGACGGCAAGCTGTTCATCGATTATCTGTCGCCGCTCAAGCGCGAGATGGTGCGCAAGAAGCTGGCCAAGCAGCGCAAGCACGTGGCGTGATCGCCAATCCGGGCCACCCTTCGGGTGGCCCGTGCCTGCGCGACGCGCGCGGGCTGTACGGCGCCGGCCGACGGCGCCGTTTTCTTTCCTGCACGAATCCATCCTGCAAGTGGGGTAGCCATGAGGATTGTCTTTGCCGGTACGCCGGAATTCGCGGTGTCGTCGCTGCGCGCTGCGGCGCGCCACCACGAGGTCGTGGCCGTCTATACCCAGCCTGACCGCCCGGCCGGCCGTGGCCGTGCCCTGGCGCCGTCGCCGGTCAAGCTCGAAGCCGTGGCCCGTGGCATTCCGGTCTACCAGCCCGAATCTCTGAAGGATGAAGCTGCCCAGCGGCAGCTGCGCGACCTGCAGCCGGACCTGATGGTGGTGGTCGCCTACGGCCTGATCCTGCCCAAGGCGGTGCTGGCCATTCCGACCCATGGCTGCTGGAACGTGCATGCCTCGCTGCTGCCGCGCTGGCGCGGTGCCGCGCCGATCCAGCGTGCGATCCAGGCCGGCGATGCGAAGACCGGCGTCTGCCTCATGCAGATGGAGGCCGGCCTGGATACCGGCCCGGTGCTGCTGCACCAGGAGCTGCCGATCGCGGCCACCGATACCGGCGGCCAGCTGCATGACAAGCTGGCCGAGCTTGGTGCCCAGGTGTTGTCCGATGGCCTGGGCCTGCTGCGCGCGGGCATCAAGCCGATCGCGCGGCCGCAGCCGGAACAGGGCGTGACGTATGCGCACAAGCTGGACAAGGCCGAAGCCAGGCTGGACTGGGCGCAGGACGCCGGCGCGCTGGCGCGTACCGTGCGCGCGTTCAATCCGTGGCCGATCGCCGAGGCAACGCTGGCCGGCGAACGCGTGCGCATCCATGGCGCGGTGGCACTGGAGGCAGACCACGGCCAGGCGCCGGGCACGGTGCTGGCCGCCGGCCGTGATGGCATCGACATCGCCTGTGGCCAGGGCGCACTGCGCCTGCGTGTACTGCAGCGGGAAGGTGGCAAGGCGATTACTGCGGCCGACTACCTCAACGCCCGCCGCGATCTGCGCGTGGGAGCATAAGCGGTGTCGAAGCAGAACGATTTCTCCGTCGCCAAGGCGGCGCCGGGAGCGGCCACGCGCATGCTGGCCGCACGCGTGCTGGCACAGGTGTTCACCCGTGGCCGGTCGCTGAAGGCCGAACTGGCCTGGGCGCTGCCGAAGCTGGCCGACAGCCGCGACCGCGCGCTGCTGGAAGCGCTGTGCTTCGCCGTCCTGCGCCGCCGCAGTACCTATGACGCGGCGCTGCAGTCGTGGATGCAGAAGCCGCTGTCGGCGCGTGATGCCGACCTGCGCACGCTGCTGATGGTCGGGTTCGCCCAACTGGACGTGCTGGCGTTGCCGGCGCACGCGGCGTTGTCGGCCACGGTCGATGCCGCGCGTGCCCTTGGTCGTGAGCGCCAGGCGGGCCTGGTCAATGCGATCCTGCGCCGCGCGCAGCGCGAAGGTTTCCCGGAACAGCCTGCGCGCGATGCCTTCCCGGCGTGGCTGGCCGATGCCGTCGAGCGCGACTGGCCGGCCCAGGCCGAGGCGATCTTTGCCGCCAGCCTGCAGCCGGCGCCGTTGTGGTTGCGCGCCAACCGCCAGCAGGGCGGCCGCGACAAGGCACTGGCGACGCTGGCCGAAGCTGGCATTACCGCGCAAGCCAGTCCGCTCAGCGCCGACGCGTTGCGCCTGGCCTCGCCGGTTGCCGTGAATCAGCTGCCCGGCTTCGCCGAAGGCGCCATCTCGGTGCAGGACCTGTCGGCGCAGTGTGCGGCCGACGCGCTGGCCCCGGCGGCCGGTGCCCGCGTGCTGGACGCCTGTGCGGCCCCCGGTGGCAAGTCGGCGCACCTGCTGGAGCGCGACCCCGGCCTGCGCCTGCTGGCGCTGGATATCGACGTGCGCCGCCTGGCCCGTGCACGTGACACCTACGTTCGCACTGGCGTGGGCGAGCATGCGCAGACCCTGGCTGCCGATGCCAGTGATCCGGGTGCCTGGTGGGATGGCGTGCCGTTCGACGCGATCCTGCTCGATGCCCCGTGCTCGGCCACCGGCGTGATCCGGCGGCAGCCGGATGTGATGTTCCACCGACGTGCCGAGGATATCGATGCGCTGGTCGGTGTGCAGGCCCGCCTGCTGGAGGCCTGCTGGTCGATGCTGCGTCCGGGCGGCGTGCTGCTGTATGCCACCTGCTCGATCCTGCGTGCGGAGAACATCGACCAGGTGCGGGCGTTCCTGAAATGGCACCCGGACGCGGTGGCAGAGCCGCTGGATGACCGATTCGGCCTGGACTGCGAGGGAATCGCGCGCCAGCGACTGCCGGGTGACAGCGATGCTGACGGATTCTTTTACGCGCGTCTGCTAAAAACAGCCTGACCCCCGCTGACGTTCCGAGTCCCATGCTGAATTCCCGCGCGTCGCGCGAGACGTGGTTGTTCGTGGCGATGGCCCTGCTGCTGCTGGGGGCCGGGCTGGGCCTTCGTGATCCGTGGCCATCGGACGAGCCGCGCTTTGCGCTGGTGGCCAAGCAGATGGTCGACAGCGGCCACTGGCTGTTCCCGCACCGCGGTACCGAGTTGTATTCGGACAAGCCGCCGATGCTGATGTGGTGGCAGGCTACGCTGTACGGCCTGGTC
The DNA here is from genome assembly GCF_059370315.1 of Stenotrophomonas sp. YJH_SMC_46. Taxonomy (NCBI): domain Bacteria; kingdom Pseudomonadati; phylum Pseudomonadota; class Gammaproteobacteria; order Lysobacterales; family Lysobacteraceae; genus Stenotrophomonas; species Stenotrophomonas sp. YJH_SMC_46. The sequence goes on from NZ_JCAFTO010000002.1 coordinate 427,480, forward strand.
GGGCAGTGGCGCGTGGCCTTCCTGCTGCCGTCGCTGCTGGCGGCACTGGGTACGCTGTGGTGCGTGGTCGACCTCGGGCGGCGGCTGTGGACACGGCGGGTGGGGCTTTACGCCGGCTGGGCGCTGCTGTTCGCGCTGCAGTTCACCTTCCAGGCGAAGAAGGCGCAGATCGATCCACTGCTGCTGCTGTTCATCACCCTGGCCAACTACGGCCTGCTGCGCCACCTGTTGCTGGGACCAGGCTGGCGCTGGTGGTGGCTGGGCTGGTTCTTCGCTGGCATCGGCGTGATCACCAAGGGCGTGGGCATGCTGGCGCTGCTGATGATCGTGCCGGCGGTGACCGCTGCGGTACTGCAATGGCCACGGGTGGCACTGCACGCGCGCGATGCCCGCTTCTGGCTGGCGCCGCTGGCCTTCCTGCTGGCGGTGTCGTTGTGGTTGGCGCCGATGCTGCTGGCCGGTTTTGCCACCGGTTCGGACGAATACCGCGCGTACATGGACGACATCCTGTTCCAGCAGACGGCGCGTCGCTATACGCACTCGTGGGACCACCACCAGCCCTGGTGGTACTTCCTGGCGATCATGCCGTCGATGTGGATCCCCGCGTTCCTGCTGCTGCCGTGGGCGCTTCCGGCTTGGTTGCGGCGGCTGCGCCGGCGCGATCCGCGCTATCTGCTGCCGCTGTCCTGGTGGTTGATTGTGGTGCTGTTCTTCTCGATCCCCGACGGCAAGCGCGATGTCTACATCCTGCCGGCGCTGCCGATGTTCTGCCTGGCGCTGGCGCCGTTGCTGCCGGGGCTGCTGAAGCGGCGCGATGTGCAGGCCGTGGTGGGAGTGTTCACCGGCCTGCTGTCACTGGGCCTGGTCCTGGCTGGCGCGATGGCGGTGCTGGGCGACCCGGCCTTCGAGCTGCGCCTGACCCACAGCCGCGGACTGGCGCCCGGCGCCGTCGACGCGCTGGCCTGGACGATCCTGGCGATGGGCGTGTGGGGCGCATTGAGCCTGCTGGCCTGCGGTCGTCGCCGGCATCTGGCGCTGGTGTCGACCCTGGCGATGGTCTGGGTGCTGTACAGCCTGGTCGGCTACCCGCTGCTGAACGATTCCAGTTCCGCCCGCGGCCTGATGCGCACGGTTGGTACACGCCTGGGCCCGGATGCCGAGCTTGGGCTGGTGGCCTGGAAGGAGCAGCATCTGCTGCTGGCCGACCGCCCCGCAGCGACCTTCGGTTTCGAGGCGGACTGGGACGAGCAGCTGATTGCGGCCACGCGCTGGCAGCGGCTTGCGCCCGAACGCCGTTGGTTGCTGGTCCACGAGTACGCAATGCTGTCGTGCGTCGACCGCAGCCGCTCTGAACTGGCCGGCGTAGCCAACCGGCGGCGCTGGTGGCTGGTGCCGGCGACGGCGGTGAAGGTGCCCTGCGTGGTCACCGCAGAGGAGCGGGAACGTGAACGGCGTCTGCAGGAACATGACTAGTCCCCCCCTTCCTGCTTGTCCAGTCTGCCCAAGCGGGACCAAAGGCAGTAAAACAGCAGGCCGGGATGGCCTGCACCGCCCCTTCCCGTTCTTTCCAGCCGATTGCAGCGATACTTCCCGACGTGCCAGCTTCACCGGACAACCTGAACCTCATGGCCGGCGATCCGCTGGGCGTTCCCGCCGGCGGACGTCAGCGGGTGGCGCATGGGCTGGCCCAACTGGGCCTGTTCTGCCTGCCGGCACTGGTGCTGACCGTGCCCATCAACCTGTTGCCGTATGGCCTGCTGCTGCTGCTGAGCACGCTGCTGGCGCCGGAGCTGCTGTGGCGCGCGCGCGGGATGGCCGGCCAGCCGGTGAAAGTGCTGGCCTGGCTGATGCTGGCGGTGCTGGCGCTCGGCCTAATGTCGGTAGTGTTGTTCGAGCAGGGCCTGCGTGACGTCGACAACCGGTCGCGGTTCGTGGTGATCCCGTGGATCGCGCTGTGGGTCTGCGCGCTGCGTCCCGACGTGCGGTGGCTCTGGTACGGATCATTGACCGGCCTGCTCGCCGCCTTCGCGATGTCACTGTGGCAGGTGCTGGGTGGCGCCCCGCGCGCAGAGTTGTTCACCAACGCCATCGTGCTGGCCGACATCGTGATGGTTTTGATGGTGCTGCTGGTGTTCTGTCGCCCGTCGCGGCGCTGGTCGCTGGTGATCCTCGGCATGGCGGCCGGCTGCGGCACCATCGTGCTGACCGGCAGCCGCGGTGTGTTCGCCGCCTTGCTGGCGCTGCTGGTGGTGCTGACGTTGAGCCTGCGCTGGCGTACCGGCGCGGCGCGCCTGTCGGTGCTGGCAGGCATGCTGGCGATCGGTGCGACCCTGCTGCTGTCGGTACCGGAACTGCGCCACCAGGTCCGCCTGAGCGAGCTGCACAGTGACGTGCAGCGGATGGAGTTGGGCGACAGTGATTCTTCCGCCGGTGCCCGCGTGGAACGCCTGCAGGTGGCCTGGGAGACCTTCCTCGACCACCCGCTGGTGGGTGTTGGCATCGGTCATTTCGACAGCGCGATGCTGCGCGTGCCGGTCTGCCGTGAGAACCCGGAAGAGTTGCGTTGCCACCTGGGGCATGCGCACAACGATGTTGCCGAATGGGCAGCGACCCAGGGCGTACCGGGCCTGCTGCTGTTGCTGGCGGTGTATGGCATCCCGCTCTGGTTGTTCGTGCGCCTGCATCGCCGCAGCGGACGGTCGACCTTCCGGGGGCCGGCCGCAGCCGGCATCATGCTGGTGATCACCTACGCACTGTGCGGCTTGACCCAGTCGATGTTCGCGCACCAGATGACAGCCAGTTTCTACGTGACCCTGGTCGGCCTGCTGACCGGCCTGTCGATTGTCGAGGGCGCGCGCCACCGGGCAATCACCGGGGCGTGATCCAGCGGCGCCCCGGACAGGGCCGGGCGATCAGGGGTCCGGCGGGTCAGCCACGGCCTGGCCGTTGCCCAGCATCCACAGCATGATGGTTTTCTGCCGCACGTAGTTGGCGCGTACGTAGGCATAGACCAGTCCATGCCAGCCGTCGCGGAAGCCGCCACGGAACAGGAAGCCGCGCCAGAACCGCCAGGCCGGCGCCAGCACCAGCTTGCCCAGCGTGGCCCGCTTGCCGCGTGCGAACTCGTGCTCGGCCATCATCCGCGCGTATTTCTCGGTCTTGGCCAGCTGCTGCTGCAAGGAGCGGTACGGATAGTGGACCAGGTCGCCACGCAGTGTACCGACGCTGCCGTCGACGCTGGCAGCCTCGTGGATCTCGCGCTTGCCGCGCCAGCCGCCCTGGCGGCGGTCGAACAGGCGCAACACTCGGTCCGGGTAGGCATTGCCATGGCGCAGGAACCTGCCGAAATACTCCGACAGGCGGGCGAAACGGTAGCCGGCATGGCCGCTGAAGCCACTGTCGCGGGCCTGTTCGATGGCCGCGCGCAGTTCCGGACTGATCCGTTCGTCGGCATCCAGGCACAGTACCCAGTCGTGGCGGGCCTGCTCGACGCAGAATGCCTTCTGGCTGCGGAAACCGTCGAACCGGCGCTGCAGAACACGGGCGCCGGCAGCTTCAGCGATGGCGACGGTGGCATCGGTGGAGTACGAGTCCACCACCACGATCTCATCGCAGAACGCCAGCGAGGCCAGGCAGTCGCCGATGCGCCCGGCCTCGTTGAACGCGATAATGCACGCCGAGATGCGAGGCCGTTCGATGGGAGCGGTCGTGGAGGACATGATGGCCGGGTACCTGTTGTTTGCGACGGAGCGCTATGCGCTGCCTATTCTCGCCCCGTTGGCGCAGGCCTTGCACGCATCCGGGCAGGAGGTGGCGGCCTGGTTCGAGGACGGCGCGGCCGGCAGCAGCCTGCCGGGGGTGCCCAACGTGGGCCTGAAGCAGGCCTTGGCCCTGCGTCCGCGGGCGGTGTTCAGCGCGGCCAACTGGGTGCCGACGTTCCTTTCGGGCGCCAAGGTGCAGCTCTTCCATGGCTTCAACGTGGAGAAGCGGGACAGCGCGCGCGGCCACTTCCGGGTGCGCGGCATGTTCGACCTGTACTGCACGCAGGGGCCGGCCACCACCGCGCCGTTTCGTGAGATCGCGGCCCTGCAGGGCCACTTCGCGGTGGCCGAGACGGGCTGGCCGAAGCTGGATCCGCTGTTCCGCGACGATGGTGGCGAGAGCGCCGCGCTGCGCGCCGCCGCTGGAGGACGCCCGGTGATCCTGTTCGGTTCGACCTTCACCGAGCGCCTGAGCGCAGCGCCGCACCTGCACCCGCAGATCGCCGCCGATATCGCCGCCGGTGACCATTACTGGCTTCTCACCCTGCACCCGAAGTGCCCGCAGGACCTGTTCGAACGCTACCGCGCGCTGGCCGGCGCCAATGCCCGCTTCATCGAGCCGGAGCAGGTGATGTCCGCGCAGCGCGCCGCCGACGTGCTGGTGTCGGATACCTCGTCGATCGTTTCGGAGTTCATCGTGCAGCACAAGCCGGTGGTGACCTTCCGCAACCGCGTGCCCAAGCCACACATGATCGACTTCAATGATCCTGCGCAGCTGCAGGCGATGCTGACGCGTGCGCTGCACCCGGACGCGGCGCTGCAGGCGGAGATCGTGCGCTATGCCGACGCCATCCATCCGTACCGCGACGGCCTGTCCAGCGAGCGGGTAATCGCGGCCACCGAGGATTTCCTGTCCGGTGAAATGGGTGCGCTGCGGCGCAAGCCGTTCGGCAGCTGGATGCGTGATCTGCAGATCCGCAGGGACCTGGGCTATTGGGGCCCGTCGCAGCGGTAAGCCGAGCATTGGCTCGGCTCTAGAGTAGATCCATGCCGTGCGTGGATGCGCGCTCCCGCTCGCGGTAGTGCCGGCCGCTGGCCGGCAAGCTCGGGGATGTCTGCGGTTGCCGGCCAGCGGCCGGCACTACCTACCAGCGCAGCTTGCGCCGCGCCAGCGCCGCAGCCAGCTGATCCATCACCTGCTGCGCCTGTGCCTGCGGCAGATGGTGCAGGGTCAATGCCACATCGCCATGCGCGCCGGCAGTATCCAGCTGCAGGCTGCTGGTGCCCAACAGCTTGTCCAGCGGCGAGCGCAGCAGGCGCAGGCCCTGCACCTTGTCCAGTTCGGCCCAGCGCCACCAGCGCTTCCACCAACCGCCACGCACTGCCACGTAGTGCTCGTCCAGGTGCCAGGCCATGCGTGCCATCTGCCGATGAGCGACCAGCAGCGCCACCGGCAGCCACGCCAGCACCAGCAGGCCCCATGGCCCCCAGCGCCAGTACGCGGCTGCGGCCAACAGGGGTACCAGCAGCAGCGTTCCCAGGCACAGCCGCCACCAGCCACGCTGCGGAATGGAGTGCCATTGCGTCGGCGGCCACTGCAGCTGAGGCAACAGGTGCTGCACCAGCTGCTCGCAGCGCGTCGCCTGGGCCAGTGGTGCCAGCTCGCGCAGGGCGCGGTCCTCATCGCGCGAAGGGCCACCGGCAGCGCTGTCGATGCGCAGCTGGCGCAGGCCGAACCAGCGATGCAGGGTGGTTTCGCGCAGCGTCCAGGCCTGGATGCGGCGACGCGCGACACTGCTGCGGGTGCGGCTGAGCAGACCGGCCGAGACGGTCAGGCGGCGATCCTGCTCGCTGAGGGTAAAGCCGTGATACCGCAGCAGGGTCAGTACCACCGACAGCACGCGCAGCGCCAGCCAGCCCAGCAGCAGTGCGGCTGCCAGCAGCAGGAAAGCGCCTGCTACGCCGGGGTGCAGGTGGCTGGCGTAACCGAAAGCCTCGCGGCCACCACGTTGGATGGCTTCGTCCATCACCGGCCGCGGCACGGTCTGGAACAGCACGCCGAAGGCGGCAACCGCCAGTGCCCAGCCCCGATTGGAGAGCAGGCCCATGCGCATCACGTCCCAGCTGGACAGGCGCAGCAGGACGTGTTCGGTGTCGGCCACGGTGACCGCAGGCGCGGGGACAGCGTCGGCGGCCTGTGGTGCCTGCCCGCGCTGGCGCACGAGACGTTCCAGCGCCAGCGCCTGGTCCAGCTTCAGCACTCGCATTTCCGCTTCGGGGCGCACGCCACCGGCCGACTCCAGGCGCAGCTCGGCCACGCCGAACAGCCGGTGCAGCGGATTCTGCCGCACTTCCACGTTGTGGATGCGGGCGAACGGAATCTCGCGCCGGTTGCGCGCAAGCAGACCGCTGCGCACGGTGATCGCATCGCTGCCGATGCGGTAACGGTAGCTGAGGTACTGCAGCACCGAGACCAGGACCAGCGCGGCGATCGCCGACAGTGGGATCAACTGCGCCCACATCGGATCGCGGTCGCCGCGCTGACCGAATACCAGCAGTGCGACCAGCGGCAGGAAGTAGTGGCGCAGCTGCATCAGCAGCACGAACAGCCATGACCACGGGTGCAGGCGGTGGTCCTCGCCACCGGCGCGCAGTGCTGCAGGCAGAGGCGGTGGCAGGCTCACAGGGCGTCAGCGTCCTGGTCGAGCTGGTGCGAAAGGGTGTCGCGCAGACGCTCGGCGTCGGTTTCATCCAGGCCGCTCACGGTTACCGCGCTCATGCGGGTGCCGGCGGTATGCACGATCAGCGTGGCAAGTCCTGCACGGCGTTCCAGCGGGCCCCTGCGCAGGTCCAGGTGTTGTACGCGCGAAATGGGAATACGGGTTTCCAGCTGCCACATCAGGTCTCGCCGCAGGCCCAGGCCCTGTGCGTCCAGCCGCCAACGGGTGCGGACCAGGCGGCGGTGGCTGAGCCATGCGCCACATGCAGCCCCTGCCAGCAGCCCGAGGGCGGCGACCCACGCGCCGCCGGGTAGATCGAAGAACCACCATGCGGCCGCCAGCGGCAGGCCTGGCACAAACAGGCCGCCGAAAGCGCCTTCCAATGCCGCCAGCCGCGCGGCGCGGCGCGGCAGCGACTGCCACGCGTCGGCGGGCGGAGCGGTCAGGGAGATGTCGGTCACGCGGGCTCCGTCAGGTGGCAGGGCGAGCGGTGGCGGCGGTAGCCGCACCGCGCAGACGGTAGCAGGTCGGCTGCGTTACTGGGCAGCCTGGATCAGCGCATCCACGTCCAGCAGATGTCCTGCGCGATCGGCCTTGGTGCGCAGGTAGTGCTCGTTCTCGGCGGTGATCTCGCCGGTGACCGGAATGCAGTCCAGTACCTCGATGCCGGCATTGCGCAGGCGCTGTGCCTTGGTCGGGTTGTTGCTGAGCAGCGCCACGCGCGAAATGCCAAGGCCGTGCAGCATGGCCACCGCACTGCCGTAGCGGCGCTCGTCGGCGCCGAAGCCGAGCTGCGCATCGGCGTCGATGGTGTCCAGGCCGTCGTGCTGGTAGCCGTAGGCACGCATCTTGGCTGCGATGCCGGTGCCACGGCCTTCCTGGTCCAGGTACAGCAACACGCCGCCGCCCAGCTCCTTCAGCTTGCGCAGGCCGCGCCGCAGCTGGTCACCACAGTCGCACTTGAGCGAACCGAACAGGTCGCCGGTCAGGCATGAGGAGTGCACGCGCACCGGCACCACCGCCGACAGGTCGGGTTCGCCGACGATGATCGCGACCTGGTCGCGCTGGGCCACGCCGCCGCGGAACACCGCGAAGGTGGTCATGCCGACGTCGCGCAGCGGCACCGGCGAACGCGCCACCAGTTCGTAGTCGTGGGCCGCATGTGCTGCGCCTTCGGCCAGGTCGCACAGGGCCACCTCGGCGGCGCCCTCGAAGGTGCGGTCATCAACGTCCAGGCGTACCGCCACCATCGCCGGCAGCAACAGGCCCAGGCGGGCCAGCTCCACCGCGCCGGCATCGAAGGCATCGCCCGCCGTCCAGCCGTCGGGCATCGGGCCCGGCTCGCGCAGGTAGCCCAGCGAGGGGAGGGCATCGAAGGCAACGCCGGCCAGCGGCAGGCGTGCGCCTTGCGGGGCCTCCACGCCGAGCACGCGGGCGCGGGTGGCGGTCAGGAACAGGTAATGCCGCTCGCGGGCGGCATTGGCGAAGGCAGCGAAGCTGCTGGCCGTGGCGCTGTCCAGCGCGATCACCGCCAGGCGCTGGCCGTGGCCATCGTGGAGCAGCACCGGGCGACCGGCGCGCAGTTCGGCCACCGCGCGCTCACAGCGGATCGCGGCCGGATCGCCGAACAGGGAAGAAGCAGCAGGCATGGCAGGACCGGGGGAGGCGGACATCGCAGTCTCTATGGGGGCGACGGCGTCGTATTCAACGTGGTGCGGCCAGTGGTCGCAGGCGGCCGTCAGTGGGGGTGTTCCTCAGTTGCGTACGGGTCTTCCTCGCCGCTGCCCGGCGGCCGCAACGTATAGCGCTTGTAGGTCCACTGGTACTGCGCCGGGTCGCGGCGGGCGATGCGCTCGATGCCGGCGTTGAGCGCGGTGGCGGCCACCTGCGGGTCCGGGTCGGCCACGGCCGGGTCGGTCGGTTCGATGTGCAGGGCGAATTGCATGTCCGGCCCGATGCGCTCGCACCAGCCGTACAGCACGGTGGCGCCGGTGCGCTCGGCCAGTCGGTTGACCAGGGTCATGGTCAGCGCCTGCACGCCGAAGAACGGCACGAACACCCCATCGCCGGCCTTGGGCTGCTGGTCGGGCAGGATGCCGGTGGCACCGCCGTCCTTGAGCACCTTGAACAGCTGGCGCACGGCCGGGCCTTCGGCACGCACCTGCTGTACGTTCTGGCCGCCCCGCACCAGCTGCAGGAAGGCATCGCTGGCCTCGTCCTCCGGTGGCTTGTAGACGATGGCGATCTGCCCGCGCGAGGCCAGCCACTGGTTCAGCAGCTCCCAGTTGCCGAAGTGCGGCGCGGCCACGATCACGCCCTTGCCGCTGGCCAGGGCTGCGTCGTACAGGGCCTCGCCGTGGCGCTGCTTCAGATGCAGGCGCAGGTTGTCGGCCGGCCTCTGGCTCCACAGCCGCAGGGTCTCGATGGCCTGCAGCGCGGTCGAGCGCAGCAGATCGCGATGCAGGCGGTCCCGCGCGGCACTGTCCAGGTCGGGGTAGGCCAGTTCGAGGTTGCGCCGGGTGACACGGCTCTCACGGGCATTGAGACGGATCCAGGCCCACGCCAGGGTGCGCGCGAACGCCCGCAGCAGCGGCCAGGGCAGGCGGGCGAACAGGGTGGTGGCGCGGTGGACCAGCCGGGCTTTGCGTTGCGGATTCATTGGCGCCAGTTTAGCCAAGGGCGCTGCTATCGTGGCCGGCCCTGTTCATTGGAAGCCCAGATGCTCGTCCTGATCCAGCGTGTCAGCCAGGCTGCTGTCCATGTAGATGATGAAACCGTGGGCCAGATCGGACCAGGCCTGCTGGCGCTGGTGGGCATGGAGCCGGGCGATACCGAGGCCCAGCTGCGACGGATGGCCGAGCGCCTGCTGGGCTACCGGGTGTTCGCCGACGAGGCCGGGAAAATGAACCGGTCGCTGCGTGACACCGGCGGCGGCCTGTTGCTGGTCAGCCAGTTCACCCTGGCCGCTGACACCCGTTCGGGCATGCGGCCGAGCTTCACCAGCGCCGCAGCGCCGGAGGAGGCTGAACGCGGGTTCAATCAATTTGTCGAGATCTGCCGTGAAAATCACGCGCCAGGGGTGGAAACAGGCCGGTTTGGTGCCCATATGGTCGTCAGCCTGGTCAATGACGGTCCTGTGACCTTCCTTCTCCGGCCCTGAGCCTGCGGGACCACCGCCCGGCAGGCGGGGCCCCGGGCTGGTATAATGCTACGTTCCCTATTTCCTACCCAGCCGGTGGCGCGAGCACTACATGGCCAACGAACGTCCTGCCCAATCCGAAATCAAGCAACTGATCAGCAAGGGCCTGGAACAGGGCTACCTGACCTACGCCGAAGTCAATGACCATCTGCCGGACGACATGGTCGACCCGGAACAGATCGAAGACATCATCGGCATGATCAACGGCATGGGCATCGATGTCCATGAAGTTGCGCCGGATGTGGAAACCCTGCTTCTCAACGACGGCAACACCGGCAACCGCGAAGTCGATGACACCGCGGCCGAAGAAGCTGCCGCCGCGCTGAGCGCGCTCGACACCGAAGGTGGCCGTACCACCGACCCGGTGCGCATGTACATGCGCGAAATGGGCACCGTCGAGCTGCTGACCCGCGAAGGCGAAATCGCCATTGCCAAGCGCATCGAGGAAGGCCTCTCCCAGGTCCAGGCCGCGCTCGGCCAGTTCCCGGTGTCGGTCGAGTCGCTGCTGAACGACTACGAAGCCCACAAGGAAGGCAAGAAGCGCCTGGCCGAAGTGATCGTCGGGTTCAATGATCTGGTCGACGAAGAGCCGGCGCCGCCGGCGGTCGCTGCCGATGACAGCAGCGATGCCGACGCCGAAGGCGACGAGGACGAGGACGATGATGTCGAGGGTGGCGAGGAAGAAGCCGCACCGACCGGTCCGGACCCGGAGGAAGTCGCCGCGCGCATGCAGGCACTGAGCGATGCCTTCAATGCGTTCAAGAAGGCCGCGACCAAGGGCGACAAGAAGAACCTGCCGCGCCTGCGCGAAGAGATGTCGGCGGTGTTCGTCACCCTGAAGCTGCCGCTGCCGCTGACCGACGTGCTGACCAAGCAGCTGCGCGACACCATGGCCGACATCAAGTCGCATGAGCGCCGTGTGCTGAACCTGGCCACCGTCACCGCGCGCATGCCGCGCAAGGACTTCATCCGTTCCTGGGAAGGCAACCAGACCAACCTGGAATGGGTGGAAGACGCACTGAAGCGCAAGCAGAAGTGGTCGTCGGCCCTGCGCGAAGTGAAGGACCAGATCATTGCCGAACAGCAGGCGACGATCGACATCGAGAAGCTGACCCAGCTGGACCTGGAAGAGCTGAAGGAAATCAGCCGTGCCATGGCCTACGGTGAAGCCAAGGCGCGCAAGGCCAAGAAGGAAATGGTCGAGGCCAACCTGCGCCTGGTGATCTCGATTGCCAAGAAGTACACCAACCGCGGCCTGCAGTTCCTGGACCTGATCCAGGAAGGCAACATCGGCCTGATGAAGGCGGTGGACAAGTTCGAATACCGCCGCGGCTACAAGTTCTCGACCTACGCCACCTGGTGGATCCGCCAGGCGATCACCCGCTCGATCGCCGACCAGGCGCGCACCATCCGTATCCCGGTGCACATGATCGAGACGATCAACAAGTTGAACCGCATTTCCCGCCAGATGCTCCAGCAGTACGGCCGCGAGGCCACGCCGGAGGAGCTGGCCAAGGAAATGGACATGCCGGAAGACAAGATCCGCAAGGTGATGAAGATCGCCAAGGAGCCGATCTCGATGGAAACCCCGATCGGTGACGACGAGGATTCCCATCTGGGCGACTTCATCGAGGACACCAACGTGGAGTCCCCGATCGAGAACACCACCAACATCAACTTGTCTGAAACCGTGCGCGACGTGCTGGCCGGCCTCACCCCGAGGGAAGCCAAGGTGCTGCGCATGCGCTTCGGCATCGACATGAACACCGACCACACGCTGGAAGAGGTCGGCAAGCAGTTCGACGTGACCCGCGAGCGCATCCGCCAGATCGAAGCGAAGGCCCTGCGCAAGCTGCGTCACCCGAGCCGCTCGGAGCAGTTGCGCAGCTTCCTGGATATCGATTGATATCCGGCGATGGCTGATGTGTTGAGAGAAACCCCGCTTCGGCGGGGTTTTTCTTTGCCCACCACATCCCTGTAACGCCCCGCCTGTGCTCTGCTGAGCCATATAATTACGTAACAAATAATGTAACAAAGATCCGCGTCGAAGCTGGCTCTTCGTGGATATGTCCATTATTTTCAAGCTCATAGACGCAAGATCGTGCTTGCAGTCCCGTTTTTTTGATGCTAATTACGTAACAAGCTTCGTATTACGTAATGCACATGCCACGCGCTCAACGCCCACAGGTATTGGATCTGATCGCTCAGCTGGCCCCCGGCCAGCCGCTACCAGCCGCGGCGCTGGCCGAGCGTCTGGGGGTGGACCGGATGGCGCTCAGCCGGCTGGTGGCCGCCAGTGGCCCGCAGGTGGTGCGCATGGGCAGAACGCGGGCAACCGCCTATGCGCTGCGGCGGCCCACCCGGGCAGGCAGCGAATGGCCGCTGTACCGGCTGCGCGAAGATGCGACGCTGGAGGAGCTGGGGCGGGTAATTGCGCTGGTAGGAGGCGGCTTCCATGTCGACGCCGGGCCTGACTGCCCGAACCTGCGACGCGCGCCCGAAGGTGGCGTTGCTGCCTTCTTTCCTGACTTACCGTGGTACCTGGATGACCTGCGACCGCAGGGATTTCTTGGTCGCAGCTTCGCCCATGGCCGTGGGCAGGCGCTCGGCCTGCCGAAGGACCTCAAGGGCTGGCAACCGGACGATGTGTTGATGGCCCTGGTAACCGCTGGCGGGACTGAAGCGGGCGATCTGCTGCTCGGTATCGCTGCTGTGGAGGCGGCGATGGAGACGTTGCAGGCGCCGATCGATCGGGTTGCGGCCGACGATCGTCTTGCACAGTATCGCGAGCGTGCGCGTGCTGCGCTGGACGGAGAGGACGTGGGCTCCTCGCCGGGTGGCGAGCAACCCAAGTTCACCGCCACCGTGGAGGTCCACGGCAGGCGCCGCTCGGTGCTGGTCAAGTTCGCGCAGCCCGATGAAGGCGCCGCCGCCCAGCGCTGGAGCGATCTGCTGGTCTGCGAACATCTGGCGCTTGAGGCCCTGCGCCAGTCCGGACAAGCCGCGGCGTCCAGTGAACTGCTGCAGTCGCCCACGCACACCTTCCTGGAAATCGAGCGCTTCGACCGCACGCCCGATCTGCTGGGGCGGCGAGGCCTGGTCTCGCTGCTGTCGCTATCGTCTGCGTTCACCGGCGAGGTCACCCCAGCGTGGCCGGTTGCAGGCGCCGAACTGCGTGATCAAGGCTGGCTGACGGCCGACACCGTGCAGGCGATGGGCCGACGCCACGCGTTCGGGCGGCTGATCGGCAACAGCGACATGCACCACGGCAACATCGCCTTCCACTTCGTTGATCGCGGCCCGCTGCCGTTGGCGCCGGTCTACGACATGCTGCCGATGTCGCTGGCGCCGTCAAAGCTGGGCGTGTTGCGCGCGGACGAGCCGCTGTCGCCGGTCGCACCGCTGGGCAGTGGTGATCTGCAACATCTGCGCTGGGCGGCACCGGTGGCTGAAGCATTCTGGCAGTGCGTGGCTGTTGACGGGCGGATCCAGTCGCCAGCAATGCGGTCATTGGCGGGGGCGAACGCCGAGCGGGTGCGGGAGATGGGCGCGCGGTTTGGGTGAGCCAGCTGTTGCGCAAGCCTGGGCGCGCGGCGTTGCGCAGCGATGGCTGAGGGTTTTTCAGTGTGTCTTGGCGCCGGCGGGTAGCCGGTTGAGCGCAGGCTCCACTACACTGTGGCGCTGCGCCGGGCCTATAGCTCAACGGTTAGAGCAGGGGACTCATAATCCCTTGGTTCCAGGTTCGAATCCTGGTGGGCCCACCACATTGACGTCCAGCGAAGTCCGGGGACGTCCAAGAATGCTAGCGAAATGGGTCTCTTAGGCTGCTTGACCGTCCATCGGCATCCGTTGGCATCCACTTGCATCCGCAAAAAAAGTGAGTCAGGCTGTGAGTCGAGGGTAGGTAATTCCCGACCCTGACTCACTGGCGGATGACTCACATGCTCACCGACACCAAAGTTCGCACACTGAAGCCCAAGTCAGCGGCCTACCGGATCGCTGACTCAAATGGGCTATGCATCGAGGTGCGTCCAACGGGGTCGAAGGCTTGGCGGTACCGCTATAGGTACGCCGGTAGGGCGAGCATCGTCACCCTCGACGAGTACCCCTCAATGTCGCTGCAGGCTGCTCGCGTCGAACGTGACCGTCTTCGTGCGCTGCTGCGCGGCGGAGCAAATCCCGCTCAGGTGGCAAGGGCCGAGAAGGCAGCGCAAGGAGAAAGGGCCGCGAACACCTTCGGTGCCATCGGCCTGGAGTTGCTCGCCAAGCGGACAAAGGAAGGTCTTTCCCCTGGATCCGTTGTGCGCGAGCGTCGGCTGATCGAGAAGGATCTGGCTGGATTGGCGGATCTGCCTGTTGGCGACATCACCGCGCCGGTTCTGCTAGCTGCGCTTAGGAAGCTGGAACAGCGAGGCGTAGTCGAGACTGCACATCGGGCTAGAGCCCACGCCGGCCGAATCTTCCGCTACGCCATCGCTACGGGTCGTGCTGATCGGAATCCCGCTCAGGACCTCACAGGAGCGCTTGAGCAGCCTCAGACCAAGCACTTTGCCAGCGTGACCGACCCCGCCGTTATAGGTAGCCTCCTGCGCGCGCTGTGGGGCTACCAGGGGGCATTGGTCACACAGGCCGCGCTAAAGCTGGCTCCGATGCTATTTGTCCGTCCAGGGGAGTTGAGGCAGGCGAAGTGGGCTGACATCGACCTCGATGCGGCGGAGTGGCGCTACGTCACCAGCAAGACAAAGACTCCGCACATCGTTCCGCTCTCGAGCCAAGCCGTGGAAGTGCTCAGGGACCTGTATCCCTATACCAAGCGCAGCGAGTTCGTGTTTCCGGGGGTCCGTAGCGCCCAAAAACCCATGAGCGAGAACACGCTGAACGCGGCGCTGCGAAATCTTGGATTCGACTCAGACACGATGGTGGGCCATGGCTTCCGAGCGATGGCAAGAACGGTGCTGGATGAAGTGCTTGGCTATCGCCCGGACTACATCGAGCATCAGTTGGCGCACGCCGTGAAGGACCCACTTGGGCGTGCCTACAACCGAGCGACCCACCTGCCGGAGCGCAGGAAGATGATGCAGGCCTGGTCCGACTACCTCGACCAATTGCGGGTTGCAGAACCGAACGTGTTGGCCTTTACAGCCAAGCGCGCCTGACCGCCAGAGAAAGGCCTTTAGGGAGGGCCGGTCAAAGAAGCACAGCCGCATAAACAAAGCGGCCGAGGAAGGGGCGGCAACCCCTGGCTCGGCCTACCACAAACGACTATTGGAGAGTCGATCATGGATAGCGTGAGTATAAGTGCTGTCTCCGGGAGCACGCATAAAGATCCCGTCACGGGTGAGCCGGCCATTCAGGACCGTGACCCGATTGACGAACTCTTGGCAATGGGGGTGGCTCCCCGCTTGCTCATCTCTCACCAACTCGTTTGCATGGACTGGCTGGCCGTGCACCGTCGAGACAGGTTCTGCTTGTGCTACTACGACAGCGCAGGCGCAGTCGTGACGGAAATGGTTGGCGCCGACCAGCTTCTCACTCGTGCGCAGGAGATCGGTTGGCGGCCCGTCGAGGACCCGATGGGACCTGGCGCGGGTTGCCACCTATTCGAAGAGGCTTCGTACAATCTTCGGCGAGGCATTCACTGGTATGCGAGTGCTTACGATGACACTGACGAAATGCTTCCCCTTGGCTTTCCTGAGGTCGCGCTGATAGCGGGCCGAGAGCGGCAGCGACGGCGCGATGCGGCAGCGGATAGACGCTTCAAGCGTACACAGCAGGAGACTGCCAAGCGGGCGCGGGAGAAGGCAAGGCGAAGTCTCGAGAGGCTTGCGGAAGACCTGCTGCGTAATCCACCTGCCGATGGCCCTGAGCTTAGAACAATGGCCCAGGCGAGGCGCGCGGCTCGCGATCTAGTAAACGACACTATCGCCCACCTGAGCGGCCCTAGGTAGGATGTCGGAACCTCGGGAAGTCCCAGGCTGGAGACCACATCGGAGCGGCGTATGAGTACGACCCGATATTTCATGAATCAGGAGGCAGAAGCTGCTTGGCGGAAGCTGACGGCATCTGCGGAGTATGCGTTGTGCTTGGAATCCCTGAAGGGAAAAGATCGCAGGCCCGGGATGTGGGCGGGGACGCTGGAGGATTGGATTGGCGGTGCGGTGATGCACGGTCTCGCAGAACTGGAGCCATTCGAAAAGATGACATCCAAACAGAGGCAGGAAGCCTCAAAGAAGATGGTCGTCCATTGCGAGGCTCTCAGGGAACTGCTCATACCGTTCTACGACGAGAAGAGTGGCCTAGATTGGCCCTTTCAGCCCGATCTGGACCTGGCTGCGCTCAACAGCGCGATCAACTACCAGGCTGCCCATCCGGATGATTTCGAAGCTCTTGACGAAGATGAAAGAGAGGACTCGTTCAACCGAATTCGGTTCGCCATCTATCACGGGATCAAGATGGACCTAGGGCTTGTCTTTGATGCGATCCACAATGGCGCTCTTCGACTGGCTGAATTGGAAAGCGAGGTAAAGAAGCCGAACGACCCCAACGTAAGGAGGCTGCGCTTTATCCGGCGAGTGACTAGCAAGTTCATGAGAGAGTTTGGTACGCCACACAGAGCGCTGGTGCTCGCGCTAACCTCGGTGTTCTTTAGCACTGAGGACTTGGACGAGGCTGCTATTTCCAAGCTGGCTCCTGTCTCGAAGAGAGCGTAGGTCGGCGGCACTGAATCAGAATCGGAATTCCTGATTCTGATTCAGCTGAGCCAAATCCCTAAATTGCAGATTTGACGGCATGTTCCATTAGGCCCCCCATCCATAAATTTCGACTCACCCGCCGCGCACAGCGGCCACACGGTGCAGTCAATGGATACGTATGGACATCGGGACTTCCGGCCCTTCATCCCGGAATGCGCGAAGGTAGGGATTGGTCGCTCCAAGGCATATGAGCTAGCCAAGGCTGGTCTGCTTGAGACGGTCAACATCGGCACACGTCGATTCGTCTACCTCGATAGCCTTTACACACTACCCGCACGGCTCGCTGCGGCCTCCACGGAGGTCGCGGCGTGAACGGGTTCAATTTTTCCTGCCTTAATCGGGAGCAGTCTAGTCTTCTCGATGCCGCTGGGTGGACGGCTGGCTGCGCTCGTCCAGCCCCTACGCGGCGCGCCGTCAGGGAATTGGTAGAGCGTGGGCTCATAGAGGCTTACCCCGCCACGCATGAGGACGACCACGGGTCGTACAAGGTGGTCGAGTACTACGTCCCGCAAGACGTTCAGCGCGCCTGGCAGACCTTGAACGCCCCAAGGGAGCACGAGATTGAGCCAGAGGACCGGGAGGAGGGGCCGCTATGACGGAGCAGGCTATTGGTCAGCTTGTGCCACACGCCTCATCTGGCCTCCTTGTCAGCCTTTCCACCGGACGAATCTTTGACCCGGATGGATTAGAAGTAGGGATCCAGACTTCGGACACCTATGTGAGGGTGATACGGCGCCAGTCAGAGGCCCGTACCCCCGTGACTTGGTACGCGCACCGACTGGTATGGGAAGCCGCGAACGGACCCATCCCTGAAGGCATGCAGATCGATCATCTCGACTCCGACGCAGGTAACAACGCGCTGTCCAACCTAGACTTGGTGACCCCCCAGGAGAACCGCGCTAGGCAGGCTAAGAACAGTCTGGCGCTGTACGGCTGCAGATCACCGTACTGCAAATTGACGCCTGACCAAGTCAGCGCAATACGCGATAGCACGGAGAGCATTCCGTCAAAGGTTTGGGTCAAGCGGCTTGGGATCTCTCTTCGCACGGTGAACCAAGTTCGTACCGGACAGACCTGGGCGCACCTCCCTGGGTCGCGCGCCGCGAAGGCACGTCGCAAGAAGCCCTAGTCGGGCTCATACCTATGCCCTTGGGGGGTGTATGCAGAGCACAAGTGAGGACCGCGCGCAGCGGTCTCCAGAGGGCGGCGCCCGCTATGGGCAGGCGCTACCTAAGAAAAACACTGAAAGGCGACGGCAGAAGCTCGTAGGGCGGTCGAAGGGCGCGCCATTCCTGATGCTCGAGCATAGGATTTCCGACTCACCGGAGTTTGGTCAACTGTCCGGTAATGCCGTCAAGCTGTTGCTGGAGTTGGCCCGCCAATACCGACCAGGCAAGAACGGCGATTTGAGCATCCCGTGGTCGATGCTCTCGGCCCGTGGCTGGAGGAGTAAGGCGACGGTGCACGGCGCCAAGCTGGAGCTTCTTGCCGCAGGTTGGATCATCGAGACGCGCAAAGGCGGCAAGAACATGTGCAGCCTGTACGCGCTGACCTATTACGCCGTCGATGAGTCCGAAAAGCACCTTGAGCCACCAACCGTAACTCCACTGAACCTGTGGAGGAATCGCAATGGGTAGTCGCTATGTAGGCCAACTAGGTTGCTATATAGGCCAATCCCGCTATGAGTTGGCCCGCATAGAGACCTACGAGGTCGCAATGCAGGCCAGTCAGGCGGTTATCCACACCCCTTCGAGGTCGCTATGTGTACACCCTTCTAGATATATACCAAGCGGAGCGCGCTCTTCATTGCTTCCAGTGCTTCTGAAGCTTTGCTCTAGGGAGGGCGCCCCTTGAACGGTCGAGCTCAGTTCAAAGCTAGCCTAAAGCAGGTACGAGCACCGGAAATTTCAGGGCTGTCAAAGCCCTGGCTGGAAGGATCGATTAACGTGGATCGAGCTTCCAAGGCCCTTGCCGCTGCTTTCGGTTGCGGCCCATGCATGTCATTGCCAGTGCAAGCTACTTGGGTGGAAGTTCTGCCTGATGAAAACGGCTCAGTTGATCCGGCGGTGCTAGCCATTCACACCAGGGGGCGAGTAGTTCAGGACGCTCGGGGATATCTGCCCAAAAGTACGCGGGCACGGACAGCCGCTCTACGCTCCTTCAGAGCTGAAGACCGGCAAGCAGCTGAGGACTTCGATCGAGTTGCGAACATGCGTGCGGACGCGTGCGCCACGCGTGTTCGACGCGTGCGGCGCTGGGAGAACCACCGCTTTGCCGGAGCGTTGGTCATCCCAACTGTGAGGCCGGTGAAACCAGTGCTGCTGGCCTTGTCCGACGCTTCGCTTGATGGCCCGCTTGAGGCATGGCTGATGGTCTACGCGGCACAGAGGATGGAGCTATGGCCCAAGGTTGAGCTCTATCTGACCGTAATGGGACATACAGCCGAAGTGGCAAGGGCGGCGGCGGCCAAGCTTCTCGGCGTCGGGCGTAGCTACAAGGACGGCGCGCGTAGTTCTGGAGTGCGAGAGGCTACCTATCGGAATCAAGTGTCGACCGTCGAAGCCATTCTCTGGGACTGGCTTGAACGGGCCAGCTATGCCCTGCTGGAGGAGCTCGGAGAGAGCACAGGATGGGATGTAGGCGTGGGAAGGATCTTGAATGTGACGGCGCATGGGTAACCAGTAAACCCAGCCCTTTCCCCTGGGTTCTTCATCCCAAGCGAATTTGCCCGGGAGCGATTTACACCCGCCAAACGCCATAAGTAATAGGGGCTCTACTACCCAAGGGCGGGCTCCTGGGCGGCGTCATCTATTGGTGGCGCCGCCCACTCCCATCCGGCGTATGAGACGCCCCAGAAGCACAGGAAGCAAATGAACTCCTACATTCACAATTTCTTCGGCAGGGTCACGCCGAGATGGCAGGGCCTGTCCGAGAAGGACCAAGGCGCGGTTGCTCGCCAGAGCCTGCTATCCGCTGGACTTGCCATGCTCCGGCCGACCGGAGGCAACTTTGGCGCCGCATTGGCAAACGGCATTCAAGGTGGGCTTCTCTCAGCCAATCAAGGCGTGAGCGATGCCGAGAACGCCCGCTACAAGGACGAAATCCTCGCTCGGACTCGCCAGGGCATGCTGCGGAACGCGGCTATTGAAGAGGCTCAGCGAGGCGTACTTAACCCTGACGGATCGCTCAATGAGGGCTCATGGAGTCAGTGGGCAAGTGTCGACCCCGTTGGCGCCCAGGAGTTCCGGCAGAAGGTGAGTCCGAAGGCGAAATGGGAGCCGGGCCAGATCGGCTACCGCGACCCGAAGACGGGTAAGGAGGGGTTGCTGGATGTCATCCGCAACACCGAAACCCAAGAGTATCGGGATCTCCAAGGCAACATCATCAGTGAAGGCCTGCTTGGCTCAGGAGCCGCTGCACCGCAGTTGCCGAGTGCAGGCCTTCTGTCGCGGGATGCAGCGCGGCTGCAAATGCCCAGCGGGGGACTGCTGGGTTCCGACCTCATTCCAGGCTTGGAGCAGGCGGTGATGCAGGTTGAGTCGGGCGGCAACCCGGCTGCCGTTTCGAGCAAGGGCGCGGTAGGCACCATGCAGACCATGCCTGGCACGTTGCGCGATCCGGGGTATGGCGTCGTTCCCGCCCGCGATCAGTCCCCAGCAGAGCAGGAGCGTGTGGGAAAGGACTATCTTGGCGCGATGCTGCGCCAGTACGCAGACCCACGTGCTGCGCTCGCTGCGTACAACTGGGGGCCGGGCAATGTCGACAATGCCCTGCGCGCAGCCGGTGGCAACGTGGACGCCATGCTTGCATCTGCTCCGGCAGAAACGCGTGCCTACGTCCCGAAGGTGCTTGCGCAGGCAGGCCAGGCGAGGCCGACGAGAACTGCTGGTCTGGAGGTTGGTTTCAGACCCGATCGTTCGGCTCGTCAGGCGGAGCGTCAAGCTCCGTCCGGCTACCGCTTTAGTGCCGATGGCTCGCAGCTAGAAGCTATCCCTGGCGGACCCGCAGACCGAAAGAACAATCCTGCCCCGGGGGATCTTGCTCAGGCGGAGCAAGCGCTGCGGAAAGAGTTCATCGCTCAGATTAAGGTCCCTCAGACGGTGGTCAACTCTTACGAGCAGATCGCGCAGGCCGCGAAGAATCCGTCTGCACAGAACGATCTAGCTTTGATCTTTTCTTACATGCGCATGCTTGATCCCACCTCGGTGGTTCGTGAGGGCGAGTTCGCGAATGCTCAGAACGCTGCTGGTGTTCCGGACCGCATCCGCAACGAGTACAACAGGCTCCGAGATGGTCAGCGGCTGAA
This sequence comes from Stenotrophomonas sp. YJH_SMC_46, assembly GCF_059370315.1. Lineage (NCBI taxonomy): Bacteria > Pseudomonadati > Pseudomonadota > Gammaproteobacteria > Lysobacterales > Lysobacteraceae > Stenotrophomonas > Stenotrophomonas sp. YJH_SMC_46. The sequence continues at coordinate 448,218 of NZ_JCAFTO010000002.1, forward strand.
CCCTGAGCAGCGAACTGGCTTTGTTAACTCCGCCAAGGGGCTGCACGACCAGGCAAAGTCTCAGATCGACGCCTATCGAGAGCAGTACTCGGGCTTGGCACGGGAATACAACTACGCGCCGGAGCGTGTAGTGGGTAGGTCCACTGCATCTGGTGGTGCATCAAGACGTGGGGCCTCCGCAGTTCCCCCAGCGGCGGTGGATTTCCTTCGGAAGAACCCCAACATGCGTGCCGCCTTCGAGCAGAAGTACGGTGTCAGCGCAGATGACTACCTGAGGTAGCCAATGGAAAGAAATCCATTTGATCAGTTTGATGCCCCATCGGGTGCTTCTTCGACCGGGCAGAACGTCTTTGACCAGTTCGACCAGCCCGATGAGATCGTGACGCTCCCTGCCGTACAGGCCGCCAAACCCGATTTCAGCGAGGTAGCGTCCAGCTGGGATAGCACCGCCGAGTTGCCAGGCAACGCCCTAGGCCGGTGGCTGGGCCAGTATGGCGGGCGCCAAGTCCTTCAAGGCGCTGGCGGCCTTCTCGGTGCCGTTGGCGGCGACGCTTTCAATCACTATGTCGTGGACCCGATTCGGCGCCGCCTGCACCGACCTACGGAAGAGGACATCGCTACGGGGCGGGACAGCTTCGTTCCGACTGCCCCGTATCGCCAGGTCGGCGAGCAGATTGCGGATGAGTTGGGCATGCAGCGGCCCCAGACAAAGGCGCAGCGCATTGTTTCAGACATCGGCGAAGGGCTGACTGGCACCGCACTCACCTTGGGTGCAGGCTCAGCGGCTAGCGGTGGCAGAGGACTTGTCCAGACTGCCGGCGAGTTCTTTGCCGCAAATCCTGTCCTGCAGACCGCTGCCACTGTGGCAGGTACCGGTGCAAGCTCAGCTGTTCGTGAGGCGGGTGGTGGTACTGGTGCACAGGTAGCTGCTGGGCTGGCTGGTGGCTTCGCTCCAGGCGTCGCCTCAGCGCTTCCCGGCATGCGTAGCGGCTTCGTTCCTCAGGCTGTCGCGGATGCTACCCGTGGAGCGCTGAGGGGCCGCAATGCTTCGGGCGAGCGCGTGACCGCTCAGGACGTGGAACGGGCGATTTCCGATTTCGCGGCAGCAGGGACTTCACCGAGTGTGGGCCAGGCAACGGGCGGGCGATTTGCCCAGGCTACAGAGACCATGTTGGGCAACGTTGCTGGCGGCTCTAGTCCGATTGCGCGTCTTGCGCGCAACCAGGCGGATAACGCCAACGCGGCGATTGGTCAGTACGCGGCGGAACTCTCTCCACGTGGCCGAGCCATGAGTCCAGAGCAAGCAGGACGTACCATCCTAGAAGGAATTGGGGGGAAGAGCGCTGCCGCCTTCGTCCCCAAGACGGCAAAAAGGGCGGAGGAGCTTTACGGTCGAGTCTCGAAGCAAATTGCACCGGATGCACGGGTGCCTGTGGAGAACACGCAGAGGGCGCTTGCCGATCTGAACGCCTCCATTGAAGGAGCCCCCAACGTTGCGCGCCTATTCCAGAACGCTCGCATTCGAGGAATCGGCGGTGCATTGGACGAGGACATCAGCGGGATGGAGGCAGCACTGCAGCGCCCGGATGTACAGCGCCAAGCAGAGCAGCTGAAACAGCAGCTTGAAGATCAGGCGCAGCGGGCAGCTGCGGAGAACACGCGCCTTCAGTCACTAGGGATGCGCGGCGTCCTTCCCGTTCTGACGCCTCAGCAGATCGACGAGCAGGTTGTGACCGCCATATCTGGAATGGCCGACAACCAACTGCCGTATCAGGCGCTTACCAAGCTTCGCACGCTGGTTGGGCGGGAGCTTGATAACTACTCCTTGGCTGACAGCGTTCCCAGGGACATGTGGAAGACGCTCTATGGGGCGCTTACGAAGGATATGGAGGCCGCCGCCACGACACCCGAGGCGCGGCAGGCTTGGAGTCGGGCAAATACCTATTACGCGGCGCGTAGCAAACGAATCGACGCCGTGGCGCATGTGGTGGATAAGAGCGGCGGACCGGAGGCTGTTTACAAGGCGGCGTTTGGCAACACCCGAGAGGGTGCGACCACGTTGCGAGCGGTGATGCAGTCGTTGCCAAAGGACGCCCAGCGTGAAGTATCGGCGTCCTTCATTCGCCGGATGGGTCGGGCCACCGGCAGTCAGCAGAATGCGGACAGTGACGTCTTCAGTATGGAGACCTTCCTCACCAACTGGGCGAACATGAGCCCTGAGGCAAAGCGGGTGTTGTTTGACCGGCATGGCCTCGGCTTCCGGCAGGACATGGACAGGATCGCCAGGATGACGGATCGGATTCGGCAGGGAAGTTCGGTGTTCCGCAATCCCTCAGGATCCGCTCGCCTGATCTCCCTGATAACTCAGTCGGCTGGTACTGCGAGCAGTGCCGGTAGCGCATTGGTGGCGGGTAGTCCGCTGCTGGCTGCGGGGATTGTCTCAGGCTCGATGGCGCTGGCTGGTGGCTTGAATGGATTGGCCCACCTTATGACCAGCCCTGGCTTCGTCCGCTGGGTTGCGCAGAACGGCGAGAAGCCAATTGGTGAGCTGATACCGCAAGCGCGTTTGCTGCGGGAAATTGCAGAGCGGGAAGACAACCCGGATCTGGATGCGTTTGCAGATCGGCTTGAGGCTACGAGGCCACAGCGAAGCCCGTAAAGGCGAGCACTACCAAGCCCGCCAGTAGAACGGGGACTGCGATCAGCAAGCTGGCAAAGGCAAGGCCGTATAGGCCGCCCCTCCGCCCATCAGAAACTCGGTCGCTTTCCAGCGGCTGTGGCAGGGGATAGCTCGTCTTTTTCCAGGCGTCCATTTCCCGTCCATCGGAGAGGTGTGGGGTCAGGATACACCTGGCCACGCTACTCAAACACTTAAGAAAATGAATGGGCACAGCAGGTGCCCAAGGGGTATGTGATGACAGGTTCAAGAGTTCCGGCGTTCTTCGTTGGGGCGCGCAATCGCTTCGTTAACGGGGCGGTGCCGGGAAGCGTCTTTGACGCACGGGGCAACTACATGGGCAACGGCGGCAGGGCGGCCATCGCCACCGGCCTCAAGTGGCTCGCAAACGCGTTTGTTCCCGGAACCGGTTTGCTGGTGGACCGAGGGTTATCCGGCTGGGTGAACCGAGGGGCTGACTACGGTATCGGTGGCCCAGTTATGGAGCAGGTTGATATCCCGGGTGCTCCCTCGTCGAGCCGAGCATTCACTGCGCCCACGCCTTCGCAAATGACAACGCAGAACCTGGGCCTGGGCACCCAGCGCCCAGGCGGCAGCTGGTACGGCTACGCAGGTGGAGCTGGCTCTATGGGCAGCTTCGGCAACAACCAGCTGGGCAATGGCATGGCAAGCGTTGGGCACTGGTCTCCACAGAGCGTGTGGGGCCAGTCCATCGCGGCCAATCAAGGGTCGAACCTGAATTTCGGGAACATGTCGCCAGGCGCGATGGCAACCGGGAATGGCGGCACAGGCCGGGGCGGAGCAGTAGCCAACCGAGGGATGCAGACGGGCAGCTTCAGCCCAAGCAGCGGTATGGGCCCTGGCGGAGCGCGCGGCTCGTTCTTGGAAAAGATCAACCGTCGTGGTTTGAACATCAACTGAGGACTCGCCATGACTTCTTCCCTGTCACCCGCAGCGGTAAAGGGCATCGCCGCAGTGATGCTGCGAGCTAACGCGGGTCAACGTGTCTATCTGGGCGAACTGGACATCACCGAGATGGCAGCGGGGTTCCTCGGGCGACATGTCGAGGAGGTGGGCTTGGATGTTGCGAACAAGGCCTTCCGTAGGCATGGACTCACATTGGTAACAACTGAAAACAATAGGTGAAGGCAATGGCATTCAAGCCAGGACAATCGGGCAACCCGAGTGGCCGGCCCAAAGTGGATTTTGAGGTTCGACAACTGGCGCGAGAGTACGGCCGGGAGGCCATTGAGAAGCTGGTGGCGATCATGAGGGGCGATAACGCGGCCCTCGCCAAGGCGGCCAGTGAGGCGCTGCTGGATCGCGGCTATGGCAAGCCAGTCCAGTCGGTAGGGATAGACCCGGATTCGGAGCCGGTCCGAGCCATAACGGTGCAACTTGTACCCATGACAGCTGACAATGAGCCGGAGGGCGCTCGTGGCTGATGACCGAGAGGCAATCTCTACTTTAGAAGCGGACAGCTCCCAAGAGTCCTGGGACGGTGTGACCTATGTTGTCTTCGCTGCCGAAAGGCAATGTCTGCCGGAGGACTTCGAGGGCAGGACGCAGGTAGCTACCGCTGTCATTGGAGCCCCCTGGAGGGCGTACGACCTACACGATGGGCTATGCCCCGTCCTGAGCGGTGGCAACTGCCAATGCGGGCTGGTCAGCTACTTCAGCAATGGACGGTGGATCGCCGGGGTGGACATGTTCCATTCGATCCAGGACATCTTCCCACTGCACTAGCCTTACTTCCGCGTCTCCTTGCAGACGTACATGTCCCACTCCTTCTCGTACCGGCAGCCAACGCCGCATTCATAGCTCCCGAGGTCGTCGGATGGGTTTTCAGCGGCCGATTGCCTGAGTGCGCTAATGGAGGCGCGTTGGCATTGTTCGAATGACTCGTAATGACCGTAGATAGCCTTGGAGGCGTCTTCAGCGGCCAAGGGCATTCCAGGAGGGTAGACGAAGGCGGTCCAAGTCTCTGGCTGTTTGGCGCAGCCCCCAAAGAGGACGAGGGCGGCTACAGCAGCGAATGGCACTCTAAGCATGGCCGGATCCTTGGCGTTCAGGGGGAAGCATATTGGCACCCGCAACGGGGCATTGCTCACGCCTGGACGCAGCGCTCGGGCAGGCGGCCCTGCAGATTGCTCGGTTGCAGCTGCCTCCGCCCAGCCACTGAGCGGGCTTGAAGAGGGGACTTCCCTTCATGTGGAGCTCGCCAGCCGTCCTCTGGTTGGATTGGGGTACCTGCCTTCTAAGTCGGCGTTACAGGGTCGATTGCCTGGTAGGTGCGTCATTTAAATCAATGACTTACCCGAAACTTCTTTGACCACACCACGTGGCTCCGGAAGTGCCTCCGGGCTACTCGCTCCATCTTGCCTCTGGAGCAGAACAGAGGGTGAACGAGTGTTAACATCCTGTGGAAGGCTGAACCTCGATTACCAATCGGTGAATTGCAACTACGGAATAGTTGCAAGTGGGTGGGGGGGGCCATACGATAGGACTCGGCAATGTCAAAGCTTCAGAAGAGGCTGGATCGTCTCAACAGCTGTCCAAGGGACTATGAATGGGATGAACTCTGCGTTCTGCTAAAGGGATTTGGCTTCAAGAAGGTGCCCGGCGCTGGTTCGGGATACAGCTTCACGCATCCTGACAATGCAGCGCACGTAATTTGTCTCCATAAGCCACATGGCCGGAACCCACCGACCATGCTTGAGGTCTATGTGAGGCGCGTCAGGGATCGACTCAAGGAATGGGGATACCTAGAATGAATCTGCTGAAATACAAGACCTATAGCGCAAAGATTGAATACTCGGATGCTGATGAGCTGCTCGTTGGTGAAGTTTGCGATATCGACGCTTTGATCCTCTTCTCCGCTGCTTCGGTTCCGGAGCTCAAGGTCGAGTTTGAGCGCGCTGTCGATCAGTACCTGGCCGATTGCGCGGCTCGAAATGTCGAGGCAGACAAGCCATACAGTGGTACGTTTAACGTGCGGGTAGGTGGAGAATTGCATCGGAAGGCTGCGACGATCGCACGTACTTGGGGAGTGTCGCTGAACCAGGTCATGTGCTCTGCTATCGAGCAGATTGTTGATCGTCATTGCCATCAGCCAGCAGTGACGCAGGCGAAACAAGTCGAGCAGACGTTGGGATTCGCTGGATACAACGAACGGCTCCAGCGCGCGCCGGCTAGCAGGCCCGTTTATGACTACCACTGATCCGTTGCAGGCTTTTGAGAGCTTCTTGATGGTGGGCGCACGATTCTCACGTATCACGGTCGATGAGCGGAAGGTCAGTGGTACTGCGGGGAAGTACCAAATCGCAGTGAGCATCGAGGGACATGAGCCAACTCTGTCCTCGCACACCTACGGAGATCGACCTGTCATAGAGCAAGTTGTTTCCGCCAGCGCAGTTGTAAAGGGCGATGAGCAAAGCCCGGACGCGCCGCATGTGTTCTATGTCGAGTGTACGGCTGGATTTGTGGGTGTTGAGAAGGCGTCAGATGGCAACCTTGTGCTGTTTAAGGCCGCAGAGGCGCAATTCGCGCGAGCGTTGTATTGGCTTGTCCGCGAGCGAATCCAGTCCGTTTTCTCCGTGACCATGCTGCAAGCGCACCGTCAGCTCCCTTGGGATCTCCTTGAGAATCAAATCGCCCCTTCGACCCCTTCGAAGAAGAGTGCAACAAAGAAGGCGGTGAAGAAGGCTATTGGCAAGAAGGCGGTAGCCAGGACAAAGGCTTAGTATTCCTTTGATTGGCTGCGCCTTTGGCTGGGCCCCGCGATTGCGGGGCCTTCCTTATTTGAGATTGCTTCCCGATTCGTCCACTAGCGGCAGCGAATGATCGTAGACGTGTATCATCGCGTCTGTCTTGTGCCCGCTGGCTTCCTCGTTGTCGCCCTTGGTATCGGTCACGCCGCGACGCTTCAGGCTGTGAAGGTGGAAAGCTCGTCCATGCTAGTGAACCCCGCCCGTCACTACACTACCTGTGACGTTAGGGCGAACGCGCCCAATTTATGGCGCCTCGAGCAATGCTCGACTGACTTCCAATGCGTTCGTCATGCTAGGGCGATGCGTTCGCAATGCGTTCGCATGGATTTCGGATGTACCAGGACTGCCTTTAGTCCTGCCACGCCTTAGTTACCAAGACAACAGCAGGCGTAGTGAAAGGGCGCACAAGTTTCCGTCGTCTACGCCGATATTGCTCCAGATATCCAAACAATGGAGCGGAGAACATGGACGATCAGATGATCTGCCCGATGTGCATGGGATACGTGCCGCGCGGTGCGATAGTCTGCCGAGGGTGTAAGGCCCGCATTGAGTACGGCAGTCCCGGATGGGCTTCTTCGTTGGTCTTGATTTGTTCCATTTCCTTCGGAATCTGGTCGGGCGCCGTCCTGGTATGGTGGATTGGCCTAGTCGGCGGCTTGCTCCTGTTCGGACTTGGCTCTGCTGGGCTCACGCACCTGTTTCGCAACCGGGTCGTCTTCCATCTCCGGTACTGAGTACGGTCTGAGGTGCCTGAGAGAAGTCGATCTAGTGACCGATAGGCGCATTGGCCCCGTCAGATGTCATCAGGATCATAGGGCTCAAGATGCGGCGTTGCTCCGGCTAGGCCGAGCGCCTCATTGAGCGCGTCCATAGTCGTCCAGATCCCGCCGCTTCCGTCATATAGGAAGCGGATCCCGCATCCGTTGGCCCATCGGATCACGGTGGCAAGCCTAGGCTTCTTGCCTGGCTGGCAGAGTTCCTGCAGATCGCGGAACTGAAGGATCGCTTGTTCAAAGTGATAGCTCATCTGGCCGGGAACGTGCGCCCTTCCTTCAGGCATTGGGACAGTCTCTTCTCAAGCGCGGAAGAGTCGTTCTGAAGCGCCTCCAGTCCTGTGCAAGCGCGCCGATTGTGGAACTCAAGGTGGAAATGGAGGTACATTCCGCCAACCACCAGGGACAGGAGTATAGACAGGGAAATCGGCAGCCACATTGGCAACTCGATGTCTAGAATGTCCAGCATGGCTCCTCGCAGGCTTGTTTCGTTGTAGCCGTACCGTCTCAGACGCCGCTGATAGCCGCCAGTCAGGACAATCCTGACGTCACTCTTGGGCCGATGGCTGCTCAACCCGGGGGCGCGTGAGCAGCGCCGCGCCGGCACTCAGTCCGAACGGTTCAGATGGTGAACGATTCTTGTCGCAGCCTTTGCGACCGCCGGCCGTATCCTTCAGGCCATGTATTCCTCCCACGGCTTTCGCACCGCCCCGATCCCCTCTGGCTGGGTCCAGACCGGTGAGCGCTGGGCGCTCTGGTACAACGGCCGCGAGACGGCCAGCGTCACACCCGATGGCGGTCTTGGGATCCGGCTATGGATGGAAGGCCAGAAGATGTGGCAGGTGAAGGAAGTACGCGCGGCCAGCGTGCGGCAGGCCAAGCGCTACGCCGAGCGCTGGTGCGCGGCCAGGCTCTATCCCGATCTGCCCCTGCGCCAGGCGGTTGCCCAGCTGACCGACAGCACCCCGATCCAGCCCGAGCCGCCGCTGCCCGGCCTGCCGCCGACCCGTGAGCAGCAGCAACAGACCCGGTGTCTGGCCGAGGCCGGGACTGTGGAACTGGCGCGAATCAAGGAAGCGCTGGAACCACGCCGACCGCCGAAGGAGACCAAGCCCAGGGCGAGGGATCCCATGAAGGCGTGGGTCAGGGCAGGTAGAGAGCAGCTGTCCCGCGCTCGAATCTGATCCCCCGTTCAGGCGGGGCGATTGCCGGACCTCGCTGGCGTTGCAGCCCCTCTTTGCTTAGCGTCGGCGGGGCGCCGTCTTGCCATTAGCACCGATTCCCAGGCTCTTCTCGAGTCTCGCCTCCGCCGTATCGAGTGGTGGCGGGCGAATATCACGTATAGATATTTTTGGAGCTGCTACAGGTCGCAGGCGGCATTGGTTCCACCAAGCCTCCAAGTCTTCTCTATGGATGCGATCCGACCTGGCGCTTTGCCCGAGTCTCACAGCGGCAAGCTGCCCGCCATCAATGGCTCTGCGTAAGGTTCTGGTTGAGCAGGCTGAAAGCTCTGCTGCCTTCATCAAGGTCAGCAGCTTGTTGCTCGATTCCATTGCAGCAGCTCCTTCTGATTCGCTGGACATTCTTGGTGGCTAGAAGCTCAAAGTAGCCACGGCTGCGGCATCTCCATCCGAAGCAAGATGCGCGTAGTATTTTTCTGTCGTGGCGTAATCAGCGTGCCCGGCAAGGATCTGCACTCGGCGCAACGGCACGCCAGCCATGACCATGTGCGCACAGAAGGTGTGCCGTAGGCGATGTAGGTGGCCGCCAATTCCTGCTTTGTCTGCATCGGCCCGGAACCAATCAGAGACTGTGTCCTTGTGGACGCTTACCAGCGGATCGGGAAGGGTGGTTAGAGCTGCAGCGGCATGGGCGTTCAATGGCACCTCTCGCCACTTCCCCGACTTCGTGCGTCCGTCGCCGTCCTCGTCCGGGTCACTCTCGACCAGTAGGCGACCGGCTACCACGTTCTCGTGCCTCAGGTGCATCAGCTCGCCGCGCCGGATCCCGGTGTGGGCCATGAACCGCCACAGATTCGCTCGGGCGGCATTGGCCGCATAGAGCTGCTGCATGGCATCGGCTGTATAAAACCGGACGGCGACGCTCCGCACCCCTCTTGGCGCCTGGATCCCCTCAAACGGGTTCGCATCCAGTTCCTTCCACTGCACCCCGCACCTTAGCGCGGCCTGCAGGCGCCGAACCTCCTTCCCGACTGTCTCCGGCGCCATCTTGTCCTTCACTAGGCGCTGGGTCTTGTACGCCTCCAGCTCAATGGGGCGCAGGGTGTCTATTGGGCGATGGCCCAGACTGTCTAGGATGATTCGCAGCTCGCTTTGGGCCTTGCCATGCGTGGTCGGATGCTCTGCCTTGTACCAGTCCAGCCACACGCCCAGGAAGTCGCGTAGCAGTGGCGCCCGGGAGATGATCCGGACGCCGTGCCTCAGCTCCGCTTCACGCGCTGATCGTATCTCCTCAGCTTCGCGAGGGCTGACAGGACCGATGGATGGGCGGAATCTCTTACCGCCATCGCGCCAGTTGAGGTAGGCGACCCCGTCCCGCCAGTAGATTGTGACCTTGACCATTTCCCGTTCTGTAGCACAACCTGGCAACGATGGACATCTCCCAGGCTTGTTCCCCCCCTGCCCGCGCGGAGCAATCGACGTGTTTCGAGACCAACCGAATGTCCCCCTTGTCGAGTCATGTAATGTGCGGTCTTTGATACGGCGATTTTGGAATGGAGAGCGGACGGTGAGCGAGGATGGGAAGAAGGTCCGGCCGGTTAGGAATTGGCGAATTGGGGCAATTTTAGTCTCTGCCGTAGCGATAACTTCAGTGGTGATCAGGGGCTTGTTCCCCAGCCTCATCAAGTTGGATGCCATATCAGTGGCGCTCATTGTGATCGCTCTATTGCCGTGGATGCGCTCGGTGATCAAGTCGATTGAGCTGCCCGGAATTGGTAAGATTGAGATGCGAGAGATCGATAGGATCGCGCAGGACGCGCGAGCCGCTGGCATGGCGGGCGACACCGAATCCAGCGGTGCGCACAGAGAGGGGGGGACTTCGGGAAAAACTGCTGAATCCGTGCATTCTTACACTCGCAGAGCGTCTGAGCAGGCATCAGCTTGGCAATCGTCAAGCGATGGTGATCACTGGGCTCAGAGTGGGCCTGACGGTATGGCCGCCTCAGTGCCGGCTACTGTCGGAGATTTCCAAAGGTTTCAGAAGATGCACGCTTCAGATGATCCGACTTCACGCGCCTCATTTGTGCTGAAGAGGAGCAGAGTACGAGCAAACGAGCTAGGAGCTTCGGGCCTTAGCGCTGTGCGTATTCAAATGGCAGACATGAGGAGTGCCATCGAAGCGAAGCTCGCAGAGCTTGGTTACTTCCATAAGATCGTCTCTTGGTCGGGCGCTGCTCAGATGGTGTCTGAACTGAGGAGTGAAGGCGCTATCGATAGGATGCAAAGCAATACGTTGCTGTCCGTATTGGATGTAATAGACCGCGTCTTGGAGGGAGAAGAGATGACCATTCCAGCCGCAATGAAAGCAATCGATTTGGCGGGGGACGTCTTAGAGACACTGGATGCAATGATCAAGGCCGAAGTCGACGCCATCGAACCCGAAGACCCGTACGACTAGGTCATGGCGAAGCATTAGGACTTGGCGCACCACGAGCAAGGCATGTAGCCTCACTTTTGTGAGTCAATTTGCGAGTCAGATCCCCACGAGTTATCGATATTATTGTTATTATTCAGTGGCTTGGATTGCAAATTCGGTTGCTGGTGGGCCACCAATTGAACGTCCAGCAAAGTCCAGTGACGACGCCCCGATGGCGTCTGGCTGGTGCGTCAGGGGCGCCAAGGGCAGCACCTTGCGGCGATGCCCTTTCATTGTGGTGCCCTCAGGATCGTGGCAGATTCTCGATAGGACCAACGCGACCGGGCGGCGGCGGCTGACAGTTGCCGAAGCACCCGCCACCACCGGGGAACCAGCCGCCGATCCCGCCACCACCGCCAGTGCTGCCACCACCACCACCGCCAGACGGGGGTGTCGAGGCGAAGCTGTCCTCGGTGCCGCCTGACTCTTCTGCCGACTTCCCGCACGGCTTGCTGACGGTGATCATGCTTGAGCCGGTCATCATCATGATTTTTGTTTTGTACATGACGTTGCCGACGAAGGACGTGTTGCGCCATGCATCCGCACCGAACGTCCTTTCAGCGGTCTCATCCAGCTTCTTCAGGAATGCCCGGTTGGGCGCATCTGCGGATGAGGCACCGGCTTGCTTGGCCGCCGCGATATCCTTCAGGTCGACCGATATCGAGAACGGGAGCATTGGAAGAACGGTGCAGGCCAGAGCAACACCGGTAACGGTGAAAGCAGCGGTGGCCAGGACGAATTTACTTGCAGGTTTCATTGCCATCCTTGCGAGTTGTCAACGGGGAACGGGCGGTAATCGGGAACGAACGGGACGCCGGTTCGTTCCTGGTAGAGCTGGTTGAATGTGGCATTCAGACGAAGCGCTTCGGCCTCCCCCTGCATCCGCTCTTCGATAGTGAGCGGTGCAGAGAACATGATTTCCCTGCCAAGCGCGGCGGAAGGGTCTGCGCGCATCTCCAGGACGCGCGAAACCGCGTATGCGTTGATGTTTCCGGCTCGACCGGTGGATGCGAAATGAGTCGCAAGCAGTTGCAGTGCAAAGTAGTTGCCGTCCACTGCGGACGACATCATCCGGTCCAAGGCGGTTCGATCGGGCAGCTTTCGCGAGTCCAGCATGGTGCGCGCAAGCTTGTCGCCGCCGTGGGCGGCTTGTTCCAGCAACGCATCGGGCGCGCTGGAATAGGAAGCCCACTGCGCGGTATTCGGATAGCCATGTTCATCCAGCCAGCGTTGCTCCTCGCGGCTACGCCCATCAAATGGATCATCGTCCTTGGGTTCCATTCCATCGCGATTCTGCGGAACACCAGGAAACAGCATGCTCGTGCTGTTGGCAGGCCGTAACGCGGGTGACGCAGCCGAGGGTGTCGGCGCAGAAGGATCCTTGCGCTGCCCGCCCGCCTGTTCAACGTTCGGTGCCGTTTGCGAGGACTGTGGCGTGGGGCGAAGGAGGAGAAGGGCCGCCACCGCTCCCGTGGCGAGTACGGCAACGACGAGTGCTGCAGCGAATTTCTGCGATGAACTTCTGTATTCCATGAGGGTGGTGCAGTTTCCTTGCGATTAACACTGGGTCGGGTAGGCGACGCAACAACGTTGGAGCTGCTCGCGCAACTGAAACGGAGTGCATGCAAGTCCCCAGAGATGGACTCGATCGTCTTGTGCACATCTGCATCGCCCGCAGAGAACGGAAAAGTGGTGCAGCCTCCCCCGGTCCGCCTTGGTTCGTATTCAGTCCTTGTTTACGTTCTGGTCCGTCACGCGCTTCGGACCCGGTGCCGGGCGACCCGTTGCACATCACCGACGACTGGTCACGACCAGAGCTCCGGGCACCGCCACAGGCCTATTGGAGCGAGTGCCGCGCCTTTGTTGCGGCGAAGGGAATCCGCCTGCCGCTCTCTCCGGGCTGAGGCCTGCGCAGCCGGCGAAGGTGCAGCACTGTCGATCACCGCACTCTGTGCCGAATGACACATGCCCCGCCATTTCTGCTGGCGGGAAGATGGCGGCATCCCGAAGAGGAGTGATCTGATGCCTGGTACGCTCAGTCGTCGCGCCTTCCTGGCCAACGCTGCTGCCGTTCCGGCGGCCACGCTCATGCCCACCGGCGTTGCTGCGGTGGCGCAGCCAACCGTCACCACCGGGAGCCTGATCGACGCGGAACGCGGCGTGATCCGCTCGGCCATGGACGGCAGCGGCATCGGTGCCGCTGCCGTCTGCCTGGTCGAAGGCGGACAGGTGCGCTGGACTGAAGGCTTCGGTCACGTATCAGGCCAGGGCAGCGCGGCCGTAGACGCCAGCACGATGTTCAGCATCCAGTCCACCTCGAAGAATTTCGCGGCGGTGGCGGTGCTGTTGGCCGTGCAGGACGGCATCCTTGATCTGGACGCGCCCATTACCCGCTATCTGCCGTCGTTCACGGTGCGCAGCCGCTTCGAGCATGCTCCACAGGAGCGCATCAGCCTGCGCCTGCTGCTTGCCAATCGCGCGGGATTCACGCACGAGGCGCCACTGGGCAACAACTACGAACCGGCGTCGCCGGGCTTTGATGCGCACGTCCGCAGCATCTCGCAGACATGGCTGCGCTTTCCAGTGGGTACGCGCTATCGCTACTCCAACCTGGGCTTCGACCTTGCCGGTCATGTCATTGAGCAGGTTGCGGGCATCAGCTATCCGGCCTGGCTGCAGCGCCGGATCTTCGAGCCGCTGGGAATGCACGACAGTACGGCCGATGCCTCGATCTACCTGGCAAGCAAGGGGCGGGCACTGGGAACCCAGGAAGGCCATGCGCAGGTACCGCCGGTGACGCCGCTGGTGGTGTCGGGAGGCGTCTGGACCAGTGCCGCCGACATGGCGAAGTATCTTGGCTTCCTGCTCGGTGGCGGTCGATCCGGTGCGCAGCAACTGCTCGAGCCTCACCTTTGGGACGAGATGCATGGTTTCGGCCTGGGCGGTGACTACGGGCTCGGTGTCATGCGCAGCGAACGCCTCTACGGCAGTACATCGGTGAGGCTGCTGCACCACCGCGGCGGGGGCTTCGGATTCGGGTGCGTGTTCACCTACTGCAGGCAGGCAAACGCTGGATTTGCCGCGATGTTCAATCGCGCGACGTCTGCGGGGTACGGCATTGGCGAGCGTCTGCTCGATCAGCTGTTGTCGGCGCGTTTCGGGCCTCGTCAGCCGCGTGTGCCCCTGTCTTCCCTGGCGCCGATCAGGTTGAACCAGGACCAGGTGCAGCGGATGGCGGGGAGCTGGATCGGGCGCAGCGGCAAGGCGAAGATCGTGGTTGCCGGAAGCGGTGAACTGCAACTGCATCGTGGGGCGCAAGCTGTGGGCGGCCGTTTTGCGGCCATCGACGGCGACCAACTGTTCACCGTGGACACCGATGGAGAAGTTGCGACGTACCGCTACCATGCGGCGACGGACATGCTGCCGGCGCACCTGGAATGCAGCAACGGCGAGGACGGCCTGGACCAGAACGATCCCATCGATGGGCCCACCGGGCCGCAGGCGCCCCATTGGCAACCCTGGCTGGGGCGCTATCGCATCGACCAGTGGGGAAAACCGTCGATGTCCGTTGTGCTGGAGCAGCGACAGGGCTGGCTGTACATCGATGGCATCCGCCTGGTCACTGAAGTGGAGCCAGGCTTGTTGTTCACCAGCGATGGCGAAGCGGTGGATTTCCGCAGCTCCCAGCCGACATGGCGAAACCTGCGTCTGCAGCGCGTCCCGCCCGTGGGCCAGGGGTGATGGCGGCATGCCGCCTGCTTATCCGCGCCGCCCACGCCCATCAATGCTGTAGCGCCCGGCTCCGGTGCAGGCCAGCAGCAGGAAGCCACCGGCCAGGCCCAGGTTCTTCAGGAACATGATCTGCTGGGTCTGATCGGCGAAGTTGTGGTGGAAGATGAAAGCGGTGACCAGGCTGAAACCTGCCAGTACGACCGCCACCAGCCGGGTCTGGAAGCCGAGCAGGATGCACAGGCCGCTGCCGATTTCGAAAGCGATGGTCGGCCAGAGCAGGATGCCGGGAACTCCCATTGCCTCCATGTAGCCCTGGGTACCACTGAGATCACCGAGCTTGCCCAGCCCGGAGACCAGGAACAGGGCCATCAGCAGGATGCGTGCAAGCAGGTAGGCGAGCGAATGCGATGAAGTGCTCACGTCGAGGTCCTCGGAGATGGCCGACGCAGGCGATCGGAGCCCACCGGCGGTGAAGCCCGTGTCTACGCGCCGGGCAGGGCGCCTTGACAGCTGCCGCGCTGCAGTAGACCTTTCCCGCATGACGATCGATATTGAATCGCTCAGCCTTCGCGAGCTGGGTGCCCTGGTGGTTGCCGCTGAACGGCGGAAACAGCTGATTTCCAGCCGCCGTCCGGCCAGTGCGGTGCGCCGGATGCTGAAGGCCGCCGCCGCCGAAGCCGGATACACCATCGAAGAACTCTTTGGCGGCCAAGCCTCGGAAACACCTGCGCCCGCCCGCAAACCCGCCCGCCGTAAATCCGGCAAAGTCGCGCCCAAGTATCGCGACCCGGAATACAAGCGCCTGACCTGGACCGGTCGCGGGCGCATGCCGCGCTGGTTGGCGTCCAAGGTGTCGATGGGCCACAAGGTCACCGATTTCCTGATTCCTGGCTTGGCCAGGCCGACCGCTGGCAAGACCAGCACCATCGGCAAGCGGACCGTCATCAAGAAGGGATGAGGCTGCAGCACTGCTACCCTGCCTAGGTCTTTCAACCAAGGAGCACGGGATGGCACACGAGAGTGGCATGATGATCACGCCGAAAGTCCTGCACGCCGCGGCAGGCGCGGCCGTGCTGGTCAGCCTGCTGGCCTGGGCGGTGGAATGGAGCGGGATGGCCTATGTCTGCCCGTACTGCCGCGTGCAGCGCACGGTCATCGGCGTGCTCGGCCTGCTCACGCTGTTCGCGCGCCCGGGGAGCCTCATCGTGCCCTGGTTGTCGTACACAGCCGGTGGCTTCGCGTTCGTGGTCGCAGCGATGCAGCACTTCAACGGCTGGAAGCGCATTTCCGCCGGTGATTTCAGTTTCAACGCGCAGTGGTACATCGATCCGTGGCTGCTGTCCGGCTGCGCGATGCTGATCCTGGTGGCGCAGCTGATGCTGGTGCAGGCCGCCTGCCGGCGCAGCTTGCGCTGAGTATTTCCACGCATGGCGCGGAACTACCCGTTCTGGAATACCGCCAGCTGCGCAGCAAACGCGCGCTGATAGGCGGGACGCTGCGTTGCCCGTGCCACATAGGCCACCAGCAGCGGATACTCGTCAAGCAGCCCGCTGCTCTTTAGGCGCAGCAGCACCGAAACCATCATCAGGTCGCCCACGCTGAAATCGCCGTCCAGCCACGGCGCGTTGGCCAGCCATGTTGACAGTTGCGCCAATCGCGCCCGAACCCGCTCATCCAGCATCGGCAGCCGCTGTGCGTACCACGGCTGCTCGCGCTCCAGCACCCAGGCCATGGAGCGCTCGACAATCGGCGGCTCTACCGTGTTCAGTGCGGCAAACAGACACATGACCGCGCGCATGCGGGCATCCGGATCAACCGGGAGCAGGCCGGAATGTTGTTCGGCCAGGTGCAGGACGATCGCGCCGGATTCAAACAGGACCTGGTGGCCCTCCTGCCAGGTGGGAATCTGCCCGAACGGATTGCGTGCCAGGTGCGCGGGCTGCTTCAGCTCGGCAAAGCTGAGCAGCTGCACGTCATAGGGCACGTCCAGCTCTTCCAGCGCCCAGCGAACGCGCATGTCACGGGCCAGGCCCTGGCCGCGGTCGGGAGAGGTGGCGAAGGCGGTGAGGATGGCGGTCATGGCAGCAGTCCGCGTGGTGAGGGAAGGGCTTTGATGATCTGACGAGCGGGCGTCCCGGAAATCGACATCGATGGCGGCGCCCTGCACGTCACCTGCACGCGTCCTGCACGCACGTACCGCCGCCGATCCATCAGTCTGCCGGGGTCATCCGCAGAGACAGGTAGCAGGCATGAATACCCCCGGAAAACCGAAGCCCAGTTGGCGCCAGAGAAACGTACTGATGGGAGCGCTCGCCGCGGTCGTGGTGATCGTGCTGATCATCCTGTTCGTTCCCTGGTGAGGCTGGCCAGCACCGCTCGATGTGAGCCACGCGCCACTGTGGCGTGAAGCAGTCAGTGCGTGATGTGCATATCAATCGCTGCTCACCCGCGAACCACACGAGCATGTCCACAGTGGATCCGCAGGCAGCGCAGTCGAGGCTGCTTTTCTCCCCCTGAAACGAAGATACAGGAGCAAGGCCATGAGCACCCAGTCCACCATCGAACACCGCCTCAACGACCTGATCGAGATCGCCCGCGACGGCAAGTCGTTTTACGAAGAGGCCGCAACCAAGGTGAAGGATGCCGAGCTGTCGGCCTTGTTCACCCGTATCGCCGGCGTCAAGGGCCGCATCGTCGCGGCGCTGAGCGGTTCGGTGGCTGCCAGCGGCGGCAAGCCGGCCGAGCATGGCACCGTGGTGGGTTCGATGCAGCAGTTCTACGGCAAGGTCCGCGCCGCGTTCGGAGATACCAACTATGGCTACGTGGCCGAGCTGGAAGAGTCCGAGGATCGCCTGCTGGGCGCGTTCAAGGATGTGCTGAAGGACAATGAACTGCCGCCGGCGGTGCGCCAGGAAGTCACTCAGCTGTTGCCCGAAGTGCAGGAGTGCCACAACGTGATGCGCGCGCGCAAGCATGCGATGAAGGCGGCCTGACGATCAGCGGCGGCCCACTCCCCAGGGTCGCCGCGGCCGGGGCGGCACCGCTGCCCCGGCCACCCTGAACCGGTCGCTGCTACACTTGCACCGGTTCCGCACCGCCAACGATCAACACCATGAGCAACGGGAACGGTCCGCAGACAGTTCGCTGAGCCGCAACAACGATGCAGACGTTGTTGCGGTGATCATCCCTGCGATGCACGCGAAGTGGATGGATCGCCGCCGGATCACTCCGGGCGGAGACTCCCCATGTTCAATCGAAAGGCCCCGCGTTGGGCCCACCCGTTGCCGTCGGCCATTGTGCTGATGGCGCCGTTCGACCTCCTGGCCTCGCTGGCCATGGACATCTATCTTCCTGTGGTGCCGGTGATGCCGCAGGCACTGCAGACATCCCCGACGCTGGTGCAGCTCACGTTGAGCAGTTACCTGCTGGCGCTCGGGCTGGGCCAGTTGCTGTTTGGCCCATTGTCCGACCGCATCGGGCGACGCCCGGTCCTGTTGCTGGGGGCGTTGCTGTTCGCGCTTTCGTCGTTTGCGCTGGCCTTGTCCGGCAGCGGCGCCGCTTTTCTGGCCTGGCGAACCGTACAGGCGGTGGGAGCGTCGGCGGCATTGGTGGCGACCTTCGCCACGGTCCGTGACGTCTATGCCGATACACCCGAAGGCGCCTCGCTGTATGGGTTGTTCGCTTCGATGCTGGCCTTCGTGCCGGCGCTGGGGCCTGTTCTGGGCGCACTGCTGGCTGGTGCCGTCGGCTGGCGCGCGATCTTCGTTCTGCTCGGTGTACTGGGCACGATCGCCGGCCTGCGCGCGGTGCGGCATTGGCACGAAACCCGCCCGCAGTGCCATGACGGGGCGCGACCGGCGGCACGACGCATCCTCGGCAGCGGCGCGTTCTGGGTCTACACGCTGGGCTTCAGCGCGGGCATGGGCACATTCTTCGTGTTCTTCTCAGTCGCGCCCCGGTTGCTGGTCGGGCGCATGCAGTACTCGCCGCTGTCGTTCAGCCTGGCCTTCGCGACGGTGGCACTGGTGATGATCGTCACGGCGCGGATGGCGAACGCGTGCATTGGGCGCTGGAACGTGCGCGGTACCTTCCTGCGCGGCCTGTGGGTGATGGTGGCCGGGGCGCTGCTGATGGCGTCGGCCGCCGCGTGGCGTCCCTCGTTGATCGGCGTGGTGCTGCCCATGTGGGGCATCGCGGTGGGGCTGGTGATGGTGGTTTCAGTGGCTGCCAACGGTGCGCTGCGTGATTTCGCCGATGCGTCGGGTGCGGCGGTGGCCCTGTACTACGCAGTGCAGAGCATTATCGTGGCAGGCATCGGCACGCTGGTGATCCTTGTGCTACCCGGCGATACCGTGTGGCCGCTGGTGGCCTATGGGTTGCTGCTGCCACTTGCCAGCCTGGCAGGTGCCGCCGCCCTGCGCCGTCGCGCATAGCGCTGGGGGGGCAAAAAAGGGGCGGCCGCAAGGCCGCCCCAACCCGTCAAGAGAACACGTGTTTAGAAGCGGATGGACCAGCGAGCACTGGCCCCATGGTCGCGGCTTTCACTGCCGAACTGGCCGCTGTAGCCCAGCTCCAGCTGCTGCCGCGGCGTCAGCCACGCCGACAGGCCCAGCTCGGCCACGACAGCGTTCTCGGCAATCGGTGCGCCTTCGACTGCAAAGGGCGTGCTGCTGTTGGCAAAGGCCAGGTTGGCCACCTGGCTGCGGTCTCCGAAGGCGCGGCGATAGCCCAGACCACCGCGCAGATGCAGCCAGCTGTCCTGCTGGAATGATGCCTTCAGGCCCTTGTCGAAGCGCAGCCCTGCGGTAGCGGTGGTGGTGCCGGTGTCGTCCACCTTGCCGTGCAGCGCCGCCGCGCCACCGCGCTCGTTGATCTGCTTGAGGTCCACTTCCACGCGAGCCACCTGCAGGTAGGGCTCCAACCCGCCTTCCGCGTTGCCGAAGCGATAGCCCGCTTCGATGAACGCTTGGCGCGCATGCGCGTTGTAGCGCGCGCTCAGGCTGTCACTGAAGCCGGCGAAGCCGACATCGCGCGTGCTCTTCACCTTGTGCTTGCTCCATGCCACGCCACCGCGCAGGCCGAAGCCGCCCCAGGCGTGGCTGGCATAGGCGCCGACGTGCGTGTTGTCGATCTTCGACTTGGCACGGCGCTCCAGCTGCTTCACGTCGGTGCGGCCGGTACCGGCCAGCACGCCGACCTGCCAGCCATCGAACTCGCGGTCGATGCCCACCAGCAGGCCATTGCTGTTGGCATCGGTGCGCGCGGTGTTGCTGTTGCCATCCAGCCTGCTGTTGCCGCCCAGTGCCTGCACCCAGGCACCGGTGGCGTCACCCGTATCGGATCCCGGTGCGGTTGCGCCGGCACGGCGTGACAACGCAGCGTCACGGACATGACGGCTGCCTTCCACCAGCGCCAGCGAGGTGGCTGCGTGCAGCTCGCCGCTGAGGCCATCGAGTACGGCACCGACCTGCTGCGGGAACAGCTGTGTCAGCGGCTTGGGCAGGCCCTGGTTGATCGCCAGGCCATCGGCCGCCGCCGCAACCGCATGCTGGTTGGGCGTAGTGGCCGCACTGGCCAGCGATGCACCACGGGCCACGTCGATGCGTGCTCCGTTGGCACCGTACGCCAGGCTGAACTGCAGGAACGGCGAGAACGCGCTGAAGTCGGTCTTCGCGAACTGCCCGTTGAGACCGCCGTCGGCGCGGATGAAATTGAACTGCTCGCCGAGGTAATAGGTGCCCGGCTCCGGCAGCGCGAGCAGGGTACCGCCCAGGGTGGCGGTGCCGGTCACGTGCAACTGGTCACTGCGCCCGCCTGGAGCAAGTTCGGCGGCATAGACGCCGGTTGCGCCCTGCACGTAGTTACCGTTGATGGTCAGCGTGCCGATTGAATTGCCGGGCGCGATGATGCCGTCGACTTGGGTGGTGCCGAGCGTACCGACACCCTTCAGCAGGCCGTTGGCACCGACCGTGGTGGTGCCGCCGGTCTGCGTGCCGTTGAAGGACACCACGCCGCCGTTGACGCTCAGGTTGCTGTCCTTCAGCACGGCGCTGGCGCTGACCGTACTCACGCCACCGGTAGTGGTCAGTGCGGTGGAGAACAGGCTGCCGTTGAGCAGGAACTGGCCGCCCTGCACTTCGACCGCCGCGGTAAGCGCGTTGGCGCCGTTCAGTTCCAGCGTACCGTCCTGCAGTACCGCGCCGTTGAAGCTGTTGTCACCGCTCAGGCGCAACCAGCCGATGCCGGACTTGGTCAGCTTGCCGGGGCCGCCGATGTCATTGGTCCAGTCATCCCAGGCATCGCCTTCCCACACCTTCAGGCCACCGGCCTTCTGGTTCATCACCACGTTGGTGTCCACGCGCAGCGAGCCGTAGCCTTCGATGGCCTTGCGCAGGTCCATCAGTCCCCAGCCGTAGATCTCGTCGATGCCGGGTGCGCCAAGATCACGCGAGGTGGTCAGCAGCACGTCGCGGACCTGCGCGCTGTCCAGATAGGGGAAGCGTTCGAACAACAGGCCCAGCGCACCGGTGACGTGCGGTGCGGCCATCGACGTGCCGCTGAGCAGCCCGTAGCTGTAGGTTGGCACGCGCTGGGTGACGTCGAGCGACAGGTTGCCGTTGGCATCAACGCCCAACGACGCCGCAACGGCGGAGTCATCGCCGTAGACCGTGGAGTTGATGTTGGAACCCGGGGCCGCCAGGCACCAGTTGGCGCTGAGCCCGCACTTGTTGGAGGTCAGGCTGAGGGTGAAATCCTGTCCAACGTTGACGACGCTGAGCCAGTATTTTTCGATGTCGGCGAAGGCACGCGGCAGGGTGGCGTACATGCCGGCGATCGGGCTGGCCGATACAGGAGCCGCAGCACCGCGCGCCGGCGAATTGCCTGCCGCCCAGACCTGGATCATTCCCCTGGCGCGTGATCCGTCTGCATAAGTGGCAAGGTAGTCGCGATAATCGGGATCGTTGTAGATCCGGTCCATCAGCACCGCATCGGGTTCCTTGCTCAGGCCCCAGCTGTGGTTGACCGCGCGCACGCCCTGGGCATTCATCTGCGCATACATGTCGACCACGGCGGACGAATCCGGCCCGACGCTGCCCAGCGAGACTACCGAATACCCGGTCGCCGTACGCTGCCATTCGCTGGCGCTGTTGAAGAACAGGCGGGCCACACTGAGATCGGCGCCGAAGGCCACGCCATGCATGCCGTTGCCATCACGGTTGGCAGCGATGGTGCCGGCAACATGGGTGCCGTGCACTTCGTAGCCGATACCGGGCTGTACATAGGGCCCCGCCAGGATCAGATCGCGGATGTTCTGCGGGACGTTTGCGTTGAACCCGACGTAGCTGACCTGCACGTCGTCGCCGTCACTTGAGAAGCAGGCGCCGGGGCCAGTGAGCTGTGCAGTGTTGGTGCAGCGCGTGCCATCGGCGAGCACGTCGGCGATGTGGATGCTGCGATGGTTCTTGCCAGCGAATTCCGGATGGTCCAGGCCGGTGCCACTGTCGAACACGCCAAGGCGGATGCCGGTGCCCGTCAGGCCACGCGCATAGGCGTCGTCGGCGTGGGTCGCCGCCAGGCCCCAGTCGGCGTTGAATTCCTCCGTGTGCCAACTGGCCGGATCACCTGCGTTACCGACGAGCGACGTGCTGCTGGCTGCTGCCGTGGGTGTTGCGGCCGCTGCATTGGCGCCGGCCGACGCGCTCGCCATCGACGTGGGCTGCGCCCATGCGGCCTGCAGTTGGCGCTGCTGCTGCCAAGCGTCGAGTGACTCGCTGGCCATGGCGGGAAGCGCTGCAGCCAGCAACAGCGAACTGGCCACGGCCAACGCCAGGCGGCTGTGCAGCGGGAAGCGGGAGTGGGACGAACAGCCGTGCTGCGGGTGATTCATCGGACAACATTCCTTGGTTGACGGACAACAACGCCGTTAACCCCGCAGCGCGCCAATCACCCCCAGTAGTGTGAAGGAATTTTTATGAACGCGTTAAGGTGGCGTGACGCCGGTGTTCACGTTGCCTCGCGGCTCCCCCGCTACCGTGAGCCGGCCTGGGCTCACCAGGCTTATCAGGGAGTGATGGTGATGCGTACTGTCAGGAAAGTGATCGTGGCGGCGCTGTTCGCGCTGGTGTGTACCGGTTCGGTGGCGGTGGCGGGCCCTGTCGAGCCTTGCGACGCGCCCTGCTGGCGGGCCTACCAGATGTGCCTGGCCAGTTGGGCCGACGCTGGGGAATGCCAGCAGGCGTACAATACCTGCGTGGTCGATCTGTGCATGGGCGTGTGAGTCGCGCCGATTGAGCCGTGTGGGAGCCCCGTCACTGACGGGGCTCTTCTGTTTCCGTGGAAGGTCGGGCAGTCTGGATGGGCCCTGTCCAACGGAAGCATGCCATGGCCGTCAAACGCGTCGTCGCCAACATCGCCACGGCTGAGCCGGAACGGGCCGCTGCCTTCTATGGCGAGCTGCTTGGCATGCCCGTGGTGATGGACCATGGCTGGATCGTCACCCATGGCGGGCAGGGCAGTGCGCTGGCGCAGGTCAGCTTTGCCAGTGAAGGCGGTTCCGGCACTGCGGTGCCGGACCTGTCGATCGAGGTGGACGACCTGCAGCAGGTGCTGGAGCGCATGCGTAAGGCCGGCATCGCGCTAGAGTATGGGCCGGTCGATGAACCCTGGGGCGTGCGCCGCTTCTTTGTCCGCGATCCATTCGGGCGGCTGTTGAACATCCTCGTGCACACCTGAGCAGGACGGTTCCAACGCCGCCTGCTACCCCGTGACAGGCCGACCCTGCGTGGCAATCGACATCACAGGGGCTGGCAGGACACGCGCGTGCGCTCATCGCGCAACCGGGCGCAATGCACGCCGCGCCGCGGATGCTTACGTGGTACCGCAGTGGCACGGCCGTCGGCGTCGGCTGGGCGATGGCATCGGCCGGTACCCTGGCCCAGCTTGTGGCTGCAGGTGGCACCGCCGACGGGAAACGGCCTGGCCGCGTGATGATCACTTCTGCTGGCGGTGCGGAGCCTCTCCACCATGCTCGATCTGCTGCTGCTGCTGCTGCTGGCGCGCGTTGGCGTGGCGCGCGTGCCCACCCTCGCGCCCGATCGCGGCCATGTGCTGCCGATCACGGCTGATCGCCTCGCCGCCCTTGCGGCCTGCCGCACGTGCCTCATCGCGGCTGAACTCATGCGCATTGCCGGAGGCATGCGCCGCACGTCCGCCTTTGGCAGCGATCGCGCGCTGCTTGGCCTGGTCCATCGAGGCGAAGCCCCGGTTGGAGCGGTGATTCTGCTCAGTCATGGGAAGTATCCTTCTGCATGGGCGGCGCCGTGGTCGGCGACAGCGCCAATGCTTGGCCAGTGCGTGCTAAGCCGAGGTCGCCATCCCCGCCGTGGTCTTCACCCGGCATGCGCACGTGGTTGATGAGTCCGCCATTCAGGCGAATGCCAGGACCACCACCACCGGCGAACACGCGGGGTGTCGCCGACGCACTGCATCAGCGCAGGCGGGCGTCGCGCAGGCGTTGCGCGAACGGTCGTTGCTCCAGCAGCTTCAATGCCTCACGCAGCACCTGTTCCAACGACTGTCCAAGTTCGGCGTCGAGACTGCGGGCCGCTAGCGCCGTAGCCTGCCACTGCGCCTGCAGCGCCGGCAATGCCTGCAGGGCGTGCGGGCTCAACTGCAGGATGCGTTCGCGGCTGTCCTCGCCCACCGCAGCGTGCAGCCAGCCGTCGCGCACCATCGCTGAAACCGTCTGGCTGAGCGCGGAGTGGCTGAGCCCGCAGGCCAGTGCCAGATCCTTGATGCGGCAGGGGCCCTGCACCATCAGCGTGCGCAGCACCGGGGTGTAGCGCGGCCGGTAGTCCAGTTGCAGATCCCGGTAGGCCTGCTCGACCGCCGGGTCGAGCTGGTCGAGCAGGGCACGCAGCAGCGTTCCCAGAGTTGCACGTTGGAGATCCATGATGACAATGATATATAAGCACTTATATATCATCAAGGCGACGGAGGCGATCATGACGGTTTCGTGGATGCTTGGCGCGTTGCTGGCGGCCGCCTGCCCGGCGCAGGACGCCGTGCTGCAGGCAGCGGCCACGGCGATAGAGGCGCAGTACCTGGATGCGGCCGAAGGCGCACGCATTGCCGAAGCCGTGCGCGGCTGGTCCACCCAGCAGCACTATGTGGACAGCTGCTCGGATCCGAAGGCTTTCAGCGCACGCCTGAACCAGGACCTGGACACGTTCGATGGCCACTTCCATGTAGAGCGCGTGGACGCAACGGCCGGCCAGGACGACTGGCTGATGGCATGGCGCGCGGATGCGCGCAGCAATGGCGCTGGCGTGCGCGAGGTACGGGTGCTGGAGGGCAACATCGGTTACCTGCGGCTGAGTACATTCTATCCGCTGGATCTGGCCCGGCCGAAACTCGCCGCCGCCCTCGAGCTGCTGGCCGACACCGATGGCCTGGTGCTGGATCTGCGCCAGAACGGCGGCGGGGATGACGGCAGTGCCGACCTGCTGGTGCGCACGCTGTTGGACGCGAAGATCGACGCGGTGCAGCAGTTGGACCAGCGCGGGCGGCGCACGCTGGTACCACTGCCGCCGGCAAGTCTGCCCACTTACCTGAAGCCGCTGGTCGTGCTGATCGATCGCCGCACCGCGTCGGCTGCCGAGTTCGTCGCCTACTCGCTGCAGGCGCTGGGCCGTGCACGCATTGTCGGCACGCGCAGCGGCGGCGCTGCACACATGGTCGATGATCCTGTGCTGCTGCCGGACGGCTATCAGATCAGCATTCCCGATCGGCAGCCGATCAATCTAAATACCGGAACCAACTGGGAACGCACCGGTGTCACGCCCGACGCGGCAGGCGGTGACGATCCGCTGTTCGTCGCGCGGCAGCTGCTGGCCCGATCGGCCTCGCGGGAATGAACGCACAATTGCAATTGCGCCCTATCGCAGACGACATGCAGCGTGCCTAGAATCGAAGCATCCCGGTAGTTCCCGGGCGCTTCGAGTGAATGGACTCAATGAAGATTCTGCTGACCGGCAGTTCCGGGCGGATCGGGCGCGCGATCTTCGGCGCATTGGCGGCCTCCCACGAAGTGGTGGGGCTGGATCGCAGCCCATTCGCCACCACCCGCATCATTGCCGATGTCACCGATCACCAGGCCGTCGCACGGGCGGTGCAGGGCGTTGACGCGGTGATCCATACCGCCGCCCTGCACGCACCCCACGTCGGCCTGGTGCCGGACGGGGTGTTCCACCAGATCAACGTGGAGGCGACCGCGCACCTGCTGCAGGCCGCACGCGAAGCCGGGGCGCGGCGATTCGTGCTGACCAGTACAACCGCGCTGTATGGCCACGCCGTGGTCGCCGGTGGCTGCCGTTGGATCGATGAAGACACCGAGCCGTTGCCGCGCACGATCTACCACCGCACCAAGCTGCAGGCCGAAGCACTGGCCGAAGCCGCTGCGGCGCCGGCCTTCAGCGTGCGCGTGCTGCGCATGGCCCGCTGCTTCCCCGAGCCGCCCGAGCGCATGGCGATGTTCCGCCTGCACCGCGGTATCGACGCACGTGATGTAGCCAGCGCGCATGCTGCACTGCTGCTGGACGAAGGCGCCGCTTTCGCGCGTTACATCGCGTGCGCTCCGACGCCGTTCCGGCGTGAGGATTGCCTGGAGCTGGCCACCCACCCGCGCAGCGTGCTGGCACGCCGCGCGCCACAGCTGCTGGCCGAGTTCGAACGACGGGGCTGGCCGCTGCCGTTGAGCATCGATCGCGTCTACGACAGTGCCCGCCTGCGCAGCGTGCTGGGCTGGCAGCCGCGCTTCGGCCCGGACGACGTGCTGCAGCAGTACGCCGCCGGCAGCATTGAGGTGCTGCCAAGGGCGGAGTGGATCAAGGATCGGGTCGCCGAATGAGATGGTCGCAGGGGGCGGGGCACCGAGCCCACTCTGAGCAGGTTCAGGAATGTGCAGGCCGCTGGCCTCAATCTCGATGGCGGCCGGCCGCTAAACCCGGTGTGCCTCGTGCACCGGGCGCGGCCCGGCGGCCGGTGGCCTGCGCGACGGATCGCGCGCCTGCGCGGTGTCCTCGTGACGCCGGTCGTCCTGAATTGCCTTGCGGACCCTCCCATGCCTTCTTCCCGCTCCGCCACTGCCCAACGCCCGGGCAGCATCGCCCACAAGCTGATGCTGGGCACCGCTGTGATCGCGCTGCTGTGCTTCGGCCTGACCGCGTTCCTGATCTACCGGCAGGCCAGCGCCAGTCTGATCAGCGCCTCGCGCCAGACCATGACCAGCGAGGCCAACGCCGAGGCGCGCCAGGTGGCGGCTGACCTGGGCACCGCCTTTGCCAGCAACGATGCCATGGTTGAAAGCGTGCTGGCCCAGCGTGCCCGTGGCGACGTGCCCGACCGCGCCAGCCTGGCGGCGGTGCTCGGCGAACAGCTGCGTGCTCATCCGCAATGGCTCGGCAAGAGCACCATGTGGGAGGCCGATGCCTTCGACGGCAAGGATGCGGAGTTCGTCAATAGCGAAGCACACGATGCCACCGGCCGTTACATGAGCTACTGGGCCTGGCAGGACGGCAAGCCGCAGCAGTCGGTGATGACCGATTACACCGAGACCGCCAGCGGATCGGGCGACTGGTACATGGGGCCCAGCCGTGACAAGCTGCCCAAGGTCAGCGAACCCTACGCCTATGACATCGCCGGCCAGAAGGTGCTCATGAGCACCCTGAGCACGCCGATCATCGAGAACGGCAGATTCCTGGGCGTGTTCACCGTGGACTTCTCGCTGGCGGCGTTGCAGAAGCACCTGGCCACGCTGAAGCCGATGGGGGCCGGTCGTGTCGAACTGCTGTCGCCGAAGGGTGTGGTGCTGGCCTCGGCCAATGCCG
This sequence comes from Stenotrophomonas sp. YJH_SMC_46, assembly GCF_059370315.1. NCBI lineage: Bacteria > Pseudomonadati > Pseudomonadota > Gammaproteobacteria > Lysobacterales > Lysobacteraceae > Stenotrophomonas > Stenotrophomonas sp. YJH_SMC_46. The sequence goes on from NZ_JCAFTO010000002.1 coordinate 475,714, forward strand.
CCGAGATCGGCAAGCCGCGCAGCGACGCGCAGACCCGCAGCATGCTGGCCGACATTGCCGCCGACCGTCCGTTCGAGGCCTTCACTCCGGATGCGGCCGGCAATGTGCGGGTGTATGTACCGCTGCGGGTCGGCGATGCGCCGCAGCGTTTTGCCCTGGGCGTGGTGATGCCGCACGCGGTGATCGTGGCTGAGGCACGCCAGCTGCTGTGGCTGACCCTGCTGGTCGGCGTGATCGCCGCGCTGAGCCTCAGCGCCGGTGTCCATGTACTGCTGCGCCGCCTGGCGATCCGCCCGTTGGCCGAAGCGGTGCGCGTGGCCGGTGATGTCACCGCCGGCAAGCTGGACAGCACGCTGCCGGCGCGCAGCAACGACGAAGTGGGGCGCCTGCTGGACGCGATGCAGGGCATGCGTGGGCAGTTGCAGTCAGTGATGGCTGCGCAGGCCGAAATGGCGCGCCGCCACGATGCCGGGGAACTCAGCTACCGCATGGATGCTGCGGCGTTCCCGGGCGAGTACGGCCGCATGGTGGCCGACAGCAACCAGCTGGTGGCCTCCAGCAATGCGGTCACCCAGCGCCTGGTCGAGGTGATGCAGCGCTACGCCGTGGGCGACCTCAGCGTGGACATGGAAGCGCTGCCGGGCGAGAAGGCGGCATTCACCGCCGCGATGGCAACCACCAAGGGCAACCTAGCCGCGATCAACGAGCAGATCCAGCAGCTGGCCGCCGCCGCCGCTGCCGGTGATTTCGCCGTGCGCGGTGATGCGCTGCGCTTCGAGCATGATTTCCGCCGCATGGTGGAGACCTTGAACACAATGATGCAGGTCAGCGACCACAACCTGGCTGCACTGTCTACGCTGCTGCGCGCGATCGCCGCCGGCGACCTCACTGCGCGCATGCAGGGTGAGTTCCACGGGGTGTTCGCGGTGATGCGCGACGATGCCAACAGCACCGTGCAGCAGCTGACTCAGATCGTCGGACAGATCCAGCAGTCGGCGGCCAGCATCCGCCTGGCCGCTGGCGAGATCGCGGCCGGCAACAGCGACCTGTCGCGCCGCACCGAACAGCAGGCCGCCAATCTGGAAGAAACCGCCGCGTCGATGGAGGAACTGACCTCCACCGTGCGCCAGAATGCCGACCACGCGCTGCAGGCCAACATGCTGGCCGGTTCCGCAGCGGGCGTGGCCAGCGAAGGGGGCGAGGTGGTCAGCCAGGTGGTGCAGACGATGCAGCAGATCGAAGCCTCGTCGCAGCGCATCGCCGAGATCATCTCGGTGATCGATGGCATTGCGTTCCAGACCAACATCCTGGCATTGAACGCGGCGGTGGAAGCCGCGCGCGCCGGCGAGCAGGGCCGTGGCTTCGCCGTGGTCGCCAGCGAAGTCCGTGCGCTGGCGCAGCGCTCAGCGGGTGCCGCCAAGGAGATCAAGGAGCTGATCGACGCTTCGGTGGCACAGGTCGGAGCCGGTGCGCAGCTGGTGCACGGTGCCGGACGCACCATGCAGGACATCGTCGGTCAGGTCGGCCGCGTGAATGAGATCATGGCCGAGATCTCGGCCGCCTCGCGCGAACAGTCGGCCGGCATCGAGCAGGTCAACCAGACCGTGGTGCAGATGGACGAAACCACCCAGCAGAATGCTGCACTGGTGGAGGAAGCCAGTGCAGCAGCCCGCGCGATGGAGGAGCAGGCCGAGCAGCTGGCGGTGGCGGTGTCGCGCTTCCGCCTGCAGGCCGGGCCGATGGCCACGGCACGCCGCGCGGCCTGAGCCAGAAAACGAAGACGCCCGGCGGAGGCCGGGCGTCGCTTGCATCCTTGCCGCGCATCCCTGCGCAGGTCTGATGGCTCAGAACATGCCTTCAAACGGGTTCCAGCTGGTGCGCCCTTCCACCTTCTCCAGGTAGTAGCTGTAGTTGGTGCTGGAGGCGACCAGCAGGTTCATGGCGATGAACAGCATGCGCCCGACAACGTCGGGAAGGAACATGGTGATGATGGCGAGTACGATGTTGATGCCGATCACCACCAGTGCCTTGCGCCACATGCCAAGGATCAGCAGGTAGATGGCGCCGAAGAACAGCGCGAAGAAGTTCAGGTTGATCTTCAGGCGGTCACCAAAGGACAGCGCCTTCCAGGCCTGCTTGAAGCCGGGGTTCTTGGGGGCGCCGTGCTGGCGGAAGAAGTTGAAGCGGAACTGCCACTTCGGGCTGAACTGGGACAGGTCAGTGGTATTCATTGGGGAAACATCCCTGTGAGAAAACGTTTTCATGATAGGACAAGTCCTATTCAGGATCCAAGCGCTGCCGTCAAAAATGTGACGCCTGCCTTGTTCCGACGGCTGCGGCCCGGCGCCGCACCGTCACCCGCCCGCCTTGTTTTTAGGTTAGGGTGCGCAGTTCCGCTGCCGCCGCGGTTGACCCCGGCGGCGGCGGGATGTCCATGGAGGTTGCATGACTACAGCTGCTACACCGGAAAACGCACCGGGGCCGGTGCTCCTGCCGACACCTGAAGTGGTGCAGGCACAACAACTGCTCGCGCGCCAGCAACTGGCGGTGGCGATGGACCGTGCGCGCACGGCCGCCACGCGGGACGCGGCGCCGGCCGCGCTGGAAAGCGAGTAATCCGCCACCGTTGATCGCGCTGGCATCACGCCAGCGCGATCACGGCGCGCGCGGGGCTCAGAACCGTGCGGTCATGCTGAGGAAGTAGCTGCGCCCAGCGACGAAGTAGTCGGTGGAGCCTTCGGCATACAGCGTCTTGTCGGCCAGGTTGCTGATGCCACCGCGCAGGGTCAGCACCTCGTTGACGTTAAGCGCTGCGGTCAGGTCATACAGCGTGTAGGCCTTGAGGAAGGTCGTCGCCGTGCCGGTCTGCCTGCCGGTGTACTGCGCCGACAGGCTGCTGGAAAACACCGTGTTGGGCGTCCAGTCCAGCGACGAATAGCCGGAGAATTCCGGCGTATCGATCAGGTTGCGGCCGGTAGTCAGGTTCCTGGCTTCCTTCATCCAGGTTGCCGAGGTGCGCCAGCGCCAGTGCTCGCCGAAGCGGAAATTGAGGTTGCCTTCCATGCCGCTGGTGCGTGCGCGCTGCACGTTGCTCATCCGTGTCCACCAGATGCCGTTGAACCTGCCCAGCGGTGCGTACTCGATCTTGTTCCTGAAGTCGGTGTGGAAGTAGGTCAGGCCGGCATCGACCAGGTCGTTGTCGAAGCTGATGCCGATCTCGCGGTTGGTGCTGGTTTCCGGGTCCAGGTCCGGGTTTCCGGCCATGTAGCAGCCGCCGCGGGTATAGCCCAGCGGGATCAGCGAGGTGCAGCCACGGCCCCCGGACTGGGTGGCGGCGCTGGGCGAGTTCTCGGTCAGGCTGGGCGCGCGGAAGCCCTTGGAAACGCCACCGCGGATGGTCCATTGCTCGGCCGGATGCCAGACCAGGTAGGCGCGCGGGCTGACGTGGCCACCGAACTTCTCATGGTGGTCCAGGCGCGCGCCCAGGGTCAGTGCCAGGGTGCGGTGCAGCTTCAGTTCGTCTTCTACGAACAGGGCCCAGGTATCCACTTCCAGATCGGAACCGCTGACGGCATTGCCGGCATAGTCGATCGGCGCGCGGCCGATGGTATCGGTGTTGGTCAGTTCCTGGCGCTTCCACTGGCCGCCCACGGCAAACTGGTGTTCAACGCCGAGGGTGAACGGCGTGGTCAGGTTGCCCTCGATGATCGTATCTGTTGCTTCGGAACGGCCGGTAGCACCGATGTTGTTCCTGTACTCGGTCCAGTACGCACTGATCTTCGAATTGCCGAAGCTCCACTTGCCATCGTGGTTGAGCGCCAGCGAGCTGCGCTTGAGCTCACTGGCACCCCACGCGCTTTCATCCTGCTTTTCCAGCGACGCATCGATGAAGGCCTGCTGCACGCCATGGCCGGCTTCCAGCGACAGCGCCTGCGCGTCGCTCAGGTTCCACTGCAGCAGCGCGTCGACATTGCGGTCCTTCTCGCCCGCATAGGCATTGCCGTAGACACCGCCGTTGGAGCGGTCCGAATCGCGGCGCATGCTGTTGGCGCCGATGCGCAGGCCAAAGCGCTCGCCGAGCGGGCCGGAGAACGTTGCGCCGATCTGCTGGGTATCGCCGCGCTTGCCGTCAGCGGGGCGGGTGTAGCTGTGGGTGGCGCTGCCGCTCCAGTCATCACCGATGCGCTTGGTGATGATGTTGATCACCCCGCCCATGGCATCGGAGCCATACAGCGACGACATCGGCCCGCGCACCACTTCGATGCGTTCGATCTGCTCCGGCGAGATCCAGTTCAGATCCTGACGGCCGAGGTCGGGGCGGTAGTTGGTCGACGCCGAGCTGCCCATGCGCTTGCCGTCCACCAGCACCAGCGTGTAGTTCGACGGCATGCCGCGCAGCTTGATCTTGGACTGCTCGCCGACCGCGCTGAGGCCACCGGTCACGCCCGGCACACGGCTGAGCAGGGTGGCCAGGTCGTGCACCGGCTGACGTTCGATGTCCTCGCGGCTGATTACGCTGATGCTGGCCGGGGCATCCTTGATCCATTGCTGGTTGCCCGAGGCGGTAACCACCACGGTATCCAGATTCGTGGTGGAGGCATCGGCGCTGGCCTCTGCGGCAGCCATGCCGGGCAGGCCAAGCAGGCAGGCGGCGGCCAGGGCGCTGGCCAAGCGGGTGCGCGGCGGGCGCGCGGGACGGGAACGGGACAGGGGCATGATGGCTTCCATCGGAGGAGGGAGACCCGATGGAGGCAGCAGGCGCACGCAGACAGCGGGCAGCTCCCTTCCATGGGTCATACGGCGCCGGGGCTGGAACCGGCGCAGCTGGGTGGGTTTTGACCGTGCGGACGACGGCAACCTGCCTGGTTCATGAAATGATAACCGTTCGCATTTGTTACGATCCAGCACAGGAGGCGACGAGGTGACATCCGATACCTGGCTGCCAGACTCGCCTGCTGTTTGCTGAATGGGGATAAATCCCGGCGTAGGCCTTCGCACCCGGCTTACATCCGGCGCCCTAGACTGGGCCGCATTTTCGATTCCGCCCTGTTGGAGATCGTGTGGGTTCCGGTAGTGACAGACAGCGACTGCGCGGCGTGAGGCCGACGCAGCCAGGACAAGTGCGGGCGCCGGGAAAGCGCGCCGGGAACCTTGGTGCATGCAGCCCGGCCGGGATGGCCGGCCGTGCCGACCGCGCGGAGTAGGCGGCAATGGGGGTGCAGACCATCCATGCGGAAGCGGATACGCCCCGGCTTGATGCCGGCTGGGCGCTGCTGCCGGTGGAATCGCCGTTGCAGATGCCCGAGCAGACCCTGCGCGAGGGCCATCTGAAGGTTCGACGCCACCGCACCTCGCCGCGGCTGATCGGCCTGCGCCGGTTCTACATCTTCGGCGGCACGCTGGCGATGACCGCCATCGCTACCCGGATGATGTGGCGGGTGCTGTCGGCCAACGGCATCAGCGTGCTTGAAGCCTGCCTGCTGGTGCTGTTCGTCGGCCTGTTCGCCTGGATTGCGCTGTCGTTCGCCAGTGCCGTGGCCGGCTTCCTGACGGCGGTGTTCGACCGGGGTTACCGGCTGGGCATCGATCCGGACAAGCCGCTGCCTACGGTACACAGCCGCACCGCGCTGCTGATGCCAACCTACAACGAAGACCCGCGCCGCCTGCTGGCGGGCCTGCAGGCGATCTACGAGTCGGTGGCGGCCACCGGCCAGCTCGACCGCTTCGACTTCTTCGTGCTCAGCGACACCCGCCGCGAGGACATCGCCGGTGCCGAGGAACAGGTGTTTGCCGAACTGCGCGAGCGTGTACCTGATGGCCGGGTGCGGCTGTTCTACCGCCGCCGTGGCGACAACAGCGGGCGCAAGGCCGGCAACATCGCCGACTGGGTGCGCCGCTTCGGCGGCGCCTACCCGCAGATGCTGATCCTGGACGCCGACAGCCTGATGACCGGCGACAGCATCGTGCGCCTGGTGGCCGGCATGGAACACAACGCCGACGTCGGCCTGATCCAGACCCTGCCGTCGGTGATCGGTGGCCGTACCCTGTTCGCGCGCATGCAGCAGTTCGGTGGCCGCGTGTACGGGCCGGTGATTGCGCGTGGCGTGGCCTGGTGGCATGGCGCCGAGAGCAACTATTGGGGCCACAATGCCATCATCCGCACCCGCGCCTTCGCAGACCACGCCGGCCTGCCAGCGCTACCAGGACGCAAGCCGTTCGGCGGCCATGTGCTCAGCCATGACTTCGTCGAAGCGGCGCTGATGCGGCGTGGTGGCTGGGCCGCGCACATGGTGCCCTACCTGGGTGGCAGCTACGAAGAAGGCCCTCCGACACTGACTGACCTGCTGGTGCGCGACCGCCGCTGGTGCCAGGGCAACCTGCAACACGGCAAGGTGGTCGGCAGCCGTGGCCTGCACTGGATCAGCCGCACGCACATGCTGATCGGCATCGGCCATTACTTCACCGCGCCGATGTGGGCGATGCTGATGCTGATCGGCATCGCCATTCCATTGTTCCAGGAAGGCATTGATTTCAACGCCCTGCTGCACCTGTCGCCCAGCGTTTACTGGCGCGCACAGGACGAAGAACAGGTGGTTCGCCTGTTCGCTGCCACCATGGCCGTGCTGCTGCTGCCCAAGGTGCTGGGGTACCTGGCAATGCTTCTGGAGCCGGTCGACCGTCGTGGCTGTGGTGGCGCGATCCGCGCGTTCGTTTCGATGCTGGTGGAAACCGTGCTGGCCGCGCTGATGGCGCCGGTGGTGATGTACGTGCAGTCGCGCGGCGTCGCCGAAGTGCTGTCCGGGCGCGATTCCGGCTGGGACGCGCAGCAGCGTGACGACGGTGGTATCTCGTGGCTGGCGCTGATCCGCGGCTATGGCGGCCTCGGCGTATTCGGTGCCTTCATGGGCGTGCTGGCCTGGGCCGTATCGCCGTCGCTGGCCGCGTGGATGGCGCCGGTGGTGATCGGCATGGTGCTGGCGGTCCCGGTGGTGGCGCTGACGTCATCGCGTGGGCCGGGTACCTTCCTGCATCGGCTTGGCCTGCTCGATATCCCCGAAGAGAACATCCCGCCGCCGGTGCTGGTACGCGCTGCACAGCTGCGCCGGGAAGCGGCCGAACAACCGCCGCTGTACTGATCGCCCTGCGGCAGCGGCATAATGCGGCTCGAACTTGAAGGAGCCACATCATGCTGCAAACGGTGGAACAGGAAACCGGCGCCTCGCCGCAGTGGTCGGTGATCTGGCTGCACGGCCTTGGCGCCGACGGTCACGACTTCGCGCCGATCGTGCCGGAGCTGGTGCGTCCGCACTGGCCAGCGCTGCGCTTCGTGTTCCCGCATGCGCCGGTGCGGCCGATCACGATCAACAACGGCGTGCCGATGCGCGGCTGGTACGACATCGTCGGCATGGATTTCCGCTCGCGCGCCGACATGGCCGGCGTGCAGGACTCGGTACTGCAGCTGGATGCGCTGATCGCGCGTGAGATCGAGCGCGGCATCGCTCCGGAGAAGATCTTCCTGGCCGGTTTCTCGCAGGGGGGCGCGATCATCCTGACCGCCGCACTGTCACGCACGGCGCCACTGGCCGGCCTGATTGCACTGTCCACCTACCTGCCCGAGGCCGAGAGCGCCAAGCGCGCTGACGGTGCGGTGCAGGTGCCGGTGTTCATGGCCCATGGCAGCAGCGACCCGGTGATTCCGCAGGCGGTGGCCGTACACAGCGCGCAGGCCCTGCAGGCGATGGGCCTGGAGGTGGAGTGGCACAGCTATCCGATGGCCCACCAGGTCTGCGCCGAAGAAATCCAGGCGCTGGGTGACTGGTTGCAGGAACGCCTGGGCGCTGCCTGAGCCATGTCACCGGCCAGCGCCCCGCCGTGGATGCCGGAACTGTGCCGCCTGCCGCGGCTGGCGGCGATGCTCGGCCTGGCCGAGCTGGTGGTGGTGGTACTGGCGCTGGCGCCCGACGGTAGCCGTCACTGGACCTTCGGCGAACTGCTGTCGGCCAGCGGCTTCGCGTTGTGGCTTGCGCTGGCGGTGACCGCCAGCCTGTGCCTGCTGCGGCAGGCGCTGTCGAGGCTGCCGCAGGTGCTGGGGGCTGTGGCGGCCATCGCACTGGCGACACTGATCGCGGTGATCTGCGCCGGCATCGTGCATGCGCTGTACGCGGTGCTGGGCGACAACTTCGCCCGCGGCATCAGCTTCTGGCGCTTCACGCTGGGCAGCGCGGCCACCACCGCGCTGATCACCGCGCTGGCCCTGCGCTATTTCTACGTGAGTGACCGCTGGGCCGCGCAGGTGCAGGCCAACGCACGCGCACAGGCCGATGCGCTGCAGGCGCGGATCCGCCCCCATTTCCTGTTCAACAGCATGAACCTGATCGCCAGCCTGCTGCATCGCGATCCGGCGGTGGCCGAGCGTGCGGTGCTGGACCTGTCCGATCTGTTCCGTGCGGCGCTGGGAGCGGGCGAGGGCGATTCCACCCTGCGTGACGAATGCGAGCTGGCCGAGCGCTATCTGTCGATAGAGTCGCTGCGCCTCGGCGAGCGCCTGCAGGTGCGCTGGCAGCGCGATGAGCCGCTGCCGTGGGACCTGCCACTGCCGAGGCTGGTACTGCAGCCGCTGGTGGAAAACGCAGTGCTGCATGGCATTTCGCGCTTGCCCGAGGGCGGCACCATCGAATTGCAGCTGGTGCGCGAGGGCAACGAGCTGCAGATCCGCGTGCGCAACCCGGCGCCCGACCCGCAGGCGCCCGGACTGGCCCTGGCGCGCGGTGCCGGCCATGCCCAGCACAGCATCGGCCATCGGCTGGCCTGGCGTTTCGGCAGCGCCGCGCGGATGACGGCTGGCTGGAGCGAGGGCTACTATGCCTGCCAGGTGACAGTGCCGATCCAGTGAGGGAGCGATCGTGAGGGTAGTCATCGCCGATGACGAACCGCTGGCGCGCGAGCGCCTGCGCAGCCTGTTGTCCGCGCAGGACGGCGTGGTCGTGGTGGCCGAGGCCGGTAACGGCGAGCAGGCCCTGCACGCGTGCGCGGAGCTGCAGCCGGACCTGGTCCTGCTGGATATCGCCATGCCCGGGCTGGATGGCCTGGAAGCGGCCCGTCATCTGGCCAGCTTCGAACCCCGGCCGGCGGTGGTGTTCTGCACCGCCTACGATGCGCATGCGCTGTCGGCGTTCGAGGCTGCGGCGATCGACTATCTGATGAAACCAGTGCGCGCCGAACGCCTGGCGGCGGCGATTGCACGCGCACGCACGTTCCTGGCCGGCCGTGATGGCCAGCCGCAGGACCATCGTGGGCAACAGGCACGGAGCATGCTGTGCGCACGCCTGCGCGGCAGCCTGCGGCTGATCCCGCTGGACGACATCCACTACCTGCAGGCCGAAGAGAAGTACGTGGTGGTGCACCACGCACGTGGAGAAGACTTGATCGAAGAGTCACTGAAGTCGCTGGAAGAGGAGTTCGCCAGCCGCTTCATCCGCATCCATCGCAACTGCCTGGTGGCACGCCATGAGCTGGTGGAGCTGCGTCGTGGCACGGGCGGCCAGGTGCAGGCGATGCTGCGCCATGGCAAGCAACCGCTGGAAGTCAGCCGCCGCTGCGTGGCGACGCTGAAGCAGGAACTGCGGCATCTGTGAGGTTTCCGCGCGGCCTGCGGCCGCGACTGCTTTCAGATCAACAGCAACAGCAACAGCAACAGCAACAGCAACGGCGGGTTGGTCGGCTCGTTGGTGCTACGTACTGGGTCGGGCCGAGGTGGGGTGGCGGGACACGCTGCAAGTACATCCCTGTAAGCTCGATGGCGCCTTGCTCGTGTGCGCTGTCCTGCGCACACGGCAAGACCGGGGTTGGGCGTCCTGCCCAACCCGCCCGAGGCATGCCTCGGGCCCATGGCGCCAACGGTCCCGCCACCCCACCCCGCCCGGCCAAGCGCGGCTGTTGCTTTCACGACCCCTCCGCCAGCCACGAGGGGCTCCGCCGTTGGCCGTATCCGCGCCGGAGGCGCGATAATGACCGGATGGAAACCGTCCGCATCGCCACCCGCAAGAGCCCGCTCGCCCTCTGGCAGAGCGAACACGTCGCTGACCGCCTGCGCCAGGCCCATCCCGGCCTGCATGTGGAACTGGTGCCGATGAGCACCCGCGGTGACGAGGTGCTCGACCGCTCGCTGGCCGCGATCGGTGGCAAGGGCTTGTTCCTGAAGGAACTGGAGCTGGCCATGCTGCGCGGTGAGGCCGACTGCGCCGTGCATTCTTTGAAGGACGTGCCGATGGAACTGGACGAGCCGTTCGCGCTGCCGGCAATCCTGCCCCGACACGATCCGGCCGATGGCTTCGTCTCCAACCTGTACGCCTCGCTGGACGCGCTGCCGATCGGTGCGCGGGTCGGTACCTCGTCGCTGCGTCGCCAGGCGCAGCTGCGCGCGCTGCGCCCGGACCTGGAACTGCTCGACCTGCGCGGTAACGTCAACACCAGGCTGGCCAAACTCGACAACGGTGGCTACGACGCCATCGTGCTGGCCGTGGCCGGCCTGGAGCGCCTGGGCCTGGGTGAGCGCATCGTCGCGCGCCTGCAACCGCCGCAGTGGTTGCCGGCCCCGGCGCAGGGCGCGGTGGCGGTGGAGTGCGATGGCGGCAATGCGCACCTGAGGGCGCTGTTCGGCCAGCTTGATGACGCGGCTACCCGTGCCTGCGTGGAAGCCGAGCGGGCAATGAACCGTGCGCTGCATGGCAGCTGCCATGTGCCGGTGGCGGCCATCGCGCAGTGGCAGGGCGACGACCTGCACCTGCAGGGGCTGGTTGGCAGCGCCAGCGATGGCCGTGCGGTGCGTGCCGAGGCGGTGGGCCCGGCCAATGCCCCGGAAGCGCTGGGCCAGCGCGTGGCGAACATGCTGCTGGACGATGGCGCCGGCGAACTGCTGAACGTCTGAGCCCCGATGTCTGTAGAGCCGAGCCATGCTCGGCTGCTCTTCGCCGGGAAAATCCCGGGCTTCGCGCTCAAGTCGAGCATGGCTCGACTCTACAAAAACGAAACGGGCGCCCTCGGCGCCCGTTCTGCTTATTTGAACTTGTAGACCACGTTCATCGTGGTCAGCGTATCGGTCTTGCGCTTGTCGACAGCGACGTCGCTGTTGTAACGCGCCTGCCAGCCGGCCTTCAGCGCCAAGTGCTCGTTCATGCTCACCGACACGCCGAAGTCGTTCTGGCCGAAGGTGTTGTACGAACCGGATTCGACCAGCAGGGTGTTGACCAGGTCGGTGTTGTCGGTCAGCGAGTACTTCATGTCGAACAGGCCGCGGCCGATCATGCCGGTGCGGGTGCGGTCGTCCTCGGTGCTGTGGGTGCGGCGCACACCGGGACCGATCTGCGCGTCGAACGAGAAGCGCTCGGTGTTCCACAGGCGGGTGCCGTAACCCAGGCCGAACGAGCTCTGGCGGTCGTAGGTGGCGAAGTCGTCGCGCTCGGTACGCACCGTGGCCGTCAGCTGGCGGTGCTCGCCCAGCTGCAGCGCGCTGCCGGCACTGCCGGTGTAGCGATTGGCCGTGGTGTTGTTGCGGCGGGTGGTGGTGCCGTCATCGCGGGTCTCGGTCACCTTGGAGCTGGAGCGCAGGCCGGCCAGGTCCATGCTGTGAACCCAGTCGCCGTCGGTGTAGCGAAGGCGCAGGCGGCCGTTGAAGCTCTCGGTGCTGCTGTTGCCGCGTGCCGAAGCGAAGCCGAGCTCGCCGCCACTGCCGCTCCACGGCGAGGACATCGCCGCCAGTTCGGAGGCATCCTGTGCGTACGCGAGCGGCGCGCACAGCAGCAGGGGGATCAGCAGGGACACGCGCAGGAACATCGGGACTACTCCGAAGCGGTTGACAGCCGGTGATGATACTGGAAGCGTGATGGCGGTCCGAATCGATCCAAACGCCCGCTTCAGCAGACGTTGCCGCGACCGCCCATTCAGGGCAGATCGACGCGCACCGCCGGGTCGTTGAAGCGCGAATAGCGCAGCCGCAGCTGGAAACTGCGGCCATTGCTGCGGCCGCTGCGCACGATCTGGCGTGGCAGGCCCTGGGCATCCACCCAGTACTCCAGGCGTTCACCGGGCTGGCTGCCGCGCAGCCGGTAGTGACGGGTCTCGACCCCGTCCAGCGCCTGGCTGCCGAGGTCCTCGGCCTGCAGGTCGGCGGGCAGGGCGTCGGCCGGCAGCGGGTTGCGCCACTGCTCGAGCAGGCCGGGCGGGGCCGGCACCTGGCGGATCGCACCGTCGGCCTGCAGGAACAGGGTGTCGCCGATGATGGTCTGCGGACCGGCCGGCGTCTCCACCCGGAAGCGGTCGGGGGCGACGAAGTCCATGGCGCTGCGTACCCGCTGCGGCGCGCCCAGCACCTCCAGTTCGGCGTGGAAGCTGCGCAGGGCGGCGAAACGCTGGCTGGCGGCCAGCACCGCCTGTGCCGGATCGGCGGCGGGTACCGGCGCCTCGGTGCCCGCCGGCGCCGGCGCGCGATCACAGGCGGCCAGCAGCAGGCAGGCCAGCAGGGACAGGGCAGGCAACCGGCGCATCGGGCATTCCATGGGTGGGTGGGGGCGACCACGATAGCCCAAACGTCCCACACAAGACCCGCGACTCGGACATAATCGGGGGCATGGACCGATACGAACGCATCACCGCCCTGCATCGTCTGCTCAAGTCCGCGCGCTATCCGGTGACGGTGGCGACCCTGCAGGACAAGCTCGGTTGTTCCCGTGCCACCGTCTACCGCGACCTGGCCTTCCTGCGCGATGCGCTGATGGCACCGATCGAGGGCGACGGCGAGGCAGGCTTCCGTTACCAGGCCGACGAGAGCGACCGCTTCGAACTGCCTGGCCTATGGCTCAGCTCGGAGGAGCTGCATGCCCTGCTGGCTTCGCAACACCTGCTGGCGCGCACCGGCGGTGGCGTGCTGTCGTCGGTGCTGGCGCCGCTGCAGCAGCGCATCGAGAGCCTGCTGGCGGCCCAGGCGGGCGTGTCCAGCTGGCCGGTGGACCGCGTGCGGGTGATTCCGCACCGTGGCCGCAAGTTCGACGAGGGCAGCTTCCGCAGCGTTGCCTCGGCCGTGCTGGAGCGTCGCCAGCTGGCGTTCGAGTACCGTGCCCGTTCCACCGACGAGCCGACCAAGCGTACCGTCTCGCCGCAGCGCCTGACCCATTATCGCGACAACTGGTACCTGGATGCCTGGGACCATGACCGCGAGGCGCTGCGCAGTTTCGCCGTGGACCGCATCCACAAGGCACGGGTGATCGACAGCACCGCCCGCGATGTCGCCGACAGCGAGCTGGACGAGCAGCTCGGCGCCAGCTATGGCATTTTTTCTGGTGCGCCGAAGGGCTGGGCGACCATCCTGTTCAGCGCCAAGGCCGCGCGCTGGGTGGCCGACGAGCACTGGCATTCCAAGCAGCAGGGCCGCTTCCTGGCCGATGGCCGCTACGAACTGAAGGTGCCGTACAGCGTCTCGCGCGAGCTGCTGATGGACGTGCTGCACTATGGTTCGGATGCCGAGATCATCGAGCCGGTGATGCTGCGCGAGCAGGCCAAGGCGCTGCTCGAGCTGGCCCTGAGCAACTACGAAAAATCCTGACACTCCCCCCGAGAACCCTTCCGCCCATGAAGAAGACCCTGTTGCTGCCCCTGCTCGCCGCTGCGCTGGCCCTGACCGCCTGCGGCACGTCCGGCGAGCCCTCGCAGAAGCTGGTGGTGGCCGCCACGGCCGTGCCGCATGCCGAGATCCTTGAAGTGGTCAAGCCGATCCTCAAGCAGGAAGGCGTGGACCTGGACGTGCGCGTGTTCAACGACTACGTGCAGCCCAACGACCAGCTGGTGCAGAAGCAGGTGGACGCCAACTACTTCCAGACCGAGCCGTACCTAGATGCCTACAACCGCGATCGCAAGACCGATCTGGTGAAGGTGATCGGCGTGCATATCGAGCCGTTCGGTGCCTATTCGCGCAAGGTCAAGTCGCTGGCCGAGCTGCGCGACGGTGCCGACGTGGTGATCCCGAACGACCCGAGCAACAACAGCCGCGCGCTGATCCTGCTGCACAAGGCCGGCGTGATCGAGCTGAAGGATCCGGCCAACGCGCTGTCGACCCTGCGTGACATCACCGCCAACCCGAAGAACCTGAAGTTCCGCGAACTCGACTCGGCGATGCTGCCGCGCGTGCTGGGCCAGGTGGACCTGGCACTGATCAACACCAACTACGCGCTGGATGCCGGCCTCAACCCGACCAAGGACGCTCTGGCGATCGAGAGCAAGGATTCGCCTTACGTGAACTTCCTGGTCGCGCGCCCGGACAACAAGGACGACGCCCGTGTGCAGAAACTGGCCAAGGCCCTGACCAGTCCGCAGGTGAAGGCCTTCATCGAGACCAAGTACAAGGGCGCGGTGCTGCCGGCGTTCTGATTGCCGGCGCCAATGTCCCTGTAGAGCCGAGCCCATGCTCGGCTCTGCGTTTTTTGCGGCGCCCCACCAACGGCAGCCGAGCATGGCTCGGCTCTACAGTGTCACTCCACGTGTGCCGCAGCAGGGCAGGGCATTGCAGTTTCAATCCACGTGGAAGGCGAGGGTGGCGGCAACCGCCTGCTGCCATCCTGCATACAGCTTCTCGCGCCGGGACACCTCCATCTGTGGCTCGAAGCGCCGGTCCAGGCCCCATTGCGCGGTGATCTGTTCGCGGCTGGACCAGAACCCGACGGCCAGGCCGGCCAGATAGGCCGCACCGAGCGCGGTGGTTTCGGTCAACCGCGGCCGCAGCAGCGGCACACCGAGGATGTCTGCCTGGAAGCTGGCCAGGAAGTCGTTGCCGATCGCACCGCCATCGGCGCGCAGTTCGGTCAGCGCGATACCGGCATCGGACTGCATTGCATCGAGCACGTCGCGGGTCTGGTAGGCCATCGCTTCCAGCGCGGCGCGCACGAAATGCGCCTTGCGGGTACCGCGGGTCAGGCCGAACATCGCGCCGCGCACATCGCTGCGCCAATAGGGCGCGCCGAGGCCGACAAACGCCGGCACCAGGTAGGCGCCGCCACTGTCGGGTACCTGTGCGGCCAGCGCCTGGCTGTCGCTGGCGCGTTCGATCATGCGCAGTCCGTCGCGCAGCCACTGCACCACCGAGCCGGCGATGAAGATCGACCCCTCCAGCGCATACTCCACGCGCCCGTCCAGGCCCCAGGCGATGGTGGTCAGCAGGCCGTTGCGCGAGCGTACCGCCTGCGTGCCGGTGTGCATCAGCATGAAGCAACCGGTGCCGTAGGTGTTCTTGACCATGCCCGGCTGGAAGCAGGCCTGGCCGAACAGCGCCGCCTGCTGGTCACCGGCGATGCCGGCGATCGGGATCGGGTGGTCGAAGAAGAACTGCGGCCGGGTGTGTGCGTACACCGCACTGGAGTCGCGCACCTGCGGCAGCATCGCGCGCGGGATGTCCAGCAGCGCCAGCAGGTCTTCATCCCAGTCCAGCGTGTGGATGTTGAACAGCAGGGTGCGCGCGGCATTGCTGTAATCGGTCACGTGCGCCTGGCCACCGCTGAGGTTCCACACCAGCCAGCTGTCGATGGTGCCGAACAGGAGCTCGCCACGCTCGGCGCGCTGCTGCGCACCTTCCACGTGGTCGAGGATCCAGCGCACCTTGGTCGCGGAGAAATAGGCGTCGATCAGCAGGCCGGTCCGCTCGCGGACCAGCGCTTCATGCCCGTCGGACTTCAGCCGCTCGCAGATGGCGTGGCTCTGCCGCGATTGCCAGACGATCGCGTTATGGATGGGCTGGCCGCTGGCGCGGTCCCAGACCACGGTGGTTTCGCGCTGGTTGGTGATGCCCAGCGCAGCGATATGGCGCGGATCGATCTGTTCGCGGCTGAGCAGTTCGGTCAGCGTGGCGTAGACGCTGGTAAGGATCTCGCGCGGGTCATGCTCGACCCAGCCGGGCTGGGGGAAGATCTGTGCGAATTCGCGCTGTGCACTGCCGACGATGTCGCCGGCACGGTCGAACAGGATCGCGCGCGAACTGGTGGTGCCCTGGTCGATGGCCAGCACGTAGCGGGGCGTCATGCAGCGTCTCCGGTAGAGCGGTCGGGGTAAGGTACCTCAGCTTCCTGCAGAGCCGGGCCATGCTCGGCTGCGTTGTGCGGATGCAACCGAGCATGGCCCGGCTCTACACGCTGGCTTGCCCCATCCACGCCTGCAGCCGTGCCACCTGCGCCGCGTCCAGCCGCAACCCCAGCTTGCTCCGCCGCCACAGCACGTCCTCGGCATTCGAGGCCCATTCGTGCTCACGCAGGAAAGCGACTTCCCGCGCGTGCAGGCCGCCGCCAAAGTCTTCGCCAAGATCGTTCACACCCTGCAGGCCATGCAGCAGCTCCGCGCTGCGGCTGCCGTAGGCGTCGGCCCAGCGGCGTGCGATTTCCTCGGGCAACCACGGTGCCAGCAACTGCAGGCGCGAGTACGCCTGCGTGGCGTCGCCCCAGTCGCTGCCAGGCAGCGGGTCTCCGCCTGCCGTCCACGCCGGGCCCATCTGCGGCAGCGCCGGCCGCAGCAGCTCCAGCGCTTCCTCGGCCAGCACCCGGTAGGTGGTGAGCTTGCCTCCCAGCACGTGCAGCGCCGGTGCCGGGTGGGACTGCAACTGCAGGCGGTAATCACGGCTGAGTCGTGCCGCACGCGGATCGGGATCGGCCAGCAACGGGCGTACGCCAGCGAACCGCCAGGCCACCTCCTCCGCTGCGATGGGATCACGCAGGTAGCGATTGGCCGCATCACACAGGTACGTCACCTCCGCAGGGAGCACGCTGCAGCGCGCCGGGTCACCGCGATAGTCGGTGTCGGTGGTGCCGACCAGCAGGTGGTCGTGGGCGAAGGGCAGAAGGAACACCACGCGCCCATCGGGCTGCTGCAGCAGGCAGGCGCTGTCGCTGGGCCAGGGGCGGCGCAGCACGATGTGGCTGCCCTGCACCAGGCGCAGCGCGGGGCCATCGCCGCGCCCCTGCATCTGTTCCAGCAGGCCGCCGGCCCACGGACCAGCCGCATTGGCAACGGCGCGCGCAGTCACCGGGTGCGGCTGGCCATCGGCGGATTCCAGAACGGCCTGCCATCGGCCGTGAACGGGGCGCAGGTCGATGCAGCGGCTGCGGACCCGCACCTGTGCGCCGCGCTGCGCGGCATCCAGGGCGTTGAGCAGCACCAGCCGCGCGTCATCGACCTGCGCATCGGCGTAGCTGAAGCCGATGCGCAGCGAGGGGGAGAGCCAGCGACCCAGCGGATCGCGTTGCAGGTCCAGTGCGTGCGATGCGGGAAACGCAGGGCTGCGCCGGCCCAGATGGTCGTACAGCCACAGTCCCGCGCGCAGCATCCAGCGCGGGCGCAGGTGCGGTTCCCAGGGCAGGACGAAACGCAGAGGATGGACCAGGTGAGGGGCTTGCCGGCGTACCGTCTCACGCTCACCCAGCGCTTTGCGCACCAGGCCGAATTCGCCCTGTTCGAGGTAGCGAAGGCCGCCGTGGACCAGCTTGCTGCTGGCACTGGAGGTATGCGCGGCCAGGTCATGCTGTTCGCACAGCAGGACGCGCAGTCCGCGTCCGCTGGCATCACGGGCGATGCCGGCGCCGTTGATGCCGCCACCGATCACCAGCAGGTCGACTTCCTCCATCGCGCCTTCGCACCCTGTTTGTCTAGAGCCGAGCCCATGCTCGGCTGCTTTCCCGATAGTCGAGCATGGGCTCGACTCTACAAAAAGGCAGTCGAGCATGGGCTCGACTCTACATAAAAGCAGCCGAGCATGGGCTCGGCTCTACAGGTGGAACGCGGGTGACGGAAACGACGACGGGCCCCGAAGGGCCCGTCGCGTTACATCAGTGAAGCAGGTGCAGCCTGGATCAGAAGCGGGCGCCGATGCCGAAGCCGACGGTCCACGGATCCATCTTGGCTTCGCCGATCTTTTCGCCGCCAACCTTCACGTCCGGGCGGGCGCGCATGTAGCGGGCGTCGGCACGGGCGAACCAGGTGGAGTTGATGTTCATGTCCACGCCGACGGTACCGATCACGCCCTTGGCATCCTTGAAGCGGATGTCGGTGTCAGCGCCGTTGCCCAGCTTCTCGTTGCTGAAGCTCGACTGGTAGTAGCCCACGCCCACGAACGGGCGGAACACGTTGTCAGCCTGGCCGAAGTGGTACTGGCCGCTCAGCGCGACCGGCTGCTGCTCGACCGAGCCCAGGCGGGCGTTGCCCGGGCCCTTGAACTTGTTTTCGAACTTGTCGGCAGCGCCCCACAGTTCAACGGCCCAGTTGTCGTTGATGTAGTAGCTGAAGCTGACGGTCGGCGCCGGGCCGCCATCGGTCTTCTTCACGCCGGTGATCGGGTCGTTCTTCGGTTCCAGCAGCGAGATGCCGCCAACCACGGCAAAATGCTTGCCCGAGGCAGTGTCGGTGCTGCTGCTGTCCTGGGCGAAAGCGGCCGGTGCAAAGGCGGCGGAGGTCAGCAGGGCGAGACTGAGGATACGGATGGAGCGCATGGGGGTATCTCCTAATGTTTCTTGTTTTGGGCCCCCGGTTGCGGGGCGAGCACACCGTAGTCGCCCCAACATGAATCGAATCCGACGCACGTTAAAGAATAGTTTTCCTTGTTCAGCGACGGGTGCGGAATGCCTGTATTCATGGGGTTTTCGGCCCTCGCTGACATTCATGCAGTTGGAGAAGATGTGAGCGAAGCAACGCTGTGCATTGGCCTGCAAGCGCAGGTGAACGTGCAGTGCCGCGTGCTGCTGCTGGGCTCGATGCCAGGCGTGGCGTCGCTGCAGGAGCAGCGTTACTACGCGCATCCGCGCAACCGCTTCTGGCCGTTGATGGCCGATATCTGTGGCTTCAGTGCGGATCTGCCCTATGCAGCGCGGCTGCAGGCGTTGAACGCCGCAGGCATCGGCCTGTGGGATGTGATCGGCCGCTGTGAGCGCCGGGGCAGTCTGGATGCGGACATCGTGCGTGGCACGGAAGTGCCCAATGCACTGCCGGCATTGATCGCTTCGCTTCCTGAGCTGGAGCTGATCGGCTGCAACGGTGCCGCTTCGCTGAAGGCACTCCAGCGTTGGGTGCTGCCCTGCCTGGAGACTCCGCCAAGGCTGCTGGCACTGCCGTCCACCAGCCCGGCCAACGCGGCCTGGTCGCTGCCGCGGCTGCGCCAGGCCTGGCAGCCGGTAGCCGACGCACTGGCGACATGAAGCGGACATCGTCCGGACAATACGCTACCGACTGGTCGCGGCCGCAACCCATGAGCAACAGCGTGTCCCGGCTGCGTGAGTACTGAAAACACCTGTAACGGTTGGCGCTGGCCCCCGCTGGCCGCACAATAGACGTTTCCCTACACCAGATTGCCGGAGTTATCCCCATGGCCGAAATCAAGGAAGCACTTGTCCCCGATATCGGTGACTACAGCGATATCCCGGTAATCGAGGTGCTTGTCGCCGTCGGCGACACGGTCAAGAAGGACCAGGGGCTGGTGACGCTGGAAAGCGACAAGGCGACCATGGAAGTGCCGTCCTCGGTGGCTGGCGTGGTCAAGGAGCTGAAGGTCAAGGTGGGCGACAGCCTGTCCGAAGGCAAGGTCGTGGCCCTGATCGAAGTGGCTGAAGGCGAAGCGGAAGCCGCCAAGCCGGCGGCTGCCGCGCCGGCGCCGGCCAAGGCCGCTGCCCCGGCTGCCGCTACCCAGAGCGCGCCGGCCCCGGCCGCAGCTGCCCCGGCTGCTCCGGCTGCCAGCGGTGGTGCCGTTGAAGCGCTGGTGCCGGACATCGGCGACTACGCCGGCATTCCGGTCATCGAAGTCCTGGTCGCCGTTGGCGACACGGTCAAGAAGGACCAGGGCCTGGTCACGCTGGAAAGCGACAAGGCCACCATGGAAGTGCCGTCCTCGGTGGCCGGTGTGGTCAAGGAGATCAAGGTCAAGGTCGGCGACAACCTGTCGCAGGGCGATGTGGTTGCGATCATCGAGGCCGAGGGCGCTGCCGCGCCGGCACCGACCAAGGCCGCCGCTGCCGCCGCGCCTGCAGCCGCTGAGACAGCCACCAAGGTCGAGCCGGTCGCCGTGCCGGCGCAGCCGGACAAGCTGGCGGCCCGCGAGATCGCCTCGGCCGGTACCCCGTCCAGCCCGCCGGTGCAGTTCAACGCTGATGGCGTGCTGCCGGCCAAGGTGCCGTATGCCACCCCGGCGGTGCGTGTGTTCGCCCGCGAACTGGGCGTGGACCTGCTGCAGATCAACGGCACCGAGAAGGGCGGCCGCATCACCAAGGCTGACGTGCAGAAGTTCGTCAAGGCCGCGCTCAGCGGTGGCGTGCCGGCTGCCGGCGGTGCTGCCGTCGCTGCCGGTGGTGGCCTGAACCTGCTGCCGTGGCCGAAGGTCGACTTCAGCAAGTTCGGCGAGACCGAAGTCCAGCCGCTGTCGCGCATCAAGAAGATCTCCGGCGCGAACCTGGCCCGCAACTGGGCGATGATCCCGCACGTCACCCAGTTCGACCAGGCCGACATCACCGACCTGGAAGCGCTGCGCGTGGCGCTGAACAAGGAGAACGAGAAGGCCGGCATCAAGCTGACCATGCTTGCTTTCCTGATCAAGGCCAGCGCCGCAGCGCTGAAGAAGTTCCCGGAATTCAACGCCTCGCTCGATGCCAGCGGCGAAAACCTGACCCTGAAGAAATACTTCCACATCGGGTTTGCCGCCGACACGCCGAACGGCCTGGTCGTGCCGGTGATCCGCGACGTGGACAAGAAGGGCGTGGTGCAGATCGCGCAGGAAACCGGCGAACTGGCCAAGAAGGCGCGCGACGGCAAGCTCGGCCCGGCCGACATGAGCGGCGGCTGCTTCTCGATCAGCTCGCTGGGCGGCATCGGCGGCACCGCGTTCACCCCGATCGTCAATGCACCGGAAGTGGCCATCCTCGGTGTCTCCAAGTCGTCCATCCAGCCGGTCTGGAACGGCAAGGAGTTCGCGCCGAAGCTGATGCTGCCGCTGTCGCTGAGCTACGACCACCGCGTCATCGACGGCGCCCTGGCCGCACGCTTCACCACGTACCTGTCGCAGGTACTGGCCGACATGCGCCGCGTGCTGCTGTAAAGCACCGCTTCGCCCCCACCGTGCGGCCGCAGCCCCTGGCGCGGCCGCGTGAACAGATGCAGTGACAGCCCACCGGCCATGCCGGTCGGGCACGAGGAAAACCCACCATGGCCACGATTGAAGTCAAGGTTCCCGACATCGGCGATTACAGCGATGTGCCGGTGATCGAAGTGTTGGTCGCCGTCGGCGACACGGTGAAGAAGGATCAGGGTCTGGTGACCCTGGAATCGGACAAGGCCACCCTGGAAGTGCCGTCCTCGGCTGCCGGCGTGGTCAAGGAAATCAAGGTCAAGCTGGGCGACACCCTGTCCGAAGGCGCCGTGGTCGTGGTGCTGGACGCTGAAGGCGCCGCCGAAGCCCCGGCCAAGGCCGCTGCGCCGACTCCGGCTGCGGCCGCTCCGGCCAGCAAGCCGCCGGTGACCCCATCGCACCGCGCCCCGGCTGAACCGGCTGCGCCGAAGCCGGCGCTGTCCAGCGGCAAGCCGGCCGACATCGAATGCGAAATGGTCGTGCTGGGCTCCGGCCCGGGCGGCTACACCGCCGCCTTCCGCGCCGCCGACGTCGGCCTGGATACGGTGCTGGTCGAGCGCTACGCCAGCCTCGGCGGCGTCTGCCTCAACGTCGGTTGCATTCCGTCCAAGGCGCTGCTGCACGCCGCCGCGGTAATCGACGAAGTGGCCCATGCCGGTGATTTCGGCGTCGAGTTCGGCAAGCCGACCATCACCCTGGACAAGCTGCGCCAGTACAAGGAAAAGGTCGTCAACCAGCTGACCAAGGGCCTGGCCGGCATGGCCAAGCAGCGCAAGGTCCGCAACGTGCAGGGCGTCGGCAGGTTCACCTCGGCCAACGAGATGGAGATCACCGCCGCTGACGGCAGCACCCAGCTGCTGCGCTTCCAGAAGTGCATCATCGCTGCCGGTTCGCAGGCGGTGAAGCTGCCGAACTTCCCGTGGGACGACGCGCGCGTGATGGACTCCACCGATGCGCTGGAGCTGGCCGAAGTGCCGGGCTCGCTGCTGGTCGTCGGCGGCGGCATCATCGGCCTGGAAATGGCCACCGTGTACAGCGCGCTGGGCAGCAAGGTCACTGTGGTCGAGTTCATGGACCAGCTGATGCCGGGCGCCGACAAGGACCTGGTCAAGCCGCTGGCCGATCGCCTGAAGAAGCAGGGCATCGAAGTCCACCTGAAGACCAAGGCCTCGGGCGTCACCGCCGATGCCAAGGGCATCACCGTGACCTTTGAAGCTGCCGAGGAAGGCCAGGCGCCTGCGCTGGCGCAGGGCACCTTCGACCGCGTGCTGGTGGCCGTCGGGCGTTCGCCGAACGGCAAGAAGATCGATGCCGAGAAGGCCGGCGTGCAGGTCACCGAGCGTGGCTTCATCCCGGTGGATCGCCAGATGCGCACCAACGTGCCGCACATCTTTGCCATCGGCGACATCGTCGGCAACCCGATGCTGGCCCACAAGGCCACGCACGAAGGCAAGCTGGCCGCCGAAGTGGCTGCCGGCCACAAGAAGGAGTGGGTGGCCCGTGTGATTCCGTCGGTGGCCTACACCAACCCGGAAATCGCCTGGGTCGGCGTGACCGAGACCGAAGCCAAGGCCAAGGGCCTGAAGGTCGGCGTGGCCAAGTTCCCGTGGGCTGCCAGTGGCCGCGCGATCGGCATCGGCCGTACCGAGGGCTTCACCAAGCTGATCTTCGACGAAGAGACCCACCGCATCATCGGTGGTGCGATCGTTGGCGTGCATGCCGGTGACCTGCTGGCCGAGATCGGCCTGGCCATCGAGATGGGTGCGGAAGCCGAAGATATCGGCCACACCATCCACGCGCACCCGACGCTTAGCGAGTCGGTGGCGATGGCCTCGGAAATCTACGACGGCACGATCACCGATCTGTACATGCCGAAGAAGAAGTAAGGGGTCCGCGCCGTTCCAAATGAAAAGCCCCGGCATTTGCCGGGGTTTTTTTGTTGAGCCTCGATCACTCTCATTGCGAGCGTTCGGGCCGCCGCGCGGGTGGCAGGCATTTGGACAAATGTCCCCCGTCACCCGCCTGCGGCGGTCGCCTCCTCCTTTACTTTGTCCAAACGCCTGCCACCCGCACAGCGGCTCGGCTTGCGGATAGTCGAGAGCCGGTGCTCAGGCCGCCGGGATGCCTGACACGCGGAGGGAGCGGGGGCTGTGTGCGAAGTAAAGGAGGAGGTGACGGCCTCAGGCCGGCACCGGGGGACATTCGCACGCGGCCCCCGCTCCCTCCAGTGCTCGACCCAGCTGCTCTTGCTGCTGCACGCAGGGAAAAACAGCACAAAAGAGCGCGGCCCCGATGTTCCGGAGGCCGCGCCAGGAGAGAGAGTGCCGTGGAAGGGGCGGGTGTCAGAACACGAAGCTGATACCGGCCACCGGGCCCTTGAATTCCTGCTTCAGGCCGATGGTGCCATCGCTGCCCTTCTTGTCCGCATCAAGCTTGAACCAGTCGTAGCCGGCGAACACGCCGAAGTTCCTGGTGAAGCGGTAGTCGACGATGGCGTTGGCGCGGCTCAGGTCGCCCTTGTAGTCATCGAAGCTGCCCCAGCGCGTGTTGAGGTACTGGCCCTGCAGGGTGATCATCCACTTCTCGGATGGGGTGAAGCTCAAGCGTGCACCGACCACCGGCGCCACGCCGTCGGTTTTCTCGTTGAGGAACTGGCCTTCATAGACAGTGCCCAGATCGGCGTAGGCCTTGGTGCTGACCTTGGCGTACTCGGCACCCAGCTGCAGGCCGAGGTCGAAGGTGTCGGTGTCCACCACCGAGTAGTCATAGACCAGGCTGGCCACCTGGTACTTCAGTTCGCCCTTGACGAAGCTGCCGGACGGCACGCTGACGTCACCGAAGGAGATGTCCTGGCCGAGGGTCTCGCGGCGGTCCTTGTCGTACTTGAAGTAGTTGAACAGCAGGCGCTGGCGGTTGCTGATGCGGAACATGCCGTCAATGCGCGGCTCCCACTCCTTGCCACCCAGCTTGAAGTCCTCGGAGAAACCGATGTCCTGGCCGGCCACGTTGGTGTTGCCGCGGAGGGTGTTGTCCGAGTCGATGTTCATCGCACCCAGGCGCAGGGCAAAACGGTCGTCGCCTTCGGCGGCGTGGGCGGCAGTGGCGAACGAGGCGCCGGCAGCGAGCAGGGAGAGGGCGAGCAGGGTGGGTACGGGGCGCATCGAAGAGTCCTTGCAGTGGTTCATCAGAATGAAGACCACTGTGCGGGACAGGCCCGTCCACCATCCGTGAACGTATGGTCCACGGCGTGTGCACGGTTCAGCGCTGTCACGACGATGCAAAAAGATGGCCCCGGAGACGGGCTTCGGGGCCATCGTGGGACCTGCGGGGTGGAGCCGACGAGGATGCTGCAGGCAGGTCGAGTAATCGGACCGGCGCATCCGGTGAAAGTTCCGTCGACTGCGACCAAAGTTCAATACTGCGGTGCAACATCGTGCGGACGTCATTGTCCCCCCGGTGGTACGCAAAATTGTAACCGTTACCGCAACTTGCGCCTTCCCGGGATGAACAGGCAGCGGTTGTCTCGCAAATTGTCCCATTGCTATAATTTGGCGGCTCGATGAGGCCCCCCCTGCTGTAGCCGCCTCAACCCTCCACATGCAACCACGCGGGACGTCCTGTGCTGAACTCCGTTGACGCGGGTCGGCGACTGATGCTGCGCGCCGCGGTCTACCCGCTGGCCGCGGTCGCTGTCCTGGCCCTGGCCTTCCTGCTGGTGGGTCCGAAATATGCCCTCGGCGCGCTGGCGTCTGGTGTGGCCATTTCGGCCGGTGGCTGGGTTGCAGCACGGATGGCGCTGGGCGGAGGTGCGGTGGCCGCAGGATCGGCGATGGCTCGCCTGATCATTGCGATCGTGGCCAAGTGGGTCGTGGTTTTCGGCGTCCTGCTGGTGGGGTTCCTGGTCTTCAAGCTGCCTGCGTTGGCGCTGTTGGCCGGTATCGCCGTCGGCTTGATGTTCCAGGTCCTGGCCATGGCCAGGCGTTGACAGAATTCAATTAACTGAAGGTTCCGGACACATGGCGGGCGAGGCTCTAACCCCTACCAGCTACATCCAGCATCACCTGCACAACCTGACCGCGCCGGTCGGCAAGGGTGAGGGTATGTTCTGGCATATCCACGTCGATACCTTCCTCACCGCCGTCCTGATGGGCCTGGTGATCGTGGTCGCGTTCTGGCTGGGGACCCGCAAGGCCACCGCCGGCGTGCCGGGCAAGTGGCAGGCCTTCGTCGAGATCTGCCTGGAGTTCGTCGACCGCCAGGCCAAGGACACCTACCACGGCAAGAGCAAGCTGGTCACGCCGATCGCCATCACGATCTTCTTCTGGATTCTGCTGATGAATCTGCTGAAGATGATCCCGGCCGATTTCATCGCCAAGCCGCTGGAATGGGCGGGCGTGCACTACTGGAAGCCGGTCCCGACCGCTGACGTCAACGCCACCCTGGGCATGGCCATCAGCGTGTTCTTCCTGATGCTGTTCTTCGCGCTCAAGTCCAAGGGCCTGGGCGGCTTCATCAAGGAATTCCTGACGGCGCCGTTCGGCAAGTGGATGATGCCGTTCAACCTGATCCTCAACATCGTCGAGTGGCTGAGCAAGCCGATCTCGCTGGCGATGCGACTGTTCGGCAACATGTTCGGCGGCGAAATCGTGTTCCTGCTGATCTGGGTGCTGGGTGGTGCCGGTTTCTTCGGTGCCATTGCCGGTGGTGTGTTCGGCCTCGGCTGGATGCTGTTCCACCTGCTGGTGATCCCGCTGCAGGCCTTCATCTTCATGATGCTGTCGATCGTGTACCTGAGCCTGTCGGAAGACGCTCACTGAGTTTCAAGCTTCAACGCGTTTCAACCTTCATCCGTTTCATCACCCTTAGCAACTTAAGTTCCTGGAGATAACCATGTACTTCGCCGTCCTGACCAACTTCGCGCAGATTCAGAGCTCCACCGCCCTTGCCGTCGGCATCATGATCGGCCTGGCCGCGCTGGGCGCCGGTCTGGGTCTGGCCATCATGGCTGGTAAGTTCCTGGAGTCGGCCGCCCGCCAGCCGGAACTGATCCCGGTCCTGCAGGTCCGCATGTTCATCACCGCCGGCCTGATCGACGCCGCGTTCATCATCTCGGTCGCCGTTGGCCTGCTGCTGGCCTTCGCCAACCCGCTGTCGGCTGCCTTCGCTGGCGCCGTCACCAAGGCTCTGGCCGGCTGATACAGCGGTTTGAGACGACCGGGTGCTGATGCACCCGGTTTCGGATGAAGGCCGGATGTGCCGCTTCGGCGGCGCGTCCACCCTGAAACCAGCGATCGAGCTAACCATGAATATCAATTTCACCCTTCTTGCGCAGGCGCTGGCCTTCGCTGGTCTGATCTGGATCATCGCGACCAAGATCTGGCCGCCGCTGATGAACGCGATCGAGGAGCGCCAGCAGAAGATTGCTGAGGGCCTCGCTGCTGCCGACCGCAGCCAGAAAGATCTGGCCCAGGCGCAGGAGAAGGTCAACGAAGCGCTGAAGGAAGCCCGCACCAAGGCCAACGAGATCATCGATCAGGCCCACGCGCGTGCCAACCAGATCGTTGATGCTGCCCGTAACGAAGCGATCACCGAAGCCACCCGTCAGAAGGAACTGGCCCAGGCTGAAATCGACGCCGCCGCCAACCGTGCCCGTGAAGACCTGCGCAAGCAGGTGTCCGCGCTGGCCGTGACCGGTGCCGAAAAGCTGCTCAAGCGCGAAATCGACGCCAACGCCCACAAGGCGCTGCTCGACGAGCTGGCCTCGGAGATCTAAGGATGAGCCAGGCCCTCACGCTTGCCCGCCCGTACGCCCGCGCCGCGTTCGCGACCGCGCGCGACGAAGGCGCGTTCGCGCCGTGGTCGGACGCCCTGGCGTTCTCCGCCCACGTCGCCGCCGACCCGCGCGTGGCGGCCCTGCTCGCCAACCCGGAGCTGGGTCGTGACGACGCCGTCGCCCTGCTGGCGCCGGTGTCGCACGGCGAGACCTACTCGCGCTTCCTGGCCGTCCTGGCCGAGTCGCACCGTCTGCCGCTGCTGCCGGAAATCGCCGGCATGTTCGACGCCCTGCGCGCCGAAGCCGAGCACGTGGTCAAGGCCACCGTCACCTCGGCCGCCGAACTGTCGGCCGCTGAGCTGGATGCGATCAAGGTCGCGCTGCGCAAGCGCTTCAACCGCGAGGTCGACGTGACCACCGCGGTCGATGCCTCGCTGATCGGCGGCGCCGTGATCGACGCCGGCGACGTGGTCATCGATGGTTCGTTGAAGGGCAAGCTGGCCCGTCTGCAGACCGCGCTCGCTAACTGAATTCATTTAACGTCCGGCCCCGCTGCCGGCACTAGGACTTGACGATGGCAACCACGCTCAACCCCTCCGAAATCAGCGAACTGATCAAGAACCGCATCGAGAAGGTCAAGCTGGCCGCGGAATCGCGCAACGAAGGCACCGTGACCAGCGTGTCCGACGGCATCGTGCGCATCTTCGGTCTGGCCGACGTGATGCAGGGCGAAATGATCGAACTGCCGAACAACACCTTCGCACTGGCCCTGAACCTGGAGCGCGACTCGGTCGGCGCCGTGGTCCTGGGTGACTACGAGCACCTGCGCGAAGGCGACGTCGCCAAGACCACCGGTCGCATCCTGGAAGTGCCGGTCGGTCCGGAACTGCTGGGCCGCGTCGTGAACGCGCTGGGCGAGCCGATCGACGGCAAGGGCCCGCTGGGCACCGACCTGACCGCTCCGGTGGAGCGCGTTGCTCCGGGCGTGATCTGGCGCAAGTCGGTCGACCAGCCGGTGCAGACCGGTTACAAGTCGGTCGACTCGATGATCCCGATCGGCCGTGGCCAGCGCGAGCTGATCATCGGTGACCGCCAGACCGGCAAGACCGCCATGGCGATCGATGCGGTGATCAACCAGAAGGGCACCGGCATCAAGTGCGTGTACGTTGCGATCGGCCAGAAGGCGTCGACCATCGCCAACATCGTGCGCAAGCTGGAAGAGAACGGCGCGCTGGCCCACACCATCGTGGTGGCCGCGACCGCTTCCGAATCGGCTGCCATGCAGTACATCAGCGCCTACTCGGGCTGCACCATGGGTGAGTACTTCATGGACCGCGGTGAAGACGCGCTGATCGTGTACGACGATCTGTCCAAGCAGGCCGTCGCCTACCGCCAGATCTCGCTGCTGCTGAAGCGTCCGCCGGGCCGTGAAGCCTACCCGGGTGACGTGTTCTACCTGCACTCCCGTCTGCTCGAGCGCGCTGCCCGCGTGTCCGAGGAGTACGTCGAGAAGTTCACCGAAGGCAAGGTCACCGGCAAGACCGGTTCGCTGACCGCGCTGCCGATCATCGAAACCCAGGCCGGCGACGTGTCCGCGTTCGTTCCGACCAACGTGATCTCGATCACCGACGGCCAGATCTTCCTGGAAACCGACCTGTTCAACGCCGGCATCCGCCCGGCCGTGAACGCCGGTATCTCGGTGTCGCGCGTCGGTGGCTCGGCCCAGACCAAGATCATCAAGAAGCTGTCGGGCGGTATCCGTATCTCGCTGGCCCAGTACCGTGAGCTGGCTGCCTTCGCGCAGTTCGCCTCGGACCTGGACGAAGCGACCCGCAAGCAGCTGGAGCGTGGCCAGCGCGTCACCGAGCTGATGAAGCAGAAGCAGTACGCGCCGATGTCGATCGCCAACCAGGCGCTGTCGATCTACGCCGTCAACGAGGGTTACCTGGACGACGTGCCGGTCAACAAGCTGCTGGCGTTCGAAGAAGGCCTGCACGCCCACTTCGCCAACACCCAGGGCGAGCTGATCAGCAAGGTCAACGCCACCGGCGGTTGGGACAACGACATCGAAGGTGCCTTTAAGAAGGGCATCGCCGAGTTCAAGACCACCGGCAGCTGGTAATCGCGGTCCTGTAGAGCGGAGCCTCCGGCTCCGCTGGACCAGATGACAAACGGTTGAACAACGCGGGGCATCAGCCCCGCGCCACGGGAAACAAGAGATGGCAAGCGGACGCGAAATCAAAACCAAGATCAAGAGCGTGCAGAACACCCGCAAGGTGACGCGCGCCCTGGAAATGGTCTCGGCCTCCAAGATCCGCAAGGCGCAGGATCGGATGAAGACCTCGCGTCCGTACGCGCAGGCGATGAAGCAGGTGATCGGTCATCTGGCCCAGGCCAGCACCGACTACCAGCATCCGTTCCTGGTCGAGCGCGAGCAGGTCAAGCGGGTCGGTTTCATCGTGATCTCCTCCGATCGCGGCCTGGCCGGCGGCCTGAACAACAACCTGTTCCGCAAGATGCTGGGCGAAGCCAAAGCATGGCAGGACAAGGGTGCCGAAGTGGACCTGGTGACCATCGGCCAGAAGGCTTCGACCTTCTTCCGCCGCGTGAAGGTCAACATGGTCGGCAGCGTGACCCACATCGGCGACGTGCCGAAGCTGGAATCGCTGATCGGTGTGATCAAGGTCATGCTCGACGCCTTCACCGAAGGCAAGATCGACCGCGTGTACCTGGTGTACAACCGCTTCGTGAACACCATGGTGCAGAAGGCCAGCTTCGATCAGCTGCTGCCGCTGCCGCCGGCTGAGAAGCAGGTCGCTCACCACGACTGGGATTACCTGTACGAACCCGATGCCGCGACCGTGCTGGAGCACGTGATGACGCGTTACATCGAGTCGCTGGTGTACCAGGCACTGCTGGAAAACGTCGCCTCCGAGCATGCCGCACGCATGGTTGCGATGAAGGCGGCGAGCGACAACGCCAACAAGCTGATCGGCACCCTGCAGCTCGTCTACAACAAGGCGCGCCAGGCAGCGATCACCCAGGAAATCTCCGAAATCGTCGGCGGCGCGGCAGCAGTCTGACCGCGTTCGTTCAAAGCACACATTAGAGGATGCAGCAATGAGTCAGGGCAAGATCGTTCAGATCATCGGCGCGGTCGTCGACGTCGAATTCCCGCGTGAATCGGTGCCGAAGGTGTACGACGCACTGAAGGTGGAAAACACCGAGATCACCCTCGAAGTCCAGCAGCAGCTGGGCGACGGCGTGGTGCGTACCATCGCCCTCGGTTCCACCGACGGCCTGAAGCGCAACCTGGTTGCCGTCAACACCGGCCGCGGCATCTCGGTGCCGGTCGGCGCGGGCACCCTGGGCCGCATCATGGACGTGCTGGGCCGTCCGATCGACGAAGCCGGCCCGGTCGCTGCCAGCGACAACTGGGAAATCCACCGCGCTGCGCCGTCGTATGAAGACCAGTCCCCGGCCACCGAGCTGCTGGAAACCGGCATCAAGGTCATCGACCTGATGTGCCCGTTCGCCAAGGGCGGCAAGGTCGGCCTGTTCGGCGGCGCCGGCGTCGGCAAGACCGTCAATATGATGGAGCTGATCAACAACATCGCCAAGGCGCACAGCGGCCTGTCCGTGTTCGCCGGCGTGGGTGAGCGTACCCGTGAGGGCAACGACTTCTACCACGAAATGAAGGACTCCAACGTCCTGGACAAGGTGGCGATGGTGTACGGCCAGATGAACGAGCCGCCGGGCAACCGCCTGCGCGTCGCGCTGACCGGCCTGACCATGGCCGAGTACTTCCGCGACGAGAAGGACGAAAACGGCAAGGGCAAGGACGTCCTGTTGTTCGTCGACAACATCTACCGCTACACCCTGGCCGGTACCGAAGTGTCGGCACTGCTGGGCCGTATGCCGTCCGCGGTGGGTTACCAGCCGACCCTGGCGGAGGAAATGGGCGTCCTGCAGGAGCGCATCACCTCGACCAAGAACGGTTCGATCACCTCGATCCAGGCCGTCTACGTTCCCGCGGACGACCTGACCGACCCGTCGCCGGCGACCACCTTCGCCCACCTGGACTCGACCGTCACCCTGTCGCGTTCGATCGCCTCGCTGGGTATCTACCCGGCCGTCGATCCGCTGGACTCCACCAGCCGCCAGATGGATCCGCTGGTCATCGGCCACGAGCACTACGACACCGCCCAGCGTGTCCAGCAGACCCTGCAGAAGTACAAGGAACTGAAGGACATCATCGCGATCCTGGGCATGGACGAACTGTCCGAAGAGGACAAGCAGGCCGTGTCGCGCGCCCGTAAGATCGAGCGCTTCTTCAGCCAGCCGTTCCACGTGGCCGAAGTGTTCACCGGTTCGCCGGGCAAGTACGTGCCGCTGAAGGACACCATCCGTGGCTTCAAGGCCATCGTCGATGGCGAGTACGACCACCTGCCGGAGCAGGCGTTCTACATGGTCGGCGGCATCGAAGAAGCGGTCGAGAAGGCCAAGAAGATGGCCGAGAAGGCCTGATCCGGGACGGGCGGGAGCGATCCTGCCCGACCTGACGCCGGCGCCGGGCAACCGCCCGCGCCGGTGGACCCCCACGGTGGCATTGCGCCGCCGCGAACAGCGAAGAGATTTGCATGAGCACGATCCGTTGCGACATCGTCAGCGCCGAGCAGGAAATCTTCCGTGGCGAAGCGACCCTGGTCGTGGCCACCGGTGAGCTGGGCGAACTGGGCATCGCGCCCAAGCACGCGCCGCTGATCACCCGCCTGAAGCCGGGCAAGGTGGTGGTGACCACGCCGAATGGCGAGCAGCTGGATTTCGCCATTTCCGGCGGCATCCTGGAAGTGCAGCCGCAGGTGGTGACCGTGCTGGCCGACACCGCGATCCGCGCGCAGGACATCGACGAAGCCTCGGTCCGCAAGGCCAAGGAAGAAGCCGAACGCATCCTGGCCAACCGCGGCGAAGCGATGGAAGTGGCTGAAGCCCAGCAGAAGCTGGCCGAGGCCGTCGTCCAGCTGCAGGCACTGGAACGCCTGCGCAAGAATCTCAAGCACTGAGGTTCGCGCTGCACCCACGAGAACGCCGGCCCTGTGCCGGCGTTCTTGTTTGTGCTGGCGGGGCAGCGCCGACTGGGTAGAGTCGACTCTACCGATGCCGATGCCGATGCCGATCCCGATCCCGATCCCGATCCCGATCCCGATCCCGATCCCGATCCGGCATCCCGGATCCCGCCCCGTCTCAGCGATACACCACGTAGCGCATCAACAGGAACGACACGCAGGCCAGCCCGCCTTCCACCAGCGGCTTGGCCAGCCACGTGTACTGCAGGCCCAACGCCTGGTCGACCAGGCTGACCAGCAGCGTGCTCGCTGCCGTCAGCATCAGCCACAGCCCGAAGAAGCGTGCGAATCGCTTCCATCCCAGCTTGCGGGCACCGGCCTCGGCAAAGGTGTAGCGGCCGTTGAGCCAGAAGCCCAGCAGCATGCCGGCCAAGCGGCCGGTGATATTGGCCGGCGCGACCGGCATGCCCAGCGCACTGGCGGCCACGAACACCAGCCAATCGACCAGCAGCTGCACGAGCCCGATGACGAGATAGGTGCTTCCCTGGCGGACGAGGCCCATCAGCGTGGTGAAGGAGGCGGGATGCCCATGTTAACGGCCCACGCTCTAGAATCATCTGCAACGAACCACGGACCGCCTTTTCCATGACCCAACCCCTGCACGTCATCATCCTCGCCGCTGGCGCGGGCAAGCGCATGAAGTCGGTGCTGCCGAAAGTGCTGCAGCCGATCGCCGGCCAGCCGATGCTGGCGCATGTGATCGATGTGGCCCGCGAGTTGCAGCCTACGGCGATCCACGTGGTCCATGGCCATGGTGGCGAGGCGGTGCGGCAGTATTTCGCCGACCAGCCCGACCTGCAGTGGGCCGAACAGGCGCAGCAGCTCGGCACCGGCCACGCCGTGGCGCAGGCGATGCCGCAGGTGCCCGATGCGGCGCAGGTGCTGGTGTTGTACGGCGACGTGCCGCTGATCCGCGCGGACACGTTGCGCCACCTGCTGGCCCAGCCAGGCCGCTTGTCCGTGCTGGTGGCCGAGCTCGATGACCCGACCGGTTACGGCCGCGTGCTGCGCGATGCGGAGGGCAAGGTCGGCTCCATCGTCGAGCAGAAGGACGCCACTGACGACCAGCTGCGCGTGCGCACGATCAATACCGGCATCATCGCCGCCGAGTCGACCGCGCTGCGCCGCTGGCTGTCGCAGCTGTCCAACAGCAACGCCCAGGGCGAGTATTACCTCACTGACGTGTTCGCGTTCGCCGCGAACGAGTACACCCCGGCCGAGATGGCGCTGGTCGCCGATGTGCAGGAGGCCGAGGGGGCAAATGATCCCTGGCAGCTGTCGCAGCTGGAGCGCGCCTGGCAGCGCCGTGCGGTGCGTGCACTGTGCGCACAGGGCGCGCGCGTGCGCGACCCGGCACGCCTGGATATCCGTGGCACCGTCACCGTGGGCAGCGATGTGCTGATCGATGTCGACGTTGTCCTTGAAGGCAACATCGTGCTCGGTGACGGCGTCACCGTAGGCCCGTTCAACAGGCTGAAGGACGTCAACCTGGGGCCAGGCACCGAAGTGCGTGCGCACTGTGATCTGGACGGCGTGGTCACCGAACGCGCTGCGCAGATTGGCCCGTTCGCACGGCTGCGCCCGGGCACCGTGCTGGCCGATGGCGTGCACGTCGGCAACTTCGTCGAGACCAAGAAGGTCACCCTCGGTGTGGGCAGCAAGGCCAACCACCTCACCTATCTGGGCGACGCGGTGATCGGCAGCAAGGTCAACATCGGTGCAGGAACCATCACCTGCAACTATGACGGCGTAAACAAGTCGACCACCACCATCGGCGACAACGCATTCATTGGCTCCAACAGTTCGCTGGTCGCGCCGGTACTGATCGGCGAAGGCGCGACCATCGCCGCCGGCTCGGTCATTACCCGCAACGCGCCTGATGGCAAGTTGACACTGGCACGTGCACGGCAGGAAACCATCGATGGCTGGAAGCGCCCGCTCAAGAAGGCCTGAGGCACGCATTCCGCACGCCGACGAGCTCGGCCTGCTGCCGGGCATTGAACAGCGCGCTGGCGAACTGCTCAGGGACCACGAAGCCTATCGGGTGTTCACCGGCCACGGCCTGGACCTGGCGACACTGCAGTACGGCCTTGAGCGCGGGCAGTTGTGGGTGGTGGATGCGGCCGGCGGCGGCATTGCCGGCTACGTGCTGGCGGGAGAATTGGCAGGCGAGTTCCATGTGCTGCAGATGGATGTGGATCCTGCACACGGGCGGCAAGGCCATGGCCGCGCGTTGTTGCGCCATGCGTTGGCACAGGCCAGGGCCGACGGCTACGCGTCAGCGGTGCTGACAACGTTGATCGACGTACCGTGGAATGCGCCTTTCTATGCCAGCGAAGGATTCGTTGAAGTGCCGGAGGCGGAGTGGGATGCCGGGCTGCAGTCGGTTATGGCCGAAGAGGCTGCGCTCGGGTTTCCGATGCACCTGCGGGTGGCGATGCGGCGGGTCTGGTAGGTGCCGACCCTGGTCGGCACATCCACGCATGGCGTGGATCTACTGGCAGACCGAGCCAAGTCGGCAACTCACCCCACCGGCAGCAGGATCGAGACGCACAACCCGCCATCGCCACGATTCTGCAGTGACACACGCCCGCCGTGCGCCTCCACGATCTCGCGGGTCAACGCCAGCCCCAGCCCGGTGCCGTTGCGCTTGGTGGAATAGAACGGCATCAGCGCGTTCTGCAGCACCTGCTCGTTCATGCCCTTGCCACGGTCCAGCACATCCAGGCGCAGCCATTGTGGCAACCGCGTCAGCTGCACCTGCACGTCATCATTGGGCGGATCGGCTTCGGCGCCGGCCTCATGCGCGTTCTTCAACAGGTTCAACAACGCCTGCCCGAACTGCGCGATGTCGATGCGGCTGCTCAGTTCCTCGTCCGGCTCGCGCTCCATGGTGAACGGAATCTGCTGGCGCAGGCTGGACAGGAAGGGGGCCCAGTGCACGGTCTGCAACTGCGGCTGCGGCAGCTTGGCAAAACGCGCATAGCCGCGAATGAAACCTTCCAGATGGCGCGCCCGGTCTTCGATGGTGGTGAAGATCTCCGGCAGCCGATCGAAGCGCTCGCGCTGCACCAGCACTCCGCCGGAGTGTGCCAGCGAAGCGATCGGTGCCAGCGAGTTGTTCAGCTCATGGCTGATCACCCGGATCACCTTCTTCCACGTCTGCACTTCCTGGCGGCGCAGCTCGGCGGTGAGCAGGCGTACCAGCAACAGGTCGTGCGGACGGCCATTGAGGTGGAAAGAACGACGTGAGAGGTGATAGACCTGTTCGTCATCCTCGTCGCTGTCTTCGCCTTCCGCATGCACCGCGAACAGGCTGTCGCCGCCGCGGGCGATGGCATCGCGCAGTTCCACCGGCACCTGTTCCAGCACGTCCTCCAGGCGCTGTCCTTCCAGCTTCCAGCCGCCATGCAGCAACTTGCGCGCGGCCAAGTTGGAGAACACCACGCGGGCGATGCCATCGCCGCCGGAGGCGATCAGCAGCATCGCCACCGGCGTGTTCTGCACCATTGTGTCCAGCAGCAGCTCGCGTTGCACCAGGCCCTGCCGCTGTGCACGCAGTACATCACCCAGTTCGCGGTGTGCCTGCACCAGGTCGCCGAGCTCGTCATTGCCGGGCCAGTGCACGCCGAAGTTGTATTCGCCGTCGCGATAGCTGCTGGTGGTGCCCGCCAGGGCCCGCATCAGTGACCGCACGGGGGCGGTGGCACGGCGCAGCGTCCACCACATCAGCGACAGCAGGATCAGTGCCGACACGGTGGTCACAACCCAGCCGTGGTCCATCCAGTACGCCAGCAGCCACGGCAACGCGGCGGCCAGCGCCAGCACCGGCAGCAGGCGCAGGAACAGACGGAAGGTGAACGAACGCCGCTTCATTCGCGTGGGATGCCGTGCCGGTCCATGCGCCGGTACAGCGCCTGGCGGCTCAGGCCAAGTTCGGCGGCGGCCTGGGCGATGACGCCGTGGTTGCGCGCCAGCACATCCTCGATGCGAGCACGGTCAGGATCATTGCCGGCACTGGGCGCCGGTCGCGAAGCAGGTGCGGCACGCGGCAGGTTCAGGTCGGCCACTTCGATGCGGTTGCCGGTCGCCAGCAGCTCGGCGCGCTGGATAACGTTGCGCAGTTCGCGCACGTTGCCGGGCCAGGGGTGCCGTTGCAGGGCCGCGGTGGCGGCGCTGGACAGCGGCTTGCCGGCGGTCAGGAAGCGCTCGGCCAGCGGCACGATGTCGCCCGGGCGTTCGGCCAATGGTGGCAGTACCAGTTCCACCGTATTGAGGCGGTAGTACAGGTCTTCGCGGAAGGTGCCGTCGCGGATCATCGCCGGCAGGTCGGCATTGGTCGCACTGACCACGCGGACTTTGACCTGGCGCTCGCGATTGGAGCCAAGACGCTCGAAGCGGCCGGTTTCCAGCACACGCAGCAGCTTCATCTGCCCGCCCAGCGACAGGTTGCCGATCTCATCCAGGAACAGGGTGCCACCATCGGCGGCCTCGAACTTGCCTTCGCGTGCCTTGTTGGCGCCGGTGTACGCACCGGCCTCGGCACCGAACAGTTCGGCTTCGATCAGTTCCGACGGCAATGCGCCGCAGTTGACCGTGATGAACGGGCCCTTGGCCACCAGCGAGTTGGCCTGGATGATCTGCGCGATCTTCTCCTTGCCAGCGCCGTTGGGACCGGTGATCAGCACCGGCAGTTCGGAGCGCGCGACCTGGCAGGCGAGCGCGATGACGCGCTCGCTGGCCGGATCTGCAAAGACCGCGCCACAGAGCTTGTACTTCTCTTCCAGCGCGTTGCGCTGCCGCAGCTCACGCGCGCGCCGCCGGTCCAGCTCGCGGCGTGCCTCGGACAGCTCGAGCAGGTTGTTGACCGTGGTCAGCAGCTTGCGGTCGTCCCAGGGCTTGGCCAGGTAGTCGGCGGCACCGGCCTTGACCAGGTCCACCGCGCTGCTCAGGTGGGTCCAGGCGGTGAGCAGGATCACCGGCAGGTCCGGGTGGCGCGCGCGGATCTGTGCGAACAGCGCTTCGCCCTCCTCGCCGGAGGTGGTGTCCTCGCTGAAATTCATGTCCTGGATCACCAGATCAACCGGCTGCGACTCGAGCAGGGCCAGCCCTTCGGCCGGGCTCTGCGCCTGCAGGGTGTCGATGTCATGCAGGGAGAACAGCACGTCCAGCGCGGTGCTCACGCTGGCGTTGTCGTCGATGATCAGGATCGAAGGCATCAAGCAGTTCTGCAGAAAGGGATGGGCGGCGCCGATGGAGCCGTGTTCGTATCCATACGCCGGGAGAGCCCGGCGCCACCCATCAAGCATAGCCAAAGCCGCGGCGACGAGGGCGGGCTGGTTTCAGCGCCGCGCTGGTGGCGGCGGTGGCGGCGGTGGCGGAGCGACCAGCGCCAGCCGCCACGAGGTGGCGTCCACCGGGACGGTGAGCTCGCGTTTGTCGCGGCGCAGCAACAGGTACGCAGTCGGGGCACTGGAATGCCGCAGCGCATCGGCAAGATGCTCGATGCGCCGCA
The DNA here is from genome assembly GCF_059370315.1 of Stenotrophomonas sp. YJH_SMC_46. NCBI lineage: Bacteria > Pseudomonadati > Pseudomonadota > Gammaproteobacteria > Lysobacterales > Lysobacteraceae > Stenotrophomonas > Stenotrophomonas sp. YJH_SMC_46. The sequence continues at coordinate 513,258 of NZ_JCAFTO010000002.1, forward strand.
CAGCCGTATCGTCCAGGCGCAGGATGCGGTCGCCGCTGCGCACGCCGAAGCGGGCTTCCGGACGCGCGGCTTCCACCCGTACCTGGCCCTCGGTCGAGCGCAGCGCCAGGCGGGCATCATCCTGGCGCCATTCCAGCGTCTGCGAGCTGCCACCGCCGGCCAGCGCCGGCAGTGGCAGCAGTGCCATCAACAGCATCCGGCAGGCACGCATCTCACGCGCCCCGCGTGGCAACTGCGGGCGGGACCGCTGCCGCGCGCCGGGCCGGCCCGAACACCGCGACCTGGCCCAGCACCCACAGCAGCAGCGCGCCCAGCGGCAGGTAGTACAGGGGCATGCGTGGCAGCTCGTACAGGTTCATCAGTGCCAGATTGATCGCGTAGGCCGCCAGCATGCCCAGCACGATGCCCAGCGAGGCCAGCAGGAAGTTCTCGGTCTGGAAGTAGCGCAGGATCTGCCCGCGGGTGGCACCGAGTGCGCGGCGAATGCCGATCTGCTTGCTGCGCTGCTGCACCCAGAAGCTGGCCAGGCCGATGATGCCCAGTGCGGTGACCACCAGCAGCGAGACGCTGACGGTGATCAGCAGGCCAACCATCGCGCGGTCGTTCTTGAAGAAGTCGTTGCGCTGGTCTTCATAGGTCAGCTTGTCGCGCATCAGCCGGTTGGGGTCGTTGCGCTCCAGTACAGCAGCCCCCGCATCAAGCACCTCCTGGCGGCGTTCCGGCGAAGTGCGCAGCACATAGGTGCCACCCTCGTCGAAGGTGCGCCGCATGGGCAGCAGCATGGAGTTCGTCCAGTTGTCATTCCAGCCGTTGGGCGTGCTGAGCGTGTCGACGATGCCGACCACGTGCAGCGGCTGCTTGCCCATGTAGTAGGTCTTGCCCAGCGCGCTGCCGTTGGGTTCCATCTTGGCGGCGGTGGCCTGGGTGAGGATGACCGGGATGGCGTTTTCCTTGGCGCCCCCCTTGCTGGCGTCTTCGAAGTTCTGGTACTCGCCGGGCAGGAAATCGCGGCCGGCGATCAGGTTGATGCCCATCGTGGCCAGCCCGTTCTCGGACAGGGTGTACATCGAAGCGTTGGTGGTCGGCCGTTCCTGGTCGATCTCCCGCGAGATGCTGCTGCTGGACGAGCCGTTGCGGAAAGGCACCTGGTTGATGATGGTGACGTTGCTGACGCCGGGAAGCGCACGCAATGACGCCAGGTCCTCACGGGTGCGGGCCATGGCATCGGTCTGCTTGCCGATGCCGCTGACGCGGAGCATCACCAGTTCGTTCTCGGCGATGCCGCTGGGCATGCTGATCTTCTCCACGCGCTGGCTGACCAGGAACAGCGCGTTGCAGACGATGGCGCAGGTCAGTGCGACTTCCAGCACGATCAGGGCAGCGGCAGTCTTGTGCCGGCGCAGCGTGCTGAGGATGGGGCGGATGTCCATGGGAGTCCTCGTTCGATTGCTTACTGCGACTTGAGCTGGATGGCCGGAGTGACCTGCATGGCGCGCCAGGCAGGCAGGAAACCGGCGGCAAGGCTGGCGAACAGGGTCAGGCCCAGCGCGAGCAGCAGCATGTTGCCGTCCAAGTGGGCCAGCTTTGCGTACTCCACCGGTTGCTGGCGCACCGCGAACAGGCCGAGCAGGGCCAGGCCGATGCCCAGCACGCCCCCGACCACGCCGACCGCGCCGGCTTCCACCAGGCACTGCAGGAAAATCTGGCCACGGCTGGCACCGAGTGCGCGGCGCACGCCGATCTCTCCACTGCGGCGCAGGAACTTGGCCAGCAGCAGGCCCACCGTGTTGACCAGGCAGACACCCAGGAAACCCAGTGCCAGCCACAGCTGCAGGCGCACGTCGCTGGGCACCGCGCCGTTGAAGTCCAGCCATTCCATCACGGTGCGCAGGCGCACGTTCGGCGGGTGCTTGAAGCGGCCGGCCTGGCGCTGCTGGCTCGAATAGTTCTCCAGGTAGCGGCGGTAGTCGGCGGCCTTGGCCGGGTCCATCTCCACCCAGTACTGCAGCCACGCGCAGGGTGCGTTGAGCGAGTAGCTGTTGCCATCGGGATTCTCGCCGAAGCAGTTCATGTTGCCGTTGCTGCCCAGCTTCAGGTCGAACGAGGTGGAGATCGGCAGCAGCAGGTCTTCGTTCTTGCCGTAGCTGCCGGTGGTCAGGTCGTAGAAGTGCGGCTCCGGGCTCCATTCCTTCATCACGCCGACGATGCGGTAACTCTGGCCTTCCATGCGCAGGTCGCGGCCCACGCTGTTGGCGCCCTGGTACAGCTTGTCGTTGAGCGCCTTGGAGATGACCACCACGCGTGCGCGGCCTTCATCGTCCTCGCGCGTCCAGGGTCGGCCGTACTGCATCGGCACCTCGAACATCGGGAAGAAATCGGCCGAGGTCCAGCGGGTGTCGATGCTGAAGGGCTTGAGGGTGCTGTTGTCCGGTTCGATGGTGCCGCCACCGCCGCTCATCAGTGCCTGGCGCTCGCCCTTGGCTTCGCGCAGCAGGGCTTCACCGTCGAAGCGGGTCAGCTGGGTTTCCGGTTCCTCGCCCGCGACATAGGCGCCGGTCGCGGCATCGAGCTGCACGTAGAACAGCCGGTCGCTCTTGCCGGGAATCGGGTCACCGGACAGCACATGGAACACGGTCAGGGTGGTCATCGAGGCACCGATGCCGAGGGCGATGGCCACCACCATCAGCGCGGTCAGGACCTTGTTGCGGCGGAAGCTGCGCACCGCCAGTCGGGCGTAGTAGGCGAACATGGCCGGCCCCTCACTCGTTGACGGCGACGATGTGGCGCGGCGGGGTGGCCAGCACCGGCTCGCGCACCAGGTCGGTGACCTGGCCATCGACGATGTGCACGTTGCGCTGCGCACGCGCGGCCAGTTCCGGATCATGGGTGACCATCACGATGGTGGTGCCGGCGGCGTTGATCTCCTCCAGCAGTTCCATCACACCGCGCGCCATCTGCGTATCCAGGTTGCCGGTCGGTTCGTCGGCCAGCAGCAGGCGAGGGCTGCCGGCCAGGGCGCGTGCGATGGCCGCGCGCTGCTGCTGGCCGCCGGACAGCTCATTCGGGTAGTGCTTCATGCGCGAACCCAGGCCGACCTGGGTCAGCGCCTTCTCGATGCGCTCGCGGCGCTCGTTGGCGCTCATCTTCCGATAGCGCAACGGTACGTCGACGTTGTCGAACAGATTCAGATCGGGAATCAGGTTGAAGCCCTGGAAGATGAAGCCGATCTTCTGGTTGCGCAGGCGGCTGCGTGCGTCGTCGCCCAGCGTGCTCACATCCTGCCCGTCCAGCAGGTAGGTACCGCTGGTGAAGGTTTCCAGCAGGCCGGCGATGTTGAGGAACGTGGTCTTGCCGGAACCGGACGGGCCGGTGACGGCGACGAACTCGCCTTCCTTGACCTGCAGTTCCAGCGAGCGCAGAGCGTGGGTCTCCACCTGTTCGGTACGGAAGACCTTGGCGACCGAACGCATTTCGAGCATGTACATGGGGTGTCCTCTCTCCAGGATTCAGGTATCAGGTGTCAGTTGACGGAGACGCGTTCGGCGTCCTTGAACAGGTCGCTGCCGGAGACCACGATGCGGTCGCCTGGCTGCACACCGGACTTGATTTCCACTTCGCCCAGGCTGCTGACGCCCAGTTCCACCGGACGGCGCACGGCGGTGCGGCCATCCATCACGTAGGCCATGCCGTTGCCCTGTTCGACGAACGGGCCGCGCTCGACCTTCAGCACGTCCTTGCGGGTATCGAGCAGCACGCGCACCGACATCCGCTGGCTCTGGCGCAGGCCTTCCGGCTGCGCGCTGGCAAAGCGCACGCGGGCGTTGACCTCGCCGTTGACCACTTCCGGCGATACTGCGCTGATCTCGCCCGGGAACGGCTGGCCGTTGCCACCGGTCAGCTGGGCCGGCATGCCGATCGCCAGGTCGCGGGCGAAGCTCTCCGGCACCTTGATCTCGACCTCGAACTTGGACAGGTCGACTACGCCCAGCACCGGCGCGTTGGCGGCCAGGTTGGTGGACTGCACGGCCTGCACCTGGCCAACCTGGCCATCGAAGGGCGCGCGCAGCGTCAGCGCATCGACCTGGCGCTGCACTTCGGCCACCACCGCTTTCTGGCGGTCGGCCAGCAGGCGCTTGTTGCGGGCATCCAGGTCGGCGCCCTGGCTCTGCAGGCGCGCATCGGTGGTGGCGTTGGCCAGGGCGATGTCGGCTTTCTTCAGCGAATCCTTGGCCTTGGCCAGGTCGATCTGCGGTACCGCGCCGCCGTCGTAGCCGCGCTGGTAGCGCTGCAGGTCACGGTCGGCGGCCTGACGCTCGATGGTGGCCTGGTCGGTTTCCTTGCGGGACTTGGCGCGGGCCAGGGTCGCGTCCAGCGCGGCGCGGCTGGCCTCGGCTTCCAGCCCGGCCAGCGTTGCCTGTTCCTGGGCCAGCTTGCTGCGCAGTTCCGGGCTGTCGATGATCGCCAGCTCCTGGCCCTTCTTGACCACGTCACCGGCGACCACCTTCAGGTCCACGGTACCGGCCGAGATGGCATACAGGATCGGGCTGTTGGCGGCGATCACGCGGCCGTCGGCGGCGATGTCGCGCACCAGGTCGCCGCGCTTCACTTCGGCGATGCGCACGCGGCTGCTGTCGAAGGAGCGGCTGGCATTGGACCAGGCATGTACCGCCCAGCCGATGCCGGCCAGCAGCGCGATGGCACCCAGCGCCGGCCAGCGATAGCGGTGCCAGGCCACGCGGGAGGTGCCGGCCGGGGCGGTGGAAACGATCTGGTCCTGTGCGGAGGTGTCGCGGATCATCGGATGCGTGCCTGACGGTGGTAACCAGTACCAAGCAGGTTGCGTGCCAACCTTATTTCCTTTTGGTTCAACAGGTTGGATGAGGAGGCGAAGTGTCCGGGTGTCCGCGGACACCTTTCCGGACACTTTCATTAAGCGGACAGGAGGGCGACGCCGGACGCGCGGGCTAGAATGCGCCGATCGTCTTCAAGGAAACGCGTGACATGTGTGGAATCGTGGGTGCGATCGCTGATCGCGACGTGGTGCCGGTACTGATCGAGGGGCTGAAGCGTCTTGAATACCGTGGTTACGATTCCTCGGGTATTGCGGTAGTCGACCAGGGTGAGCGCCGCGATGTACGCCGCGTGCGTCGTACCGGTCGTGTGTCGGAAATGGCCACCGCGGCCGAGGCAGAGGGCTTCAATGCGGTGCTGGGCATCGGCCACACCCGCTGGGCCACCCACGGTGGTGTCACCGAGGCCAACGCGCATCCGCATATCAGCCATGGCGTGGCGCTGGTGCACAACGGCATCATCGAGAACCATGAGGAGCAGCGCGAGAAGCTGCGTGCGCTGGGCTACACCTTCGAGTCGCAGACCGATACCGAAGTCATCGCCCACCTCATCCACCACCACCTGAAGGACGGCGATGACCTGCTGGTGGCGCTGCAGCACACGGTGAAAGAGCTGACCGGTGCCTATGCGCTGGCCGTGGTCAGCCGCGCCGAGCCGGAGCGCTTCGTCTGCGCGCGCATGGGCTGCCCGCTGCTGATCGGCCTGGGCGAGGGCGAGAATTTCGTCGCCTCCGACGTCTCGGCGGTGATCTCGGCCACCCGCAAGGTGATCTTCCTGGAAGAGGGCGACACCGCCGAGATCCGTCGCGATGGCGTGCGCATCTTCGACGAGCATGACCAGCCGGTCGAGCGCGACGTGCATCTGTCCGATGTGTCGCTGGCCTCGCTGGAGCTGGGTCCGTACCGCCATTTCATGCAGAAGGAAATCCACGAACAGCCGCGTGCGCTGGGCGACACCATCGAAGCGGCGATCGACGCCGGTGGCTTCCCGGCCGAGCTGTTCGGCAAGAACGCCGAGGCGGTGCTGTCGGGCATCGAGGGCGTGCAGATCATTGCCTGCGGCACCAGCTACTACGCAGGCCTGACCGCGCGCTACTGGATCGAGGCCATCGCCGGCCTGCCGTGCAGCGTGGAGATCGCCAGCGAGTACCGCTACCGCGCCGCTTATGCGAACCCGAAGCATCTGGTCGTGACCATTTCCCAGTCCGGCGAAACGCTGGATACGATGGAGGCACTGAAGTACGCCAAGGCGCTTGGCCACAAGCACACGCTGTCGATCTGCAACGTGCCGGAAAGCGCGATTCCGCGCGCCAGCGAGCTGGTCTGCTACACCCGTGCCGGCGCCGAGATCGGCGTGGCTTCGACCAAGGCCTTCACCACCCAGCTGGCCGCGCTGTTCCAGTTGACCGTGGTGCTGGGCAAGCTGCATGGCCGCATCGACGCGGCGCAGGAAGCGGATTACCTGGAGCAGCTGCGCTTCCTGCCGGGCAGCGTGCAGCACGCGCTGAACCTGGAACCGCAGATCGCGGCGTGGGCCGAACGCTTTGCGCGCAAGTCCAATGCGCTGTTCCTGGGCCGTGGCCTGCATTACCCGATCGCGCTGGAGGGCGCGCTCAAGCTCAAGGAGATTTCCTACATCCACGCCGAGGCCTACCCGGCAGGTGAGCTGAAGCATGGTCCGCTGGCGCTGGTGGACGAGGATATGCCGGTGGTGGTGATCGCCCCCAACGACAGCCTGCTGGAAAAGGTGAAGTCGAACATGCAGGAAGTGCGCGCGCGTGGCGGCGAGCTGTTCGTGTTCGCCGACCAGGACAGCAACTTCAACGCGTCCGAAGGCGTGCACGTGATTCGCACCCCGCGCCACGCCGGCGTGCTCAGCCCGATCGTGCACACCATCCCGGTGCAGCTGCTGGCCTACCACACTGCGCTGGCACGCGGCACCGACGTGGACAAGCCGCGCAACCTGGCCAAGAGCGTGACGGTGGAGTAATACCCATCGCTCCGGTTGGATGCTGCAAGCGAAGGGGCCCCGCGTGGGCCCTTTCGTTTGGCCGGACAGTGCGAAGTGGGATTGCCGCCGGGTGTTCTGTCCGCTGTCGGCAGCGGGCAATCAATCTTTAATGCGCAACTGCGCTTGTATTCAGCGGCGGTTTCAGCCGCGGTGCCATTCTCTGGATCGTCAGCTGGTTCCCACGACGAACTGTCCTATCGATGCCGGTAGTGACCGATGGTCGCAGTCGTAGAATCGATTTGACCGAGGTCCGGGTTGAGCGGTTGAACCCACACCTCGTTCGCGTTGCAGCACGTCGTCTGCCGATGCCTCCCATGCGGCAGACGGGTGCGCCAGACGTGCGCTGAAAGGTCTGTTCCCGGGGAGGGGGCGTATCGGAAGAGCACACTTTTTTGACTTCAGTGACCTGCACCAGGAAACAAGAATGAACGTCCGCGAACTCCTGCAATCCAAGAAAGAAGCTGTCATCACCATCGATGCCGAAGACACCATCGGTGCCGCCGCCCACAAGATGAGCGCGAACAGGATCGCTGCGCTGGTGGTGATGAAGGACGATGCCCCGGTCGGCATCATCTCCGAGAAGGACATCGTGCGCACCCTGGCCGACGATGGCCCGCAGGCCGGCCGCCGGGTGATTTCCAGCCTGCCGTCCACGGGCCTGGAGGGCATTGCGCCGGACGCCACGCTGAAGCAGGCCATGTCGCTGATGACGTACTCGCGTCGCCGTCACCTGATGGTGACCGACGGCAACCAGCTGGTCGGCATCCTCAGCCTGGGCGATATCGTGAAGAACCTGCTGGGCGAGCTGGAACTGGAAAAGGCCGTGCTGCAGGACATCTACATGGCCGCCCACTGAGGGCTGCAGCGCTGGAAACAGAGAAGCCGGGCATTGCCCGGCTTCTTCGTTCACGGCGTCGGTGAAGTCAGAACGTCACCTTCACCGAGTCGGCACTGTAGTTCGCCGGGCCGTGGTAGACCACTTCGATGTTGTTGCCATCGGGGTCGAGCACGAAGGCGCCGTAGTAGCCCGGGTGGTAGGGGCGCTCGCCCGGTGCGCCGTTGTCTGTGCCACCGGCGGCGATGGCAGCGGTGTGGAAGGCATCGACCGTGGCGCTGTCGCGGGCCTGGAAGGCTAGATGATGGCGGCCGGTCAGCTGGCCGGCGGCGGCACGGCTGCTGGCGCTGGAAATGAACAGCTCGTCGGCCCAGAAGAAGTCCGGCCCTTCGCCGCCGAGTGGGATGCCGATCGTATCGAACACTGCCTGGTAGAAGCGGCGGCTGGCGGCCAGGTCGCGCACCACCAGCTGGATGTGGTCGATCAGGCGGCCACGGTGCAGTTCCATCGTTTCCATACGAACCTCTTCAAAAAGGGGACGGAGTCGGTAGCGCCGGGCCGTGCCCGGCGAGCGCGCAGCGCGGCCTGCTCAAGGCCGCCGGGCATGGCCCGGCGCTACCGGAATTGTGCCCCTTTCCGGGTCAGACGTTGGCGATGATCTCGACCCAGTAGCCGTCCGGGTCCTTGATGAAGGCCAGGTTCTTCATGCGGCCGTCGGTCAGCCGCTTCTGGAAGGTTACCCCGAGGTCCTCGAAGCGCTGGCAGGCCGCCTCGATGTCCGGCACCGACACGCAGATGTGGCCGAAGCCGCGCGGGTCGCTGTTGCCGTCGTGGTAGACCGCGCCGTCCTGGGTTTCGGTGCCGTGGTTGTGGGTCAGTTCCAGCACGCCCGGCAGGCCGGCCATCCACAGGCGGCGCTGGCTGTCGTCTTCCGGTACCACCACGCCGGCCGGGAGGTAGGCCAGGAAGTACAGGCTGAACTGGGCCTCCGGGAAGTCGCGCTTGTCGATCAGCTGGTAGCCGAGCACGCGGGTGTAGAAGTCCAGCGAGGCGGTGATGTCCTTCACCCGCAGCATGGTGTGGTTGAACACGAAGCCGGTGGTTTCGGCCGGGGCCTGGGCGGCGACGCCGGGGACATCGCGCAGGGCGGGAATGGTCATGGGGGGAGGTCCTTCAGACAGGGCCGTTGCCGGCCGGATGGGGGCATTCTACCGGCCAGCACCTGACGGTACCGCGACGTACAATGGCCGGATCGCACCGTTCCGTCCTGACAACGATTGCCCGCCATGTCGCAGCGTGAATGGGTGGCCGCCGCCATCCGCAAGATTGAAGCCGATTTCAACCGCTCCGCCGATACCCACCTGATCCCGCTGGCGCTGCCCGGGTTCGAGGGCATCGATGTGTACCTGAAGGATGAGTCGAGCCATCCCACCGGCAGCCTCAAGCACCGGCTGGCGCGCTCGCTGTTCCTGTATGCGCTGGCCAATGGCTGGCTGCGCGAAGGGCGACCGGTGATCGAAGCGTCCAGCGGCTCGACGGCGGTGTCCGAAGCCTATTTCGCGCGCCTGCTCGGCCTGCCGTTCATTGCGGTGATCCCGGCCACCACCTCGCCTGAAAAGATCGCCGCGATCGAGTTCCAAGGCGGCCGCTGCCACCTGGTCGAACGCGCCTGCGACCTCAACTGTGATTCGGAAAAGCTGGCCCGTGAAACCGGTGGCCACTTCATGGACCAGTTCACATACGCTGAGCGCGCGACCGACTGGCGTGCCAACAACAACATCGCCGAGTCCATCTTCAAGCAGATGGCCGAAGAGCCCAGCCCGGTTCCGGAATGGATCGTGTGCAGCCCCGGCACCGGCGGCACCGCCGCCACCCTGGGCCGCTATGTCAGCTACCGCCGCCACGACACCCGCATCCTGTGCGCGGACCCGGAAGTGTCGGTGTTCTTCGACGGCTACCGGGCCGCCGTGGCCGGTGAACAGGACTGGCGCGACCTGACCTGCAGTGGTGGTTCGCGCGTGGAAGGCATCGGCCGGCCAAGGGTGGAGCCGAGCTTCATCCCGACCAGCGTCGATGCGATGGTCAAGGTACCCGACGCGCTGAGCCTGGCTGCGATGCGCCATGTCAGCCGCCAGCTCGGCCGACGCGTCGGTGGCTCCACCGGCACCAACTTCATCGGCGTGCTGCAGGCGGCGCAGTGGATGCGCGAGGCGGGCCACCAGGGCAGCATCGTCAGCATCCTGTGCGACAGCGGCGAGCGCTATGCGCAGAGCTACTACGATCCGGCGTGGTACGCGCGCCAGGGCATTGATGTCGACGGCGCCGACGCACAGCTGGCCGCTGCGGTGGCCGGGCAGGGACTGCCCGAATTGCCGTGGTGCAGCCTGGAAGCGTTGTAGGACGGCCGACGTTGTCGCCGGGCCATGTCGGCGTCCGCGACGGTGTCTCAGTAACCCGCTGCGGTGAAGGCGTCGAGCACCGCGTCGCGCAGTGCATCGGGCAAGGCCTCGATGTCCATCGCGCGGTCATCCAGGTGCAGGGTGGGATCCAGGATGCTGGCGCGGCCCTGGGCCAATGCCTGCAACCACAGCAGCACGCAGATCACGAACTCGCGCTCATGGCCCAGCTGCAGCTGGCTGGCGCCGCGCTCGACCACTTCGAACGGGTACCACTCCTGGCTTTCATTGAACGTGCCGCCCTGCTGCAGCACCGCCTGCAACTGCTGCAGGTGGCGCGGGGCGTCGTCGCCGGCATCGCACAGCGCGGCGATCCAGGCCAGTTCGGCCGCGCTGGCAGACAGTGCCAGCGACCGCGCCGGTGAGGCGGATGCAACTGCAGCCAGACCTTCCATGTGGGGCCTCGTTCGGTACGTGCCGCTGCGGACTCCCCCGCATCCAGAGCTTCGGGGGGCGCGCGTAAGGCCGATGTGAATGCCGTGCCCCCTTGTCAGCCGCGCCCGGCAGCGCCATATCTGGAGGGCTGCCCGGGTGCCGGGCCCGTATCCTGGAGATCTGCCGTGACCGTTGCCAACCCCCTGCTCGATTTTTCCGGCCTGCCGCGCTTCGAGGCGATCCGCCCCGAGCACGTCGCGCCGGCGCTGGATGTGCTGCTGGCCGAGGCCGAAGCCGCCGTCAGCGCGGCCGAGCAGGTGCAGCCGGTGCGTTGGGAGACCTTCGTCACCCCGTTGGACGACGCGACCGAGCGACTGTGGCGCGCCTGGGGCCTGGTCGGCCACCTGCAGGGCGTGGTCAACACCCCGGAACTGCGCGAGGCCTACAACAGCAACCTGCCGCGGATGACCCGCTTCGCCAGTGCGCTGGGGCAGAACCTGGCGCTGTATCGGCAGTACCAGGCGCTGGCCGCCAGCCCGGAGGCGGCGCATTTCGATGAAGCCCAGCGCAAGGTGCTGGACAACACCCTGCGCGACTTCCGCCTGGGCGGCGCCGAGCTGGCGCCCGAGGCCCAGCAGCGTTTTGCTGCGATCAAGGAAGAACTGTCGGCGCTGTCGGCGAAGTTCTCGCAGAACGTGCTCGACGCTACCGATGCCTGGTCGCTGATCATCGAAGACGAAGCGCGGCTGAAGGGCCTGCCGGAAGACGTGAAGGCCACCGCGCATGCCGCAGCACAGAAGGACGGCAAGGCCGGCTGGAAACTGACCCTGCAGATGCCGTGCTACCTGCCAGTGCAGACCTGGGGCGAGGACCGCGACCTGCGCGAGATCCTGTACCGCGCCAGCGCCCAGCGTGCGTCCGAATTCGGCGATGACGCATTGGACAACAGCGGCAACATCGACCGCATCCTGGCCCTGCGCGCCGAACTGGCTGCGTTGCTCGGCTTCGATTCGTACGGCCATTACTCGGTGGCGACCAAGATGGCGCAGGACCCGGCCGAAGTGCTCGGTTTCCTGCGTGACTTGGCCTCGCGCGCCAAGCCGTTCGCCGCCAGGGACCGCGCCGAGCTGGAGCAGTTCGCGCGCGAGCAGCTGGGCATCGATGCCCTGCAGGCCTGGGACCTGGCGTTCGCCGCCGACCGCCTGAAGCAGGCGCGTTACAGCTATTCCGAGCAGGAAGTGAAGCAGTATTTCACCGAACCGAAGGTACTGGGCGGCCTGTTCTCGGTGATCGAGCAGCTGTACGGCCTGCGCGTGCAGGAGGACAGCGCGCCGGTCTGGCACGAAGACGTGCGCTTCTTCCGCCTGGTCGATGCGCAGGGCGCGCTGGTCGGCCAGTTCTACCTGGACCTGTACGCACGCGAGGGCAAGCGCGGCGGGGCGTGGATGGATGATTGCCGCAACCGTCGCGTGCGCGCCGACGGCAGCGTGCAGACGCCGCTGGTCTACCTGGTGTGCAACTTCGGCCGGGGTGCCAACGGCAAGCCGGCCACCTTCAGCCACAACGAAGTGACCACGCTGTTCCATGAGATGGGCCACGGACTGCACCAGCTGCTGACCCGCATCGGCGAACTGGGCGTGGCCGGCATCAACGGCGTGGAATGGGATGCGGTTGAGCTGCCCAGCCAGTTCATGGAGAACTTCTGCTGGGAATGGGACCACCTGCAGGCGATGACCGCGCACGTGGACAGTGGCGAGCCGCTGCCGCGCACGCTGTACGAGCGCATGCTGGCCGCGCGCAACTTCCACAGCGGCATGGCCACCGTCCGCCAGCTGGAGTTCGGCCTGTTCGACATGCTGCTGCACAGCCAGTTCGAGCCAGCGCAGGACAGCGTGCTGGCGCTGCTCGACCGCGTGCGCGCGGAAGTGGCGGTGAACCACCCGCCGGCCTGGAACCGCTTCCCGCACCAGTTCAGCCACATCTTTGCGGGCGGTTACGCCGCGGGCTACTACAGCTACAAGTGGGCCGAGGTGCTCAGCGCCGACGCCTACGCCGCGTTCGAGGAAGCGCCGCAGGCACTGGCGGAAACCGGTGCACGCTTCCGTGATGAGATCCTGTCGCGCGGTGGCAGCCGCCCGGCGGCGGAGAACTTCAGGGCTTTCCGCGGCCGTGCACCGCAGATCGACGCGCTGCTGCGTCACTCGGGCATGGCGTAAGGCGTCGGGTAGGTGCCAACCTTGGTTGGCACTTCACCGCCCTCCACGCATGGCGTGGATCTACCGGAACGCCGGCCAACGGCCGGCACTACCGGTGGCGGGTCATTCGGCGTAGATCATCTTCCGGGTCATGCCGCCGTCGACGATGAAATCCTGGCCGGTGCTGAAGCCGGACAGCGACGACAGCAGGTATACCGCGAGCGCGCCGATGTCCTCGGGGTGGCCGACCCGGCCGACCGGATGCTGTGCGTGGTCGATGGCCGAGTACTCCGGCGCGTGTCGCCGTGAGGGTGCCTGCCACTCGCTGGTGCCGATCCAGCCCGGGCTGATGCTGTTCACCCGCACCGCCGGGCCGGCGCTGATCGCCAGCGCATGGGTGAAGGCCACCAGGCCACCCTTGGCCGCCGCATAGGCCTCGCTGTGCGCTTCGGATTGCCAGGCGCGGGTCGAGGCGATGTTGATGATGGCGCCGGCGGCGCTGGCTGTCAGCGCCGGCAACGCGTGCTTGCTGCACAGGAAAGCGCCGTGCAGCGACGACAGGCGGCGCTGCCATTCATCCCAGTCCATGTCCTGCAGCCGCGAGCCGTGCGCACCGGCGATGCCCGCGTTGTTGACCAGCCCGTCGATGCGACCAAAACGCTGCAGGGCCGTAGCAATGAAGTCGCGCACACTGGCTTCGTCGGTAATGTCCAGGTGCTGGAATGCGGCGTCCTCACCGCGTTGCCACTCGCGCAGGCAGGCTTGGCCGGCTTCCACGTCCAGGTCGCCGATCAACACGCGGCCACCTGCACCGAGCACGCACTGGGCGATGCCACGGCCGATGCCGTTGGCGCCGCCGGTGACCAGCACCACCTTGCCCGACAGCGGCGCGGCCGGCCAAGCGGCAATCGGCGGCACCGTGCTCACGACAGGTCTTCGCCACGCAGGCGGCGATGCCAGCCGTCCACGCCGATACGGTCCAAGGTCTGGATGTTGCGCTCGACGATCACGTCCGGATCAGGGAACGCGTCCACCGCGCGCGCCACGCTGTCTTCGCGCAGCAGGTGCAGGGTGGGGAAGGGCGCACGGTTGGTGTAGTTGCTGGCATCGCCCGGCGCCACGCCTTCGAACTGGTAGTCCGGATGGAAGCTGGCCACCTGCAGGATGCCCTGCAAGTCCAGTGCCTCGATCGCCGCATCGGCGTTGTCGAGGAAGTCGTTGTAGTCGAGGAAATCGGTCAGCACCTGCGGATGCACGATCAGCGTGGTATCGATCTGCTCGGCCGGCGTATCGCGCAGCAGGACCAGTTCCTCGGCCAGCTGCTCAACCAGGGCTTCCGTCGTGGTCGCATCGCTGAGCACGATGCGGACCTGGTCCTTCACATACACCGCCTTGGCGAACGGGCACAGGTTCAGGCCGATGACGATGCGTTCCAGCCACAGGCGGGTGGCGGCGATCGGGTCCTCGGTGGGCAGTTGGGCGTCGGTCATGGCGGGCACGTCGGCTGGCGGGGCGGACATTGTAGGCGCGTCGCTTGCAACGCGCCGTCGCACCGCAGGTGCCGGCGCCGGGCCATGCCCGGCGGCCAGATCAATCGCGGAAATTGTTGAACTGCAGCGGCAGCTCGAACTTGCCGGCCTTGAGCACGGAGATGGCGTCCTGCAGGTCATCGCGCTTCTTGCCCTGCACGCGCAGCTTGTCGCCATTGATCTGGCTTTCAACCTTCAGCTTGGCCTCCTTCAGCGCAGCGGCGATCTTCTTGGCGACCTTCTGCTCGATGCCCTGCTTGACGGTGATCTTCTGCCGGGCCTGGGCCAGGTTGGTCTCGATGTCGCCGAATTCGAGGCTGAGCACATCGATGCCGCGCGCGGCCAGGCGTGCACGCAGGATGTCGTTCATCTGCTTGAGCTGGAACTCGGTCGGCGCGAACTGGTTGATCACATCGCCATCGCGCTCGAACTTGGCATCCACGCCCTTGAAATCGAAGCGGGTGGCCAGTTCGCGGTTGGCCTGGTCGATGGCGTTGGTCAGTTCGTGGGTGTCGACTTCGGACACGACGTCGAAGGAAGGCATGGCGATGCTCCGCAGGATTCAGTGGCAGCCATTCTATCGCGAGGGCCCTATGCCCGCCCTTTGTAGCGCCGAGCCCACGTTCGGCTGCTTTGTGAAGAGCAGCCGAGCGTGGGCTCGGCTCTACAGAAAGCGACGACCGGGCGATAATGGGCCATGAACGTGCAACGCTCCCCTTCGCGCGCAGTGGCCTGGATGGTCGCTGCGGTCGCCTGCTTCTCGCTGATGGACGCCGGCATGAAGCAGCTGTCGGCCAGCTACCCCACCCTGGAAGTGACCTTCCTGCGCGGCGCGGCCTCGTTGCCGTTCGTGCTGGTCTGGGTGCTGGCCAGCGCCGGGCCGCGTTCACTGGTGCCGCGCCGCTGGGGGCTGCACCTGCTGCGTGGTGCGCTGGGCATGGCGATGATCGGCTGCTTCGTGTTCGCCCTGCGTGACCTGCCGCTGTCCACTGCCTACACCATCTATTTCGTCGCCCCGCTGCTGATCGCTGCGCTGTCGGTGCCGCTGCTGGGCGAACGGGTCGGGCCGCGGCGCTGGGTGGCCATCGGCATCGGCCTGGTCGGCGTGCTGGTCGTGCTGCGGCCGGGCGTGGACGGCTTCATTTCGGTGCCTGGGCTGATGGTGCTGGCCGCGGCCACCGCCTATGCCGTAGCCGCGATCACGGTCAGCCTGCTGACCCGCACCGATACCTCGCAGTCGATGGTGGTCTGGTTCCTGGTGATCATGGCCATCGGTGCCGGCCTGCTGGCCCTTCCCGGCTGGGTGCCACTGCAACTGGCACATGCGCCGCTGATCGGCGGCATGGGCCTGGCCGGAGCGCTGGGCCAGATCGCCCTGACCAGGGCCTTCCAGCTGGGCGAGGCCTCGATGATCGCGCCGCTGGAGTACAGCGGGCTGGTCTGGGTGATCGGCTGGGACCTGGCGTTCTGGGGCCAGCTGCCCGATGGCTATACCTGGGTGGGGGCGGCGATCATCGTTGCGTCCGGCCTGTACCTGCTGCATCGCGAGCGGGTGAACCGGCAGGAGCCGCCGAAGCCGTTGGACCACCCCTGAGCCGGGGTAGGGCCGGCCGGCGGCCGGCAACCCCTCGCGCCGGAGGGACCGCTGCAGGTGCCGGCCAGCGGCCGGCGCTACCGTGGGCAGCGGCTTAGAACCAAAAGGAATAACATTCTGGCCCATGGCGCGGGCGCGCGACCGCCTGCGCTGGTAGGCTGCACGCCCCCTTCCGTCACCCAGCCGGTGAGCCACGCCCGTGATCGAGTTCCAGCGCCTGCACAAATCCTATGCCGTTGCCGGCCGCGCAGTGAGCGCGCTGCAGCCGCTGGACCTGACCATCGAGGCCGGTGAGGTATTCGGCATCATCGGCCATTCCGGCGCCGGCAAGTCGACGCTGATCCGCATGATCAACCGCCTGGAAGAACCCAGTGGTGGGCGTCTGCTGATCGGTGGCGAGGATGTCACCGCACTGGACGCGGACGGCCTGCGCGCGCTGCGCCGGCGCATCGGCATGATCTTCCAGCACTTCAACCTGCTGTCGTCGCGCACGGTGGCCGGCAACGTCGCCTTCCCGCTGGAGCTGGCCGGCACGCCGAAGGCGGAGATCGACGCACGCGTGGTCGAGCTGCTGCAGACCGTTGGCCTGGAAGCGCATGCGCAGAAGTATCCGGCGCAGCTGTCCGGTGGCCAGAAGCAGCGCGTCGGCATTGCCCGCGCACTTGCAACGCGTCCGCAGATCCTGTTGTGCGACGAGGCCACCAGTGCGCTCGATCCGCAGACCACGGCATCGGTGCTGTCGCTGCTGTCGAAGATCAATCGCGAGCTGGGCCTGACCATCGTGCTGATCACCCACGAGATGGACGTGATCCGCCGCGTCTGCGACCGCGTCGCCGTGCTCGACGCCGGCCAGATGGTCGAGACCGGGCCGGTCACCCGGGTATTCCTGCATCCACAGCATCCGACCACGCGCCGTTTCGTCAGCGAATCGGAGCACATGGACGAAGGTGCGCTGCATCGCGATTTCGATGCCGTCGGTGGCCGCATCGTGCGGCTGACGTTCCTCGGTGGCGACACCTACGAACCCCTGCTCGGCAGCGTCGCGCGGCAGACCGGGGTCGACTACAACATCCTGTCCGGCCGTATCGACCGGATCAAGGACACCCCGTATGGCCAGCTGGTCGTCGCCCTGGTGGGCGGTGACCAGTCCGCCGCGCAGGCCGCGTTCGTGGCCGCCGGCGTGCACGTTGAGGAACTGCGTCGATGATCATCGCTACTGCCGGCGGCTTCTTCCGCCACCTGGATGCGGACAAGTGGGTGGATATCGGCAAGGCCACCCTCGAGACGCTGCTGATGATGGCCGGCTCGCTGCCGCTTACCCTGGCCATCGGCCTGCCGATGGGCGTGCTGCTGTACGTGTTCGGCGCGCCGCAGATGAAACGCCGGCCACTGGCCTATGGCGCGCTGGCGATCGTGGTGAACCTGCTGCGTTCGGTACCCTTCATCATCCTGATGGTGGTGTTGATCCCGGTGTCGCTGTGGTTGATGGGCCAGTCGATCGGCGTGCTCGGCACGTTGCCGGCGCTGGTCATCGGTGCGGCGCCGTTCTACGCGCGCCTGGTGGAAACCGCGCTGCGCGAAGTGGACCGCGGCGTGGTCGAGGCCGCGCAGTCGATGGGTGCCACCACCTGGCAACTGGTCACCCGGGTGCTGCTTCCCGAGGCGCGGCCGGGCCTGATTGCCGCCGCCACGGTCACTACCGTTGCTCTGGTTGGCTTCACTGCCATGGGCGGCGCGATCGGTTCCGGCGGCCTGGGCGACCTGGCGCTGCGCGAAGGCTACCAGCGCAACCGCACCGACGTGGCCCTGGTTACCGTGGTGGTGCTGCTGATCCTGGTGCAGCTGCTGCAGATGCTCGGCGACCGCCTGGTCGCGCACTACACCCGCAAGTAGCCCGCCTCAGATAGTGCCGGCCGCTGGCCGGCAACGATGCGCTGCTCCAGGTGTGCCGGAGCTGCCGGCCAGCGGCCGGCACTACATCTGCGCCCGGCGCTCTCTCAACGCACGTTGGGTACTTCGTAACCCAGCTTGCCGACCTGCTCCGGGCGCTGTGGCACACGCTTGAGCTTGTCGGTGTTCACCCCGTATTCGTCACGCAGGCGCTCGGCCAGTTCCTTGTAGAGGCCCTTGTCCATGTCCGGTGTGCGCGAGAAGATCCAGGCCATCTCGCGGCCCGGGTAGCCGATCAGTGCCCAGGAATAATCCGGTGCTACTTCCAGCACCCGTGAATGGGTGGGCACCACGCGATAGAACCAGGTGCGCCAGCCGTGATTGCCGCTGTCCGGGTCGACACTGGCGCGTGCGCGGATCTCCTGCAGGGGTTCGCCGAAGCCATCACGATAGCGGTAGGTGATGCCGACCTTGTGCGCGTCGCGCAGTTCGTACTCGTTGACGCTGGCCACATGGCCGCGCTCGACGAAGTTCGGCACGCGGCCAATCACGTACCAGGTACCCATGAAGCGCTTCAGGTCGATCGGCGCATCCGGGTCGGCGACGCGTGGGGCGCTGGCACGGGGCGATGGCGGCTCGCTGGCGGCCACGGCGGGGCCCGCCAGGGACAGGGCCAAGAGCATGGCGCAGAGCGGGCGGATCGAAGTCATGCGGGAGCGGGCTCAGGAGGGCTTTGCGTGAGCATGGTCGACTGAGCGTGCGCGATCCGTCAATGGTGTCGCAGCCTTTGAGAAGGGCATTGACCAAGCTGTGTTGCACTGTCTACCGGAGAAGCCCCATGAACGCACGTTCCGTCCGTCGCCCTGCAGCTGAACGCGTCAGCCTTGAACGTGCCGACCCGCGCCTGCTGCGCAGCGTGCGGCAGTTGGCCCTGGCCGGTGTGGCACTGGTCCTGGTCTGGCCGGCCGCGCGTGGTAGCAGCGCATGGCTGGGCTGGTTGCCGATGTGGCTGGTGGGCATGCCGGTGGTGGCCTGGTGGGCGCTGCTGCGCTTCCCGTTGCCTCGCCTGTCGTGGCTGCGGCGGGCGCGTCACACCGGTGGACAGGCGGACCGACGCGGTGGCGGTGCGGCCCGCCGCCGTCGGGGCGCCACCGCCGCGGCCTGACCTTCGACACGGGGGCGACAGCGGTGATCCATGCTAGCGTTCCAGGGCTTATGACTGCCTGGAGCTGCAATGTCACGATTCGCTTCCGCCTGCCTGTTGGCTGGCATGATGACCGCTGCCTCGGTGGGGACCGCCGTGGCCGCTGAAGACACCGACCGTTACGCCTGGCTCGAAGACGTAACCGGCGACAAGCCGCTGGCCTGGGTCAAGGAACAGAACGCCAAGTCCGAGGCGCGCCTTGCGCAGACCCCGGCATTCAAGCAGATGGAAGCCAGCATCCGCGAGGTGCTCGACTCCGATGCCAAGATTCCCGCCGTGCAGAAGATCGGCGACTACTACTACAACTTCTGGAAGGACCAGCAGCACGAGCGTGGCCTGTGGCGACGCACCACCCTGGCCGAATACCGCAAGGCCTCGCCGCAGTGGGAAACCGTGCTCGACCTGGATGCACTGAACAAGGCCGAGGGTGAGAACTGGGTCTGGCACGGCGCCGATTGCCTGCGCCCGGACTACAGCCGTTGCCTGATCGCGTTGTCGCGCGGCGGCGCCGATGCCGACGTCACCCGCGAATTCGACCTGGCCAACAAGACCTGGATCAAGGATGGCTTCTTCCGTCCGGAGTCGAAGGGTGGCCTCAACTGGATCGACCGCGATACCGTGTTCGTCTACACCGACTTCGGTGCCGGCTCGATGACCACCTCCGGCTACCCGCGCGTGGCCAAGCTGTGGAAGCGTGGCACTCCGATGGCCTCGGCCACGACGGTGTACGAAGGCAAGCCGGAAGACATGTACATCGCGGCGACGCACGATGACACTCCGGGCTTCGAACGCAATCTGGTCAGCCGCACGCTCGCCTTCTACAACAACGAGATCTACCTGCGCGGTGACGATGGCACGCTGACCAAGATCGACGCGCCGAATTCGGCCGAGAAGGGCCTGCACAAGCAATGGCTGACCCTGGAGCTGCGTGATCCGTGGACTGTCGGGGGCAAGACCTATGCGTCCGGTTCGTTGCTGGCCACCAAGCTGGATGACTTCCTGGCCGGCAAGCGCGAGTTCGACGTGCTGTTCACCCCGACCGCGACCACCTCGCTGGCCAGCGCCACCTGGACCAGGAACCATCTGGTGCTGAACGTGCTGGACGACGTCAAGAACCGCCTGTCGGTGCTGACGCCGGGCGCCAATGGCTGGCAGACCAGCCGCTTCGTTGGTGCACCGGCTTTCGGCACGCTGGGCGTGGCTGCGGTCGACAGCAATGACAGCGACGCGGTGTGGCTGACGGCCACCGACTATCTGACCCCGACCACGCTGGCGCTGGCCGAGATCGGCCAGGCTCCGGAAACGCTGAAGACCATGCCGGCCTTCTTCGATGCCAAGGGCAAGGTGATCGAGCAGCACTTCGCCACCAGCAAGGATGGCACCCGCGTGCCGTACTTCGTTGTGCACGATCGGGCGATGAAGCTGGACGGTTCCAATCCGACCCTGCTGTACGGCTACGGTGGCTTCGAGATCTCGCTGACCCCGAGCTATTCCGGTGGCATGGGCCGCGCCTGGCTGGAAAAGGGCGGCGTGTACGTGGTCGCCAACATCCGTGGCGGTGGCGAGTATGGGCCGCGCTGGCACCAGGCGGCACTGAAGCAGAACCGCCACAAGGCCTATGAAGACATGGCCGCGGTGGCGCGCGATCTGGTCAAGCGCAAGATCACCAGCGCCAGGCACCTGGGCGTGCAGGGCGGCAGCAATGGTGGCCTGCTGACCGGCAACATGCTGACCCAGTACCCGGAGCTGTTCGGTGCGGTGGTGGTGCAGGTGCCGCTGCTGGACATGAAGCGCTACAACCACCTGCTGGCAGGCGCATCGTGGATGGCCGAGTACGGCAACCCGGATACCAGCGACTGGGAGTTCATCAAGACCTTCTCGCCGTACCACCTGTTCGATGCGAAGAAGAAGTACCCGCCGGTGCTGTTCACCACCTCCACCCGCGATGACCGCGTGCATCCGGGCCATGCCCGCAAGATGGCGGCGAAGATGATCGACGCCGGCAAGGACGTGACCTACTACGAGAACATCGAAGGTGGCCACGGCGGCGCCGCCAACAACGCGCAGGCCGCACACATGTCGGCGCTGGCCTACAGCTTCCTGTGGGAGCGGTTGGGCGGCAAGTAAGCAGAACGGAAAACGCCGCCCCAGGGCGGCGTTTTCCGTTATCGGGTAGCGCCGGGCCATGCCCGGCGCGCGCGTAGCGCGGCAGGATGCGGCCGGGCATGGCCCGGCGCTACCGGAAATGCTTCAACCCACGCGCGATCCGCTCCACCGCCTCCTGCAATCGCGGCACTTCCTGGGTATAGGCCAGGCGCACGTGCTGGTTGGCACGATGGAAGCCGAAATCCAGCCCGGGCGTGAATGCCACATGCTCGGTTTCCAGGAAGTGGGCGCAGAACGCCTGCGCATCGTCGGTGAACGCGCTGACGTCTGCGTACAGGTAGAACGCGCCCTGCGGCTCGACCTCGATACGGAAGCCCAGCTCACGCAGTGCGGGCAGCAGGAAGTCGCGACGCTGGCGGAACGCTTCGCGGCGCTGTTCGAAGATCGCCATCGATTCCTCGCTGAAACAGGCGAGGGCGGCATGCTGGGCGATGCTCGAGGCGCTGATGTACAGGTTCTGCGCCAGCTTCTCCAGGTCCGGTACCGCGGCCGGCGGTGCCACCAGCCAGCCCAGCCGCCAGCCGGTCATGCCGAAATACTTGGAGAAGCTGTTCAGCACGAACGCGCTGTCATCCACCTGCAGCACGCTGGGCGCATCCAGGCCATAGGTGAGGCCGTGGTAGATCTCGTCCACCACCAGGTGGCCGCCCCGCGCGTGCAGGGCCTGCGACAGTGCGGCCAGATCGCCGGCGGAAAGCACGGTGCCGGTCGGGTTGGCCGGTGAGGCGACCAGCGCGCCGACGCTGTCGGCATCCCAGTGCCGTTCCACCAGTGACGGGGTCAGCTGGTAGGCGGTCTCCGGCCCGACCGGTACCAGTTGCGCACCGCCTTCCACCAGGCGCAGGAAGTGGCGGTTGCACGGATAGCCGGGGTCCGCCAGCAGCCAGTGGCGGCCGGGATCGACCAGCAGGCTGCTGGCCAGCAGCAGCGCACCGGACCCACCCGGTGTGACCAGGATGCGTTCAGGGTCGATATCCAGCCCGTAATGGCTGCGATAGAAGCCGCTGATGGCCTCACGCAGAGCCGGCAGGCCACGTGCGGCGGTGTAGCGGGTATGACCGGCGGCCAATGCGGCCTGGCCGGCGCGCACGACAGGTTCGGCGGTGGTGAAGTCCGGTTCGCCGATTTCCAGGTGGATCACATCGTGGCCGGCCTGCTCCAGCGCCTGTGCGCGGGCCAGCAGGGACATCACGTGGAATGGAGCGATTTCATGGCTGCGCCGGCTGTAGCCCGGCGTGTGGGGCAGGGTGCTCATGTGCCCATGGTACGCCGCGCGTCTGGGTCATGCGTTCTGGTAGTGCCGGCCGCCGGCCGGCATTCCGACCGTCTCCGGGTTCGTGAGGTTGCTGGCCAGCGGCGGCACTCCCCATGACGATCCGCAGGGTTGCCCGCAGCCCTCCTGCAACCCAGACTCGGGCACAAGGACGCCATTGCATTGCAGTTCAAGGAACCCCACTACATGAAATCCACTCTCTGCCTGTTGCTCGCCAGCCTGATGACCACTACTGCCACCGCCGCCACTCCGCCTGTTCCGCCGGATGCCGCCAAGCATCCGCATGTGGTCAAGGCGCCGTTCGGCGCGACCCGCAACGATGACTATTACTGGCTGCGCGACGACAAGCGCGAGAACAAGGACATGCTGGCCTACCTGCAGGCCGAGAATGCCTACGCGGACCAGGTGCTGGCGCCGCTCAAGCCGCTCGAAGACACCCTGTACAAGGAGATCGTCGGCCGCATCAAGCAGGATGATTCCAGCGTGCCGGCGCGTGAGCGCGGCTATTGGTACTACAGCCGCTTCGAGACCGGCCAGGACTATCCGATCCACGCGCGCCGCAAGGGCAGCATGGAGGCCGCCGAGGAGATCCTGCTGGACGTCAACGCCATGGCCGCCGGCAAGGGCTATTTCAGCGTCGGCTCGATGGAAGTGAGCCAGGACAACCAGCTGCTGGCCTGGGCCGAGGATGATGTGGGCCGCCGCCAGTACACGATCCGCTTCAAGGATCTGGCCACCGGCAAGGTGCTGCCCGATGTGATCACCGGCAGCTCCGGCGACCTGGTCTGGGCCGACGACAACCGCACCGTGCTGTATGTCGAGAACGATCCGGAAACGCTGCTGACCGTGCGCGTGAAGAAGCACGTGCTGGGCACTCCAGCCAGCGCCGACACCGTCGTCTACGAAGAGAAGGACGACAGCTTCTACATGGGCATCGGCCGCACCCGCGATGATCGCTTCATCACCATCGGCGTGCACAGCACCGTGTCCTCGGAAGAGCGCTACGCACCGGCCAGCGACCCGACCACGTTCACCGTGCTGGCCCCTCGCCAGCGTGACGTCGAGTACGATGCCGACCACTACGACGGCCGCTGGGTGATCCGCACCAACGACGGCGCGAAGAACTTCAAGCTGGTCACCGCACCGACCGATGCGACCTCGCGTGCGCAGTGGAAGGACTGGATCGCGCACGACGATGCGGTGTTCATCGAAGGCTTCGAACTGTTCGATGGCTACACCGCCATCGCCGAACGCTCCGAGGGCCTGGAACGCATCCGCCTGCTGTTCAAGGATGGCCGCAGCGACTACGTGAAGGCTGATGAGCCAGCGTACTCGATGGGCCTGGGCGACAACACCGAGGCCGATACGCCCTGGCTGCGCTACGTATACACCTCGATGACCACCCCGACCACCGTGTTCGAGCTGAACACCGCCACCGGCGAACGCCGCCAGCTGAAGGTGCAGCCGGTGATCGGCTATGACGCGTCGAAGTACGAAACCGACCGCGTCTGGATCACCGCGCGCGATGGCGTGAAGGTGCCGGTGTCGCTGGTCTACCGCAAGGGCTACCAGAAGGATGGCAAGGGCGCGCTGTTCCAGTACGCCTATGGCAGCTATGGCATGTCGATGGATCCGTACTTCAACCAGACCGCGGTGAGCCTGCTCGACCGCGGCGTGGTCTATGCCATCGCCCACATCCGCGGCGGCCAGGAAATGGGCCGCGACTGGTACGAGAACGGCAAGCTGCTGCACAAGCAGAACACCTTCAACGACTTCATCGACGTCACCCGCGGCCTGGTCGCACAGGGCTGGGCGGCGAAGGATCGCGTCGCTGCGTCCGGTGGCAGCGCCGGCGGCCTGCTGATGGGCGCGGTGGCCAACCAGGCCCCGCAGGATTACCGGGTGATGGTGGCGCAGGTCCCGTTCGTCGACGTGGTCACCACCATGCTCGACCCGACCATTCCGCTGACCACCAATGAGTACGACGAGTGGGGCAACCCGGAACAGAAACAGTATTACGACTACATGCTGTCCTACTCGCCCTACGACAACGTGAAGCGGCAGGCGTACCCGGCGCTGTTCGTGGGTACCGGCCTGTGGGATTCGCAGGTGCAGTACTGGGAGCCGGCCAAGTGGGTGGCCAAGCTGCGTGACGACAACACCGGCCACTACCCGATCCTGTTCCGCACCAACATGGAAGCCGGCCACGGCGGCAAGTCGGGGCGCTTCCAGCGCTACCGCGAGCTGTCCGAGTCGTACGCGTTCGTGCTGCAGCAGCTGGGCATCGCCCAGCCGTGATCGCGACAGGGTGCCGGGCGCTGCCTGGCACCCTGAACCGGTATCCTTGCGGCCATGAGCGCGCCAGATCCTTCCGCCCCTCGCGATGCCGCCACGCCTCCGCGCGTGGTGCGTTTCCGCTGGGCGTGGTGGCTGCTGGCGTATGTCAGCCTCGGCACCGGCATCGTCGGCATCTTCGTGCCGGGCCTGCCGACCACCGTATTCATCCTGATTTCGGCCTGGGCCGCCTCGCGTGGCTCCGAGCGCCTGCACAACTGGCTGCTGCAGCATCCACGCTTCGGCCCGGCCATCGCCAACTGGCAGGCACACGGGGCGGTCAGCCGCTACGGCAAGTGGATGGCCACGATCACCATGGCGGTATGCGCCGCCATCATGCTGTGGTGCGTACCGATTGCCTGGGTGAAGTGGTTCTCGATCGGCAGCATGACCGTGGTGGCGATCTGGCTGTGGACGCGGCCGCTGCCGCCAAAGCAATGATTGCCCGCCGGGCATGGCCCGGCGCTACCTGCGGCGCCCGGTTACGGTAGCGCCGGGCCATGCCCGGCGGATGCGTGGCGTGCCGCCCTGCACCAACCGCTCAGCCGCCAATGGCTATACTCGGGGCATGAAGATCCCCCATCGAAACGCCATCCTGATTCCGCTGGCAGCGGCCTCGCTGCTGCTCCTCGCCGCCTGCGGCAACAAGGGCCCGCTGGTACTGCCGCAGAAGCCGGTGCCGGTGGAAGAAACCGTCGAACCCGCTGCCGAGCCCGCCACCGAGGCGACCCCGGCGGAGGCCCAGGGCGCCGTTGCCCCCGCCACGACCGTCGACCCGGCTGCAACGACCACTCAGCCGGCACCCGCGCCAGCGAAGAAGGCGGGCAGCGGGGATGAGTAAGGCCAGTTCCACGGCGCTGCGCTTCAGCAAGATGCACGGCGCGGGCAATGATTTTGTAGTGATCGACCTGCGTGACGGCACCGCGCCGCCTACGCCCGAACTGGCCGCGCGCCTTGCCGACCGCCACACCGGCGTCGGCTGCGACCAGATCCTGACCATCGAAGCGCCGCGTGCGGAAGGCTCGGTGGCCTCGTACCGCATCTGGAATGCCGACGGTTCCAATTCCGAGCAGTGCGGCAATGGCGCGCGCTGCATCGCGGCCTGGCTGGTGCGCCAAGGGAGTGCGCAGGGCGATGCGTTCGTCATCGACAGCCCGCTGGCCAGCCATGAAGTGAAGGTGCTCGGTGGCGGACAGTTCGCCGTAACCATGGGCGTGCCTGCCTTTGAGCCGGCCAACGTGCCGCTGATGGGCTTCGCCCATCCGCGCGAGGAATACCTGCTGCCGCTGCAGGGCGAAAGCGTGCGCTTCGCCGCAGTGTCGATGGGCAACCCGCATGCGGTGATCGAAGTCGGCCTGATCGATGCTGCGCCGGTCGAGCGCGTCGGTGCGCTGCTGCAGCAGCATGCCTCGTTCCCGCGCTCGGTGAACGTGGGCTTCGCCCAGGTGATGGGCCCGGCGCACGCCCGCCTGCGCGTGTTCGAGCGCGGCGTCGGCGAAACCTTGGCCTGTGGCAGTGGCGCCTGCGCCGCTGCGGTGACCCTGATGCAGCGCGGCCGCCTGCAGCGCGATGCCCGCATCAGCCTGCCCGGTGGTGACCTGCGCATCCAGTGGCCGGGGGATGGCCAGCCTGTGGTGATGGCCGGCCCGACCGCATTCGTCTTCGAAGGGGAGTGGATGGCATGAGCGAAACCGTCGACAAGCTCGGGGCCCACGAAGTCGCTGCCTGGTTGCGGCGTCATCCCGGCTTCCTCAAGCAGTTCCCGGACCTGGCCCTGACCCTGGTGGTGCCGCGCGATGACGGCCCGACCGCATCGCTGGCCAGCTACCAGCTGGAAGTGCTGCGCGAGAAGAACCGCGAGCTGGCGCGACGGTTGGCCGACCTGGGCGCGACCGCCCAGGTCAACGAGCGGCTGGCGGTGCGCACGCATCAGCTGACCCTGGCACTGATGAAGCAGGACAATGCGGCCGACACTCTGCGTGCGATGGCCGCTTCGTTGCAGGAAGACTTCGCCGGCGACCTGGTGCGGCTGGTGGTGCATGCGCCGGTGGCCGGGCTGGAACAGGCCGACTGGCTGCAGGTGATCGCCGCCGATGATCC
Organism: Stenotrophomonas sp. YJH_SMC_46; assembly: GCF_059370315.1. Classification (NCBI taxonomy): domain Bacteria; kingdom Pseudomonadati; phylum Pseudomonadota; class Gammaproteobacteria; order Lysobacterales; family Lysobacteraceae; genus Stenotrophomonas; species Stenotrophomonas sp. YJH_SMC_46. The sequence goes on from NZ_JCAFTO010000002.1 coordinate 540,070, forward strand.
GCAACTGGGCCCGTTCCGCGACTGCCTGAAGGACGGCGAGCCGATCTGCGGCCGCCTGCAGCCGGAGAAGAACGCCGTGCTGTACGGCGCGCGCAGCGAGGAGGTGCAGACCACCGCGCTGCTGCCGCTGCCGGGGGTTGGCCTGATCGCGGTCGGCAGCCATGATCCGAACCGTTTCTACCCGGGCATGGGCACGTTGTTCCTGCGCATGATGGGCGACGCCCTGGCCACTGGCCTGAAGCGCTTCCCGAGCTGAGCAGGGCACGACGGCGATGAGCGCGGTACAGGCGTTCCTGCAGCATCTGCAGGTGGAGCGGCGGATGTCGGCGCACACACTCGACGCCTACCGCCGCGACCTGGACGCGCTGTCGGCCTGGGCCGAGCCGCGTGGCGTAGCCGTGGAGGCACTCGATGCCGAAGCGTTGCGCCAGTTCGTGGCCGATGAGCATCGCCGCGGCCTGTCGGCCAAGAGCCTGCAGCGCCGCCTGTCGGCCTGCCGAAGCTTCTACGCCTGGCTGCTCAAGCACGGACGCATCGAGGCCAGCCCGGCAGCGACGTTGAAGGCCCCGCGCGCGCCGCGCCGCTTGCCGCAGGTTCTCGATGCCGATGAGGCCGTGCAGCTGGTCGAGCTGGAGCCGGACGGCGACCTCGGCCGGCGTGACCGCGCGCTGCTGGAGCTGTTCTATTCCTCGGGCCTGCGCCTGAGCGAAGTCTGCGCGCTGACTTGGCGCGATCTGGATTTCGACAGCGGCTTGGTCAACGTGCTGGGCAAGGGCAACCGCCAGCGCAGGGTGCCGTTCGGCCGGCCGGCGCGCGAAGCGCTGCAGGCGTGGCGCGCGGAAAGTGGTGGCGGCCCGTCTTCGCCGGTATTCCCCGGCCGCAACGGGCCGATCAGCCCGCGTGCGGTACAGATCCGCATCCGCCAGCTGGCGCAGCGCCAGGGCCTGTTCAAGCAGGTGCACCCGCACATGCTGCGGCACAGTTTTGCCAGCCACATCCTGGAGTCGTCCGGTGACCTGCGCGGCGTGCAGGAACTGCTCGGCCACGCCGACATCGCTACCACGCAGATCTACACCCACCTCGATTTCCAGCACCTGGCCAAGGTCTACGACGCCGCGCACCCGCGCGCGAAGCGCCGACGCAGCAACGACGGCAGCGGAGAAAGCTGAACGTTGCCCCTGCGGCGGCCGGTCGCGGGTGGCTTGAAGGGCGCAGCGCAGTCCCCACCTCTGGTTCTGTCACCCCGGAGGCATCATGGACCCCAGTCAGAACCCCAACGTTTTCCACGCCACCACCATCGTCTGCGTCCGTCGCGGCGAGCACGTGGCCATTGCCGGCGACGGCCAGGTCACGCTGGGCCACACCGTGATGAAGGGCAACGCGCGCAAGGTGCGCCGCCTTGGCCGCGACGGCCAGGTGCTGGCCGGATTCGCCGGCGCCGCGGCCGATGCCTTCACCCTGTTCGAGCTGTTCGAGGCCAAGCTGGAAAAGCACGGCCAGCTGCAACGCGCCGCGGTCGAGCTGGCCAAGGATTGGCGCACCGAGCGCCGCCTCGGAAAGCTTGAAGCCCTGTTGGCCGTGGCTGACAAGGAAACCTCGCTGATCATCAGCGGCACCGGCGATGTGATCGAACCGGAGGACGGCATCATCGCCATCGGCTCCGGTGGCTCGTATGCACTGTCGGCTGCGCGCGCGCTGATGGCACATACCGAACTGGATGCGCGCACGATTGCCAGTGAAGCGATCGGCATCGCCGGCGACATCTGCATCTACACCAACCGCAACGTGGTGGTCGAGGAGCTGTGACGGGGAACCCGTCACAGACATTCCAGATTCGCCGGGCATGGCCCGGCGCTACCGTCCGGGGCCGTTCGGTTCCGGCATCGTAGACAACGAATTCGTGAGCACATCCATGTCGAAGATCGAAGTATCCTCCGCCACCATGACCCCGCGCGAGATCGTGCAGGAACTGGACCGGCATATCGTGGGCCAGCACGACGCCAAGCGTGCCGTGGCCATCGCCCTGCGCAACCGCTGGCGCCGCATGCAGCTGGCGCCGGAGCTTCGCAATGAAGTGATGCCCAAGAACATCCTGATGATCGGCCCGACCGGCGTCGGCAAGACCGAGATCGCGCGCCGCCTGGCTACGTTGGCCAACGCGCCGTTCGTGAAGGTCGAAGCCACGCGCTTCACCGAAGTGGGCTACGTCGGCAAGGACGTCGAGCAGATCATCCGCGACCTGGCCGACACCGCGGTCAAGCTCTATCGCGAACAGGCCAAGGTGCGCGTGCGTACCCAGGCCGAAGAACGCGCCGAAGACCGCATCCTCGATGCGCTGCTGCCGCGTCGTAGCGGCGGCATCGGTTTCGATCCTGAAGTCGCCCGCAACGAACCGTCGGCGCAGGACAACGAGACCCGCATCAAGTTCCGCAAGATGCTGCGCAACGGTGAGCTGGACGAGCGTGAGATCGAGCTCGACCTGGCGGCCAATGTCAGCATGGACATCATGACCCCGCCGGGCATGGAGGAAATGGGCCAGCAGCTGAAGTCGATGTTCGCCAACCTGGGTGGCGGCGCGAAGGCGCACAAGCGCACGCTGACCATCAAGGCCGCGCGTCCGCTGCTGATCGAGGAAGAGGCCGGCAAGCTGGTCAACGAGGACGATATCCGCACTGCGGCAATCGAGGCCTGCGAGCAGCACGGCATCGTCTTCATCGACGAGATCGACAAGGTTGCCAAGCGCGGCGACAACGTGGGCGGTGGCGATGTCTCCCGCGAAGGCGTGCAGCGCGACCTGCTGCCGCTGGTGGAAGGCTCCAACGTGTCCACCAAGTACGGCACGATCAAGACCGACCACATCCTGTTCATCGCGTCGGGCGCGTTCCACCTGGCCAAGCCCAGCGACCTGATTCCGGAGCTGCAGGGCCGTTTCCCGATCCGCGTTGAGCTGGGCGCGTTGAGCAAGGGCGACTTCGTGCGCATCCTGACCGAACCGAAGGCGGCGCTGACCAAGCAGTACGAAGCACTGCTGGCCACCGAAGGCGTCAAGGTCAGTTTCACTGCCGATGCCATCGAGCGCCTGGCCGAGATCGCGTTCCAGGTGAACGAGCGCCAGGAAAACATCGGCGCGCGCCGCCTGCATACGGTGCTGGAGCGCCTGCTGGATTCGCTCAGCTACGAGGCACCGGACCGCGATGGAGAAACCCTGGCCATCGACAGCGCCTACGTCGATGCACACCTGGGTGAGCTGGTGCAGGACCCGGACCTGAGCCGCTACATCCTGTAGTGCGCATCGAGGTCGGATCCTTCGCCGTGGCGAGGGCCCTGACTCCATCCGCTGCAACAGAAAAGGCCGCCGCAGGGCGGCCTTTTGCGTTGGCGCTCAGCGCGATTGCCGGGCGCGGTAGGCCTGCAGTACCTGGTCGATCACTGCACTGGTGCGGGCGGCGCTGATGCCGTTCGAGGGCGAGTGCCCGTGGCCGCGCAGTTCGTCCACGACGGAGGCGATCAACGGCTGCTGGACCGATGGCGGGTTCGGGATATCGAATACCTGCACGCCCGCTTCGGTCTCCAGCACCACCGGAACGTCCTCGAAGGTGGCAAAGCGCAGCTGCCCCAGGTCGCCGGTGATCTCGACCTCGTCCTGTCGGCGGAACGCGCAGAAGCTCCATTGCGCGATGCCGTGCGCCCCCACCCCGGTGCGGAAGCACATCGAGACGCTGTCTTCGGCGGCGTAGGCGCCGGTCAACGAACTGGCCAGGCCGCGCACGTCGCTAAGGGGCCCCAGCAGATGGTCGAGCAGGTCCAGCGTGTGTGAGCCCAGGTCGACGAACAGCCCGCCGCCGGCGATGGCGGGGTTGGTTCGCCAGAAGCCCGGCGATGCGGCAGCCGCCGAATGTGGCCGATGCAGGGTGGCGCGCACGCTGCGCGGCGTACCGATCGCGCCGCTGTCCAGCAGCTGCTTCACCTGTGCGAAGCGGGGCAGGGCACGGCGGTAGTAGGCCACGAACACGGGCACGCCGCTGCGGGCGCTGGCCGCGATGATGCGCTGGCACTCGTCGTGGTTCATGGCCATCGGCTTTTCGATGTAGACCGGCTTGCCTGCAGCAATCGCCTGCAATGCGTAGTGCATGTGCGTGGAGGGCGGTGTTGCAACGTAGACCGCGTTCACCTCCGGATCGGCGATGAGTGCATCGGCGTCCGCGTACCAGCGCGGAATCGCGTGGCGGCGTGCATAGTCTTCGGCCAATGCGGCATTGCGGCGCATGACCGCCACTACCCGTGAGCCCGGCGTGTTGGCCAGGGCCGGCCCGCTCTTCTTCTCGGTGACGCTGCCACACCCGATGAAGCCCCACACCACGTTGTCCAGGATCATCGATCTGCCCTTGCAGGGGGTGCCGCAGTGATGGGAGCAGCCTCGTTCACGCCTCGGGTAGCGGCTCGGGGACGGTGCCGGGAACGAACACACCATCCTTCACGTAGGCGGCCAGGGTCATGTCCAGCGCGAGCATGCCATCGCGCTTGAGGTCCATCAGTTCCGGTTCGACCATCGCGCCGTGCAGCACGCCCAGCACGGTGGCGTGCAGCATGCGTGCGGCGATCTTCGGGTCGGCGCCCTCGCGCAGCTGGCCCAGGTCCTTGGCGCGGCGCAGGGCGCGCTCCATCCGGTCCAGCGCATCGCGGAAGCCGGCCTGCTGCATTTCGGTCAGGACCCTGGTGTCGGCCGACGCATCGCTGCGCAGCATGATTTCCATGGTCTTGCGCAGGCGTTCGTCCTCGGACAGCTCGATGAACGAGTGGATCATCACCGCGCGCAGGTCGTGCACCGGGGTGTCGCGCTGGTCGGTGGAGGTGCGCTCCAGTTCCTGCATGAAGGGCAGGTGCACCCGCTCGACGATCGCGGCCAGCACCTCGCTCTTGTTCTTGAAGTGCCAGTACACCGCGCCACGGGTATAGCCGGCGCGGGCGCCGATCATCTCCAGCGTGGTACGGGCCACGCCGTGTTCATGGAAGCAGGCTTCGGCGGCGTCAAGGATGCCTTCCCGGGTTGCCTGGGTGTCCTCTTTGGTCTTGCGGGCCATGGGTAGGTACGAGTGCGGGTGAAACGTGGCTGAATTGTACCGGTTTACAAACAAACAAGCATGTATGTATATTTCGCTCCCATCATTCCCGTCGTGTGCGTGGCAGGCCGGTCCGGCTCCCACTCCCCGCTGGTGCGCGTTGCCTGCTGGCGCTTTCGGCCTGTATCAGCGCGATTTGAGATTCCTTGCCCTAAGAGCCTTTCCGTCATGTTGCTGAGCCGAATCCGACCCTTTGCACTGTCGCTGGCCATCGCCGCAGCCGTGGCTGCCTGCGGCGGCCAACCCCAGGCCCCCGAGCAGGGCCCGGGTGACGTCACCGTGGTCACGCTGAAGTCCGAAACCGTGGGCCTGACCCGCGAACTGCCGGGCCGTACCAACGCCTTCCTGGTCGCCGAAGTGCGCCCGCAGGTCAACGGCATCGTTGCCAAGCGCCTGTTCACCGAAGGCGGCATGGTCAAGGCCGGCGAGCCGCTGTACCAGATCGAGGACGCCAGCTACCGCGCCCAGGCCAACAGCGCCCGCGCCCAGCTGGCCCGCGCCGAAGCCACGGCCAACGCCGCGCGCCTGAGCGCCAAGCGCATCACCGAGCTGGCCAAGGTCGACGCGGTCAGCCAGCAGGACCTGGAAAACGCCGTGGCCGCGCAGAAGCAGGCCGAGGCCGATGTCGGTGCCGCCAGGGCCTCGCTGGACGCGGCCAACGTCACCCTCGGCTATGCCCGCATCACCGCGCCGATCAGCGGCCGCATCGGCAAGTCCAGCGTTACCCAGGGTGCGCTGGTCAACGCCGGCCAGGCCAATGCACTGGCGACCGTGCAGCAGCTGGATCCGATCTATGTCGACCTGACCCAGTCCTCCGCCGAACTGCTGCAGCTGCGCCGCGAACTGGCTGCCGGCCGCCTGCAGGACAACCAGACCCTGCCGGTCAGCATCCTGATGGAAGACGGCAGCACCTTCGAGCACAAGGGTACGCTGGAGTTCTCCGAAGTCAGCGTCGATCCGACCACCGGCAGCTTCGGCCTGCGCGTGAAGGTGGACAACCCGGACGGCCTGCTGATGCCGGGCATGTACGTGCGTGCGGTGATCGGCGGCGGCGTGCGCAGCGATGCGGTGCTGGTGCCGATGCAGGGCATCGCGCGCGATCCGAAGGGCGACACCACCGCGATGGTGGTCGGCAAGGACAACAAGGTCGAAGTGCGCCCGGTCAAGGTCAGCCGCACGGTCGGCGACAAGTGGCTGGTCGAGGACGGCCTGAAGGCCGGTGACAAGGTCATCGTCGAAGGCCTGCAGAAGATCGGCCCCGGCATGCCGGTCAAGGCCACCGAAAAGGGCGACGCACCGGCCAAGCCGGCGGCAGCCGCCCAGCCTGCCGCCCCGGCCGGCGACGCGAAGTAAGCGGAGAACTCCATGGCACGCTTTTTCATCGATCGACCCATCTTTGCGTGGGTGATCGCCATCATCATCATGCTCGCCGGCGGCCTGGCCCTGTTCAAGCTGCCGGTCTCGATGTACCCCAACGTCGCGCCGCCAGCGGTGGAAATCAGCGCCACCTACCCGGGTGCATCGGCCAAGGTGGTCGAGGACTCGGTGACGCAGATCATCGAGCAGAACATGAAGGGCCTCGATGGCCTGATCTACTTCTCCTCCAACAGCTCGTCCAACGGCCAAGCCACCATCACCCTGACCTTCGAAAGCGGCACCAACCCGGATATCGCCCAGGTGCAGGTGCAGAACAAGCTGCAGCTGGCCATGCCGCTGCTGCCGCAGGAAGTGCAGCGGCAGGGCATCAACGTGGCCAAGTCCAGCTCGGGCTTCCTGAACGTCATCGCGTTCGTGTCCGAGAACGGCAGCATGGACGCCAACGACATCGCCGACTACGTCGGTTCCAATGTCGTCGATCGCCTGAGCCGCGTGCCAGGCGTGGGCAACATCCAGGTATTCGGTGGCAAGTACGCCATGCGCATCTGGCTGGACCCGAACAAGCTGCATACCTATGGCCTGTCCGTCGCGGAAGTGACTGCGGCAATCAAGGCACAGAATGCCCAGGTGGCGATCGGCCAGCTCGGCGGTGCGCCGTCGGTGAAGGGCCAGCAGCTCAACGCCACCATCAACGCGCAGTCGCGCCTGCAGACCCCGGAACAGTTCCGCAACATCATCGTGCGCGGCGCGCAGGACGGTGCCGAGCTGCGCCTGGGTGATGTCGCCCGCGTCGAACTGGGGGCTGAGTCCTACGACTTCGTCACCCGCTACAACGGCCAGCCGGCCAGCGGCCTGGCGGTCACCCTGGCCACCGGCGCCAACGCGCTGGATACTGCGGCCGGCGTGGACGCTGCGCTGGAAGACATGAAGAGCTTCTTCCCGGCAGGGCTGAAGGCCGAGATCCCGTACGACACCACCCCGTTCGTGCGCGTGTCGATCAAGGGCGTGCTGCAGACCCTGCTCGAAGCGATCGTGCTGGTGTTCGTGGTGATGTACCTGTTCCTGCAGAACTTCCGCGCCACCCTGATCCCGACCATCGCCGTGCCGGTGGTGCTGCTGGGTACCTTCGGCGTGCTGGCGATGCTGGGCTTCTCGGTGAACATGCTGACCATGTTCGCGATGGTGCTGGCGATCGGTCTGCTGGTGGACGATGCCATCGTGGTGGTGGAGAACGTCGAGCGCATCATGTCCGAGGAAGGACTGTCGCCGCTTGAAGCGACCCGCAAGTCGATGGGCCAGATCACCGGTGCGCTGGTGGGTATCGGCCTGGTGCTGTCGGCGGTGTTCGTGCCGATGGCCTTCATGAGCGGATCCACCGGCGTGATCTACCGGCAGTTCTCGGCCACGATTGTCTCTGCAATGGCGTTGTCGGTGCTGGTGGCGATCGTGCTGACGCCGGCACTGTGCGCGACCATGCTCAAGCCGCTGAAGAAGGGCGAGCATCATGTTGCCCACCGCGGCCTGGCCGGTCGCTTCTTCAACGGTTTCAATCGTGGCTTCGACCGCACCAGCGAAAGTTACCAGCGTGGTGTGCGCGGCATCATCCATCGTCCGTGGCGCTTCATGGGCATCGTGGCGGCGCTGTTCGTGCTGATGGGCGTGCTGTTCGTGCGCCTGCCCAGCTCGTTCCTGCCCAACGAAGACCAGGGCGTGCTGATGGCGCTGGTGCAGGCCCCGGTCGGCGCCACCCAGGAGCGCACGCTGGAATCGATCGCGGCATTGGAGAACCACTTCCTGCAGAACGAGAAGGATGCGGTGGATTCGGTGTTCTCCGTGCAGGGCTTCAGCTTCGCCGGCATGGGCCAGAACGCCGGCATGGCGTTCGTCAAGCTGAAGGACTGGAGCGAGCGTGACGCCAACAATGGCGTGATGCCGATCACCGGCCGTGCGATGGCGGCCCTGGGCCAGATCAAGGATGCCTTCATCTTTGCCTTCCCGCCGCCGGCCATTCCGGAGCTGGGGACCGCCTCAGGCTACACCTTCTTCCTGAAGGACAACAGCGGCCAGGGCCACGAGGCACTGGTGGCCGCGCGCAACCAGCTGCTCGGTCTGGCCGCCGGCAGCAAGAAGCTGGCCAATGTGCGCCCGAACGGCCAGGAGGACACGCCGCAGTTCCGCATCGACATCGACGCGGCCAAGGCGACCTCGCTGGGGCTGTCGATCGACCAGATCAACGGCACGCTGGCCGCTGCGTGGGGCAGCTCGTACATCGATGACTTCGTCGATCGTGGCCGCGTCAAGCGCGTGTTCGTGCAGGCCGACCAGCCGTTCCGCATGGTCCCGGAGGACTTCGACCTCTGGTCCGTGAAGAACGACAAGGGCGAGATGGTGCCGTTCAGTGCATTCGCCACCAAGCACTGGGATTACGGTTCGCCGCGCCTGGAGCGCTACAACGGTGTGTCGGCGATGGAGATCCAGGGCGAACCGGCCCCGGGTGTCGCCTCCGGCGATGCCATGGCCGAGATCGAGCAGCTGGCCAAGCAGCTGCCCGCGGGCTTCGGCATCGAGTGGACGGCGATGTCCTACCAGGAACGCCAGGCCGGCTCGCAGACGCCGTTGCTGTACACGCTGTCGCTGATGATCGTGTTCCTGTGCCTGGCCGCGATGTACGAAAGCTGGAGCGTGCCGACCGCGGTGCTGCTGGCGGCCCCGCTGGGTATCCTCGGCGCGGTGCTGGCCAACACCTTCAAGGGCCTGGAACGCGACATCTATTTCCAGGTGGCGATGCTGACCACGGTGGGCCTGACCAGCAAGAACGCGATCCTGATCGTCGAGTTCGCCAAGGAAAACCTGGAAAAGGGCGCCAGCCTGATCGAGTCGATCATGCACGCCGTGCGCGACCGCCTGCGCCCGATCGTGATGACCTCGCTCGCCTTCGGCATGGGCGTGGTACCGCTGGCGATCTCCACCGGCGCCGGCTCCGGTGCCAAGCAGGCGATCGGCACCGGCGTGCTCGGCGGCATGATCGTCGGCACCGTGCTCGGCGTGTTCTTCGTGCCGCTGTTCTTCGTGGTGGTGCAGCGCGTGTTCAAGCGCAAGACCGCCGAGTGATGAAATCCGGTAGCGCCGGACCATGCCCGGCGGATGCCTCACCGCGTAGCCGCCGGGCATGGCCCGGCGCTACCACCGTGACCCCCAAGGTGTCGCCATGAAATTCTCTTCTCTTGCTGTATCCCTGGCCGCCGCGCTCGCGCTGGCAGGTTGCTCCACCCTGGTGCCGAAGAACACCGCTGTCGCCCCGGCGATCCCGGCGCAGTGGCCGGCCGAGGCCGCGCAGGGCGAGGTGGCCGATGCCGCCGCCGTCGGCTGGCGCGACTTCTTCACCGATGCGCGCCTGCAGCAGGTGATCGAGCAGTCGCTGCAGAACAATCGCGATCTGCGCGTGGCCGTGCTCAACGTTGAACGCGCGCGCGGCCAGTACCGCGTGCAGCGCGCTGATCGCGTGCCTGGCGTGGCCGTCACCGGCCAGATGGACCGTCGCGGTACCGATGCCGGTGTCAGCGAGCAGTTCACCGCCGGCGTTGGCGTGGCCGAGTTCGAGCTGGACCTGTTCGGCCGCGTGCGCAATCTCAGTGAAGCCGCGCTGCAGCAGTACTTCGCGGTGGCCGCCAACCGCCGCAACGCGCAGTTGAGCCTGGTTGCCGAGACCGCAACTGCGTGGCTGACGTATGGTGCCGACGCGCAGCGCCTGGAGATCGCCGAGGCCACGCTGAAGACCTACGAAGATTCGTTGCGCCTGGCCGAGGCCCGCCACGAGCGTGGCGGCAGTTCGGCACTGGAACTGACCCAGACCCGCACGCTGGTCGAGACCGCGCGCACCGATGCTGCGCGCCTGCGTGGCCAGCTGGCCCAGGACCGCAACGCGCTGGCGCTGCTGGCCGGTGGCCAGCTCGATCCGGCACTGCTGCCGGACGGCATCGAACCGCAGCTGCTGGCACTGGCACCGCCGCCGGCAGGCCTGCCCAGCGACGTGCTGCTGCAGCGCCCGGACATCATGGCCGCCGAACACCAGCTGCTGGCGGCCAACGCCAATATCGGTGCGGCACGCGCGGCGTTCTTCCCGAGCATCTCGCTGACCGGCAGCATCGGCAGTGGTTCGAGCGAACTGTCCAACCTGTTCGACAGCGGTACGCGCGTGTGGAGCTTCCTGCCGAAGATCACGCTGCCGATCTTCCAGGGCGGCAAGCTGCGCGCCAACCTGGCCATCGCCAACGCCGATCGTGATATCGCTCTGGCGCAGTACGAGAAGTCGATCCAGGTGGGCTTCCGCGAAACCGCCGATGCGCTGGCGTTGAATGTCAGCCTGGACGAGCAGGTGCGTTCACAGCAGCGCCTGGTGGAAGCGGCCGAACAGGCCAACCGCCTGTCGCAGGCGCGCTACGACGCGGGCCTGGACAGCTTCGTGACCCTGCTGGATGCGCGACGTACCGCCTACAACGCACAACAGACCCAGCTGCAGGCGCAGCTGGCGCAGCAGGTCAACCGCATCACGCTGTACAAGGTGCTGGGCGGTGGCTGGCACGAGCGCAGCTGAGCAGCAATTCGATACCGGTAGCGCCGGGCCACGCCCGGCGGCTTTTCGTTCCTGCATGCCTGACGTCTGGGCGGACCGCACTTCGTGCTCGCCGGGCATGGCCGGGCGCTACCGCATGGGCCAACGGCACCATGCAAACGGATATTCATCGAGATGCAGGGTCAACCCTGCTCGGATGGGGTTGCCCAGGATGTACAACGCATGGCGCCTCAAGGCTTCCTCGCTGCGTACCGCGTGATCGAAATAGCTCGGCTGCCACAAAGGCGTCTGTATGCCGAACTGCTGCCCCAGCAACCGGCTGCTGCGGGATTTCACCGTTCCCATCATGCGCGCCAGTGATCCGTCGCGCAGCTGCATCAGCCAGTGCAGATGGTCAGGCATGACGACCCAAGCAAAGGACCGACTGAGGCCCATGCGTTCAACATACCTCAATGCATCCACAAGACACGTTGCACAACGTGGATCTTCAAAGACCGGACGCCGGTGGCGTACGACCGTGGTGAGGACGTAGTAGCCCCCGATACGGGAGTGGAGGCTGCGTTCCAGGTGACGGCTGGACATGGCGCCAGTCTGCACTGATGGGATGTCCGCCGTTATCAGCCGAGGGCGATGGCCCGTGTGGGATTCTTCCGGGTATCGCGCTCGCCGGGCATGGCCCGGCGCTACCGTCAGATCGCTTCATCGTCGCGCCGCGCTGCATGGCAGGCGCGCACCCGCGCGAGCGCATCGCCGGCTTCGCGCGCCATCTGCTCGTACTCGGCGCGGATCTCTTCCAGGCGTGCCTCGTCCAGTTCTTCCAGATCGAGCAGCTCGTTGTTGGCCTCGGCGGTTGCCCGGATCAGCTCGTCCAGCTTGATCTGCATCGCGGCGGTGTCCGCGTTCTGCGTGTGCTGGATCAGGAACACCATCAGGAAGGTGATGATGGTGGTGCCGGTGTTGATCACCAGCTGCCAGGTGTCGTTGAAGCCGAACACCGGGCCACTGATGCCCCAGATCACCACGATCGCCACTGCAGCCAGGAAGGTCCACGGCGAGCCCGTGGCGGCCGCGGCCTTCTTGGCGATCGTATTGAACAGGTTTCGTGCTTTCATCGTCGTCGTCCCACTCAGGTGACGAGGATGATCGGCAGTGGCGCGTGGAGGCGCCGTGCAGCGGCCGTCAGGCGCGCATGCGTTGCAGTCGTGGCGCCTGCAGGCTGCGCACCGGGCTGCTCTGATAGACGTGCTGCCAGCAGAGGTCGACGAACTCGCGGGCCTGTGCTTCGCTCAGCCGCGGCATGATCTGCAGGGCGTACTGGGTCTGGAACATTTCGTCACGTTCGGCCTCGCTGGCGCGCGGCTGGGTGATCAGCGAATCACAGGCGAACTTGATCCACGGCACGTAGGAGCCGAACGAGTTGTGCGGCAGTGCGCCCTCGGCATGCTGGCGGCGCCAGTGGTCAAGCTCGGCGTCTACGTTGATGACCGGAGGAATGGTGGGGAATTCAGCGTGCATGACAATCCAGTTCGGTTGAGTGGAAAGGGAGTGGGGGTTCATCGGAGTGTGGCGTATCTGCCGGTGCATGCCGCGTCAGCGGGATGTGGAGCCGGTGTGGCGATTGCTGATCAGTTGCGCGTGCTCGACCGCCCCCATCTGCTCGGCCATGGTGGCCATCGCGTTGCACAGTCGCTCGTGATCGCGTGGCTGGCCGCGCACCAGTTCCAGCTGCAGGCCCTGGTAGGCACTCCAGAACGACGCACTGCGCCGGTGCAGCGCGAAGTGCTGCTGCAGGCGTTCGCGGATGGATTCGAGGATCGGGTCGGGCGTAAGTCGTACGGCGTGCGCGCACATGGCTGGCTCCGCCGGGGAAACGAGCCCCGGTAACCCCACCCTAGGCGTGTCAGCCGGGTGGGGTGTTACCGCAGTGTGTGCACGCAGTCCAGCTGACTGTGCGCGCGGTCACTTCAATGGCCGCAAACGCTATCCGCACTAAGAGGTGGCGGCACTGAAGCGTTCATTAAACGGGTTCAACGGATGACGGTGTGTGGCTCATTCACCGATGTCTTCGTTCCAGATGTCCGGATGGCGGCTGATGAAATCGCCGAGCAGGTCGACGCATTCCTGGTTGTCGAGGTCGATCACGTTGACGCCGTTTTCCCGCAACCAGTCGATGCCGCCCTGGAAGGTGCGCGATTCGCCCACCACCACGGTGCCGATGTTGAACTGGCGCACCAGGCCAGAGCAGTACCAGCACGGTGCCAGGGTGGTGACCATGATCGTGTCCTGGTAACGGCGCTGGCGGCCGGCCTTGCGGAACGCATCGGTCTCGCCGTGCACCGACGGGTCGCCTTCCTGCACGCGGCGGTTGTGGCCGCAGCCAAGCAGGCGGCCGTCGTTGTGGTACAGGGCCGCGCCGATCGGCACGCCGCCCTCGGCCAGGCCTTGGCGGGCTTCGGCGATGGCGGTCTGCAGCAGGGCCTGGTAGTCGGGCGTGGTGATCATGCGGGGCTCCGGTAAGTCGTGGCCCGCCATGATACGGGCAGGGGGTGCCGCTGGCCCCCGGCGGTGCGATAATCGGGGCCATGAGCGAATCCCCCTACAAAGCCGGTACCACCCATTTCGGGTTCCGCGACGTCGCCGCCAAGGACAAGCAGAAGCTGGTCGGCCAGGTGTTCACCTCGGTCGCGCGCAACTACGACCTGATGAACGACCTGATGAGCCTGGGCGTGCACCGGGCGTGGAAGCGCTACTACGTGGCGACCGCGCAGGTGAAGCCGGGCGACCGCGTGCTCGACCTGGCCGGCGGCACCGGCGACATCGCCGCCCTGCTGAAGGAGCGCGTCGGCGCCGAGGGCTCGGTGGTGCTGGGCGACATCAACGCCGGCATGCTGTCGGTCGGCCGTGACCGCCTGACCAACCGCGGCCTGGTGCTCGGCCTGGACTACGTGCAGTGCAACGCCGAAGCCCTGCCGTTCCCGGACAACAGCTTCGATCTGGTCACCATTGCCTTCGGCCTGCGCAACGTGACCGACAAGGACGCTGGCCTGCGCGAGATGTACCGCGTGCTGAAGGTGGGCGGCCAGGCCCGCGTGCTGGAGTTCTCCGAAGTCACCGCGGACTGGTTCAAGCCCATCTACGACTTCCACTCGTTCAAGATCCTGCCGAAGCTGGGCAAGCTGTTCGCCAACGATTCGGACAGCTACCAGTACTTGGCCGAGAGCATCCGCAAGCACCCGCCGCAGGACGAACTGAAGGCGATGATGGCGCAGGCCGGCTTCGAGCGCTGCCACTACAAGAACCTGACCGGCGGCATCGTCTCGATCCACTCGGGCTACAAGCTGTAAGCCCGGTGTCCGGGTAGTGCCGGCCGCTGGCCGGCATCCCCGTGCCCGGTCATCGTCCGTGCGGATGCCGGCCAGCGGCCGGCACTACCGGTGCTGTGGGCCGCCATTACCCCGCACCGCGCAACGCCTGCGCGGCCGGAGGGAGTTACCATTGGGGTTTGATCCCCGTAACGGTCCCGATTCATGCGTAATCCGCTGATGCTCCTTCCGCTGGCCGTGGCCCTGGCCGCCGGCTGCTCCCAGGAGGCGGCCGCGCCCGCCGCCGCCCCGACTGCCGCAAAGGCCCCTGCCGCCCCCGTGAACGCCGAGAACCGCAGCCACGACGAAAGCTCGTACGCCGAGCCGGACAAGGTCGTCATCAAGGACATCGCGCTGGATCTGAAGCTGGACTTCGACCAGAAGCAGATCGGCGGTACCGCCACCTACACCCTGGAATGGAAACAGAAGGACGCCAGGCAACTGGTGCTCGACACCCGCGAGCTGACCGTGTCCAAGGTCGAGGCCGTTGCCGCCGACGGCGCGCGCAGCCCGCTGAAGTTCGAACTGGCCCCGGCCGACAAGGTGTTCGGCAGCAAGCTGACCATCGAGGCCCCGGAACAGCCGGCCAAGGTGGAAGTGACCTACCACACCGCACCGACCGCCTCGGGCCTGCAGTGGCTGGCACCGTCGATGACCGAGGGCAAGAAGCTGCCCTTCATGTTCAGCCAGTCGCAGGCCATCCACGCCCGTTCGTGGGTGCCGCTGCAGGACACCCCGAGCGTGCGTTTCACCTACAGCGCGCACGTGGTCTCGCGCCCGGACGTGATGGTGCTGATGAGCGCCGACAACGATCCGAAGGCCGCGCGTGACGGTGACTACACCTTCAAGATGCCGCAGCCGATTCCGTCCTACCTGCTGGCCATCGCGGCCGGCGACCTGGTGTTCGAGCCGATCTCCGGCCGCTCCGGCGTCTGGGCCGAGCCGACCATGGTCAACAAGGCCGCCAAGGAATTCGAGGACACCGAGAAGATGATCGGTGCCGCCGAGAAGCTGTACGGCGAATACCGCTGGGGCCGCTACGACATGCTGGTGCTGCCGCCGTCGTTCCCGTTCGGCGGCATGGAGAACCCGCGCCTGACCTTCGCCACCCCGACCGTGATCGTCGGCGACAAGTCGCTGGTCTCGCTGGTCGCCCATGAACTGGCGCACAGCTGGTCGGGCAACCTGGTGACCAACGCCAGCTGGAAGGACATCTGGCTCAATGAAGGCTTCACTACCTACGTCCAGGGCCGCATCACCGAAGCCCTGTACGGCAAGGAGATGGCCGAGATGGAGAAGCAGATCGACCAGACCGACCTGCTGGCCGAAGTGAAGGACATGAGCCCGGCCGACCAGGCGCTGGCGCTGCCGCCGCTGAACGAGCGCGACCCCGACGAAGCGCTCAGCCAGGTCGCCTACGTCAAGGGTGCATGGTTCCTGGAGTTCCTGGAGCAGCGCTTCGGCCGCGAGACCTTCGATCCGTTCCTGCGCGGCTGGTTCGATGACCATGCTTTCCAGAGCGCGAACACCGACCAGTTCGTCGACTACATGAAGAAGAACCTGCTGCCGAAGAATCCGTCGGCAGTGACCGAGGCCGAACTGAAGGCATGGCTGGACGAGCCGGGTATCCCGGCGTTTGCGGCCAAGGCGCAGTCGCGCAACTTCAGCAGCGTCGATACCGCACGCATCGCCTTTGCCAGCGCCGGCACCGTGCCCAGCAGCCAGGTCATCGCCGACTGGAGCACCCAGGAATGGGTGCGCTTCATCGACGGCCTGGGCGCGACCCAGCCGCTGGACAAGCTGGCCACGCTGGACAAGGCCTTCCACTTCACCGGCACCCCGAATGGCGAAATCGCCATGCGCTGGTACCCGCTGGCGATCCGCAGCGGCTACGAGCAGGCCAATGAAGGCGCGGCGGCATTCATCGAGCGCGTCGGCCGTCGCAAGCTGATCCTGCCGATCTACGCCGAACTGGTGAAGACCCCGAAGGGGCTGGAGCTGGCCAAGCAGGCCTTCGAAAGGGCCAAGCCGGGCTACCACCCGATCACCACCGCCTCGGTCCAGGACATGCTGGCCAAGGCTGAAGCCAAGTAAGCGGTAGTGCCGGCCGCTGGCCGGCAACCGGTCACTGCTTCACCACCAACGGCGGGGAAACCCGCCGTTGGTGTATCCGCTTTTCGCTGCCGATAGAATCGGGATGCACTCGCAAAGGACCTCCGCCATGAAACGACTGATCCTGCTCACCGCCTGCACGCTGGCGCTGGCCGCCTGCAGCAACCCCGAGGAAGAACGCAAGGCGCAGGAAGCCGCCGCAGCCGCCGTGCAGGCGCAGAAGGAGGCCAAGGCCGAAGACGTGGCCAAGCAGTACGACATGGCCGTGGCCGCGCAGGACTGGGAGCGCGCGCGCCTGCACGGCGCCTCGCTGCTGGACCAGTACAAGGACACCGCGGCCGCCGAGCGCATCGCCGCAGGCTTCGACGAGGTCAAGGCCAAGGGCGATGCCGCGCGCGACCTGCGCCGCATGCAGGCGCTGTGGCAGTACAACCAGATCCCGGTGGGCAACAAGGGCAACCAGGTTTCGGCGCAGATCTACAGCAAGGAACGGGTGGACGTGGATGGCAGCGGCGCCAAGCCGGTGCAGCTGGTGTTCCGCGATCATCCGGAGTGGAAGCGGCATGCGTACCTGGTGCTGCAGGCCGGCGATTTCCGTTGCCCGCAGTGCACGGTGAAAGTGACCGTGGACGACGGCAAGCCGATTTCCATGGCCGCGTGGCGCCCGAAGACCGATGAAGCCATCGCCCTGTTCATCACCGATCAGAAGGCGCTGTGGAAGCTGGCGCGCAAGGGCAAATCGATCAGCATCGAGTTCCCGGTCAAGGCCGGTGGCACCCGCACCGCTGTGTTCGAAACCGGTGGCGTCGACGCCAGCCGCATGCCGCAGTGGTGGCAGTAAGGGTTGCGGCGGGCAGCGCAGTGCACGCGTTGTCCGCGATCCGGCACTGGGTGTTCGACCTGGATGGCACGCTGACCGTCGCCGTGCATGATTTCGCCGCGATCCGCCGCGCGCTGCAGATTGCCGCCGAGGAAGACATCCTTGACCATATTGCGGCCTTGCCGGACGCACCGGCGCAGGCCAAGCGCGCGTGGCTGCTGGATCATGAGCGCGCGCTGGCCCAGGATGCACTGCCGGCACCGGGTGCGGTGAAGCTGCTGCGCGCACTGTCGGCGGCGGGCTGCCGGCTGGGCATCCTGACCCGCAACGATCATGCATTGGCGAAGCTGACGCTGGAGGCGATCGGGGTCGGGGCGTTGTTCGATGACGCCGACATCATCGGCCGCGATGAGGCGGTGCCCAAGCCCTCGCCGGATGGACTGCGGCAGCATCTGCGGCGCTGGGGGACCGGGGCTGAGGAGGCGGTGATGGTCGGCGACCACGCCTATGACCTGGAGTGCGGCCGTGCCGCAGGCACGCACACCGTGCTGGTCAATCTGCCGGAAAATCCGTGGCCGGGCCGTGCCGACTGGCATTTCGCCGATTGCCGCGCCTTGTTGGCTGCCTGGCAGGGCGCCTGATGATGTAGAGCCGAGCCCACGCTCGGCTGCTCTCCGGTCAGATCGCGCTGGCGCGCGCAAGCCGAGCATGGCTCGGCTCTACAGGAATCAAACAGTGTGTCGACCAAGGTCGACACCTACCAACAGCATTCCCAGCAGCGCATCGGCTGGAAAGCCCCCTTGTTGTTCAAGGGGGCGCGCCGAAGGCGCGGGGATAAGGTGGAATGCGCGAGCAATTTGGTTACGCGCTAAGCGCGTAGCCAAATTGCTGCTTGAACTGCTCGTTGAACTCATCGAAGGTGAAGCGCTGGTTCTGCGTGCCCGGGTGTTCGACCTTCAGCGCGCCCATCAGGTTGCCCATGCGGCCGATGGTCAGCCAGTCGTAGCCCTTCTGGATGCCGTAGATCAGGCCGGCGCGGAAGGCGTCGCCACAGCCGGTCGGGTCGACCACGCGGCGCTCGTGCGCCGGCGGGATGTCGTAGCTCTTTTCCGGGGTGTGGATGACCGCACCCTTCGGGCCACGGGTGGTGATGTAGGCCTTGACCCGGCTGACGATCTCCTTTTCGTCCCAGCCGGTGCGCTCCTGCAGCAGGTTCGACTCGTAGTCGTTGACCACCACGTAGTCGGCCTGATCGATGAACGCGCGCAGCTCCGGGCCGTTGAACAGCGGCATGGCCTGGCCCGGGTCGAAGATGAACGGGATGCCGTCCTCGTGGAATTCCTGCGCGTTCTGGATCATGCCTTCGCGGCCGTCCGGGCCGACCAGGCCCAGGGTCACGCCCGGCACGCCACGCACGTGGTTCTCGTAGGAACGCATCATCGCGCCCGGGTGGAAGGCGGTGATCTGGTTGTTGTCGTGATCGGTGGTGATGAACGCCTGCGGGGTGAACAGCTCATCGATCACGCGCACGCGCGACAGGTCGATGCCCAGGCCTTCGAAGTACTCGCGGTACGGGCCGAAGTCCGATCCCACCGTGCCCATCGGGATCGGCTGGCCACCCAGCAGGTGCAGGTTGTAGGCGATGTTGCCGGCGCAGCCGCCGAACTCGCGGCGCATGCGTGGGACCAGGAACGACACGTTCAGGATGTGCACCTTGTCCGGCAGGATGTGATTCTTGAACTGGTCCGGGAACACCATGATGGTGTCGAAGGCAAGAGAACCACAGATCAGAGCGGACATCGATGTAAGCCTATGCGGTGAATTTTGGGGTGGGCCGGCCCGGTTCAGCGGGCAAGCAAACGGCGCCCTTGGGCGCCCGACGGCGCAAAGGTTACCCGCTGGTGCCGCTCAGGGCCAGAACCGGGTGAGACCTGATCAGGCCGAAAGCCTGTGAAGACGCGGGTTCAGCTAGTTTTTTCCTTGCTCGGCGGCAGGCGGGTTGCTAGGCTTGTCGGCCTCGATTTCTGCCCATTTTTTCGCCATCCCGCGGCGGGCACGACACCCCTCAGGACTCCTTCCTCAGATGTTCAAGAAACTCCGTGGCATGTTCTCCAACGACCTGTCCATCGACCTGGGCACGGCCAACACCCTCATCTACGTGCGCGGGCAGGGGATCGTACTGAACGAGCCATCGGTCGTGGCCGTGCGCCAGGACCGTGCCATCGGTGGCACCCGCTCGGTGGCAGCCGTAGGCGCCGAAGCCAAGCAGATGCTGGGCCGTACCCCGGGCCACATCACCACCATCCGCCCGATGAAGGACGGCGTCATCGCCGACTTCACCTACACCGAGGCGATGCTCAAGCACTTCATCAAGAAGGTGCACAAGTCGCGCGTGCTGCGCCCGAGCCCGCGCGTGCTGGTCTGCGTGCCGGCCGGTTCGACCCAGGTCGAGCGCCGCGCGATCAAGGAATCGGCCGAGGAAGCCGGTGCCCGTGACGTGTTCCTGATCGAAGAGCCGATGGCCGCCGCGATCGGCGCCGGCATGCCGGTCACCGAAGCCCGTGGCTCGATGGTCATCGACATCGGGGGCGGCACCACCGAAGTGGCGGTGATCTCGCTCAACGGCATCGTCTATTCGGCCTCGGTCCGCATCGGCGGCGACCGCTTCGACGAGTCCATCACCAACTACGTGCGCCGCAACCACGGCATGCTGATCGGTGAAGCCACCGCCGAGCGCATCAAGGTCGAGCTGGGCTGCGCCTACCCGCAGGCGGAAGTGATCGAGATGGAAATCTCCGGCCGCAACCTCGCCGAGGGCGTGCCGAAGATGATCAAGATCAGCTCCAACGAGGTGCTCGAGGCCCTGCACGAACCGCTGTCGGGCATCGTCAGCGCGGTGAAGCTGGCGCTGGAGCAGACCCCGCCGGAACTGTGCGCCGACGTCGCCGAGCGCGGCATCGTGCTGACCGGTGGCGGCGCCCTGCTGCGCGACCTGGACCGCCTGATCTCCGAGGAAACCGGCCTGCACGTGCAGGTGGCCGACGATCCGCTGACCTGCGTGGCCCGCGGCGGCGGTCGTGCGCTGGAGCTGGTGGACATGCACGGCAACGAGTTCTTTGCGCCGGAATAAGCCGTCCCGGCCGTTCCTGCCCGCCGCGCCCTTCCGGGGTGCGGCCCGCCGTGATGGCGGGCCGGCACCGGCGGGGCGCCCGCGTGTTTCCCTTCCGCCTTCTGCCAGTTGAATCGTTGCCGTGCCGCCCTACGCCGGTCCTCCCGTCGCCTCCCGATCCGGTGATGCCGCCAGCCCCCTGCGGTTGCTGGCCTATCTCGCGTTGGCCATCACGCTGATCGTGCTCGATGACCAGGCCGGCTGGCTGGCGCGCCTGCGCGAGCAGGCCAACAGCCTGGTGCAGCCGGTCTGGGCACTGGCCGGCCTGCCCGGCAAGCTCGGCAACCAGGTCAAGGATTCTGCCGCCAGCCACAGCCAGCTGGTCGCCGAGAACCGCGAACTGCGCAACCAGCTGCTGCTGGCCAACGCGCGCCTGACCCGCCTGCAGACCGCCGCACTGGACAATGCCCAGCTGCGCGAACTGCTGAACGTGGCCGAGCGCAGTGGCCTGGACGTGCAGCTGGCGCCGATCCTGGACATCGACCTGGACCCGGTCAAACAGCGCCTGGTACTCGATGCCGGCAGCCGCGAGGGCGTGCATGTCGGCCAGGCGGTGATCGACGCCGGCGGCCTGATGGGCCAGGTGATCAGCGTCACCGGCGGCACCTCTACCGTGCTGCTGCTGACCGACCCTGACCATGCCGTGCCGGTTACCGTGGCCCGCAACGGCGTTCGCCTGATCGTCTATGGCCGCGGCGACACGCTGGAACTGCGCGATATTCCGCTCAGCGCCGGGGTGGAAGTGGGCGATGAGATCGTCACCTCCGGTCTTGGCGGTCGTTTCCCGGCCGGCTTCCCGGTCGGCACCATCACCGGCCTGCGACCGGACGACACCCATGCGTTCCTGGTCGGCGAACTGAAGCCGGCGGCGCAGCTCGACCGCGGCCGCGACGTGCTGCTGCTGCGCCCGGGCGCGGCGATCCGCATTCCGCCGGAGCTGCGCCTGCAGCTGGAAGAAACCGCCCCGGGTGGCCCGGCCACCGGCGCCACCGTGCCCGTGGGAACCGCGCCAGCGGCAACGACGCCAGCTCCGGTCAGCGCCCCGGTAGTGCCGGCCGCTGGCCGGCAACAGCCCTCGTCGCAAACGAGGTCTGTTGCCCCCGCATCCTCCCCTGATCCTGCTGCTCCGGTAGTGCCGGCCGCTGGCCGGCAACCGACCACGCCGGAGGCGCAGCGATGAGCCGCCTGCGCGACAAGCCATGGGTGCTGCCGGCCAGCCTGGTGGTGGCGCTGCTGCTGGGCCTGCTGCCGTTGCCGGCGCTGCTGCAGCCGCTGCGCCCGTACTGGCTGGCGCTGGTGCTGGCGTACTGGGTCATCGAAGCGCCCGAGCGCGTCGGCCTGGGCATCGCCTTCGCCAGCGGCGTCATCGCCGACCTGCTGTACGGCGGTGTCCTCGGCGAACAGGCACTGCGGCTGGTGATGCTGGCTTTCATCCTGCAGCGCTTCCGCGCGCGCATCCGCTTCTTCCCGATGTCGCAGCAGATGCTGGCCATCGGCGGCCTGCTGTTCAACGACCGCATCGTCAGCGCACTGGTGCACATCCTAGTGGGCGAACCGACCCTGCCGTGGTCGTACTGGTGGGCCCCGCTGCTGGGCATGGGCCTGTGGCCGCTGGTGTTCGTGCTGCTGGACGCGGTGCGCTTCGGCAAGCGCGGGCGCTGAGCCATGATTCCGCGACGCCAGGTCAAGAATCCACACGCCGAAGCCGAGCAGTTCCGCCGTCGCGCGGCGCTCGGTTTCCTGGGCGTGCTGGTCTGCCTGCTGGGGCTGGGCGGCTGGTACTTCAAGCTGCAGGTGCTTGACCACGACGTCTATGCCACGCGCTCGGAAGCCAACCGCATCAAGCCGCGGCCGGTGGTGCCCGGGCGCGGCATGATCTACGACCGCAATGGCCGCCTGCTGGCCGAGAACGTGCCGGCGTTCCGCCTGGACGTGACCCCGGACAAGGTCAAGGACATGGACGCCACCCTGGAAGGGCTGGCGAAGATCATCAGCATCAGCCCGGAAGAGCTGGAAGCGTTCAACAAGTCGCGCAAGGCGCGCCGCAAGTTCCTGCCGGTCACGCTGAAGCTGCGCATGAGCGACGAGGAGATGGCGCGCTTTGCCGTCGACCGCTGGCGTTTCCCGGGGGTCGAGCTGGAACCCTACCTGACCCGGCGCTACCCGTATGGCGATCTGTTCGCGCACATCATCGGCTACGTCGGTCGCGTCGATGACAAGGATCTGGAAATCCTCGGCGAAGGTAATGCCGCGCTGACCCACATCGGCAAATCCGGCCTGGAGCGCTATTACGAGCAGCAGCTGCGTGGCCGGGTCGGCTATGAACAGGTCGAGACCAACGTGCAGGGCCGCGCGATCCGCACCATCGGCCGGGTGGCCGCGCAGTCCGGTGCGGACCTGCGGCTGTCGATCGACGCCGACCTGCAGCGCGCGATGGTGGCTGCCTTCGGCGACCAGGAAGGCTCGGCGGTGGCGATGGACCCGCGTACCGGCGAAGTGCTGGCGATGGTCAGCCTGCCGTCCTACGACCCCAACCTGTTCGTCAACGGCATTTCCCATGCCGACTTCAAGGCATTGAACGAAAACCCGTCGCGGCCGCAGTTCAACCGCCTGGTGCTCGGTGGCGTCGCCCCCGGTTCCACGCTGAAACCCCTGATCGGCCTGGCCGGCCTGGATTCGGGCGTGCGCCGCCCGGAAGACAAGGTGCTGTCCACCGGCATGTTCTACCTGCCCGGCACTTCACGTGGCTGGGGTGATGCGCATCGCGGCGGCCACGGCTGGACCGACCTGCGCAAGTCGATCGCCGAATCGGTCAATACCTATTACTACAAGCTGGCGCTGGACCTGGGCATCGAGCGCTTCGACCATTACATGGAGTACTACGGCTTCGGCCAGCCGACCGGCATCGACCTCACCGGCGAAATCGGCGGCATCCTGCCGTCGCCGGCCTACAAGCGGAAGACCCGCAAGGAAGCCTGGTTCCCGGGCGACACGGTCAACATCAGCATCGGCCAGGGCGACTGGAAGGTCACCCCGCTGCAGCTGGCGCGCGGCGTCAGCGCGCTGGCCGACGGCCAGCTGCGCACCCCGCACCTGGTGATCCAGCAGCGCGAAGGATTCGACAGCGACTGGACGGCAATGCCGGCCGGCGAAAGCAAGCCGATCAGCCCCAACCCCAACAACGTGCAGGCCGTGCGCGAGGGCATGATGGCGACCATGCGGCCCGGCGGCAGCGGCTGGCGCGTGGCGGTGGGTGCGCCGTACGTGATGGCCGGCAAGACCGGTACCGCACAGGTCATCAGCCGCAAGGGCACTGCTGCAGTGAACCCGAAGAGCCTGCCGATGCACCTGCGCCACCGCGCGCTGTTCGTTGGCTTCGCGCCGGTCGAAAACCCGGTGATCGCGATTGCGGTGGCGGTGGAAGGCGGTGGCTACGGTGGTTCAGCCGCGGCGCCGATCGCCCGCAAGGTGTTCGATGCCTACCTGCTGGGCAAGATGCCCGAAGGCATGCAGCCGCTGGACAGCGAGCGCGGCACCACTGCCATCGGTGCCACCGCGTTCGACAACGAAGACGCGAGCGCGCGCCAGGCCGGCGACCTTGCCGCTGCACAGGTGGGAGAACATCCGGTGCTGATCGGCGTGCCTGCACCGGCGCCTGCACCCGCGCCGCAGCCGGATGCGCAGGCCGCCGCGTTGCCGGCCACGCCACGGCCGACCCCTGCGGAGCCCGCCCGATGAGAGTGTTCCTGCGGTGGGCCGGCGACATGCTGCGCCGCTTCTTCAGTACGCTGGACTGGGTGCTGTGCCTGGCCCTCGGCGCGCTGATGGTGATCGGCCTGGCGACCCTGAAGAGTGCCGGAGGCGACAGCCTGGTGATGGCCCAGGGCGCGCGCTTCGCGGTGGGCATGGCGGCGCTGTGGGGCATCTCGCGCGTGCCTATCCTGCGCATCCGCTCGGCCACGCCGATGATCTATGCGATCTCGATGATTCCGTTGCTGGCGGTGTTCGTGCTCGGCACCGGCAAGTACGGCCGGCAGTGGCTGGACCTGAAGTTCTTCTACCTGCAGCCGGCCGAGCTGCTGAAGGTGAGCCTGCCGATGATGGTGGCCTGGTACCTGCACAGGATGCCGCTGCCACCGCGCTTCAATACCGTGCTCGTGGCCTTGGTCATCATCGGCGTACCGACCGGCCTGGTGATGCTGCAGCCGGACTTCGGCACCGGTGTGCTGATCGCCGCCAGTGGCGTGTTCGTGCTGCTGCTGGCAGGCCTGCCGTGGTGGTGGGTCGGGCTGGGCGTAGGCGGCGTGGCCGCGGTCGCGCCGGTGGCCTGGTTCTGGCTGCTGCGGCCGTACCAGAAGGACCGCATCATGATGTTCCTGGACCCGGAAATGGACGCGCTTGGCGCCGGCTGGAACATCATCCAGTCGAAGATCGCGATCGGTTCCGGGGGCTTCGATGGCAAGGGCTGGGGCGAGGGCTCGCAGTCGCACCTGAACTTCATTCCCGAGCAGACCACCGACTTCGCGTTCTCGGTGCTGAGCGAGGAATTCGGCTGGATCGGCGTGGCCACCGTGCTGGCGCTGTACCTGCTGGTGATCGGGCGTTGCCTGTGGATTGCCAGCCAATCGCGCGATTCCTATTCGCGCCTGCTTGCCGGGGCCACCGGACTGGCGTTCTTCGTCTACGTACTGGTCAACGGCGGGATGATTTCCGGCCTGCTGCCGGTGGTGGGCGTGCCGATGCCGCTGATCAGTTACGGCGGTACCTCGGCGGTGTCACTGCTGGCCGGCTTCGGCCTGGTGATGGCGGTGCGCAGCCACAACCCGGTGCACGGCGGCTACGGCTAGCCGCCGCGCTTCCTGCTCCTGATTCGTGTAGAGCCGAGCCATGCTCGGCTGCTTCTGCTGTATGAAAGGCAGTCGGGCATGGCTCGACTCTACAAATGCGGCGCCGCGCTGACAGCTTCATGCAAGCACGCATTGCTACCGTGGCCGTGTGGAATGGAAACGACTGCTTGGCGGCTGCCGTGAGGCGGTGCGCACGATCGATCTGCCGTTGCTGGTTGCGTTGTTGATCCTGATGGGCGTCGGCCTGGCGGTGCTCCACAGCGTGTCCGGCCCCGTGGCCGGGCAGGCGGCGCGCTTTGCCGGTGGCCTGGTGGCGATGTGGCTGCTGTCGCGTGTTTCGCTGCTGCGCCTGCGGGCGTGGACACCAGCGTTGTATGCGTTGTCGATGCTGCCGCTGATGGCGGTCTACGTGGTCGGCACCGGCAAATACGGGCAGCGCTGGCTCAACCTCGGCGTGTTCTACCTGCAACCGTCCGAACTGCTCAAGCTCAGCCTGCCGCTGATGATGGCCTGGTACCTGCATCGCCAACCGCTGCCGCCGTCGCCACGCACGGTACTGACGGCTGCGGTGCTGATCGGCATGCCTGCAGTACTGATCCTGATGCAGCCCAACCTCGGTACCGCAACGCTGGTCACCGCCAGCGGCGTGTTCGCCTTGTTGCTGGCGGGCCTGCACTGGGGATGGGTGGCGACCGGGGCAACAGGGCTTGCGGTGGTCGCACCCCTGGCATGGTTCGGTCTGTTGCGTCAGTACCAGAAGGATCGCGTGCTGACCTTCCTCGATCCGGCGGCAGACCCGCTCGGCACCGGCTGGAACATCCTGCAGTCACGCATCGCGATCGGTTCCGGTGGCTGGCAGGGGCGTGGCTGGGGGCAGGGCACGCAGGCCACGCTGGATTTCCTGCCCGAGTACACCACCGACTTCGCGTTCTCGGTGCTGGCCGAGGAATTCGGCTGGATCGGTGTGGCGACGCTGTTCGCGCTGTACCTGTTCGTGGTCGGACGCTGCCTGTGGATCGCAGTGCACGCACGCGACACGCATGCACGGTTGCTGGCCGGCAGCCTGGGGTTGGCGTTCTTCGTCTACGTGCTGGTGAACGGCGGAATGATTTCCGGCCTGCTGCCGGTGGTAGGCATCCCGATGCCGTTGATCAGCTATGGCGGGACATCGGCGGTCTCGTTGCTGGCCGGCATCGGACTGGTGATGGCGGTGCGTGGGCACCGGCCCGTGCACGGGGGATAGGGTTTCCAGCCAACGGCGCAGCCCCTCGTGGATGACCGCGCAAAGCAGTTCATGGGTGGAGCCGGGTAGATGGGCCGCGCAGGGGACGCTGCAAGTACATCCATGTAAGCTCGGTCGCCGCATCCATGCGGCTCACGCCCCTGCGCAGCCCATCTACCCGGCCACGGACAGGTTCCGTGCGCGTCTACCCACGGAGAAGAAAGAGAAGATCAAAAGCAAAGGCGGCCTGGCGGGTCGCTTCATTGCCTTGTGTAGAGCCGATCCATGCTCGGCTCACGAGCAAGCGCAGCGTCGCGATCCGCTTTTGATCTTCTTTTTCTTCTCCGTGGGTGGCAGACCTCCGAAATCTGTCAGAGGCCGGTCGGGTTGGGTACGCGGGGGTGTCAGCCGCATGGATGCGGCTGCCAAGCCTCCAGGGACGGATTCACGGCGTCCCCCGCGCACCCAACCCGACCGCCCCACCCGCGGCTTCTCCTTTCCGCGACCACCCAGACACCACCCACGAGGGGCTGAGCCGACGGCTGGAAACTTCCTGACTCTGCGCAACGCCGGTTATGGAAGCGTTCTCACAACGCTGCACGACAGCACACCCGCTGACCAAAGTCCGCAAAAAACGTTAGCTGGTTCACATTTTTACGCCGCGTTGATCTTGATCAATGGACTTGTCGTAATCGGCCTGCACAATGGCGGCCCGTTCGGCACGGCGCGCCGTCAATCGATGCAGCGCGAGGGGGCGTCGGGCGGGAGCAGTACTGATCCAACGGGTACAGGGAGCGCGGGGAACTGTCACTGGGGAGCGGCAGCCGCGCAGGTACCGACCGGATCCGGTCGCCGGTTGCGTCTGCGGGGATGGGGACGCAACCGGCCACCTCTATCTGAATGGGGAAGCCCGATCACGACGTCTTCACATTTCCCGCTGAACGGGGGCAAATCGTTGTGATTCATGGTGTTAGGGGTTTTAATTCATCCATGACCTGCTAACCTGCGACGATGATTCGACGCACTCTGGCCTGCATGCTCACCCTCGGCCTGGTCGCCTGCGCGACCCAGCCGAAGTCCCCACCGTCTTCGCCGCAGGCCAGCAGCACGCCGCGCCAGCCGTCCGCCAAGGCCCATGGTCCGGCCGAGGCCGCGCCTGAAGCCGCTGCCGCCACCGCACCGCCGGTCGATCTCACCCCGGTGCCGTTCGAGGTTGCACGGGCCCGCTTCATTGCCGATACCGCCAAGCGCTATGGCCTGAGGCCGGAGCAGATCAGCAGCGTGCTCGACCAGGCGCAGGTGCGCCAGCCGATCATCGCCGCCATGTCGCGTCCGGCCGAACGGGTCAAACCGTGGAACGAATACCGGCCGATGTTCATCAGCAAGGCACGCATCGATGGCGGCCGCGCGTTCCTGGCCCAGCATCGTGTCGAACTGGATCGCGTGCAGCAGCGCACCGGCGTGCCGGCCGAGGTGATCGTGGCGATCATCGGCGTGGAGACCAGTTACGGGAAAAATGCCGGCAACCACCGCGTGCTCGATGCGCTGTACACGCTGGCGTTCTACTACCCGCGCAGTGGCGACCCGGCCAAGCTGGAACGCGAAGTGCGCCGCGAGCTGTTCTTCCGCGATGAGCTGGCCAAGCTGTTCGAGCTGGGCCGTGAGGAAAAGCTGGACATCACCACGCTCAAGGGCAGCTATGCCGGTGCGATGGGCATGGGCCAGTTCATGCCGTCCAGCTATCTCGATTACGCCGTGGACGGTAATGGCGATGGCCGTCGCGACCTGTTCACCAGCTACGACGATGTGTTCTCGTCCATCGCCAATTATTTCGTGAAGAAGGGCGGCTGGGTCCGTGGTGGCCAGGTGGCCGTACCGGCCACGCTGGCGCCGGGTCGCGAGGAGTTCAACCCGACCGAATGGATGCCGACCTGGTCGCTGGCCGACCTGGCCCAGCGCGGCTACCAGCCCAGCGCTGCGGTGCAGCCGGGCGCCACCGCAACGCCGATCACGCTTGAGGGCAGCACCGGCAAGCAGTACTGGCTGGGCTTCCAGAACTACTACGCGATCACCCGCTACAACCTCTCGAAGATGTACGCGATGGCCGTGTTCCAGTTGTCGCAGGCCATCGCCGGACAGGAGCTGCCCCCGGCATGAACATCAGATGGCTGGTCCCGAGCTTGATCGTCCTCGCGCTGGCTGCCTGCAGCAGTGCGCCGAAGAAGCCGGCCACGGCCGGCCACGGTGGCAAGCCCAGCGGCACGGTGGTGCAGGGTCGGGGCTCGCGCCCGGCGCATTGCCCGGAAGGCTCGCCCTATGCCGCGGCCAAGGAAGACCCGAACACGCGCGGCAACTACACCGCCGGGGGGCTGTACAAGCCAGGCGTGCGCGACAGCACCCCGGACTACATTCCCAACGTCGCCTGCATTCCCGAGCCGGAAGTGACCGCCGAAGAGCGTTCGGCCATCGGCAACAAGTCGCCGTACGTGGTGCTGGGCAAGTCGTACAAGGTGCTCGACGACACCCGCAACTATGTCGAGCGCGGTACCGCGTCGTACTACGGCGCCAAGTTCCACGGCCGCCTGACCTCCAACCGCGAGGTCTACGACATGTACCAGTTCACCGCCGCGCACAAGACGCTGCCGCTGCCCAGCTTCGCCCGTGTGACCAACCTGGACAACGGCGAGTCGGTGATTGTGCGCGTCAACGACCGTGGCCCGTTCCATGATGGCCGTGTGGTCGACCTCAGTTATGCCGCCGCAGTGCGGCTGGGCATCACCCAGCGCGGTACCGGCAATGTGGAGGTGCGCGCGTTGCAGCCGGGCGAGGGCAACCTGCTGGCGCAGAAGCCGTCGCGCCGCGAGCGCCGTGCCGCCGAAACGGCTGTCGCGGCGGCCAGTACGCGCCCGGTAACGGCTGCGCGTGCCACCGCCGACAGCGACATCGATCGCCTGGTCAAGCGCCTTCCGGCCGACGCCACGCCTGCGCGTGGCCAGCCGGCCACCACACAGGGCGTGGCCAGCGCGGTGCCGGACGTGGCGGTCAGCAGCCTGCCGCCGAGCGCACCGCCGGTGCGCAGCCCCACAATGGCGCCGGTTGCAGTCGCCAGCGCCGCGCCGCGCACGGTCGCGCCGGCCGCAGTGCGTACGGTGCCCGCCACCGCAGCAGCCCCCAGCCTGTCGCAGCAGGTGGTCGGCGCGGTGATGGTGCAGGTCGCCAGCTTCTCCAGCCGCGACAATGCCAACCGCGCGATGGGCCAGCTCAACGCGGCCGGCATTGTCGGCGCGACCATCAGCGACATCGCCGCCGGTGGCCGCACCCTGTTCCGGCTGCGCGTTCCCGCCAGCGACCATGCCAGTGCCGCGGAACTTGTCGGCCGCATCGCCGGTCTGGGCTTGGGTTCGCCGCAGATCGTCAAGGATTGACCCGCCTGGGCTGGTGCTGCCGGCCCAGGCTCGCCCGGCCTTACAATGGCCGCTTCGTTCCACCCTCCATTCCTGGCCGTCCCCTGGAGCCTGCTGTCCAATGAATTTCCGTTCCGCCGCCACCGCCCTGGCCGCCACCCTGGTGGTGGGCCTGGCTTCCGCCCAGACGCCGCTTCCGACCCCGGCTACGCCTGCGCCTGCCGCCGCCGCTGCCGCCCCGGCCACCGTCGCCACCCCCCCGGCGCCGGTGCCGAGCGTATCCAAGGCCTGGGTGCTGATGGACTACGCCACCGGCCAGGTGCTGGCTGGCGAAAACATCCACGAGCAGCTGGCCCCGGCCAGCATCACCAAGGTGATGACGTCCTACGTGGTTGCCGCCGAGGTCAAGAACGGCAAGGTCCGTGCGGATGACCAGGTGATGATGAGCGAGCGCGCCTGGCGCGAAGGCGGCGCCGGCACCGATGGCAGCTACAGCGGCTTCCCGGTCAACCAGACCGCACGCCTGGAAGACATGGAAAAGGGCATGGCGATCCAGTCCGGCAATGACGCCGCGATCGCCCTGGCCGAGCATGTGGCCGGCAGCGAAGAAGCCTTCGCGTCGCTGATGAACAGCTACGCCGCCAAGATCGGCATGAAGAACTCGCACTTCGTCAACGCCCACGGCCTGACCGCCGAAGGCCACCACAGCACCGCCTATGACCTGGCACTGCTGGGCCGCGCGATGGTGCGTGATTACCCGGAAACCTACGCGTACAACAAGATCAAGGAATTCCAGGTCGGCAACATCAAGCAGCCGAACCGCAACCTGCTGCTGTGGCGAGATGGCAGCGTCGACGGCATCAAGACCGGCCACACCTCCGAAGCCGGTTACTGCCTGATGAGTTCGGCGCAGCGCGGCGACCAGCGCCTGATCGCCGTGGTATTGGGTGGTGCGTCGGAAAAGCAGCGCGCTGATGACAGCCTGGCCCTGCTGAACTGGGGTTTCCGCTTCTTCGAGACCCACCGCCTGTACGAGCCGGGCAAGCCCGTGGCCGAGCACAAGGTCTGGAAGGGCACCGCCGACAAGGTGCAGCTGGGCGTGGCGCAGCCGATGCTGGTCAGCGTGCCGCGCGGCCGCTACAACGACCTGAAGCCGAGCATCGACGTGCCCAAGACCCTGGAGGCACCGTTCACTGCCGGCCAGCAGATCGGCACCGTGAAGGTCACGCTGGACGGCAAGGTCGTCGCCGAAGCGCCGCTGGTCGCCGTGACTGCCGTCGAACAGGCCGGCTTCTTCAAGCGCCTGTGGGACAGCTTCTGGATGTGGTGGGAATCGGAATGATCCACGCCCCGGCGTGGTGAATGAAAAGGCCGGCGTATGCCGGCCTTTTCGTTCCGGGATGTCGGATGCGGATGGGGGGAGTGCCGGCCGCTGGCCGGCTCCCCATGAATCCATCCGGAAATGCGAGAGCCGGCCAGCGGCCGGCACTACCGGCAGCGCCTCACTTGCAGCGAGCGATGCAGTAACCGGTGTGCCGACCAACGGTCGGCACCTACCCGCTTCACCCTCAGCCCCTCGCCTACAGCGAGCGGCTGATGGTGAAGCTGCCGAACACCGGCGATTGGCGCTGGCCGTTGAATTCGCGCGTGCTGTGGTAGCGCGCGGCAGCGAACTTCCAGCGGCCGTACATCACCGCCACGCCGTACCCGCCGTAGGCCACCACATGGCGCTTGTCCACGCTGTGGCTGTTGCGGAAGGTGTTGCCATCTAGCGTGATGTCGCGGATCACCCAGGCAGCGTCGGAGGTCGCGAACAGGTGCCAGGACCACCCGCTTGGGCGGCCGCCGCGGGTCGGCGCCGTGTTCTCACCTGCCGGGCGCAACGGCGTGCTGCCGAAGTCATCCGGCAGCTTCCAGCCGAAGCGCACTTCACCGCCCAAATTGGCCTTGGTTTCCAGGTTGCCGATCGACCCGCCGTAGTGGCTGATCGCGTCCCAACCCCAACCGTCGGCATTGACGCTGGCATCGCCCGGCCAGCGGCGCATGCGCTCATGGGTCAGCATGAACAGTGGTTCGTTGTGCAGCTGGTTGTCCCAACCCTTGAATTTCTCGTCGCCCAACACTTCATGCACGGCATTCTGCACCTGCTTGCCCTGCGCCCACGGGCCGACCACGCCCAGTGTCAGCTGGGTGGTCTGCAGGCGGTCGCCGCTGCGCGCATTGAAACCGAAGTTTGCGATCAGCACGCCGGCGTAAGGGCGGTCGTCCTCGATCAGGTCCCTGCGGCTGAAATCGGTTGGGGTGAAAATCCCCTGGCCGATGCTGAAGATCATGTTCTGCTGTTCGAACCTGCCCGGATGCAGCCCTTCCAGGTACCGGTTCACCCAGCGCGCCATGCGTGGCAGGCAGGGGTCGTCGGTGTAATCGACCAGATTGGGGGAGACCAGGGTCAACAGCGCACCGTTGGTATAGCCCTGATCCTGGTGGCGGCCGCCGAACAGGTCGTTGTCGACGCGGAAATTGACCTGCGGCGGATGGTCGCGCATCGCGTCCGGGCCACATTGTTCGGCCGCCTGGGCGGCAAGCGGGAGGGCAGCAGCCAGCAGGCCGTACAGGCCGAGGGCCGCAAGGCGGCGGTGGGAAGGGGGACTCATTGGGAGGGCTTTGTTCTGTCTGTCGTTATATGCCGCGACACGGTACTCGCGGGGACGTGACGGAACGAGCGCGTTCGAATCACTTGTCTGTTCCGAAAACGACATTGTCTCGTGAGGACAATTCTGAACCCTCCTGTAGCGGGCTTCGGGGCAATGACCAATGCTGAACGTCTGTTCAGCTGCAACGCAGCGACTCACCAGTGCGCCCTTTGACGTTGATGAATACTCTTGGGTTTGTTGCCCTGCGGCCCGATAATGGCTCCATGGAAATCAAGTCCGACAACCCCGACCACGGCTTCCAGTTCCCCGGCCAGTTCGAGCTCAGCGCCATGGGCCCGGCCAACCGCGGCCTGGAACATGAGCTCCCCCGCCTGCTGCTGGCTGCCGGCATCGATGTGGTCAACGAACGCATCAGCTGGAAGCACTCCTCCAACGGCAAGTACGTCTCCGTCCGCATCGTGTTCAAGGCCGAAAGCCGCGAGCAGTACGACCTGGCGCACCAGGCGCTGCGCGACCACCCGGAAGTGAAGTGGACGCTGTAGCCGACAGCTGCCCGGCCGAAGCCGCCCCGGAACACCGCGCGCCGCGTCCGGCGGTGGTCCGTGACCTCGGCCGCCAGGCCTACGAGCCGGTATGGCGCGCCATGCAGCGCTTCACCGACCAGCGCAGCGACAACGATGCCGACGAGCTGTGGGTGGTCGAGCACGACCCGGTGTTCACCCTGGGCCAGGCCGGCAAGGACGAGCACGTGCTGGCACCGGGTGAGATCCCGGTGCTGCACGTGGACCGAGGTGGCCAGGTGACCTACCACGGTCCCGGCCAGATCGTGGTCTATCCGCTGCTGCGCCTGCCGCGGCTGGGGATCGGGGTCCGCGACTACGTGTGCCGCATCGAGCAGGCCCTCATCGATACGCTGGCCGAGTGGAACATCGGTGCCGAACGCCGCGAGGGCGCCCCGGGCGTCTACGTCGGTGGTGCCAAGATCGCTGCGCTCGGCATCCGTGTGCGGCGCGGCTGCACCTTCCATGGACTGGCCTTCAACGTGGCCATGGACCTGGAACCCTTCCACCGCATCAATCCCTGTGGCTATCAGGGGTTGCAGGTGACCTCGGTAGTAGACTTGGGCGGGCCCTCCGGCATGGAGGCCGTCAAGCCGGTACTGCTGGAGCACCTGGCCCGCCAGTTCGGCCTGCTGCTCCAGCCCACGCACGAACTGCCCGATCTTTCTGCGGCCGCCTGACCGCTCCCGGAACTGCCATGACTGAAACCACCGCCCGTTCCATTCCCCTGCAGATCGTGCAGGGCGACTCCCCATCCGCCGCGCCGTTGCAGGCCGGGGTCAAGCAGCTGGGCGGTGACAAGATCAACCGCTCGCCGGTGCAGTTCGCCGACGCGCCGGTGCTGCGCAAGCCGTCATGGATCCGCGTGCGCATTCCCTCGGGAAATGCCGTGCAGAACCTGAAGGCCAAGCTGCGCGAAAACCGCCTGGTGACCGTATGCGAGGAAGCCAGCTGCCCGAACATCCACGAATGCTTCGGCCATGGCACCGCCACCTTCATGATCCTCGGCGAGGTCTGCACCCGCCGCTGCTCGTTCTGCGACGTGGCCCATGGCCGCCCGAAGCCGCCGGATGCCAACGAACCGGCCAGCCTCGGCCAGACCGTGGCCGACATGGGCCTGAAGTACGTGGTGGTGACCAGCGTCGACCGCGATGACCTGCGTGACGGCGGTGCCCAGCACTTCGTCGACTGCATCACCGCCATCCGCGAAAAGTCGCCGGGTACCCGCATCGAAGTGCTGACGCCGGACTTCCGTGGCAAGGGCCGCATGGAGCGCGCGCTGGAGATCCTGGCGCAGAACCCGCCGGATGTGTTCAACCACAACATCGAAACCGTACCGGACCTGTACCGCAATGTGCGCCCGGGTGCGGACTACCAGTGGTCGCTGAACCTGCTGAAGAACTTCAAGGCGCAGCACCCGGGCGTGCCGACCAAGAGCGGCATCATGCTGGGTCTGGGCGAAGACTTCGAACAGATCAAGGCCACCATGCGCGACCTGCGCGCGCACGATGTGGACATGATCACCATCGGCCAGTACCTGCAGCCGACCGCGCATCACCACCCGGTACTGAAGTACTGGACTCCCGAGGACTACAAGGCGCTGGAGGACTACGGCTACGAGCTGGGATTCAGCCACGTGGCCTCCGGCCCGATGGTGCGCTCGTCGTACCACGCCGACGTCCAGGCCAAGGGCGCCGGCATTTCCTGACACCCTGCCGGTGGGTGGGAGCTACTTCTCCTGTGGGTGCGGACCCTTGATCCGCACACCTCTGCCTGCCGTGGAGCCGAGCCCATGCTCGGCTGCTTGCTGCCGGCCAGCCGAGCATGGGCTCGGCTCTACATGCATTCACAATTTGCTACACCGGCCCGGCTAGGCTGGTTTTCCACCGAGCGCGGCCGGGTGACAAACCCGGCAACTTTCGGCACTGTCGTGGTGTCTTAACACCCCGCAGTCTCCCCCTTGGCAAGGCGCCTTCGAGCACGTCAATGAAATTCAAAGCCCCCGCATTCCTGATGGCCCTGGCGCTGGTGGCGCCGCTGGCGCTGGCGGCCAAGGCCGACTCGCCGGCATTGCCCGCTGCGGTAACCGCCGATCAGGTGACCACCTCCAAGCTGGTGTACGGCCTGCTGTCCGACAGCCGTTATGCCTACCGCCCGCGCGAGCTGGACGAGGCCACGTCCAAGGACGTGTTCAAGCGCTACCTGGAGACGCTTGACGGCGGCAAGCAGTACTTCACCCAGGCCGACGTGGCGCGCTTTGCGCCGTTCGAAGCCAACATTTCCTCGGCCATTCGCGGCGGCGAGCTGGAGCCGGCATTCCAGGTCTTTGCGGTCTACAAGCAGCGCGTCGGCGAGCGCGTGGCCTACGCGCGCAAGCTGCTCAAGCAGGAACCGGACTTCACCACCGACGAGCGCTTCGAGTACGACCGCAAGAAGGTGCCGTGGGCCGCCAGCAGCGCCGAGCTGGATGAGCTGTGGCGCAAGTCGGTGAAGAATGACTGGCTGCGCCTTAAGCTGGCCGGCAAGAAGCCCGATGACATCCGCAAGACGCTGGACAAGCGCTATGCCACGCTTGAAAAGTCGGTCAACGAGCTGA
Organism: Stenotrophomonas sp. YJH_SMC_46; assembly: GCF_059370315.1. NCBI lineage: Bacteria > Pseudomonadati > Pseudomonadota > Gammaproteobacteria > Lysobacterales > Lysobacteraceae > Stenotrophomonas > Stenotrophomonas sp. YJH_SMC_46. The sequence continues at coordinate 575,886 of NZ_JCAFTO010000002.1, forward strand.
AGGGCGAGGATGTCTTCCAGTTCTTCATGAACGCCTACACCAGCGCTGTCGATCCGCACACCGACTACTTCACCCCGCGCACCGCCGAGAACTTCAACCAGGCGATGTCGCTTTCGCTGGAAGGCATCGGTGCGCAGCTGCAGCGGCAGGACGACATGGTGGTGATCCGCGAGATCATCGCCGGTGGCCCGGCTGCAGTGGATGGCACGCTGAAGCCGGGTGACCGCATCGTCGGCGTCGGCCAGGGCAAGTCCGGCCTGGTCGAGGACGTGATCGGCTGGCGCATCGACGACGTCGTGGCCAAGATCCGCGGTGCCAAGGATACCCAGGTGAAGCTGGAATTCATTCCGGCCGCCGAGGGTGCCGACGGCAAGCACCACACCCTGGTGCTGACCCGCCAGAAGGTGCGCCTGGCCGAACAGGCCGCGAAGGGAGAGACCATGACCATCCCGGCCGCCAATGGCGAGCCGGCACGCAGGATCGGCGTGATCAAGCTGCCGACCTTCTACCAGGACTTCGAAGGCCGTCGCCGCAATGCGGCCGACTACGCCTCGGCCACCCGCGACGTGGCCAAGCTGCTGGCCGGCTTCAAGAACGACAAGCTGGACGGCGTGGTGCTGGACCTGCGCAACAACGGCGGCGGTTCGCTGGATGAAGCCATCGAACTGACCGGCCTGTTCATCGAGCAGGGCCCGGTGGTGCAGGTGCGCGAGTCTGGTGGCCGCGTCACCGTCAACAGCGACCGCAACCAGGGCGTGGCGTGGGATGGCCCGCTGGCGGTGCTGATCAACCGCGGTTCGGCCTCGGCCTCGGAAATTTTTGCTGGTGCCATCCAGGACTACGGTCGTGGCTTGGTGATCGGTGAAACCAGCTTCGGCAAGGGCACCGTTCAGAACATCGTCGACCTCGACCGTTGGCCGAGCGGCGAGACCCAGCGCTTTGGCCAGGTCAAGCTGACCATCGCCCAGTTCTTCCGCATCAGCGGCAGCAGCACCCAGCACAAGGGCGTGGTGCCCGACCTGGCCTTCCCGGCCAGTGTCGACGCCACCGAGTTCGGCGAGAGCACCTACGACAACGCCCTGCCGTGGACCCGCATCGCCGCCGTGCCGCACACCCAGTACGGCAACTTCGCGCCGCTGCTGCCGAAGCTGGAAACCCGCCACGACGCACGCATCGCCACCGACAAGGAGTTCCAGTGGTGGAACGAGGACGTGGAACAGTTCCGCACCGAGGCGGCCAAGAAGTACATCTCGCTCAACGAGGCCACGCGCCGCGCCGAGCGTGAGCGCCAGGATGCCCAGCGCAAGGAACGCCAGCTGCAGCGCAAGGAGCTGGGCCTGGCCCTGGACCCGCTGGCCGATGACAGCAGCGATGACGGCCTGACGGGCAACGAGCGCGACATCGTCAAGGACGCCGCGCGCGAGAAGGCGGCCGAGAAGCGCCCGGACCCGCTGCTGCGCGAGTCGGCGTCCATCCTGGCCGATGCGGTGAACCTGCTGGCCAACGACCGCCCGCTGTCGGCACAGGTGCTGCCGCAGTCGACCGGCGCCGGTCGCTGGGCGGACTGAGCCGGACACGGTATGTGATACCCGAGGGCCGGCATTGCCGGCCCTTCTGCTTTTTTCGTGCATGAACCGGCTGCAAACGGGGCCGCCTGACGCGGGTGCTTTCGACCTGCCGCACACAGCAACGGGGCTACCCTTGCCGGTACCGTCCTCGCAGGAGCACCCATGCGGTCCTCCCTCGTTTCCAGTGCTGTTGTGGCGCTTGGCAGCGTCCTGATCCTGTCGGCCTGTGGTGGCCGTGCCGCAGACAGCACGCTGCTGCGCGAATCCTTCGATTCCGGCGACACGTTCTCGCGTACCGTCGATGGCCGCCCCGGCGATGCCTGTGAAGCGGCGCGGCGCACCCTGCTCAGCCAGGGGTACGCCATCGCCCGTGCCGATGACGCACAGGTGGAAGGCAACAAGAACTTCCAGCCGCGCGAAGACGACCATGAGCAGCTGGTGCTGCGCATCTCCTGTGCGCCCCGGGGCGATCAGGCGTTGGTGTTCGTAAGCGCCGTGCAGGACCGTTATGCGTTGAAGAAGAGCCCGACGTCCGCCAGTGTCGGCGTCGGTGCACTGGGCTCGGTATCACTGCCGTTCGGCAGCAATGACGATTCGCTGGTGAAAGTGGCGAGCAGCACGGTCACCGACGCCGATTTCTATCGCCGTTTCTTCCAGCGCCTGCAGCAGTACCTGCCACAGGCTGCGGGCACGCCACCGCCGCCACCACCCGCAGCAGTTCCTGAGCCCGCGCCGGTCCGCACGGACCAAGGGTGAACGTGCACGGCTGGCTGATGGGCGCGGCCCTGTTGCTCGCGCCTGTGATGGGCGTGGCGGCCACAGCCGGCGACTGCGCCCAGGGGCTGCTGCTGCGGCTGGGCTGGCGCTTCGACGAGGCCGCGCTGAAGGAGCCGCAGGTGCATGGTGGCGCGGTGTGCACCCGTGCGTCGCTGGCCGAGGCGCAGGCAGCAGGCGATCTGCACGTGCGCTGGCCCACGCACATGCGCGCTGCTGCACGCCAGGCGCTGCTGCAGCAGTTGCTGGACGATCCGGCCACGATCTGCGCCTATGCGTTCCAGCTGGGGGCGGCCACGCAACGCGCCGCCTCGGCCTTGCAGGCCAACACCCGCTTCCGCTTCTCCGGCCTGCAGATGGGCTGGATCGGTTTCGGCCTGCAGGGCCCGCGCGCTCAAGGCTGGCAGCGCACGCACAATCTTGGCCGCGGTTTCGTTCCCAGCGCAGGCAACAGCAAGGCGCTGCAGGCGTTCTACAGCGGTGCCGTGCGTGCCGAATGCGGTGTCGGCCGCCAGGTCGCGCAGCTGGCCACCCAGCGCGAGCTGTATGGCGATGCTGCCTTCGATACCGAGTTCTCTGCGGATGAGCTGTCGATCGGCACCTTTCTCGCCCTGCATGGGACCGACAGCATCCTGCTTGGCGCGCATGCCGGCGATTTCTTCGCCGATGGCAAGGCAGTGCGTACCTCGGCGATGGGGCGCCAGGCGTTCGTCGGTGTGCCTGGTTTCATCGAGCATGCATACGACAAGGGCACGCTGGATGACCTGAGCAACCAGGCCGAGAACTTCGTGGTGGTCGAGGTGGGCGAGGACGCTGCGCGGGCGCTGGCCACGCATGGCGGCCTGGCCTGGTACGACCAGCGCAACGTCGAACTATGGAAACTCGCGCAGGACATCCCGCGCACCGGCCAGCGCTACTTCGAACGACTGCTGTTCGAGCGCGACCCTGAGGTGCGCGCGGCGCTTGCGCCGCGCTACCACGCCACGCTGGCACGCATGGACCGCCTGCTGGACGATCCGTTCTACCAGCAGTTCGTGATCTATGTGCATCCGCGCGGTATACGTCCCATCGGCTACCACATCGCCCGCCTGCTTGACCGCAACCCGCGAACCCCCTTTTCGATCGACCTGGCGGTGCACAATCTGCATACCACGCTCTACCGGCGTTGGCGCGAGGCGCAGCTGCGCCACTGCGCGGCTACCGGCAGGCCAGGCAGCCTGACCCTAGACCCCAACTGAAGGTGAAACAATGGATATTGCAATGATCGGCCTCGGCCGCATGGGCGCCAACATGGCCCAGCGCCTGCATCGCGGCGGCCACCGCGTGGTCGGCTACGACCCGGGCGAAGGCGCCCGCCAGCGCGCCGCCGAGGCCGGCCTGGAGGTGGTTGATTCGCTGGCCGCCGCGGTGGCCGCGCTGCCGGTGCCGCGCGTGGTGTGGCTGATGGTACCGGCCGGCGAAACCGTCGACCAGACGCTGGGCCAGCTGACCCCGCACCTGGCCGAGGGTGACATCGTCATCGACGGCGGCAACTCCAACTACCAGGACTCGATCCGCCGCGCCAAGGCGCTGGCCGAGGACGGCCTGGGCTACGTCGACTGCGGCACCAGCGGAGGCGTGTGGGGCCTGCAGGAAGGCTACAGCCTGATGGTCGGTGGCGAAGCGCCGGTGGTGGAGCAGATCGCGCCGCTGCTGCGTACGCTGGCACCGGCTGAAGATCGCGGCTGGGCACGTGTCGGTCCATCCGGCGCTGGCCACTTCACCAAAATGGTGCACAACGGTATCGAGTACGGAATGATGCAGGCTTACGCCGAAGGCTTCGCGCTGATGGAGCGCAAGCAGGAGATGGAGCTGGACCTTGCCCAGGTGGCCGAAGTCTGGCGGCACGGCAGCGTGGTGCGTTCGTGGCTGCTGGACCTGAGTACCGAAGCACTCAAGCGCAATCCGTCGCTGGATGGCATCGCGCCGTATGTGGAGGATTCCGGTGAAGGCCGCTGGACCGTCGCCGAAGCCATCGCGCTGGACGTGCCGGCCCCGGTGATCACCTTGTCGCTGCTGGAACGCCTGCGTTCGCGCGAATCCAACTCGTTCACCGACCGCCTGCTGTCGGCGATGCGCAACGAGTTCGGTGGGCACGCCATCAAGAAGTCGTAAGCAATCGGGGTCGGACCCCTTTCCGCAGGAAAGGGCGCTGACCCCCATGGCGCCAGGGGCAGTCGAGCATGGCTCGACTCTGCAAAAGCATTTTCCGATTGTTTGCACGTCATCCACGCATGGCGTGGATCTACTGGCAGATCGCGGGAAAGTGCCGAAGGCCAGGTGGGGGCGGTTGCGGGGGTGTCTGCGGCATGGATGCCGCGGCCAAGCCTCCAGGGACGGATTTACGGCGTCCCCCGCAACCCGACCCACCCCGCCATCCCACGGATAGCCGGCTTTTGCTGTTGAGGTTGCCGGCCAGCGGCCGGCACTACCGCTTCTGCGGGTGCAGGGCGCAGCCCTGCCGATCACCCCAACGCGATTCGCCGCCCTTCGCGCGCACTGTCCATGCCCGCCTGCAGCAACCGCATCAACTGCAGTGCCTGCACCGGGCTGACCGTAGCTTCGCCGTCGCCGTGCATCGCCGCGGCGAACTGCGCATACAGCCGCCGGTAGTCGCCAGGCAGGTTGTCCACCGTCGTGCGCTGCACGTTGTCTTCGGCATCGCAGCGCACCAGCTCACCATGCCGCGGATCGATACCCCAGCCTGGCGCACCGGGTGCCACACCGCGGCGCAGCTGCGCCTCCTGCACGTCCAGGCCGTGCTTGATCCAGCTTGCCTTGCTGCCATGCACGCTGAAGTGCGGGGTCTGTGCCGCGACCAATGAACCGGAATGGAGGATCGCGCGATGCCGCGGGTAGTGCAGCACGGCGTGGAAGTAATCGATGCCGCTGCCGCCTTGGCGCAGCACGGCAAGATCCGCATCGATCGCCTCGGGCCAGCCGAACAGCACCAGCATCTGGTCCAGCACATGCGGACCCAGGTCGTACCACAGGCCACTACCGGGCCCGTCCTGCTCGCGCCAGCGATCGCGCACCTGCGGCCGGTAACGGTCGAAATGCGCATGGCACTCGACCACGTCGCCCAGTGCGCCTTCGGCCAGCAGTGCCTGCAGGGTGAGGAAATCCGCATCGAAGCGCCGGTTCTGGAACACGGTGGCGATGCGGCCGGCGCTGCGTGCCGCAGCCAGTACCGCTTCGGCTTCAGCGACATCCAGTGCAAACGGCTTGTCGACCAGCACGTGCTTGCCGGCGGCCAGCGCCGCGATTGCAAGCGCCGCGTGCTGCGCGTTCGGTGTGGCAATCACCACTGCGTCCACGGCCGGATCGTCGAACACGTCCTGCGGCATCGCACGCACGTGCACGTCGCTGAACGCGCGCAGCAATGTGTCGCGCTGCGAACTGACGATGCTGTGCAGCGCCAGCCCGGGTGTGTGCTGGATCAGCGGCGCATGGAAGACGCGGCCGGCGACGCCGTAGCCGATCAGGGCCAGTTGCAGGTCGGGGCGCATGGCAGAGCTCCGGCTGTGGGAAGGGCAGGGTATACGACGGGTGGTGGCAGGCCAAACTGAACCGTTGCCCCAGGGAACAGTCCGATTCACGGCGGCATGACCGCAGCGCCACGCCTGCTCTACGGCGGCTTGTCCAGACTGGCAGCACATCCCGAAGGAGTACGACACGATGAGCAATACCTCCCGCACACTGATTGCTTCTGCCTTGACGCTGGGCCTGGCGCTGTCCTCCTCGGCTGCATTTGCCAAGGATCCCGCTGCCAAGAGCCCGCCGACCAGCAGCCATCCGGCCACGCATGCTGATCGCCATGACTCCAATGAGCCTGTGACCGATACCTGGATCACCACCAAGGTGAAGGCCGACCTGCTGGCCAGCAGCAACGTTCCGGGCACGGAGATCAAGGTGGAAACCGTGAACGGCGTTGTCAGCCTGAGCGGCGCGGTGGCCTCCCAGGCCGAGAAGGACAAGGCGGTTGCCACTGCCAAGGGCATCAAGGGCGTGACCCGCGTCGATGCCGCTGCACTGAAGGTCAGCACTGCTGCCAGGCGCTGACCTGGCGGAGTGGGCGCCCCGGTATGGGGCGCCCACTCCCGCGTGAAGCCGAGCCGTGCTCGGCTGCCGTTGGGTTCCAGTCGACCGTGGGCTCGGCCGTACAGCGCCGAAGTACCAGCCGTTCAGCCAGCGGCGCTGGAAACTCCAGAGTTTTGACCCGCCTGCGCTATATTGCCGGTTCCGCCGCACTGGGGCCGGGTACGGCCCATGCTTTGCGGCCGTGTTGATGAGGAACTATGGCGCTGGTTTTCAGTGATGACATCTGGGACCGCTGGCGGATGCCCGCCCTGGCGCTGGCCGCCGCAGCGATCATCGTGGTGCCGTGGTTGACACTGCGCCACCTGCAGCAGGACAGCGAAGATGCGATGGCCTGGGTCAATCATACCCAGGCTGTCGGCGTGGCCTTGCAGCAGCTGCAGGCCGATGTACGCGATGTCGAATCGGCCGCGCTGACCCTGTCCAAGGGCGTGGACGCGCCTGGCCTGCGCGAGCGCATGGCCAAAGCCAATGAACTTCCCGGTCGCCTGGCTGAACTGGGCCGGATGACCCGCGACAATCCTGAGCAGCTGATCCGCATCGGCCGCATCGAGTCGATGCTGGAAGGGCGCATGGCGCTTGCCCGCGAACTGGCAAAGTCAGAGCCCAACAGTGACCAGCGCGAGCTGGTGCAGGACCTGAGCACGCGTTATCCGATCCGCGGGCTGGTGGAGGAACTGCAGGCCAGCGAGCAGAAGCTGCTGGCACAGCGCGCCGAGCAGGCCGCCCGCCAGCGCAAGCAGACCGAGTTGGTGTCGTGGAGTTCGCTGGTGGTCCAGCTGGCGTTGCTCGGCCTGGTGCTGTGGCTGCTGCAGCGGCAGATCGGCCGCCGCCTGCACGCCGAGCGGCAGTCATTGCGTTCGGCCGCGCGTGCAGCGTCGGTGCTGCAGACGGTGCGCGAGCCGATCGTGCTGCTCGACCGCGATCTGCGCGTGCAGCTGCACAATCCTGCTTTCGCCGAGCTGTATGGTCTGCAGGATGAGCGCGCCGAGGGCCTGGTGCTGGATAACGTCGGCAACGGTGCGTGGCAAGACCCGGTGATGCGCCAGCGACTGTCCGATGTGCTGCTGCGCGGCCGGGAACTCTGGGACTTCGAGCATGAACAGCGCACCGCCGATGGCTTGGTGCGCTACATGCTGCTCAACGCGCGGCGCATGCCGCTGCCGGACACCGATGACGAAGTGGTGTTGCTCACGGTCAGCGACGTCACCGTGCAGCGTGCGGTGCAGCTGCGTGTGGAGGAACTGAACCGCCAGCTGGAAGGCAAGGTTGCACAGGTGTCCGAGGTCAACAGGGAACTGGAAGCCTTCAGTTACTCGGTCTCGCACGATCTGCGGGCGCCGCTGCGCCACGTGGCTGGATTCTCCGACAAGCTGTCGCGCCATCTCGGCGATGCGGCCGATGACAAGAGCCGCCATTACCTGGAAGTGATCTCCAGTTCGGCGCGGCGCATGGCCGCGCTGATCGACGACCTGCTGGTCTATTCGCGGCTGGGCCGTGCGGCAATGCGGCACCAGGCGGTGGACATGCAGTCGCTGGTGGCCGATACCCGCGCCATGCTCGATTCCAATCTGCAGGCCGAGGCTGAGGCCAGCGGCCACGTGCACCAGGTGGAGTGGAACATCGCGCCGCTGCCGATCGTGGTGGGTGACGAGAACATGATCCGCCAGGTCTGGCTGAACCTGCTTGGCAACGCGGTGAAGTACTCGGGCAACCGCGAACCGGCGAAGATCCGCGTGGATTACCAGCCCCAGCCCGACGGCGGCCATCAGTTCACGGTCAGCGACAATGGTGCAGGCTTTGACATGGCCTATGCCGGAAAGCTGTTCGGTGTGTTCCAGCGCCTGCACAAGGCCAGCGACTACCCCGGAACCGGTATCGGCCTGGCCAGCGTCCGTCGCGTGCTCACCCGCCATGGCGGCCGTATCTGGGCCGAGGCCGAACCGGACGTCGGCGCCACCTTCCACTTCTACCTGCCCCCCGCGACCGACGCGGACAAACAAGGTCCCTCTGCATGACGACTCTGCGCACCATTCTTCTCGCCGAAGACAGCCCGGCCGATGCCGAAATGGCGATCGACGCCCTGGAAGAGGCGCGTCTGGCCAATCCCATCGTGCACGTCGAGGATGGCGTGGAAGTGATGGACTACCTGCTGCGCCGCGGCGCCTTCGCCAACCGCGAGGAAGGCCTGCCGGCGGTGCTGCTGCTGGACATCAAGATGCCGCGCATGGACGGCCTGGAAGTGCTGCGGCAGATCCGCGAGCACGAAGAACTCAAGCGCCTGCCGGTGGTGATCCTGTCGTCCTCGCGCGAGGAAAGTGATTTGGCCCGCAGCTGGGACATGGGGGTCAATGCCTACGTGGTCAAGCCGGTGGACGTGGACCAGTTCTTCGGTGCGGTGCAGACCCTGGGCAAGTTCTGGGCGTTGATCAACCAGGCACCGGAACTCGAGTGAGCCCATGCCCCTGACCGGTCCTGCCCTGGGGGCGCTGCGCATCCTGCTGGTGGAGGACTCACCGGAAGATGCCGAGCTGATGTCCGAACAGATGCTCGATGCGGGCCTGGACGCTCGTTTCGAGCGCGTCGAGAGCGAGGCGGAGCTGCACCAGGCACTGGCCGCGTTCCAGCCGGACATCGTGCTGTCCGACCTGAGCATGCCGGGGTTTTCCGGTGATGATGCGCTGCGCATCGTGCGCGAGACGGCGCCGGAAGTCCCTTTCATCTTCGTCTCCGGCACCATGGGTGAGGAGAACGCGGTGGCGGCGCTGCAGAAAGGCGCCAACGATTACATCATCAAGCACCAGCCGGCGCGCCTGCCGTCGGCGGTGGCGCGTGCGATCCGCGATGCCCGCAGCGCCGTAGAGCGCGCACGGGTGGAGACCGAACTGATGCGCGCGCAGCGCCTGGAAAGCCTGTCGCTGCTCGCCGCCGGCCTCAGCCATGACCTGCGCAACATCCTGCAGCCGCTGCTGATCATGCCGGACCTGTTGAAGGCGCGTACCGACGATCCGCAGTTGCACCACCTGGCCGACGTAATCGCCGAGTGTGGCCGCCGCGGCCACGAGATGGCCGAATCGATGCTGTCGTTCGTGCGCGGTTCGCGCAAGCCGAGCGAGCGTATCGAGATCAAGGGCCTGTTCGATGCGGTGGCCCTGCTGTTGCGCAGCAACGTGCCCGATGCCGTGCGCCTGGAACTGCAGGTGCAGGACGAAGGCCTGGTAGTGGATGCGAACTACACCGAACTGCAGCAGGTCATGCTGAACCTGGCACTCAATGCGATCCAGGCGATGCCCAACGGCGGCCGACTGAGCCTGACCGCCAGCCATGCCGGCCAGCGCGATGGCGTGGACTGGATGCGTATCTGCGTTGCCGATGAAGGCATTGGCATGGATGCGGACACGCTGTCGCACCTGTTCAATCCATTCTTCACCACCAAGGCAGATGGCACTGGCCTGGGCCTGATCTCCTGCAAGCGCATTGTTGAGGGCGCTGGTGGCAGCATCCATGTCAGCAGCCAGCCGGGACAGGGCACCTGCTTCGAACTGCGCCTGCCGATGCACGAGATCATCGACGGCAGCGAGCCGATCGAACAGCTGGTGGCCTTGGGTAGCGGCCAGTCGATCCTGGTGGTCGATGGGGAAGCCACGCGCCTGTCGCTGCTCGGCAACGCGCTGTCCAGCCAGGGCTACCAGCTGCAGTTGGCCTCCGATGGCCCGGCGGCGCTGCGCTGGATGCAGCAGGAGGCAATGCCGGCGCTGGTGATTGCCGATGCCGGCTCCAAGCTGCTGCCGGCCAGCCAGCTGCTGGGCGAGATGGCTGCGCTCGGTTACCGCGGCCCGGCGCTGGTGCTGGAAGACCCTGCGGTGCCGGTCTCGGCCGACGCCTTCCCGGCCGGAGTGGAGGTGCATGTACTGCACAAGCCGCTGCAGATGCAGCAGGTATTCCGCGCCGTGGCAGAAGCGCTGGGCTGATGCCCCGGTAGCGCCGGCCGCTGGCCGGCATCCCTGTGTGCTGGTATCAACGCGGTCGCCGGCCAGCGGCCGGCACTACCGTTCGTCGGTTTCCCAGGGGAACCGCGGCAGGGCGTCCACCGCCTGTTCCAGGCGCCGTGACCAGTTCTGGTGGATATCGGCATACAGCGCTGAATCCGCGCCCAGCCGCAGTTGCCGACCGATACGCAGTTCACCGTCGCGCAGCAGCGCCAGGTCGATCGGCAGGCCCACCGACAGGTTGGACCGGATGGTGGAGTCCAGCGAGACGATGGCCGTGCGCGCGGCGTCCTCCAGCCGCGTGGTCGGGCTGAGGATGCGATCCAGGATCGGCTTGCCGTACTTGGATTCACCGATCTGCAGGTAGGGCGTCTCCGGCGAGGCGGCAATGGCGTTGCCGAGCGGGTAGATCATGTACAGCCCGGGCCGCTCGCCGGCGATCTGGCCGCCGAAGATCAGCGTGGCCTGGGTGTTGACCCCGTCATGGCCGTGTTCGCTGTGGCTGCTGTGCACCTGGCTGTCCACCAGCAGCTGACCCACATACGCGGCGGCTTCGAACAGGTGAGTCATGTCGCGCAGGTTGGGCACGCGCCGCTCTGCGGCGTCGCGGCCCAGGCGCGACACCAGCAGCTGGGTGGTGGCCAGGTTGCCAGCCGCCATCAGCACGTAGGCTGCCTGGCCGGGATATTCGAACACGTGCAGCTTGCGATGCACGCGCACATCGTCCAGCGAGGCATTGGTCCGGGTGTCGGCAGCGAAGACCAGGCCCTCGTCCACCTCGATTCCAACGCAATAGGTCATGTCGGTGCCCTATCATGTGCGTCCCGGATTGTAGGCAGGCCGCCGTGACGACGGCATGTCCACGCCCCCATCGCTGCCACCTGAACCGCATGACGACCGTGCTCCTGAGCCTGGGCAGCAACGTCCAGCCCCGCCGCTACCTCCACGCCGCGGTGACGGCCCTGCGCGAGCGCTTCGGCGCGCTGCAGGTCTCGCCGGCCTACCGTACTGCCGCGGTCGGCTTCGATGGCCCGGCCTTCCTCAACAATGCGGCGGCGATCGAGACCGATCTGCCGCTGCAGGAACTGGACGACTGGCTGCATGCGCTGGAAGACGCGCACGGCCGCGATCGCAGCGGGCCGCGCTTCTCCGACCGGACCCTGGACATCGACGTGGTGTTCTACGGCGACCTGGTGGTGGAAGGCCCCGGCCACCTGCGCATTCCGCGCCCGGAACTGAAGCATGCCTTCGTGCTGAAGCCGCTGGCGGACATCGCGCCGGGCTTCATCGACCCGGTCAGCGGGCAGGACCTGGCCACGCTGTGGCGGGCGCACGCGCAGTTTGGCGAGGCGTTCGAGGTGGTGGACCTGGAATGATCGGTTGTTGTTGCCGCTGCGCTCGCCGGGCATGGCCCGGCGCTACCGGTGGTGCCGGCCGCTGGCCGGCAACATTTCAGCTGACGGTGCGCCCACCATCCACGCGCAGGGTGTGGCCGGTGACGAAGCTGGCTTCGGCCACCAGCCAGTACACCGCTTCGGCGATCTCCTCGACCGTGCCGATCCGCGCCAGCGGCGTGCGCGCCAGCAGCGCCTCGCGCGCGAAATCGTCCTTGCCCTGTTCCGGCCACAGGATCGCACCCGGCGCCACCGCGTTGACCCGCACCTTCGGCGCCAGCTCCAGTGCCAGTGCGCGGGTGGCCATCTCCAGCGCGGCCTTGGCCATGGTGTAGGCGATGTGGTCGCGCATCGGATCGGTGCCGTGCAGGTCGGTCAGGTTGACGATGCAGCCCTGCTGGCGGCGCAGGTAGGGCGCCGCCGCTTGTGACAGCAGCAGCGGCGCACGTGCATTGACTGCATACAGTGCGTCCATCGCCTCGGCGGTGACCTGGCCGAGCGGGGTGGGGAAGAAGTTGGAGGCGTTGTTGACCAGCGCGTCCAGGCGGCCGAAGTGGGTGACGGCCTGTTCCACCAGGTCGGGCAGGGCGTCGGCGTCACGCAGGTCGGCCTGCAGGGCCAGCACGCTGCCCGGCCGCACATTGTCGAAATCGAACGCGGCCTGCTGCAGTTCGGCGCTGGAGGTGTTGGCATGCAGTACCACCGACCAGCCACAGGCGTGGAACTGGCGGGCGATGGCCGCGCCGATCCGGCGCGCGCTGCCGGTGATCAGGACCACGGGGTGGGTATCGCTCATCGAGGGTCCTCCAAGGCTCAGCTATCCTGTGCACATTGTCACCGCATTCGAACACGCCATGCAGCCCACCTTCCCCCTGCCCGAAGCCGATGCCCTGGCCCACAGCGACCAGCTGGCGGCCGCCCTGCGTGCTGAAATCCTCGCGCAGGGCGGGGCCATGCCCTTCTCGCGCTTCATGGAGCTGTGCCTGTACACCCCGGGCTGGGGCTATTACAGCGCCGGCGCCAGCAAGTTCGGTGGCAGCGGTGACTTCACCACCGCGCCCGAGCTCGGCAGCCTGTTTGCCGGCAGCGTGGCCAATGCGCTGGCACCGGTGTTCGCCCAGCTCGGCGCGCAGGCGCGGATGCTGGAGCTGGGCGGCGGCACCGGCGCCTTCGCCGAGGCAGTGCTGCTGCGCCTGGCCGAGCTGGATGCGCTGCCGTCGCGCTACGCCATCCTCGAACCCAGTGCCGATCTGCGCGAGCGCCAGCAGCAGCGTCTGCAGCAGAACCTGCCGGCCGAGCTGGCCGCGCGCGTGGACTGGGTCGACCGCCCGTTCGACGAGGACTGGGAAGGCGTGGTGTTCGCCAACGAGGTGATCGACGCGCTGCCGACCCCGCGCTTCCTGATCCGCGATGGCGAGGTCTACGAGGAAACCGTCGAGCTGGACGCCGAAGGCAATTTCATCCGTGGCGCGCAGCCGGCCGACATCCTGCTCAACGGTGCGGTGCGCCATATCGAGCGCTACCTGGAAAAGCCTTTCGCCGAGGGCTACCGTTCCGAAGTGTTGCCGCAGCTGCCGTACTGGCTGCAGGCGGTGGCTGGTGGCATGCAGCGTGGTGCGATGCTGTTCGTCGACTACGGCTACAGTCGCAGCGAGTTCTACCAGCACGACCGCGACGAGGGCACCGTGCGTGCGTTCTACCGCCATCACGTGCACAACGACGTGCACCGCTGGCCGGGCCTGCAGGACATCACCGCGTCGGTGGATTTCACCGCGATGGCCGAGGCCGGCATGCACGGCGGTTTCGAGCTGGCGGGCTACTGCAGCCAGGCCAGCTTCCTGCTCGGCAACGGCCTGGACCAGGTGCTGCTGCTGGCCGAGGAGCGCACCGATGAAGTCGGCCGCATCCAGCTGCGCGACCAGGTAAAGAAGCTGACCCTGCCGACCGAGATGGGCGAGCGCTTCCAGGCCATCGGCCTGCAGCGTGGCGTCGACTTCGAACCGGCCTTCGAGCTGGGTGATCTGAGCTGGCGCCTGTGAGCGAGGCGTTGCCGGCGATCAAGCCGCTGCGGCGGCCGCGGTTGTGGGCCGGGCTGTGGGCGACGGCAGTACTGCTGGTGATCGTGGTCTGCCTGATTCCACCGCCGCCGATTCCGTTGCCGGAAAACAGCGACAAGGGCGAGCACTTCGTCGCCTACTTCATCCTGGCCGGCAGCGCTGTGCAGCTGTTCCGCCGCGGCAGGCCGCTGCTGTGGGTGGGCGTGGCCCTGGTGTTGATGGGCATCGGCATCGAGTTCGCGCAGGGCGCACTGACCAGCAACCGCATGGCCGACCCGATGGACGTCATCGCCAACACGGTGGGCGTGCTGGTCGGCATGGTCACGGCCCTGACCCCGCTGCGCGACCTGCTGCTGCGCTGGCGAGGGTGAGGTTCCTGTAGAGCCGAGCCCATGCTCGGCTGCCTTTCAACCGGAAAGCCGAGCATGGGCTCGGCTCTACAGTAGATCCACGCCATGCGTGGATCCGGCCGCAAAGCGCCAACCAAGGTTGGCACCTACCTGAGCGTGACCTCATCCAGCACCCACATCGCCGGGCGCGTATCGCCGGTGAAGTTGATGCACAGGTCACCGGTGCCCTGCGTCCCCTTCGGCAGCGCCGCACGCAGCGTCACGAAGCCATCGGCATCGGGCGTGGCCGGCAGCGGTACTTCGGCCAGCACCTTGCCGCTGCAATCTCCGCGACGCACCTGCATCTCGCCATGCGCGCGCCTCGCTTTTTCGAAGCGACGCTTCGGCTCGTCGTGGGCCAGCTGGAAGTAATAGGGGATGCGCCCGGCACGGACTTCCACGCTGCCGACGCCGTCCAGCTGCGCCTGCGGCCAGCGCCAGCAGGGCTGGAAGATATCCACGTTGAACACCGCGCGGTTTCCTTCGCGCGGGCCATCGTCCTCCAGGCGCAGCACCAGCCCCTTCTTGCCCACGCAGCTGAGCAGCTCATCGCTGCGGCGGCTGAGCAGCGATTGTGCGCTGAACGCCGCGACCGTCGGCTTCGCCGCCAGCATCTGGCCCTGGTAGAACGCGGCGGCCTGCACGGTAGCGGGCAGCTGCGCGGTCAGCGGCTGCTGGTACAGCGGCGACTGCGCCGTCACCGGCTGGCCATCGGTGCTGTAGCGCACTTCATAGCCCAGCGGATTGGCCAGCGACACGGTCACCGTGTTGGCCGCGCGGTTGTTGGTGTAGTCCACGCCCACTTCGAACGGGGTCTGCGCGTAGGCCAGGCCCCAGGCGCGGTAGCGCTGCAGCTGCGCGGGCAGGCGCGCGAGGAAATCGCGGAAGTCGCGATGTTCCGGCGTGCTCCAGCCGGTCTCGGCCACTGCCGCCAGGCGCGGGAACAGGTTGTGCTGCAGGCGTGCGTAGGTGCGCGTGTGCTCGGTGAACATGTTGGCCTGCAGACCGAGAATGTGCTGGCGCTTGTCGGCCGCCAGCTCGGCCGGCACCGGCTCGTAGTTGTACAACTTGCCGAGGTTGACCTGGGCCGGGCGGCCCGGCGGTTCGTTCGGCGAGGCCGTCTGCAGGTAATCCAGATAGAGGTAGCCCACCGGCGACATGACCACGTCATGGCCAGCACTGGCCGCGGCCAGGCCACCTTCGGTGCCCTGCCACGACATCACCGTGGCCTGCGGTGGTAGGCCGCCTTCGAGGATTTCGTCCCACCCGATCAGGCGCCGGTCGTGCTTCTCCAGGAAGGTCTCCAGGCGCTTGATGATGTGGCTCTGCATGGCCATTTCATCCTTGATGCCCAGTGCACGCATGCGCTGCTGCACCTGCTTCGAGGCTTCCCACTGGTCCTTGACTGCCTCGTCGCCGCCCACGTGCACGTACTTCGCAGGGAACAGTTCGATCACTTCTTCCAGCACGTTCTCGAGGAAGGTGACGGTGCTGTCTTCCACGTTGAACAGGTTCGGGAACACGCCCCATTCACTGATCGGCTTCAGCGGGGTGTCGATCGAACCCAGTTCCGGGTACGCGGCAATCGCGGCGGTGGCATGGCCGGGCACGTCGATTTCCGGAATCACCTGGATATGCAGCTTGGCGGCATAGGCGATCACTTCGCGGATCTGCTCCTGCGTGTAGAAGCCGCAGTACGGATGCTCCTGGCCATTGGCCGGATCGACGCCGCCATCACCCGCCGGCAGGCGGCAGCTTCCCACCTCGGTCAGCTTGGGGTAGCGCTTGATCTCCATGCGCCAGCCCTGGTCATCGGTCAGGTGCCAGTGGAAGGTATTGAGCTTGTGCGCGGCCATCGCATCGAGCACGCGCTTGATCTCGTCCAGGCTCTGGAAATGCCGTGCCGAGTCGAGCATGAAACCGCGCCAGCTGAAGCGCGGCGCGTCCTGGATCTGCACTGCGGGAAGCACGCAGTTGCTTCCGCCCGTGGCCAGCTGGGCAAGCGTGGTTGCGCCGTAGAACAGGCCGGTTTCGTTGCCGGCCTGGATCACCACGCCCTGCGCGGTGCTTTCCAGCGTGTAGCTCTCGCCGCTGTCACGGAAGGTGGGCACGATCTGGAAGCGGATGCCGCCCGGGGCGGCTGCCGTCTTGCCCTTGGCCGGCGTAAGGCGCGGACCGCCACTGCGCTCCAGCAGGTCGGTGAACTGGGTGGCGACGCGCTGCGCGGCTTCGCCTTCGGCATGCAGCGCGGTATCGGCGCGTACGGTGATGCCGCTGCCGTGGCCGCGCTGCACGGTGGCTGGCGCGGGAATCAGCATCAGGCTGCCGGTGCGTAGCTGCGGGCCGGGTGCTTCAGCGGCAGGCGTGGGGTCGGCGGCAAGTGCCGGCAGCGCCGGCAACAGGGCGAGCAGGCTGCCCAGTAGCAGCGCGCTGCGCATTCGGGCGCGGGAAGGCTTGACCATCGGAACGACTCCTTGGAACGGTGCGATGAACGCTATACATGAAAAACGCCGGGCCCGGAATGACCCAGGCCCGGCGTGCGTGCACGACTCGGCGATGTTGCCGCCGCTGGATCAGTACTTGAAGCGGAAGTTGAGGTAGTACTGGCGACCGTTGCTGTAGAACGAGGTCGGGATGGCCGCGGTCTGGTAGTACTTGTAGGTCGGGTTGTTGAGGTTCAGGCCATCCAGGCTGATGCTCAGCCAATCAGTGGCCTTGAAGCTGAGCGATGCCGACAGCGTGCCGAAGTCATCCTGGTAGTACGGATTGGTACCGGACAGGCTGATCAGGAACGAGGAACGGCGGGTGTAGCTGACGCGGGCACCGAAGCGCTCGTTCTCGAAGTAGGCACCCACGTTGTAGGTGTTCTTCGAGGTGCCCAGCAGGTTGTGCGAGCCATCCGACCAGGTATGCGAGGTGGTGCCGTTGGCGTAGGTGTAGTTGGCATTGATGCCGAAGTACTCGCCGATCGGCTGCTCGTACGCCACTTCCACGCCGGTGACCTTGCCGTCGGCATTGATCGGGGTGGAGATCTGGTAGGTCTCGAGCTGGTTGGTCAGTTCGCTGTACAGCTGGCGCGAGACCACGTCGAAGGCGATGTAGTCCTTCAGGTCCATGTGATACGCGCCCACCGACAGCAGGCCGCGCGGCATGAAGTACCACTCCAGGTTGGCGTCCAGGTTGGTCGACAGGGTCGGCTTGAGGTTCGGATTGCCACCGCCGCCGGTGCGGTTCAGGTCCGAACCGTACGAAGAGGCACCCAGTGCCGAGTAATCCGGCAGGGTCTGGGTCTGCGAGGCTGCGACACGCAGCACCAGCGAGTCGTCCAGGTCGAACTTGATGTTGGCGCTGGGCAGCACACGGTTGCGCTTGTTCTGGAAGGCCAGGCGCTCCCACATGCCGAACAGGCTGCTGACATCGGCATCAGCGGCCTTGCTGACGGCGTTGTAGGTGTCGATGTCCTGCTTGATGTTGACGTAGCGAAGGCCGACGTTGCCGCTCCACCAGTCGCCGCGGAAGTTGGCCTGCACGTAGCCGGCGAAGTTCTTTTCGGCCACCTTCCATTCGGCGCCGTAGTTGTGGCGACCGGTCGGGCCATCATTGCCGGCCAGCCAGGTGGAGTTGTTGGTCACCGCATCCTTCAGCGCGCCCGGGGTGAAGTACCACAGGTTGCGCGGGAAGGTGCCGCCGATGTCACCGGCAAAGCCGCTGGGATAGTTGGCCGTCGCGCCGTTCTTCAGTGCGCTCCAGATGTCACCCGGCGTTGCGCCTTCCGGCGACAGTGCTTCGCGCTTGTGGTCGGCGAAACGCAGGCCGAAGTCGATCGAGCTCAGCACGCCGCCATCGTTGAAGTACTGGTTGAAGTCGAGCGTGGCCCACTTCTCCTTGTCTTCGGCGGTGACCTGCTGGTTGCCCCAGGTGCCGAAGCTGGTCACGCCGTTGGGCGAGATGTCGCCGCCGACGTTCCAGTCGATCGGCGAGCCATTGCCGTGGGTGGCCCAGCTGGCGCCGCCGCCGTTGGCCAGGGTGACTTCGGCGATGTACTGGCGCGGCGTTTCGCCGGTGCCCTTGGTGCTGCCGGCCTGGAATTTTGCCGTCAGGCTGTCGTTGATCTGCCAGTCGGCATCGAAGGTGACATAGCTCGACTTGGCCTTCGACTCACGATAGATCATGTCGTACACCGCGTAGTCGGTGCCCGGCACGCCCCGGTAGGTGGCATTGGTCAGCACGCCATCCTTGACCACATAGCCCGGATCCGGCGCCTGCGATTTGGCGAAGCTGTTGCCGAACATCATGAAGTTGCGGTTGTAGTTGTTCGCCTTCAGCTCGGAACTGAAACCATTCAGGCCGAGGGTGAGGCTGTCACTCGGCTTGAACTGCAGCGAGACCAGGCCGCCCTTGCGCTCGCGGGTCTGTTCGAACAGGGTCGAACCCAGCAGGCCCGGAACGTTGACGCCGATCAGGTCCGGATTGGTCCTGGCGACCGGATCGTTTGCGCCGATCTTGAAGAAGCCACCCGGGATTTCCTGCGCTTCACGGCGCAGTTCGCGCTTCTGGCTGAAGCCCTGCACCATCACGCCGAAGGTGCCTTCGTCGTTCTTGTAGTTGAACAGTGCCGAGTACTGCGGGTCGTTCGACTTGGCCTGGTCCGAGCGCACCAGGCCGATCGAGCCTTCCGCGGTGAACGGCTTGGAGAACTCCAGCGGCTTGCGCGTGATGATGTTGACGGTGCCGGTGGTGCCACCGTCCTGCAGCTTGGCCTGCGAGGACTTGTTCACTTCCACCGAGCTGACCAGTTCGGACGGCAGCAGCGAGTAGCTGACGCTGCGGCCGACGTTGTTGCCCTGGCTGAGCACGAACCAGTCGGCGGAGCCGACGGTGTGGCCGTTGATCAGGGTCTGGGTCAGGCTCGGGCTGGTGCCGCGCAGGCTGACACGGTCGGCTTCATCGAAGCCACCTTCGTCGGCGCTGGACGAGCTGATGTTCACGCCCGGCAGGCGCTGCAGGGTATCGGCAACATTGTGCGCGGGCAGCTTGCCCACGTCTTCGGCGGTGACCACTTCCACGCGCGCATTGGCTTCGCGCTTGGTGTCCAGCGACTTTTCCATCGAGCCACGGATGCCGGTAACGGTCACGGTGTCCAGATCGGTGGCGGTCGGGGCCGCCTGCTGCGCGTGCGCACTGAAGGCGATGCAGCTGACGATGGCGGCCGAAAGCAGGGTCTTGCGGGTGTTCATGATGTCTCTCCTCATCACTCGATTGGGTGCCGGCGGCGGTGTTCGGTTACGGTTGCGATGACATGCGCGGGGCGGCGGCGAAGTCCCGTGCGTTGGCGTGCCACGTACTGCGTGCTGCGATTGCGTTGAAGCCTGTTGCGGTGTCAGGCGGCCGATTGCTGCAGGTACCAGCTGGCAGCGCCGACCACGCCCAGCTGGCCGTGTTCGACGACCTTCACCGGGATGCGTGCCAGCGCTTCGCCCATCGGCCCCTTCTGCAGGTAGCGTTCGACGAAGGTGCTGGCGTGCAGGTATTCGCGGATCTGCGGCAGGATGCCGCCGGCCAGGTAGACGCCACCGTGGGCGCCGTAGAACAGCGCCATGTCGCCGATGGTGCTGCCGAGCAGGCCACAGAACACGTCCAGCGCCTGGCGCGCATGCGCATCGGTATCGGCCATGGCGGCGGCGGTGACTGCGTCGGGGCTTGCCAGGGTCGGCGCCTGCCCCTGCAGTGCACACACGGCTCGGTACAGGTTCATCAGGCCGGGGCCGGAGATCGCATGCTCGATCGACACGTGCGCGCGGTCGCGCTGCATGTGGCGGACGATGGCCATTTCCAGTTCGGTGCTGGCCGCCAGAGTCGGCTGGCCGGCCTCGGTGGGCAGAACCACTGGGCCGTGCGCGGTGGGGATCCACAGCGCGGCGCCCAGACCGGTACCGGGGCCGACCACCAGGGTCGGACCGCGTGCGGCGCTTTCCGGCCCGCACAGGTGCAGCACGCCACTGGCGTCCACCTGCGCGGCGGCGTAGGCCACTGCTTCGAAGTCGTTGACGATGTAGACCCGCTGCAGGCCGACGTCGGCTTCCACCTGGCGCGCCGACAGCGGCCACGGCAGGTTGGCGGTGATCACGGTGCCGTCCTCGCGGGCGTAGCCGGCGCTGGCGACCACGCAGTGCGTGGGCCGCGGGCCTTCGCCCAGGAAGTCGGACAGGATCGCGCTGAGACCGGCATGGTCGGCGTTGCGGTACTTGCGGTACTCCAGCACCTGCACCGGGTGGGCGGCATCGCCGCTGGCCTGGACCCGGGCCACGCGCACATGGGTGCCACCGACGTCGGCGGCCAGGAACGAGGGCGCAACGCGGGACAGGACATGGGCCGGGGCGGGGTGGCTGGCGGTCACGCGGGCTCCTGCTGTCAGGTGGGGCCGGCCCGGAACCGGGGCGGCGATTGTGCCGGAGTCTGTAACCGCGCTGACAACGATGTCAACGAGTTCGTGACACTTTCGTTGCTGCGTTGCAACGAACGCGGCGTGCAGTAAACGTTTACATGGTGTGAGTGTGGGTTTCACGTGGGAACCATTGCCGCACGTGGCTCTAGGACTGCCGCGCATTCAGCGGGGCGTACCGCGGTGGACTTGCGCAGTGCAGCACGAGGTTCACAGGGCTGCGCGTGGAAGTTGACAAACCGCGGCTGTCCATCGAAAGAATGTGACAACGTTGTTCCCAGCCACTCTCCGACGCCGCGTTCTGCGGCCGTCGCCGCAGGAGCCCTCCTGATGTCCGCCGTCCCCGCTGCAAGCGCGCGCCCGAACGTGGTCACCTCCATCGCCATCGTTGGCGTGTTGTTCTTCCTGATCGGCTTCTTCACCTGGCTCAACGGCCCGCTGATCACCTTTGTCAAGTTGGCCTTCGAACTCAGCGAGGTCGGCGCCTTCCTGGTGCTGATGGTGTTCTACCTGTCCTATTTCTTCCTGGCCCTGCCGGCGTCCTGGATCCTGCGCCGCACCGGCATGAAGAAGGGCCTGAGCCTGAGCCTGCTGGTGATGGCCGGGGGGGCCGCGCTGTTCGGTGAATTCGCCACCCAGCGCTGGTACCCGGGTGCGCTCGGCGGGCTGTTCGTGATCGGCAGCGGGCTGGCCCTGCTGCAGACGGCGATCAATCCCTACATCTCCATCCTCGGCCCGATCGAGACGGCGGCACGCCGCATCGCACTGATGGGCATCTGCAACAAGATCGCCGGCATGCTCGCCCCGGTGCTGATCGGCACCCTGGTGCTGCATGGCATCGGCGACCTGGACAAGCAGGTGCAGGCCGCCGACGCGGTCACCAAGGTCGCGCTGCTCAACGAATTCGCCGCCAAGATCCATGCGCCGTACCTTGCGATGGCCGCGCTGCTGGTGGTGCTGGCGGTGGCCGTGCTGTTCTCGCCTCTGCCGGAGATCAAGTCCTCCGAAGCCAATGCAACGCCGTCAAGGGCACCGGGAACGGCCGAGCGCCGCAGCATCTTCCAGTTCCCGCATCTGTGGCTGGGCGTGCTGTGCCTGTTCGTGTACGTAGGCGTGGAAGTCATGGCCGGTGATGCGATCGGCACCTACGGCCACGGTTTCGGCTTGCCGCTGGACCAGACCAAGATGTTCACCTCGCTGACGCTGGGTGCGATGTTGGCCGGCTACGTGGTCGGCCTGCTGGCGATCCCTGGCCTGGTCTCGCAGTCGCGCTACCTGACCATTTCGGCAGTGATGGGCGTGGTGTTCTGCCTGGGCGCCTGGGCTACGCACGGCTACGTCTCGGTGGCCTTCGTGGCCCTGCTGGGCTTCGCCAATGCCATGATGTGGCCGGCGATCTTCCCGCTGGCGATCCGCGGCCTGGGCCGCTTCACCGAGACCGGCTCGGCCCTGCTGGTGATGGGTATCGCCGGCGGCGCGATCATTCCGCAGCTGTTCGCCGTGCTCAAGCAGCACATCGACTTCCAGCTGGTGTTCGTGCTGCTGATGGTGCCGTGCTACCTGTACATCCTGTTCTATTCGGTGATCGGCCATCGCGCCGGCCTGCCGCAGGACAAGGCCTGATCGGCGATGATGGACGGCAGCCAACCCCAGGGAAAACCCATGCGCAGAGCGACCATCAAGGACGTTGCGGAGAAGGCCAAGGTCTCGCTGAAGACGGTCTCGCGCGTGATCAACAACGAGCCCTCGGTGATGCAGGCCACCCGCGCGCGGGTGCTGCGTGCCATTGCCGAGCTCGACTATGAACCCGATCCGTCCGCGCGCAACCTGCGCAGCGGCACTACCTTCGTAATCGGGCTGGTCTACGACAACCCGAACCCGTACCACATCATCGGCGTGCAGAATGGCGTGCTCGCCGCCTGCCGCGAGACCGGGTTCGGGCTGCAGATCCATCCCTGCGATTCCAGCTCGCCGCTGCTCGCCGATGAACTGGCCGACTGGGTGCAGCGTTCGCGCCTGGCCGGGCTGGTGCTGACCGCACCGATGTCCGAGCGCCGCGACCTGATCCAGGCGCTGACCGCGCGCGGCATCAAGCTGGTGCGCATCATCGCCGCCACCGAAGACCCGGCCGATGGCGCCTGTGTGTTCGTGGACGACCGCGAGGCCGCCTACGAGATCACCGAGCACCTGATCCAGCTGGGCCACCAGCGCATCGGCTTCCTCTGGGGCGGCAGCTCGCACCGGTCTTCGGGCGAGCGCTACGCCGGTTACGAAGCCGCGCTGAAGGACTACGGCATGACCGTGGACAAGCACCTGGTGGTGCAGGGCGACTACACCTTCGATGACGGTTTCCGCGGCGCGCGCCGCCTGCTGGCGCTGCGCGAGCCGCCCACCGCCATCTTCGGTTCCAACGACGAAATCGCTGCCGGCGTGCTGGCCGCCGCCAAGTCGGCCGGCATGAACGTGCCCTACGACCTGTCCATTGCCGGCTTCGAGGACAGCCCGTTCTCGCGCCAGTCCTGGCCGCCGCTGACCACCGCCAAGCAGGCCACCGAGGACATCGCCCGCCATGCCGCGCGCCTGCTGATCGCCCAGCTGCGCAGCGATGCCTACGACGACGCGCCGGCGCCGCTGCACAACCAGGGCTTCGTGCCGCAGCTGGTGGTGCGTGGTTCGACCGCGCCGATGCGCCCCGCCGGCGCACGCCCCCTTCCTTCCGATCCTGCCTGAGCCTGCCATGTCGCTGTCAGACCCCACGTCCACCCTGATGTTCGCCGAGGCCGCTGAAGCGGCCGACGTGGTCGCGCGCCAGTTCTCGCGCAACCACGCCACCATGGAAACCCTGGCCGCCAGCCTGCGTGCTGCACCGCCGCCGTTCGTGGTCACCTGTGCACGCGGCAGCTCCGACCACGCCGCCACCTATGGCAAGTATCTGCTGGAAACCCAGCTGGGCCTGGTGGTCGCGTCGGCCTCGCCATCGGTGGGGTCGGTCTACGCCGCACCATTGCAGCTGCGCGGCGCACTGTTCATCGTCATCTCGCAGTCGGGCAAGAGCCCGGACCTGCTGCGCAACGCCGAGGCCGCCAAGGCGGCCGGTGCGCGCGTGATCGCGCTGGTCAACGTCGAGGATTCACCTCTGGCGCAGCTGGCCGACACGGTCATTCCGCTGCACGCGGGTGCCGAAAAGAGCGTGGCGGCGACCAAGAGCTACCTGGCGTCGCTGGCCGCGCTGCTGCAGCTGGCCGCGTACTGGAAGCAGGACAGCAGCCTGCGTGCGGCGCTGGACCTGCTGCCCGACGCGCTGCGTGAGGCGTGGCAGTGCGACTGGAGCGCGGTGACCGAAGGCCTGGTCGAGGCCACCAACCTGTTCGTGCTCGGCCGTGGCCTGGGCTTGGGGGCGGCCCAGGAAGCGGCGCTGAAGTTCAAGGAAACCTGCAGCCTGCATGCCGAAGCCTACAGCTCGGCCGAGGTCAAGCACGGCCCGATGGCGCTGGTTGACCGTGGATTCCCGGTGCTGGCCTTCGCGCAGCCCGATGAAACTGGCGCCGGCACCCGCGCGGTGGTCGAGGAATTTTCTGCCCGGGGCGCGCAGGTGTGGCTGGCCGGGGCCGGCGGCAACCTGCCGGTGGCTGCAGCGCCGCATCCGTTGTGCGCACCGTTGTTGACCGTGCAGAGCTTCTATCGCGCGATCAACGCGCTGGCGCTGAGCCGTGGTTTCAACCCGGATCTGCCGCCGCATCTGAACAAGGTTACGGAGACGGTGTGATGGCCACGGTCCTGCGCAACGCCCGCATCCTGGCTGGCGAGGAGTTCCGCGACGATCTGGCGGTGGTGATCGAGGACGGTCGCATCAGCGCGCTGCTGCCTGACGCTGCACCGCAGCTGGGCCAGGCGGCCGAGCAGATCGATCTGGACGGCGGCTGGCTGCTGCCCGGCTTCATCGATGTGCAGGTCAATGGCGGCGGCGGCGCGCTGTTCAACAACACGCCCGATGTCGCCTCGCTGCGCACCATCGCGCGTGCGCACCGGCGCTTCGGCACCACCGCGATGCTGCCGACGCTGATCAGCGACGATGTGGACGTGATGCGCGAAGCAATCGCTGCGATGCGCGAAGCAATCGCTCAGGGCGTGCCCGGCGTGATCGGCATCCACCTGGAAGGCCCGTACATCGCGCCGGCGCGCAAGGGCACCCACGATGCCAGCAAGTTCCGCGTGCCGGATGAAGACGAGATCGCGCTGGCGGCATCGCTCGACAACGGCGTGACCCTGCTGACGCTGGCGCCGGAACGCGTGCCGCTGGAGACGATCCGCGCGCTGGTCGAGCGTGGCGTGATCGTTGCCGCTGGCCACACTGCAGGCACCTACGAGGAGATCCGCGCCGGCCTGGATGCTGGGGTGCGTGGCTTCACCCATCTGTACAACGCGATGTCGCCGCTGCAGGGCCGCGAGCCTGGCGCGGTGGGCGCTGCGCTGGAAGACCGCGACAGCTGGATCGGCATCATCGTCGATGGCGTGCATGTGCATCCGGCCAGCCTGCGGGTGGCGCTGGCGGCCAAGCCGCGCGGTCGCCTGCTGCTGGTGACCGATGCGATGCCGCCGGTCGGTACCGACGATCCCAGCTACGTGCTGTACGGCGAAACCATCACCGCCATCGACGGCGTGGTGCGCAATGCCGCCGGTTCGCTGGCGGGCTCGGCGCTGGACATGGCCACGGCGGTGCGCAACACCGTGCAGCTGCTCGGCCAGCCGCTGGCCGAAGCCGCGCGCATGGCCTCGACCTACCCGGCGCAGTTCCTCAACGTCGATGATCGCCTGGGCCACATCGCCGAGGGCTACCAGGCCGACCTGGTGCTGCTGGATGACGCCCTGCAGGTACGTGGCACCTGGATTGCCGGACAGTACGAGGCCGCCTGATGAACAGTACGCCGCCACGCCGGCTGGGCTCGATCGATGCCCTGCGCGGCATCACCGTGGCGGCGATGCTGCTGGTCAACAATCCAGGCGACTGGAGTGCAGTGTTCGCGCCGCTGCGTCATTCGGAATGGCATGGCTGCACGCCCACCGATCTGGTGTTTCCGTTCTTCCTGTTCCTGGTGGGCGTGTCGATGGCCTTCAGCGTGGCACCGCGCGCGCTGGATGCCGCTGCGCGTCCTGCACTGGCGCGCGGTGTGCTGGAGCGCGCGCTGCGCATCCTGGTGGCCGGTGCGCTGCTGCATCTGCTGATCTGGTGGGCGCTGGATACACACCACTTCCGCATCTGGGGCGTGCTGCAACGCATCGCGGTGTGTGCGGCGTTGGTGGGCGTGCTGGCGGTCTACGCGCGGCCGCGCGTGCAGGTGGGCGCTCTGATCGCGCTGCTGGTGGGGTACACCGTGTTGCTGCTGGGCATCGGTGACCTGGCGCCATGGACCAACCCGGCCAGCCGCCTGGATACCGCGTTGTTCGCGCCGTGGATCTATCAATGGCACGCCGATGCCGGGCTGGGCCATGACCCGGAAGGATTGCTGAGCACGCTGGGCGCGCTGGCCAGTACCGTGCTCGGGCTGTTGGCCGGAGGCCTGCTGCGCAGCGGACGTGCCGCGGCGCTGGCCGGGCTGGGTGTGGCGACTGCGGTATTGGGCCTGCTGCTGGCGGTGGTGCTGCCGTTGAACAAACAGCTGTGGACGCCCAGCTACGTGCTGTGGACCGGTGGCCTGGCGGCGCTGGCGCTATGGCTGGGCCACCTGTTGATCGACCAGAAGGGCTGGCCGGCGCTGGGCCGGCGCTTCGGCGTCAATGCGATCACGGCGTATCTGGGCGCATCGGTGATGTCGGTGGTGCTGATGGCTACCGGAGTTTGGGGGTGGGTCTGGCAGCAGCTGGCCACCGCAATGCCGCAGGCGCTGGAGCTGGCGTCCATGCTGCAGGCGCTGGTGTTTGTCGCGCTGTGGTGGGGCGTGGCATGGTGGCTGGACCGGCGGAAGATCTATCTGAAGATCTGATGGCACCTCATCCACGCCATGCGTGGATGCTCTCCTCGCGGCCTGTGACCGCTGCAAAGATGAATAATTTCAGCCACGTAGAGGTGGCGTGATGGCCGATCAAGTTCGCAACTGAACTGTGATGGCCGCCACGCAATTTCACCTATCGAAACCGTTCACCACACGGCAGACTGCCTGCGCAGTGCCGCATATCCGCAGTTCCTGATCCCTTTTCCAGGAGTGCTGTATGTCCCGTGCCGTTCCACACGCTTTTCGTCCGCGCCGCCTCACCGTTTCCGTGCTGCAGGCCCTGGCTGTCCCGTCCGTCATGCTGCTGAGTGCCAGCGTCGCCTGGGCCGGCTGTGACAGCGCCGCCCCCGTCGCCGGCCAGACGGTCACCTGCGACGCCAATGCGCCGAACCCGCAGACTGTTCCCATCACCGCCAATGGCGCGGCCGGCATCACCGTCACTGTCGCCAGCGGCGCACAGCTGCAACAGAGCGGCGGCGTAAGCGCAATCTCGCTGGTCGGCGCAGGCGGGCACCTGTTGTCCAACCTGGGCACGATCAGTTCGGTGGGCGGTGTGGCGGTCCAGCTCGGTGGCGGCAGCCGTGTCGAAAATGCGGGCAGCATCAGCACCGGCAACAACACCGCCCTGCAGTTCGTCGGTGCGGGCGACAGCGTGCTGGTCAACCGCGGTACGATCAGCGGGCGCACCGGCGTACAGTTCGATTCAGGCAACGACCGCCTGGACATGCAGGCCGGCAGCATCAGCGGCGGCGTCCTGCAAGGGGATGGCAACGATGTGCTGCTGCTGGGCAATGGCACCATCGACAGCGTCGACCAGGGCAACGGCGATGACCAGATGACCGTCACCGGCGGCACCGTCACCGGCCTGGTAGCGCAGGGCAGTGGCCGCGATGATTTCGTCATGAGTGGCGGCACGGTCGGCGCGCTGCAGCAGGGCGACAACATCGATACCTTCCGCATGAGCGGTGGCCGCATCATCGGCGCGTTCGAGGATGGCGACCAGGCGTGGATGACCGGTGGCCGCATCGGCCGCGTCAACATGAAGCTGGACAAGAACCTGTGGGACCAGTCCGGCGGCACCGTGGATGGCAATGTGGTGACCGGTTTCGACACCGATACCATCATCATCTCGGGTACCGCCTACATCGGCGGCAACATAAGCGTCAGCGGCGGCAACGACAGCGTGACCATTACCGACGGCACCGTGCGCGGGCAGGTACTGCTCAGTACCGGCGATGACACCTTCAACTGGAATGGCGGCGGCATCGTCTACGGCGCGATCGACATGGGCCCGGACAACGACGTGGCCAACCTCAGCAACCTCAACCAGGGCAACCTCGGTGCGGTGCCGCTGTTCGACGGCGGCAGTGGCATCGACCAGCTCAACCTCAGCAACGTCAAGACCACGGGCGTGGGCCGCTTCCAGAACTGGGAGACGATCAGCCTGACCAACAGCACCGAGCTGAGCTTCGATGGCGACCTGGTGCTGGGCGACAGCGCAACCGGCACCGGCACGCTCACCGTGGATGACACCAGTACCGTGTATGCGGGCAGTGGCGGCCATGCCATCCGTCCGTTCAACAGTGGCGCACTGGTGGAGATGGTCAATGCCGGGCGCATCGACCTGACCGGTACCGGCGCGGGCGACGTGTTCACCGTGCGTGGCAACTACCGCGGAGACGGTGGTGGCCTGTACCTGCGTACCGTGCTGGGCTCGGACAACTCCACCAGCGACCGTCTGGTGATCGACGGCGGTACTGCCACCGGGACCACCGGCATCGGCGTGCTCAATGCCGGCGGCAGCGGCGCCGCCACGCTGGCCGATGGCATCCTGGTGGTGCAGGCCTTGAATGGCGCCCGCACTGCGCCGGGCGCGTTCTCGCTGTTCGCACCGGTTGCGGCCGGTGCCTACGAGTACTTCCTGTTCAAGGGCGGTGTCAGTGCCGGTACCGCCGAGAACTGGTACCTGCGTTCGACGCTGGTGACCGGGCCGACGCCGGCACCCAACGGTGGCGGCAGCGCGACACCGCCACCGCTGACGCCTCCAGTGGCACCACCGCCGCCGATCACCCCGGCACCGCCGCCGCCGCCCGAAGGCGCCACCGATCCGGATCTGACCGCGGGCGAGACCGCGCCGCCACCGCCGCCACCGGAACCGGCGCCGGTGGCGCCGCCCAGCGATCCGGCCGTGCCGGACGTGCCGGTGGCCGGCGGTGCGCTGCCCGGAACCGGTGCCCCGCCGACGCCGGGTGCACGCCCCGCCGAGGGCGCAGTGGTGCCGCTGTACCGCGTGGAGACTGCCACCTATGCCGTGGTGCCGCCGCTGCTGCGCGAGACCTCGCTGGCCAGCCTGGGTACCTTCCACGAGCGCCAGGGCGAGCAGCGCCTGCTGTACAACCAGGGCGCATTCCGCACCGCCTGGGGCCGGTTGGTGGGGCAGAGCAGCGAGATCCACTGGAAGGGGGATGCGCAGCCCGGCTTCGATGGCGATGTGATGGGCCTGCAGGCCGGCCTCGACGTGTGGGCTGCGGCGCCTGACAACCACCGCAACCAGATCGGCGTATTCGTTGGCCGCACCCGCGCGCAGGGCAAGACCACCGGCCTGGCACTGGGCTGGGAGAACGTGCAGGTGGGCCAGAACCGCCTGGACGACAAGCACGTGGGCTTGTACTGGACCTTCACCGACAGCAGCGGTGGCTACATCGACGCCGTGGCGATGCAGAGCCGTTACGACGGCCGCGTGCGTTCCTCGCGCGGGCTTGGCTTCGGCTTGAGCGGTGATGGCACCAGCGTGTCGGTGGAGGCCGGCAAGCCGCTGCTGCGGTTTGGGCAGTCGGCGTGGTGGTTGGAGCCACAGGTACAGGTGATCTGGCAGCGCACCTCGCTGGACGACCGCCGCGATGAGGTATCGAGCGTGCGCTTCGACAACGACAACGCCTGGACCGGCCGCATCGGCCTGCGTCTGGCCGGCGACTACCAGCTGGCCGACAACGGCTGGCAGCCGTATTTCAAGCTGAATTACTGGCATGGTCGTTCCGGCGAGGACCGCATCCGCTTCGACGACGACACGATCATCAATTCGCAGCGCTCACGCGCGCTCGAAGCCGGTGTCGGCGTGGTAGGGCGCTTCAACCGCACCATCAGCGCGTACGCGGTGGCCGACTACACGCGCGAGCTGGGCGGTGACCGCAATGAGAAGCGCCGCATCATCGAAGGCAACATCGGCCTGCGCGCGGACTGGTAGCGCGCGGTACGGATGTCATGACTCGTTCTGGTGGGTGTCGACCTTGGTCGACACGACTCTCTCCGCTGCCATGACCTGCTCTGGTAGGTGCCGACCTTGGTCGGCACGAATCCCGCCGACGCCATGACGTTGCTCTGGTAGGTGCCGACCTTGGTCGGCACGAATCCCACCGACGCCATGACGTTGCTCTGGTAGGTGCCGACCTTGGTCGGCACGAATCCCACCGACGCCATGACGTTGCTCTGGTAGGTGCCGACCTTGGTCGGCACGAATCCCACCGACACCACGACGTTGCTCTGGTAGGTGCCGACCTTGGTCGGCACGAATCCCACCGACGCCATGACCTCCGCGCAGCCGAGCATAGGCGCGGTTCTACAACAGTGGTGCGCACGCATCCGGTTCCACCAGCGCCCCGGCATGATCGGCCAGCACCACCACCGCATGCAGCAACCCTTCCTCCACCTGTGGCGGACACTGCGCCTGCAAATCATCCATCTCGCGCGCCGACTGCGCCGCCAGCAACACGCCCCCACACGCAGACACTGCCGCCAGGCAGCGCGTCGCTTCGGCCAGTTCCCGACCGCGCGCCCCGCTGAGTTGCCGTTCGCGCCACACCTGATCATCGGCTGCGTGGCCACGCGCCATGCCGCGCAACCGCGCGAAGAACGCGGAGGGCGGCGCCTGTTCGTGGGCTTCGGTGAGCGCATCTTCCAGCGCTTCGGCTGCCGTAGTGGACAGCTGCAGGCCGGGCAGTGCAGCACCGAGCAGTGCATGCAGGCGTGGATAGGTGGGGAAGGGTTTGTTCATGGCGGCAACCTCACGGAGCAAGGCCACCTGCGGCATGCAAGGTGGCGGGCGGTGCGGGTTGGCGTGCCGGTCAAAATCAAAGAGAAAAAAAGCCGACGGATCACGAGGATCCCCACGCACCGCCCGCCATAGGCGAGCCGGTGCATTGTCGTGATTGCCGCAACGACGGCAACCCGTTCTCTTTGATGTTTGATTCAGGACGCCAATCCCGGCCAGCGCAGGAGGCGCCGACGGAGGCAACCTTCTCGCGTTCTACATGGCAATGACATGGGCAAAGTTGCAATTTACTGATCGCGTGCACGCTGTCTTGCTGCAACCCGCGGCGGGGCCAGATACGACAGTTCGCGCATGGCGAAAGCCATCACCTGCGGGCTATGCTGTGCGCCTGCCTCAACGACAAGGAAACGTCACATGCAGGTTCGCAAGGGAGTGCGTCGCATTGGTGCGCTGGTGATCGCGCTGGTGGCTGCCAACGCCATGGCCGATACGCCCAAGGCAATCGAAGTGCCCTCACCGGAGGCGGAGGCCGAGATCCTCGACCTGCTTGAACGGCAGGCGCTGTATCGCGACCGGGTGGACTGGCCTGGAACCCGCACACGACTGCAATCGGTGCAGGGCGACCCCGTGAAGCGGCTGGCGTTACTGCGCGAAGCCATTGCGGTCAGCACGGGCAATCATGGCGTATGGACGACGACCCAGCGCCAGAGCGAATCCCTTGCGCGCGCGCAGCAGGTCGGCGCCGCCGCCGTGGAAAGGGCCAAGGCCGCCGATGCGGTGGATGCGCGCATCGGCTGGCTGGTCATCGAGGGATATGCCTCCACGCCCGGCGCGACGCCACAGGAAGCGTTCCGCCAGAACATCCAGCGCGCCGCGCGGTGGCAGCAGGTCATCCGTAGCAAGGACGACGGCATGCGCTGTGGCTGGATCGTCGACCTGCGTGACAACAGCGGTGGCAACATGTGGCCGATGCTGCTGGGCATGGCACCGCTGCTGCGCACCTCGGTGGTGAACAACGAAGATGTGGGGGCGTTCGAAACCGCACAGGGGCCGGAGCGCTGGACGTTGACCGCGACCGCCGTGCAGCGTGCAGGCAAGTCGGTGCTGGACTTCGGCCAGTCCGGGTATGTGCTGCGGCAGCCCGGCGCGCCGGTGGCAGTGCTGTTCGGACCGCGCACCGGCAGTTCGGGCGAGGCCTCGGCGCTGGCGTGGCGTGGTCGTCCGCAGACGCGGAGTTTCGGTCAGCCCACTGCGGGTGTCTCCACTGGCAATGTCGTGCACACGCTTGCCGATGGCAGCCGCCTGCTGCTGACCACCAGCGTGATGCGGGACCGCAATGATCGTGGCGACGGCTTGAAGATCGAGCCCGACCAGCGCGTCGAGGGTGACGCCGCCACCGTGGCCGCCGCCCAAGCCTGGCTGCTGGCCCAGCCCGCCTGCCAGGGCACCCGGTCATGATCCTGATCGGCCAACAGGAACGGGTGCTGATCGTCGGCCCCACCGAAGCCCACCACTGCCTGCGCTGCCAGACGGAAACCGAATTCGCCCCGCAGCTGCGCTACAAAATGGCGCGCATCGATCTGCTGTTCGGCTTCACCTACCAGCGCCGCTACGAGCTGGCCTGCACCCGGTGCGGGCACGGCTGGGTGCTGGACACCGACACCATGGACCAGCAGCTGGGTGGGGTGCCGATCCCGTGGCGGCACCGCTTCGGCCTGCCACTGATGCTGGTGGTGGTGGCCGGTCTGGCGGCGTTGGGCTGGCTGTGGCGGCACGGATTCCTCGGTTGAGGACAGGGCCTGTTAAAGTCTGCCCTGCAATCACGTACCGGAACCGACCATGGACCACGACACCCCGTTCGAACCCCTCAACGACCTCGAGGAGCGCCTGCTGCAGGCCCAGGACGGCACGCTGACCGCGTCGCAGTTCCTCGACGGCCTGCTGACCTCGACGGCGTTCGTGCTGCTGGACAAGGCCATTGGCGAAGATGGCGCCTGGGACGAGAGCATCTCGCCGCTGGTGCTGACCAGCGAGGGCGGCGAGCCGATGTTCGCGGTGTTCACCGCCCCCGAGCGCGCGGGCCTGTGGCACGAGCAGCTGCCGCAGTTTGCGCATGCCATGCCGATCGCGGTGCACGCGCTGCTGGCCGGTATCGGCGACGGCGTCGGCCTGGTGCTGAACCCGGGCCTGGACGTGGGCATGGAGATGATTCCCGATGCGGTGGCGCAGCTGAAGCAGCGGGCTGCGGCGATCACCCGTGGGATGGCGCACTGATCCCGCGAGTGTCTGGTTGCCGGCCAGCGGCCGGCACTACCCGTGGTGCCGGACGGCGGCGATGGCTTGCAAGTGCGTCCTGTTCAATGGAGAGGAGCATCGTGGGCAGGCGTTCTAACCGATCGCTGTGGGTCTATGAGGTCGGCCTTGTTGCGGGTTTGGCACTGGTAGCTGCGTTCATCACCCGGTTCAATCCGGTGGAGACACTCCGGCTGGGTGGATGGCTGTTCCTCTTGATGCAACCCATCTTGTTGGGTGCTCATGCTGTCGACCACTTCTCGCGTAAGCGTCGTCGATAGACGGGCGATCGGTGCCGGCCAGCAGCCGGCATCACCAGGTGCTTCAGCGGGCGGCGGCGATGGCTTTCACCCGCGCCTTGGCCAGCGCTTCGCCGATGGCCGGCCCCTTCAGGTGTGTCGTATCCAGATCCCGTGCCTGCACTGACAGCGCCGCCTGGTGCAGGCGCTTGAGCGTTTCGCCCTGTGGGTAGTCGGCGTCCTCGAAGCCGAGCCGGCCGCGCTTGTCGGCCTCGCAGCACAGTGCGATGCGGGCCACGCGTTCCGGCCGGCGCAGCGCATCACAGCGGCCCAGCAGTTCCAGCACGGTGGCATCGCGCAGTTCATCGATGCGGTGCACGTTCAAGTGCTCGCGGCACACCGCTTCGGCCAGCTGCTGGTGTTCGGTGGGAATCTTCAACCGCGCACACAGTGCCTTCAACGGCTTGATGCCGCGCTGCTCGTGCATGATGTGGCGCGGCCATTCCTCCGGCGGGGTCAGGCCCTTGCCGAGATCGTGGGTGAGGGCAGCGAAGCCGACCAGGTCATCGCCGGGGGCGAGCTTCGCGGCCATGTCGCTGACCATTTCCTGGTGGATGCCGGTGTCGACTTCCGGGTGGAATTCAGCACGCTGCGGTACGCCGTACAGTGCTTCCAGTTCGGGCAGGATTGGGCCCAGTGCCTGCGCATCGTGCAGCGTGCGCAGGAAGGCGGAGGGCCGTTCACTGACCAGCGCCTTGCGCAGTTCCTGCCAGACGCGTTCCGGCACCAGCGCGTCCAGTTCACCGCTGGCGGCGACCTCGCGCATCAGTGCCATGGTCTCTTCGGCGACGCTGAAGCCCAGTGGTGCAAAACGGGCCATGAAGCGCGCCGCGCGCAGCACGCGCAGCGGATCCTCGACGAAGGCCGGCCCGACATGGCGCAGCACGCGCTGTTCCAGGTCGCGGACACCGCCATAGGGATCGACCAGCGTGCCGGTGTCTTCGTCGCAGGCAATCGCATTGATGGTGAAGTCGCGGCGCTGCAGGTCTTCTTCCAGCGTCACCGCCGGATCGGCATCGACCACGAAGCCGCGATAGCCGCGGCCGGATTTGCGCTCGGTGCGCGCCAGCGCGTATTCCTCACCCGTCTTCGGATGCAGGAACACCGGGAAATCGCGGCCGACGGCGGTGTAGCCCTGCGCTTCCATCTGCGCGGGCGTGGCGCCAACCACCACCCAGTCGCGGTCGCCGGCAGGGCGCTGCAGCAGGCGGTCGCGCACGGCGCCGCCGACAAGATAGATCTTCATGGGGGGATGATCGCACGGTAGTGCCGGCCGCTGGCCGGCGGGACACATCATGGCGTCCGCCGGGCATGGCCCGGCGCTACCGTCATCGGGTGATCAATCGCCGCCCTGCTCGGCGTTGGCCGCGCAGCTGAAGCTCTTGCGCTTGTCCACCAGGCGGCCCATCAGGCGGTCGCTCAGCGGCAGCGCATCACCATTGAGGCGCCAGTCGTAGATCACGCTGAAGGCCAGCACGCGGGCCACGTACTCGCGGGTTTCCTTGTAGCTGATGGTCTCGATCCACAGGTCCGGATCAAAGCCCGGGCGCTGGCCCTGCCATCGTGCGGTCGGGGTCGGGCCGGCGTTGTAGGCGGCGATGGTCACGTACGGCAGGCCGTCGTACTTGTTCATCAGCTGGCGCAGGTAGGCGGTGCCGATGGCGATGTTGGTGTCCGGGTCGTACAGGCTGTCGGCGCCGCCGTAGCCGGTCAGGCCGATCGACTTGGCCACACCGGCACCGGTGGCCGGCAGCACCTGCATCAGGCCCATGGCGTTGGCAGGCGAGCGCGCACGCGGAGTGAAGGTGCTTTCGGCTCGGATCTCCGCAGCCACCCAGGCCGGGTCGATGGCATTGCGTGCCGACTCGCGGCGTATGGTGGCGTCGTGGTGCAGCGGGAAACGCAGGTCGTACAGGCGCTGTTCCTGCGGCTGCTTGCCGAGCGCGAACACGGCGCGGTCGAACCAGCCGTTGTCCTGCGCAACGCGTACCGCCAGGCGGCGCTGGGTGTCATCGAAGCGCGACAGCGCGCTGTTCCATTCGGCCACGGCCCAGCCGGCACGGTCGATCTGGTACAGCGCCATCGCGCGCTGGATGGCCGGATCGCGCGCGACCGCTGCCTGTGCCTGCGCGCTGTCATTCGGCTTCCACGGGCACAGCGTGTAGCCCTGCTGCAGCTTGTCGGCGGCCAGGAAACCGTGGAAGGTCGGTGCGCGTGCGGCCTCGCGGAACAACGGCTGCGCCTGCTGGGCCTGGCCGGTCTTCTCCAGCATGCGGCCTTCGAAGTAGCGCCAACGCGGGTCGCTGCGCTGCTTGCTGGCCATCTTGCGGATCGCTGTCAGTGCCGCTGGCCAATCGCCGCGCGACATCGCTTCGCGCACGCGCCATTCGTGCAGGCGTTCGTCATACGCCGATTCCGGCACCGCATTGAGGCGGCGCGCCGAATCGGGCAGGTAGGAAGCCACCGTCCACAGTGCGATCTGGTACAGCACCTGGCCCTGCTGCTCGGCACTCAGGCCCAGCGCCTGGGCGTACTGCGGCAGCTGCTGTTCGGTGGCGGCCGGGTCGGCCTTGGCCAGCTTGGCCAGGCCATCGGTGGCGATGCGCCGGCTGCGTTCGTTGCGCGGCCAGTTCAACGCGCTGGCATTGGGCTTGTCGACAAAGGCAGCGTAATTGTTCGCCAGCGCCAGGTCGGTGGCAGGCAGGCCACGTGCGGCACTGCGCATCACGGCCGGCTGCTGGGCGTCGGCGGCGGCATCGATGCGTTCCCAGCGCAGGGCGTCGCTCAGGCCACCCTGCGCCTGCAGCACGGCGAAAACGGCATCACAGCTGTCCGGCAGCGACTTGCCGTTCTTGCGCCACAGGTCCTGCGCCTCGCTGATCCACTGCGGATCGACCTTGCCGGTCACCTGACGCGCGGTCAGCTGCGCACAGCGCAGGCCGGCGTTGTCGGTGGGCACCCAGTTGGCGAGCAGGGTGGGCCAGTCCTGGCGGCGTGCGACCGAGGGCAGCCACACGCTGCGGAACGTGTTGGCCACGGCCTGGCCGTCATAGCGCTTGAGGAAGGCCTGTGCCTGCGCGGTATCGACGGTGTCGATGTTGCGGCGCAGGTTGGCGTACTCCAGCCATCCGTAAGCCGGATGGCGGCTGAGTGCAGCGGCCTGGCCGGGATCGAACTGGCCGCGTTCGGCGGCAGCGATCGCAGCCTTCAGCTGCGCGTTCTGGGCGTCGAGGGACTGGGCGTTGGCGCAGCCGATCAGCAGCGTGGTGGCCAAGGGCAGCAGGGACAGGGCAGTTGAAGTGCGTCGGGTCATGGCGACCAGCATAGCGGGCGATGGCTGAATTCAGTTTCGCATTGCGTGCACGCCGAGCGTCGGCAACGACAGCTGAATGACCCCGCGCAGGCCACTGCCGCAGCGGATGGGAGGCGTCGTAACGTCGGCCTTGGGCGAACGGCCCGGCTGCAGGGAGCGGCACATGGCGTTCAGTAGCGCAGGAAGAAGCGGCCCGCTGGCGGACATCAATGTCACGCCACTGGTGGATGTGATGCTGGTGCTGTTGATCATCTTCATCGTGACCGCGCCGATCGTGGCCCGGCCGATTGCCGTGCAATTGCCGCAGGCCACCGATCGGGTGGTCGACCGTCCCGAACCGCCACCGCCGATCGAGCTGCGCCTGGACGCTGCCAACCAGCTCAGCTGGAACGGCCAGCCGATGGCGATCGGCGAACTGCAGGCGCGCCTGCAGGCACAGGCGGGCGAACATGCCGGCAACCGGCCGGAGCTGCGCATCGCCACCGATCCGGCGGCCGAGTACGAAGGCATGGCGCGGATATTGGCTGCGGCCGAGGCGACCGGCATGGAGCGGATTGCTTTCGTGCGGTGAGATGGGTGGGGCGCTGTTGGGGGGCGGTGTGCCTCAACAGCGTCCACCTTTAGTCAGTATTGCTGGCAATAGACTGTGCGGCCGTCCCAGCTGCAGGAAATTCGACTGCTGGACCCGCGTTGGACCGGCACACCATACATCTGAGCAGAGCGGGCCCATTTATCGACATCGCCGTCGTGGCGGAAGTAATACTGTCCAGCGTAAGAAGGAGCCGTGACAGGATCTGCAATGGTCTCATCTGGGACTTTGTTTCCAGTGCCGTCCCGGCTCTCACCTTTCTGGTATTTGGCCTCTGCTACGTTATCAGGGGTGATTCGATAGAGGGTTTTTGATCCGTCTCTCCAAGTAATTACTATATTGACTGATCCGCCCCCTTTTATGCTTGCCCAGTTGAGCGAAAATTGCTGTATGGAAAGCGCGAAGCTGTTCCACGCTGGGTTGCTTGTATTGGCTCCTGCGATTTCTAGGGCCAAATACTGGCCTAGTCGCGTCCTCATGGTCGCAGAGCTGACGATCTCGAACGCGTCGGACGATTTGTACGACTCTGGAAATCGCATCCCATTGGAATTCCCCGGATTGTCGGGGTGGAGGGGAACCATTGCGCCTCCCCCCGCATTTGGAAAAGCGCGGCTCGGCTGATCACTAACGCCAGATACACTTTCCACAATCCGGAGAAATGCCATTTGGATCTGGCTGGGTACAGGGGTCGGAAGGGCTCTCCATTTTCTCATTTCCCGGTCATATTCAACATCGAATGCGGTCAGTTGTGCTTTTTCGAAGTCAATTATCACTGTGAGGCCAGATCCAGACTGTAGAGCGACGGATTTGGGCGATACGCAATTGTTGCACTCGATGAGGCCGCCTGCTTCGGATTCACCTGCAAATGAAAAGAAGACAAGTGCGATGATCGCTGCTTGCAGTCTGGCAGTAGTTGCTTTCACGATTGAACCTCGCTTTGAGCGTCGGAGGTCTGAGTCTCTGCCGGATTCGTGGTTCAAGCTGGCAAAATTCTGGAATTTAAAATAATTCCTAGATACTGAACTAATTGCGGATGCCGACGGTTCATTCGTCAGGATTGCGTGAAAAGGTGTCGCCGGTCACGCCGCGATTTTTACCACTTGTTTACAAAGGAGACGGCGCCGCCATGCAGGGAGGGAGTGCGGCAGCCTATGTCCCGACATTCCTTTGGAGAGAGAGCGAATGAATCACCTGC
Organism: Stenotrophomonas sp. YJH_SMC_46; assembly: GCF_059370315.1. NCBI lineage: Bacteria > Pseudomonadati > Pseudomonadota > Gammaproteobacteria > Lysobacterales > Lysobacteraceae > Stenotrophomonas > Stenotrophomonas sp. YJH_SMC_46. The sequence continues at coordinate 614,362 of NZ_JCAFTO010000002.1, forward strand.
ACCACCGCCCTTTGGCGGTTGCCGTCGCGCTGTGCGTGATGACCCTGGCACCGTTGGGTGCCGCTGCACAATCCACCACCAACCTGGATGCGGTGGAAGTCACCGGTACCCGCATCAAGCGCGCTGAGGTGGAAGGCCAGGTGCCGATCCAGACGCTGACGCGCGGCGATATCGAACGCACCGGCCTGACCTCGATCGGCGAAGTGCTGCAGCAGCTCACCGGTTCCGGTTCGGCGCTCAACGCCAAGTTCAACTCGTCCGGCAACTTCGGCTTCCCGCCCGATGGCAGTGGTGTAGGTGCCGGTTCGGCGCAGGTGGACCTGCGCCACCTGGGCGCCAAGCGCGTGCTGGTGCTGGTCGACGGCATCCGCTGGGTCAATGAGTCATCCGCATCCGGCGTCGGCTCGGCCACCGATCTCAATACCATTCCGCTGGCCATCGTCGAGCGCATCGAAGTGCTGGAAGATGGCGCGTCGTCGCTGTACGGTTCCGACGCCATTGCCGGCGTGGTCAACATCATCACCCGCCGTGACTTCGATGGCGGCCAGGTGACCCTGAATTATGGCGAGTACAGCAAGGGCGATGGCACGCAGAAGGGCGTGGACCTGGCCTGGGGCAAGAGCGGCGACCGCTTCAGCCTGTTCCTGGGCGCCAGCTGGACCAAGCAGGATCCGGTGTTTGCCAAGGACCGCGAGCAGTCGCGCTTCCCGATTCCCGGCACCGGGCTGGCGTTCGGCAGCGGTGGCATTCCGCAGGGTCGTTTCATGTTCACCGACCCGAACACCGGCGCGGTGCAGAACATCGTGCCCAATACCGGCGTGAGCAACCCGCGCTACGACGGCAGCGCCGGCTGCGCGCGCACCGATGACTATCACTGCTTCACCAGCGCCGACCGGTTCAATTTCGCCGAGTACAACATGGTGCTGACGCCCTCGGAGCGTAAGGGCCTGTTCGGTCAGTTCCGCTTCGACATCACCGACAACGTGCAGTGGTACGTCAAGGCACTGGGCAACCGTCGTGAGTCGACCAACCAGGCCGGCCCGGAGCCGCTGTTCTTCGGCCCCGATGGCGCCACCGGCAATCCGCTGGCCGACAACATCACCGTGTCCGCGCTCAATCCGTACAACCCGTTCGGCTTCGACCTGGTCTCGGGTGACAACCTGAGCCTGATCGGCCGCCGCCCGGTGGAAGGCGGCGCGCGCGTGTTCAAGCAGGAAGTGGACACCACCTATTTCGCCACCGGCTTCGTCGGCAACTTCCAGGCGGCTGACCGCAGCTGGTACTGGGACGTCAACGGCATGTACAGCAAGAACAAGGCCGAACAGACCAACTACGGCAGCTACAACATCTACAACGTCAACATGGCGTTGGGCGATCCGTCGGTCTGTGCGGCGACGCCGGGCTGCGTGCCGCTGAACATCTTCGGCGGTGTCGGTTCGATCACCCCGGACATGCTGAAGTGGATCCAGCCGGTGGTGCGTGACCGCAGCCAGAACGAACTGAGCCTGTTCACCGCCAACCTGTCCAGCGACCTGTTCACGCTGCCGGCCGGCCCGGTGTCGTTCGCTACCGGCTTCGAGTATCGCAAGTACGAGGGTTCGTACCAGCCCGATCCGCTGACGGTGGCCGGCCACTACAACGGCGTGCCGTCGCAGCCGACCTCGGGCTCCTATGACGTCAACGAGGCGTATCTGGAGTTGAGCGTGCCGATCTTCGCCGATTCGACCTTCGGCAAGAAGCTGGACCTGAGCCTGGCCGGGCGCTACTCGGACTACTCCACCTTCGGTGGTGAATTCACGCCCAAGTACGGCCTGCGCTGGCAGGTGACCGATGACTTCGTGCTGCGCACGACCTATGCCGAAGGCTTCCGTGCACCATCGATCGGTGAGCTGTACGGCTCGGCCGCGCGTGCCGACCTGCAGCTGTTCGATCCGTGCTCGGTGGGCCTGGGCGGTACGCCGCCGCGTGGCAGCGCGGCCAACTGTGCTGCGCTGGGCGTACCGGCCGGGTTCCAGCAGGCCAACTCGCAGATCTCGGTGACCACTGGCGGCAACCGCGAGCTGGATCCGGAACGCTCGCGCAGCTTCAGCGCAGGCTTCGTGTGGAGCCCATGGTTTGGCAGCAACAGTTCGTGGTCGGAACGCTTCGATGTGGAAGTGACCTTCTACCGCCATGCCATCGACGGCGCGATCCAGGCAATCAACGCGCAGACCCAGCTGGACCTGTGCGTGGACACGCTGGACCCGATCTACTGCAACGGCATCACCCGTGCCAGCACCGGCGCGGTCAGCAGCTTCAACAACCGCCTGACCAATCTGGGTTCGATCAAGACCGATGGCTGGGATGTGGATCTGTTCTGGACGTTGCCGCAGAGCTCGATCGGTCAGTTCAAGCTGGGCTGGAAGAACACCTTCGTGGGTCGCTACGAAGCCACCGGTGCGGCGGGCCAGAAGCAGCCGCAGAAGCCGGGCGTGGAAGTGGCCGACAGCTCGATTCCGGAATGGACCAGCAATGCCAGTATCGGCTGGACGCTGGATCGCTGGAGCGCCAACTGGACCGTGCGGCATATCTCCGAACTGACCGAAAACTGCGGTGACGCTTCCGTGTTTCCGGTCTGCAGCAACCAGGCTGCGGGCACCAATACGCTGTCGGCCACCACCTTCCATGACATGCAGGTGGGCTACAAGATCGACTGGATGAAGGGGCTGCAGCTGACGGCCGGCCTGAACAACGTGTTCGACAAGGATCCGCCGATCTGCCTGTCGTGCTCGTTGAACGGTTACGACGCTTCGACCTATGACATCCCGCGTGGCCGCTACTGGTACCTGCGCGCGGACCTGCGCTTCTGATGTAACGGTGGCAGTGCCGGTCAGTTCCGGCGCTGCCTTGCTGGTGTAGAGCCAAGCCCACGCTCGGCTCAGAGAATCAGCCGAGCGTGGGCTCGGCTCTACAGGTGCGGGGCGATCGTGCCCCGCGCCTGATCAGAACGCCCAGGTGAACGTCAGCGAGCCATTCCGGCCATCGCCGTACGCACCGTAGCCGTTGATCTGCGACAGGTACTTCTTGTCCAGCAGGTTGTTGAGGTTGGCCTGCACGCTGAACTCCGACGAGATGCGGTAGCGCACGAAGGCGCTGACCAGTGCATAGCCGCTCTGCTCGATGCGGCCGTAGGCCGGCACCGGGTAGTAGATGCGGTTCTGCCAGTTGGCACCGCCACCGACGGTCAGTGCCTGCAGCGACTGCGGGGTGTAGCTGGTGAACAGCTTCAGTGCGGTCTGCGGCAGGTTGGTGTTGATGTCGGCGTCGTTGATGTCCTTGGCCACGTAGCGCGACGCACCGAAGGTCGCATTCCAGCCCGGGGCGAGTTCGCCGTTCACCTCGAACTCGAAGCCGCGGCTGACGGTGCCGCGTGCAGCGCGATAGGCGAACTCGTTCTGGCTGCCCAGCACCGGCTCACCGGTGGCCTGGCCGACGTTGTCCTGTTCGATGCGGAACACGGCCAGCGAGGCGTTCAGGCGGTTGTCGAACCACGCGCCCTTGACGCCAACTTCGTAGCTCTTGCCATCGACCGGATCGAGGTAGCCGCCATTGCGGTCCTTCAGCGTCTGCGGCTGGAAAATTTCGGTGTAGCTGGCGTAGGTCGAGTACGTCCCGTTGATGTCGAACACCAGGCCGGCGTATGGGGTGGTGACCTTGTGCGCGCGGTCGGCGCCTTCACCCTCGCTCTTCCAGTCGGTGTAGCGAGCGCCGACAATCAGCTTCAGCGGATCGGCCAGCGACAGGCGCGCGGCCGCGTAACCGGCCTTCTGCGTGATGGTGCCCTCGCTGGCCAGGGCCAGCGGGTTCCAGTTCGGCTCACCGATCTTGCCCGTCCAGTTCAGATAGCTGGCGAACGGATCCCAGGTCTGGCCCGGGCCACCGACCTGGTAGTCGCCGTAGTTGGCGTACTCGCGCCTGTTGTAGCTGAGGCCGGCCATCAGCTGGTGCTCGCGGCCGAACAGCTGGAACGGGCCGTCAATGTAGCCATCAACGCCGGTGACCTTGCGCTCAGTGTTGTAGAAGCCTGCGGATGGCGAGATGCCCGCGCCGGTGGTCCTGTCGAAGTTCGATTCGCCCGTGGTCCAGTCGTTGTAGGCCGGGTAGAACAGTTTGTCGTCGGCCTTGGTCTCATCGTGCGTGGCGCCAACCTTGAACTTCCAACCATTGCTGAAGGCGTGCTGCAGGGTGGCGAAGGCGCGCTTGCTGGTGGTGTCCCAGTAGGTCCAGTCCGGGCTGGCGTTGAACGATTCGTCGTAGCCGGTGCGCGAGCCATCCGAATACAGCATCGGGAAACCGCCCCAGGTCGCGCCGTTGGCGCGCTTCTGCTGGTAGTCGTAGCCCACGCTCAACTGGGTGTCCGGAGTCAGGTCGGCGTCGATGACGGCATAGCCCAGCGTCTTGCGCTGGTTGTAGCGGTCCATCTGGCCATCGGTGTCCAGGTAGCTGCCGATTACGCGGCCGCGCACCGTGCCACTGGCGTTGAGCGCGCTGCCTACGTCCACGGTGGTGCGGGTGCGGCCCCAGCTGCCGACGTTCACCGACACGCTGCCGGCCAGCTCGGCACTGTCGGCATGCTTGCGGATCAGGTTCACCGACGCGGACGGATTGCCGGCACCACTGAGCAGGCCGGTGGCGCCACGCACCACTTCCACGCGGTCGTACAGCGCAAGGTCCAGGCCGGAATCACCGTAGCTCCAGTTCTGCACCATCTGCGTGGGCAGGCCATCGAACTGGTAGGCGTCGATGTAGAACCCACGTGCGTAGAACTCGGTGCGCTCGCTGTCGGACTGGGTACTGGTCACGCCGGTGGTGTTGGCCAGCACGTCGATGATGTCGTCCAGGTTCTGATCTTCGATGCGCTGGTGGCTGATGATGCTGAGCGACTGCGGGATCTCGCGCGGTGCCAGGTCGAAGCGGGTACCGGCCGAGGTGCGGCGCACCGAATAGCCTTCGGCGCGTTCGCCCTTGACCACCACCTTGTCGAGGGTGGTCGGATCGGCGGCGGTGTCGGCGAAGGCGGCCGGGGCCACGGCGCAGAGAACGGCGAGCACGGCAACGGACAGCCGTTGCGGCTGCGGGGTACAGAAGGCGGAACGGGTCATGGGGGTCCTGGACGAGCACGCGCGCTCGGCCGGCATCCAGAAGGCGAGGCGCTACGGGTAGGGGGAGGGCGGGCAGGCCGTCCTGGCGCCACCGGAAACGAAAGAAATCGTAATACGAACTATTCCTATTTACAAATAATGAACGAATCGATCCGATGATCCGGGTGTGGGCTGGGTCAGCGCAGCAGCGGGAGTGGATCGCGGGCGCCGTCGGTGCCGTAGATGCCCCAGTGCAGGTGCGGCGGCGTGCCCTTGGCATTGCCGCTGTCGCCTACATGCCCGAGCAGGTCGCCGGCCTGGACCACCTGGCCGCGCGCCAAGCCCTCAGCCCAGTCGTCCAGATGGGCGTAGTAGTAACGTTCACGCCCGGGCCCGATCACCCAGACCTGGCGGCCACCGAGGCCGCGCTCGCTGACATCCACGACGACGCCGGCGGTGGCACTGCGCACGGGGGCGCCGCGCCTGGCGAAGATGTCGATGCCGGCGTGGGAGCGGTCACGGCCGCGCGGAGCGCCGAACGTATCGGCGATCTGGCGGGGCCGCACGCCTTCCACCGGCACCGGAAGCTCGGTGGCCGGAGGCATCCGCGAGAGTGTCCACAGCAGTTTCGGTGCAGCGGCCCATGGGCTGTTCCACAGTGCCATGGCGGCAACGATCGCGATGACCAGCCACAGGCCGCGCAGCAGCCAGCGGCGCAGGCGACGGGCGGGGGAGGGCGATGTGTTCATGGTCTCCGACTGTAGCGCCGAGCCATGCTCGGCGGCTGTTGCTTTGCGGTCAAAGCGCAGTCGAGCATGGCTCAGCGCTACAGAACCGGGTCCAGTGGCACTTCGAAACTGCGCTTCAACGTTCCCAGTGCAACCGAGGTGCGGAAGCGCTCGATGTTGTCATCGCCACCGAACAGCCGCTCGGTGATCGCCTCGTACTCTTCCATCGACGCGGCCGATACCAGCAGCAGGAAATCGCCGTCGCCGGTGATCGAGTAGCACTGCTGCACCGCCGGGTCGTCCTGCACGCGGCGCTTGAACGGCGCCACGCGTTCGCGCTGCTCGCTGACCACGCGCACCTCGACGATGATGGTCAGCGGTCGCCCGACCTTGGCTGCGGCGACTACCGCCACGTTGGCGGCGATCACGCCACTGTCCTGCAGGCGCTTGATGCGGCGTTGCACGGCCGGGGTGGACAGGTGCACGGCCTCGGCGATTTCGCGCTGCGGCAGGGTGTTATTCCGCTGCAGGAGGTCGAGGATGGCGCGGTCGAAGCTGTCGAGCACGGGAGCGATGGCCATGGCGAGCAGAAGTTGCACGAACAGGCTGTCAATTGAGCCAAGTGCTCGGCGCCGGCGCAATAGACTTTGCGCATGCAGACCTCACGACTCGCGCCGATGTTGCCGGCGCTGGCGGTGCTCGGCTCGGTCACCTCGTTGGCCATCGGCACCTCCTACGCAAAACACCTGTTCCCGCTGATCGGCGCCCAGGGCACCAGCGCGCTGCGCGTGGGCTTCTCGGCACTGTTGCTGCTGATGTTCTGGCGGCCATGGCGCTGGAAGACCAGCCGCGTGGACGCGATCACCATCCTGCGCTACGGGCTCACCCTGGGCCTGATGAACCTGCTGTTCTACATGGCGCTGCGCACGATTCCCTTCGGCATCGCGGTGGCCATCGAGTTCACCGGGCCGCTGACGGTGGCGATGTTGTCATCACGACGCCCCATCGACTTCGTCTGGGTGGGCTGCGCGGTGGTGGGTTTGTTGCTGCTGCTGCCGCTGGGCGGTGGCCCGGCGCTAGATCCGGCTGGCGTGCTGTATGCGATGGGCGCAGCGGCGTGCTGGGGCCTGTACATCGTGTTCGGCAAGCGTGCCGGTCATCTGCACGCTGGGCACTCGGTGTCGCTGGGGCTGCTGGCCGCGTCGCTGGTGGTGGTGCCGGTGGGCGTGGTGCATGCCGGTGCCGCGCTGCTCGACCCGAAGATCCTGGCGGCCGGCCTGCTGGTGGCGCTGGTCTCCAGCGCGATTCCGATGTCGCTTGAGATGATGGCGCTCAAGCGCCTGCCGAAGGAAACGTTCGGCATCCTGATCAGCATGGAACCGGCGGTGGCCGCGTTGTGGGCGATGCTGCTGCTGCACGAGCACCTGCATGGATTGCAGTGGCTGGCGATCGGCTGCACGGTGCTGGCCTCGGTGGGCAGCACGATGACCGCGCGGCGGTTGAAGGTGCCGGTGGTGCAGGCCGGGTAGCGGCAGAGAGCGTGCGGACCAACGGTCCGCACCCACCAGAGCGGCGTGCCAACCAAGATTGGCACCCACCAGGAGCGTTCAGCGCAGGGCGTCAGCCGGGACGTCGATCTGCATCGCCAGGGCGAGGTGATCGGAGAAGGCGGCCGGAACGGCCTCCACGGCGCGGGTCTGCAGGCCACTGCTGACCAGGATGTGGTCGATGGCGCGGTCGGGGCGCCAGCTGGGGAAAGTCGGCACGATGCAGCCCGGGGGCTGCAGCCGGGTCTTCTGGTACAGCACCTGCATTTCCGGGCGTTCGGCCAGGCAGTTGAAGTCACCCATCAACACCGCGTTGGGGTGGTCGGACAACAGCTCGGCGATGAAGCCCAGCTGCGACATCCGCGATCCCGCGCCCAGCGACAGATGCGCCACTGCCACCGCCAGGCCATCGGCGCCGTCGCCGAACTTGGCCAGCAGCACGCCGCGCCCGCCGATGCGGCCGGGCAGGGCATGGTCCTGCACTTCAACCGGTTCCAGCTTGCTCAGCAGGCCATTGGCACTGGATGCCACGCCGCCCATGCGCCGGTTCGGCTGGTGGCTCCAGTAGTTGAAGCCGGCGCGTTGGGCCAGGTAGTGGGTCTGGTTGGTGAAGCCCGAACGCAGGCTGCCCGGGTCGGCCTCCTGCAGGCCGACGATGTCATGGTCGCGCGCCAGCGTGGCGATCGCGTCCAGGCTGCTGCGCTTGCGACCCGCCGGCAGCGCATGTGACCAGCTGCGGGTCACATAGTCGCTGTAGCGGCGGGTACTTGAGCCGGCCTGGATGTTGGCAGTCAGCAAGCGCAGGGTCCGTGTACGGGGGGAATTCACGGCCGGGAAATGCTTCTCTTGGATCAGTGAGCCTGGGCCGCACCGCGTTCGCGGGCGATCAGGTGGTCGGCAATGCGCAGCATGTCCGGGAAGCTCTTGCCCTTCACCAGGTACTTGCCGTTGACGATGATTGACGGGGTGCCGCTGATCTGGCTGCGCTGGGCGAACTGCTTGGCCGAGTTGGTCTTGGCATTCACCGCGAAGCTGCCCATGGTGGCGGCGAACTGCTTCGGATCGACGCCGTAGGCGGCGTAGAACTTGGCGATGTCTTCCACCGAGTCACGGCCGCGCTCGCCCTTCAGGGTCTTCTGCGAGTGGATGGCGGCGTACAGCGCTTCGTGGGTCTTTTCCTGCACGCCCAGGGTCTGCGCGGCGTAGAAGGCACGGGCGTAGTCATCCCAGGTGCCGCCGAACATGGCCGGCACGTAGACGAAGTTCACGTCGCTGGGCAGGCCGGCCTTCCACGGGCCGACCAGCGGCTGGAATGCGGCGCAGGCCGGGCAGACGTAGCCGAAGATCTCGGTCACTTCGATCTTGCCGGCAGCCGGCTGGAACGGCTGGCCGTTCGGGATCACCTGGTAATCGGCGCCTTCCACCGGGGCCGGGCCGGTCAGCGCGGCAGTGGTCGGGGCCGGCGCCGCGGCGGGGGCGGCTTCGGCCGGGGCCTTTTCGCCTTCGGCGGCAGCCGGAGCGGTGCCTTCGCTGCCCGCGGCCGGAGCGGCCGGTTCGGTGGCCGCCGGAGCTGCAGCCGGTTCGGCCGGCGCCGCGGTGGTGTTGGTGCTGCCGTCGTCGGCCTTGCAGGCCGCCAGGATCGGCAGCAGCGCTGCGAGGGCGAGGGCGTAACGGATCTTCATGGAAACGTCTCCAGCATCTGGAAAGGTGGGGGCCGGCGCCAGGCGCCAGCCAGGGGGAAATGATGACATGCGGCGGCGACAGCGCCGTGTCGATGGTGTGTGTTGGTTCAGCGGCCGCGGGCGGCGCGGGCCTGGGCGATCAGGGCCGAGGCGATGCGCAGCTGGTCGTCGAAGCTGTTGCCGCGCACCAGATACTGGCCATTGATGATCAGCGCCGGGGTACCCGGGATCCTGGTGCGCTGGGCGAACGCGCGGGCGGCATCGACCTTCTTCTGTACGGCATCGCCGCGCAGGGCCTGCAGATAACGGTCCGGGGTCACCCCGTAGGCCTTGTAGAAGGTGGCAAGCTCATCGGCCGAAACGTTCTGCATCGGCAGCGAGCCATCCTGGTGCAGGGCCTTGAAGACCGCCGCGTGGCTGCGCTTGGCCACGCCGACTTCGTCGGCGGCGTAGTAGGCCAGGGCCCATGCATCCCAGGCGCCACCGAAGGCGGCCGGGACCGGGGTGAAGCGCACGTCGGCCGGCAGCTTGGCCGCCCAGGCTTCCAGTTGCGGTTCAAAGTGGGCGCAATGCGGGCAGGTGTAGCCGAAGACCTCGACCACCTCGATCTTGCCGGCCAACGGCTGGAACGGGCCCGGCTGCGCGATGCGCTCGTAGTCTTTGCCCTCGACCAGCGGGGCATTGGCGGGGGTGGCGGCGCAGGCTGCCAGCGGCAGCAGTACCAGCACGGACAACAGCAGGCGGGAAATCAACCTCATCGACACGCATCTCCGTTGAAAAAAGCAACGCCGGCGCAGCCGCCGGCGTGAAGGAACATACCGCAGCCGTGGGCCGACGTGGCGGCCCAGGCCGACCAGTGGTGGTCAGGGGGCGGCAGCCGGTTGCGTCGGCGTGGCTGCAGCGGCCACGTCGTCGGCCTTGTTGTGCAGGCCCTGCAGGTAGCTCGACAGCGCCTGCACCTCCTGCTCGCTCAGCTTCTGCGCGACTGTCGCCATGATCTGGAAGTGGGCCTTGTCGGTCTCGTTGGTCTGGCCGGCCTGGTACTCCTGCAGGCGGCGCGCGACATAGCTGGCGTGCTGGCCACCGAGATGCGGATAGGCCGGGCCGGGATTGCCGGCACCGCTGGGGCCATGGCAGGCCATGCAGGCCGGCAGGCCACGCTTGGCATCGCCGCCGCGGTACAGCTGCTGGCCGATCTCGTAGAACTTCATGCCCTTGTAGGGGCCCTCGGTGACCGCCGTGTCATCGGCGATGCCGGCGTTGGCTTTCTGCGTGGCGAAGTAGGCGCCGATATCACGCATGTCCTGCGGGGTGAGGTTCTGCACGAACGGCACCATCGCTACCGCGGCGCCGGAACTGCGCTGGCCATTGGCGATCAGGGCCATCTGCTGGGCCACGTAGCGTTCGCTCTGGCCGGCAATGGACGGATACATCTCCACCGTGGAATTGCCGTCGACGCCATGACAGGCCGCGCAGGCCGAGGCCTTGGCCTGGCCGGCCTTGGCATCGCCCCAGTGGGTCTTGCTGAAATCCACCTCCAGCGAGGCGGTATTGATCGGCCCGTTGTCGGGCAGCGGGGTCAACGTGGTCTGCGCGAACGCAGCAGCGGCAACGACTACAGCAGTGGCAAGGGCGGATACGGCAAGAACGCGAGCGTGGCGCATGCTGAAGCTCCGTATGGACCGGGCCGGGCGGCGGCCGCCGGCATCGCCTGGATTATCAACGCCGTTTCCGCGCACGGTCAACGCAGCAGTGCAGCAAAATGGCCGCAGCGGCCGCCGGCACGGGCGCGCGGCGCCGCAACATGCGATCCTAGGCACATGTCATTGCTCATCGAACGCGCCCGTTACCACCTTTCGGCCCACAACGTGCGGCAGCTGCCGCCCGACGAAGGGGCTGAAGTGGCCTTCGCCGGCCGCTCCAACGCCGGCAAGTCCAGTGCGCTCAACGCGCTGACCCGCCAGAACGCTCTGGCCCGCGTCTCCAAGACCCCCGGCCGTACCCAGCAGCTGGTGTTCTTCCAGGTCACCCCGGAAGCGCATCTGGTCGACCTGCCCGGTTACGGCTACGCCAAGGTGCCGCTGGACCTGCAGGCGCACTGGCAGGCCTTCATCGACAGGTATTTCCGCACCCGCGAAGCCTTGAAGGGCCTGGTGGTGGTGATGGATATCCGCCATCCGCTGAAGGACTACGACCGGCAGATGCTGTCCTATGCCGTGCAGCGTGGCCTGCCGGCGCACGCGCTGCTGACCAAGGCCGACAAGCTCAGCCGCAGCCAGCAGATGCAGTCCCTGCAGAAGGTTCGCAAGGAGCTGCAATCGGCCTATGGCGACAGCGTGAGCGTGCAGGTGTTCTCCGGCGAAGACCGTACCGGCGTGGACGAAGCCCGCGGCGTGATCGGCGGCTGGTTGGGGCTGGAGTAAGGCATCCCCTGCCTTCCTGTAGAGCCGAGCCTACGCTCGGCTGCCGCGCGCAGCGCGGCCAGGCCCAGGTTGCCGAGCATGGGCTCGGCTCTACAAGGGCTCATCGGCTCATTTCAACGGCGAATACTCCGCCGGCACCCACGCATAGGCCTTGCCCTCGCCACGCACATGGCCCAGGCCGGGGAACGGCAGGTGCGCACCTCCCACCCACCAACCGTTGGCGGTGGCCTGCTGCAGCAGCCCGCGACGGCTGGCGATGGCCGCCTTGCGGTCCGAATCCGCCTCAAATGCCGCTTCCGGATGCGCGAACTGCACCGCGTGGAAGTGCAGCACATCGCCCCATACCAGCAGTGACTGGCCCTGGCTGTGGAACCGGTAGGAGACATGGCCGGGGGTGTGGCCATGGGTGTCCATCGCCACCGCGCCGCCGGGCAGGGCATCGCCGGGGCTGAAGGTGCGCAGGTGGCCGCTGGCCTGATACGGCGCCACCGCGTTGCGTGCCAGCGGGAAGGCGAAGCGCACGCCCTTCGGCGCGGTGGCCTCGCTGGCGGGGTTGAGCCAGTAATCGGCATCGGCCCTGGACAGCCACACCGTGGCATTGGGATAGGCCGGCTTGCCCTGTGCATCGAGCACGCCACACAGGTGGTCCGGATGGGCGTGGGTCAGCAGCACCTCATCCACCTCGGTCGGGTCGACGCCGGAGGCGCGCAGATTGCCCAGCACCTGGCCCAGGCCGGGGCCAAAGCACTGCGCGGTGCCGGTGTCGACCAAAGTCAGGTGGTTGCCCTGGCGCACCAGGAAGGCGTTGATCGCGGTCTGCAGGCCTTTCTTGTCTTCGGGCACGTAGCGGCCTTCCAGCAGGCGGCTGACCAGGGTGGGCGGCACGTCCACCACTTCCTGCCGGCCCAGCGCGACCACGCCATCGAACAGGGCGGTGACCTGCAAGGCGCCGACGCGCAGGTGGTAGACGCCCGGTACCTGTCGGGTGGGGGCGGGCGAGGTGGCTTCGGCCAGCGCGGCCAGCGGCAGGGAGGAGAGGGCCAGCAGCAGGGCGGAGCGAAGGGGAAGGTGGCGCAGGGTCATGAGGGGTCTCGGTGGATGACGGGCGGTTCTGTTGGCCTAGCGTGCCGTGGCTGGCGTGTGCGCGGCGCTCAAACCACTACGTGGAATGCTCAGGGAAGGGGGGCTGCAGGGCTGCGCCCTGCACCCGCAGAGGCAACGGCAACAGCCGAAGCAACAGCAACAGCGACAGCGGGCTATCCGTGGGATGGCGGGGTGGGTCCGGTTGCGGGGGCCGCTGCAAGTACGTCCCTGTAAGCTCGGTCGCCGCATCCATGCGGCTCACGCCCCCGCAACCGGACCCACCCCGCCTTCGACAGTTTTCCGCGATCTGTTGGAACGACGTATTGCCTCGGTGGGTGTCGACCTTGGTCGATACAGTAGATCCACGCCATGCGTGGATGACTCATTCGATATCTGACAGATGTGTCGACCAAGGTCGACACCTACCAACAGCCGCGCGGAACAAAGCCGCAGTTGCCAACAGCCGAGTGAACCTGTCGAAGGTGGGGCGGTGTGGGTGGGCAGGACCGTTGGCGCCATGGATGGCGCCATCGAGCCCCCAGGGACGGGTTTACGGCGTGTCCTGCCCACCCACACCGCCCCGCCATCCCACGGAATGCACGCTGTTGCTGTTGCTGTTGCTGTTGCTCCGGCTCTTGCTCTCGCTTCGGCGGGTGCAGGGCGCAGCCCTGCCGAACCCCCTTAAATGTCTGTGGGAGCCAGTCCGTACTGCTCGGCGAAGCGCTTGCTGAAACTCGCCGCAGACCGGTAGCCCGCGCGCGCTGCCACGGTCTTCAACGGCAGGTCGGTGGTGTAGAGCAGCTGCATGCCATGCGCCAGCCGGGCCTCGGTGAGCAGCTGGCGCAGGCTGGTGTCCTCGGCCGCCAGGCGACGGCGCAGGGTCGCGCCGCTCAGCGCGAACAGCGCTTCCACATCACGCGATTGCCAGTCGCGGGCCGGTTCGGCGGCGATGCGGTCGCGGATCTGTTCGCCCAGGCTCGGCGCCTGCGGCAGCAGCAGGTTGCCGTGGCCCTGCCGGCACAGGGTCAGTACCAACGAGGCCAGGGCCAGCCGCGCTTCGCTGTAACGGCCGTCCTGCAGCGATTGCCGCCACTGGCGCAGCACCGCGCCATGATCGATCAACGGCAGTCGCGCCATCGCATGACCAGCGGCGGGAAGCTCCCCGCTCCACAGCGTGCGTGCGGCCGCCAGCACTTCGGCACACAGCGGCACGATGGCGCTGAGGTAGCGGCCACTGCGTGGGTCGGGGGTGTTGACTACATCGATGCGGCAGCGCTGGGTCAGCAGCAGGATGTCGCCGGGGATGAACTCCAGCGACTGGTGCGCGGTACGCACCTGCTTGCGGCCTTCCAGCAGGATCGCGAACTGGGGTTGCGGAATCTCCACCGAGCTGGCGCCATGTTCGCGCCGAGCGGTGATGCACGCATAACCTTCGGCGCGTGCGCAGCCGGCCAGACTGGCCATCTCGGCCAGCAGTGCGGTAACTGGCGGCAGCATGCCGGTCATGTCACCTGGGCGCCGAACAGGCGACCGACGCCTGCAGCGGCGGCCATTGCCAGTGCACCCCAGAACATCACACGCATTGCGCCGCGTACCGGCGGGGCGCCGCCGGCCTGGGCTGCCACCGCGCCGGTCAGGCACAGGCCGAGCAGGGTACTGGCCGTGGTCATCAGTGCGACCTTGTCGACCGGCGCCAGCAGGGCGGCCAGCACTGGCAGCGCCGCACCGCAGGTGAACGCACCGGCCGAGGCCAGCGCTGCCTGCAGCGGGCGGGCGCGCAAGGTATCGGTGATGCCCAGTTCGTCGCGCGCATGCGCGCCCAGCGCATCGTGGGCGGTGAGCTGTTCGGCTACCTGCCGGGCCAATGCAGGTTCCAGGCCACGGTGGCGGTAGATCGCGGCCAGCTCTTCCAGCTCGCTGTGCGGGTTGTCGCGCAGTTCGCGCTTCTCCATCGCCAGGTCGGCTGCTTCGGTGTCGGCCTGGGTCTGCACCGACACATACTCGCCGGCAGCCATGGACATCGCGCCGGCTACGGTGCCGGCCACGCCGGTGGCCAGAATGGTTGCAGCCGAGGCGCCGCTGGCCGCCACGCCAACCACCAGCCCGGCCACCGAGACGATGCCATCGTTGGCGCCCAGCACGGCGGCGCGCAGCCAGCCGACGCGTTCGGAGCGGTGCAGTTCGGGGTGTCGTGAATGGCGGCTCATGACGTTGAGTGTACGAGGGTCAAGAGGGCGTCGGTAGGATGCTGAAACCCGTCACCGTCGCATGACGCGACGGGGTGCCACGCTATAGTGCGCCCTTGCGATGGAAGGCCGCGAGCCCCACATCCCCCGCCACCGTCCAGCGAGCCTCTCCCTTGTCGAGCCCCAGCCACGTCGCCGATACCCCCATTACCGACCGCTCGCAGCTGGTGGAGGTGATCGCCTCCGGCGAGAAGCCCCGCGCGCAGTGGCGCATCGGCACCGAGCACGAGAAGTTCGGGTTCCGCCTGGATGACCTGCGCCCGCCGACCTTCGAGGGCGAGCGCGGCATCGAAGCGCTGCTCAACGGCCTGGTCCGCTTCGGCTGGGAGCCCGTGCAGGAGAACGGCAGCACGATTGCCCTGCTGCGCGATGGCGCCTCGGTGACGCTGGAACCGGCCGGCCAGCTGGAACTGTCCGGTGCGGCGCTGGAAACCATCCACCAGACCTGCGTGGAGACCGGCACCCACCTCAATGAAGTGGCGCAGGTGGCCGGCGAACTGCAGCTGGGTTTCCTCGGCATGGGCTTCCAGCCGAAGTGGAAGCGCGATGAAATGCCGTGGATGCCCAAGGGGCGCTACAAGATCATGCGCTCGTACATGCCCAAGGTCGGTTCGCTGGGCCTGGACATGATGACCCGCACCTGCACGGTGCAGGTGAACCTGGACTACGCCACCGAAGCGGACATGGTGAAGAAGTTCCGCGTGTCGCTGGCGCTGCAGCCGATAGCCACCGCGCTGTTCGCCGATTCGCCGTTCACCGAAGGCAAGCCGAACGGCTACCTGAGCTACCGCTCGCACATCTGGACCGACACCGACGCCGACCGCACCGGCATGCTCGACTTCGTGTTCGAGGATGGTTTTGGTTACGAGCGCTATGTCGACTACCTGCTCGACGTGCCGATGTATTTCTCCTACCGCGATGGCATCTACCACGACGCCAGCGGGCAGAGCTTCCGCGATTTCATGCAGGCCAGGCTGCCGGTGCTGCCGGGTGCGCTGCCGACGCTGCGCGACTGGTCGGACCACATGACCACCGCGTTCCCGGAAGTGCGCCTGAAGAAGTACCTGGAAATGCGTGGTGCCGATGGTGGCCCGTGGAGCCGCCTGTGTGCGCTGCCGGCATTCTGGGTGGGCCTGTTGTATGACGACACCGCACTGGATGCCGCCTGGGACCTGGTGCGTGACTTCACCCTGGCCGAGCGCCATGCGCTGCGTGACGGCGTGCCGAAGCATGCGATGAACCTGCCGTTCCGCAATGGCACCGTGCGTGACCTCGCCGGCGAGGCGGTCAAGATCTCGGTGGAAGGGCTCAAGCGTCGCGCCGCACGTAATGCCGATGGCCAGGACGAGAGCAAGTTCCTGGACGTGCTGCAGGAGATCGTCGAATCCGGCCTGACCCCGGCCGAGCGCAAGCTGGCGCTGTTCCATGGCCGCTGGCATGGTGACGTCGATCCGGTGTTCCGCGAGTTCGCGTACTGACCGTCATGCGGGATTGCCGGCCAGCGGCCGGCACTACCCAAAAGAAAAACCCCGGCATTGCCGGGGTTTTTCATTTCCAGATCCGTCTTGGCTCAGGCCGCGTTCTTCAACGTCGCCATGTCGATCACGAAGCGGTAGCGCACATCGTTCTTCGCCATGCGCTCCCAGGCTTCGTTGACGTTCCTGATGTCGATCATCTCCACATCGCTGACGATGCCGTGCTCGGCACAGAAGTCCATCATTTCCTGGGTTTCGGCCATGCCGCCGATCGCCGAGCCGGTCAGGTGCTTGCGGCCGAAGATCACGCTGCCACCGGTCAACGGCGGGTCCAGTTCGGTCAGCACGCCGACCAGGCACATGGTGGCTTCGCGCTTGAGCAGGCCCATGTACGGATTGGTGTCATGGCTGACCGGGATGGTATTGAGCAGGAAGTCGAAGCTGCCGGCGTGCGCCTTCATCTGCGCCGCATCGCGCGAGACCAGCACCTCATCGGCGCCTAGGCGCTTGGCATCGGCGCCCTTTTCCGGGGTGGTGGTGATCATCACCACGTGCGCACCGAGCGCCTTGGCGAACTTCACGCCCATGTGGCCGAGGCCGCCGAGGCCGATCACGCCGACCTTCTGGCCCGGGCCGACCTTCCAATGGCGCAGCGGCGACCACGTGGTGATGCCGGCGCACAGCAGCGGTGCGGCCGCCTTCAGGTCGAGGGTGTCGGACACCTTCACCACGAAGCGCTGCTCGACCACCACGTGGTCGGAATAGCCGCCGTAGGTCGGTGCGCCGGTTTCGCGTTCACGGCCGTTGTAGGTCCAGGTCGCGCCCTCGGCGCAGTACTGCTCCAGGTCATGCTGGCAGGCGTCGCAGTGGCGGCAGGAGTCGACCATGCAACCCACGCCGGCGTGGTCGCCGACCTTGAAGCGGGTGACGTTGCTGCCGACCTCGGTGACGCGGCCGATGATCTCGTGACCCGGCACCATCGGGTAGATCGAGCCACCCCAGTCGTCGCGGGCCTGGTGCAGGTCGGAGTGGCAGATGCCGCTGTAGAGGATCTCGATGCGCACATCGTCCGGGCCGACCGCGCGGCGTTCGAACTCGTACGGAATCAGCGGGTCGGTATGTGAATGGGCGGCGTAACCACGGGCGAGGGACATGGGGAATCCTTGGCAGGGTTTATCGAAAGGCGTTTTACAATACGCCCCGTTCCCAGCGGCAGGAATCGCGGATATCGGCATGATTCATCAAGTGGAACTGCACAATCATGGCCACTGACAACCTCACCCACCTGGCCGCGTTTGCCGCGGTCGCCCGCCACCGCAGCTTCCGCCGCGCCGGTGCCGAGCTGGCGCTGTCGACCTCGGCAGTGAGCTATGCGATCCGCGCGCTGGAAGAACGGTTGGGGGTTGGCCTGTTCCATCGCACCACCCGCAGCGTGGCCCTGACTGAGGCCGGGCAGCGCCTGCTGGAGCGCCTGCAGCCGGCGCTGGGCCAGGTGCATGACGCGCTGGAAGAGATGAACCAGTTCCGTGCCGCCCCGGCCGGCCTGCTGCGCATCAACGCCACCCGCGCGGCGGTACCGACCCAGTTGGGGCCGCGACTGGCGCGCTTCCTGCACGCTCACCCCGACGTGCGGGTGGAGCTCACCGAGAACGATGGCCTGGTCGACATCGTCGCCGAGGGCTACGACGCCGGCGTGCGCCTGCACGAGTTCGTGCCCGAGGACATGGTGGCGGTGCCGATGGGGCCACCGTTGCGCGGGCTGATTGTCGGCTCGCCGGACTACCTGCGGCGACACCCGGCACCACAGCATCCGCGGGACCTGGCGGCACACGAATGCATCCGCTTCCGCTTCGCCAGCGGGCATCTCTACAAGTGGCAGTTCGAGCGTAGCGGGCAAGCGCTGGAGATCGATGTGCCGGGCCGGCTCACGTTGAGTGAGCAGGGCACCGTCGTGGGTGCAGTGCTTGATGGCATCGGCCTGGCCTACGTGCTGGAAGACACGGCGCGGCCGTATATCGAATCCGGCCAGATGGTGGCAGTGCTGGAAGACTGGAGCGAACCGTTCGCCGGCTTCGCGCTGTACTACCCGAAGCAGCGGCAGATGCCCGGTGCGCTGCGCGCGTTCGTGGATATGCTGCGCGAGTGAATCGTGGTGGATCGCATCCACGCATGGCGTGGATCTACTGACCAACGCCTCATGCATATGTTGACCCCCGCAACGCATGGATGTCGTGGTAGATCCACGCCATGCGTGGATGGCTATCCAGAAGTCTCCGCACAGCGCGTGGATACCGTGGATGCCGATGAACACTTGGACTTCTACGACAGTTCAGAACTCGCGGAGAGGTTGTCCACCATCTTTCTATACATTGCTGTGAGCTGGACGGCCCGGCGGCGGCTTACTTCTGTCTGAAGCCCTGTCAGAAGGTAGTCATTCCAGCGTGCGTCCAACATCTCTGAGAACTGGTGAAACAGCTGCCATTCGTCGTCTACGTTGGGGCCCCCGCACTTGGACAGGTAGTCCATCACTGCGCTCAGGTCATCGTTGGGATGGCACCTGTCCGGTCTTCCAATTCCAGGATGTGCTGAGTTGCGATTGCAGAGGGCATGAAAGTAGATGTAGGAAAAATGGCGCACGGGTTCGCGGATATCCCAGCTCCACAGTTCGCCTTCAAAACAGTTTTCACGGATGTAATCCACCACGGACATGCGGTGTTGATTTAAGTCCTGGATTTCTTCACTGTGATCACGAGTGTGGCGTTCGCTTGCGAAGCCTCTGAGAATGCACCAGTAGAGAAAAAACGCAGTAGCTTGATCCCAGTACTTCCACCTGTCTGAATTGTCATTCTGCTCTGGACGATCATTTCCGACGGCAGCATGGCTTGGCAAGGAGTAGCGGTGCATCTGTGCAAGCTTGATCTGCCACCGCCGGGGAGTGCTTGGGAGAACAAGCATGCAGTCTGGACGAGATGTGAGCATCGCCGCCGTTCTCTTGGACATATCCTCGACAATGAGTTGAGGAGCCACTTCAACCAGATCCTCAGCGACGGAGGTCGGAGACAACTGCAATGGCAGGTTGTCTACTGTTGACGGGTCAAACCAGATTGAATCCACCCAGCAGACGAAGTTGCGGCCTGATTTCCGGGGTGGGTAGTACGCGGGTGCGAGAATCTCGTGATTCCAGCTGATTTCCAGATCCGTGGGGCGGTGAGACATTTCGCCAATAGAGTTGGAGTATGCGAAGGAGGTTGGTTTCGGTGTCTTCGCGCCAATACGTTCGGCGATGGAGAGGACCGGATCGCTATCGATTCGTTGTCCCAGGAGATTACAGAGTTCGGAAAAGAGTAATCGCATGTGATCGCGCCGAAGAGATCGATCATGGATAGTCCCTTCAGTCTTTCCAGTAGGCCATACAAGAAATTGCAAAGAGCCCCGCGAGGCCACTTCGTCTGAATGCGTGGTACACAGCTGCGGCTTACTGGTTGACTACGGCACCTGAAACACCGGCGCCAACAACGCCACGCAATCAAGCAGGTGCACGTCTACCGGTGCATCCTCGGCCACTACACCGATCACGCGTTCGCGCAGCGGCTCGGCCACGGCCATCGCCAGCAGCAATCGCGCCATGCGAACAGGATCTCCCTCGCGCAGCAGCCCGCGCTGCTGCTGCCGCGCCAGCCAGTCAGCCAGCAGCGCTCGGCCGCGTTCGATGCCATTGTCCAGATAGGCCTGCAGCAGCGCGTCCTTGCCGGGGAAATCGGTAGCCAGCAGCCGGAACACCTGCACCGCCTGCGCCGACAGTGCCTGCGTGCACACCGCCTGCAGGATGTCCTGCAGCAACGGCAGCACCTCGTCGGCACCGTGCGCATCGCGCTGCAGCTGCGGCGCGAAGCCGTCGGTCCATTCGCGCACCGCAAGCCCAACCAGTTCCTCGCGATTGCTGGCGTGGCGATACACCGTCTTCTTCGCCACCCCGGCGTGCGCCGCCACCGCTTCGATGGTGGTGGCCTCGTAACCCTGTGCCAGCAGCAGCTCCAGGGTGGCCTGCAGTACCGCGTGGCGGACTTCCGCCTCCGGGCGCGCAGGGCGGCCGCGGCGGCGGGTCGGCGTTGTGGACTCGGACAGGGTCGTGCTGTTCATTGTGCCCATCTTACCGCAACCGGCTAATTGAGAAACGAATAACGTTTCCGTATTGTCGGGTCTCCCAACACCGCAGGAGACCCCGATGGATACCGCTGTGAACGCACGCGCCTGGCTGGACCACCACGATCTGCTCGACCCGGCGCCGATGCACCTGGAGACCGGCATCCAGCGCCGCGAAGACGGCACCCTGCTGGTGGCGGTGCGTACCGATCTGCACGGCTGCAAGGGCCGCATGCTGGACTGGTGGTTCACCTTCTTCGAGACCACCCAGCACATCCGCTGGTGGCATCCGGTCGATCATGTCGAGCATCGCGGCTGGGACGCGGCGTGGCAGCGCGGGCGCAGCTACCACGGTGCCAGCATCCATGCGGTGGAATCGCTGGCCGACATTCCGCCGGTGGCGGCACGCCTGAAGTTCCATGACCCGCGCACGCTGCTGGTGCCCCAGCGCCTGCAGGCGGCACAGGATGCAGGCGATGTATCGGCGGTGATTGCCGCGCGCATCGGCTTCGGCGACCACGTCCGCCTGGATGCAAACGGTGATCCCTGCGACGGGCAGATGCTGCACGTGGCGCGTGATACGCCGTTTGGCTGTGTGCTGCGCAGCCGCTTCGTGCTCGGCCTGGACAGCGCCGATCCGCACCGCGAGGCCGGCGATGCGGTCGGCCTGGGCCTGCTCAAGCACTGCTATACGGAGTTCAGTTTCCTCTCGCGCTTGCTGCCGTCGCTGTACTACGGCGAGCGTGCCAATGGCGAGGCAGTGCCTTTGCCGTGGTGAGTGGTGCAACGGTCATTCGACCAGCGCGTCGTAGCCTTCAGCACTGAACTGGATCAGGCAGAAGCCGTGGCCGAACGGATCGGCCAGCACGGCGATGCGTCCCCAGCGACGCTCGCGCAAGGACTGCTCGAGCGTCGCTCCGGCTGCGACTGCACGTACCAGCGCGGCGTCGATGTCATCCACTACCCAATCCAGGTGCAGCGGCGTCCAATGGCGCTCGTAGTCGCGCACGTCGCCGTCTTCGGTGGCGGCGCTGCCGGCGTCGTTGTGCAGCAGGTAGAGCGGCGTTGGCCCACCGAGCAGCTCCACGGCACCCGGGCCGAGACGGCGGCCGATGCGCAGGCCGAAGGCCCGGATGTAGAAGTCTTCGGCGGCGGCCAGGTCGGGGACGTCGAGGTTGACGATGAAGCTGTGGGCAGTGGCGTTCATGGCAGCGATGGGTGGCATCCGGTGGTCGCAGTCTAGTCCTGCCGCGTGCTGTGGCCGGTTCATCTCCTGCGCGGATTCGGGCAAGCTGGGCGGTCTCTATCGACAAGGACATCCATGAGCGCGCTATCCGGCATCGAACAGGCCACCGGCCAGTCCTTCCCGCCCCTGTTCAAGCAGTTGCATGCAGCGGGTCGGTTGAGTTGGGGTGCTCCCCATCCGGAATGGTCCGAGGTGGTATTCCCGACGCTGCAGGCGGATCCGCCGGTGCTGCTGTACGCCCAGGACTACGAGCCGTTGGAACACGACGAGCTGCTGGAGGCGTGGCAGGAGCTGACCGCCGAGGACCACTACAATCCCCTGCGCACAGACCTGCAACTGCTGCCTTTTGCGCGGACCGGCGCGGGTGACAGCTACTGCTTCTGGAGCAACGCGCCCGGCTTTGCCGAGCCCCCCGTCGTGCTGGTGTGGCATGACGATGATCGTGCCGATGTGCTGGCCGCCAACTACCAGGATTTCCTGTTCCGCAAGATGGTCGAAGCCGTTGCCGACTACCAAGCGCCGTATACGCTGCTGTCGCACGGCGAGCTGGCCGGCAATCTGCAGCGCTGGTTGCAGTCCCACCACTCCTTCCTTCGCGACGACCAGTACGCGGCGTTGCAGCAGCTGTTTGCCCGCGTTGACGATATTGAAGAAGGAAACATCAGCGAAGACGACGCACAGGCCATCGTCGTTGAAGTGATCGGCTGCGAGCGGTTGGACGAGTCGTTCGCGTACGTGCGCGAGGATGCCTGAGGACATGGGTCGGAGCCCCGCCGGCGGCGGGGATCCGACACCGTGCGGGATCAGCCTGCGGCCGGGTAATCGAGGTAGCCTGCCTCGCCGCCCCCGTAATAGGTGCTGCGGTCCGGCGTGGCCAGCGCGACGTTGCGCTGCAGGCGCTCGACCAGATCCGGGTTGGCGATGAACGGCTGGCCAAACGCGGCCAGGTCGATGGTGCCCGCTTCGACCAGCTGCAGGGCGCGTTCGCGGGTCATGCCACCTGCCAGGATGACGGTGCCGCCGTGGGCCTGCTTGAACTGCCGCAGGAACACCTCGCCCAGCACCGACTGGCCCGCCTGCAGGTTGTCGTTGAGATGCACATAGGCCAGGCCGCGCGTGCCCAGCTCCTCGGCCAGGTACAGGTAGGTGGCCTCGTTGTCGGGGTAGAACGGCATGTCGAAGGTGAGGTTGTTCGGCGCCAGGCGCACGCCGATCCGCTGCGCACCAATGCGCTGGGTCATCGCATCGACGGTCTCCAGGATCAAGCGCGCACGATTGGGCAGCGAGCCGCCATAGCGGTCCTCGCGCTGGTTGATGAGCGGGTTGAGGAACTGTTCGAACAGGTAGCCGTTGGCGGCATGCAGTTCGATGCCATCGAAACCGGCGGCGATGGCGTTGTCGGCGCCGCGCGCGAAGTCGTCGACGATGCCGGGGATCTCTTCGGTGGCCAGCGCACGTGCCGGGGTGGGATCGGCGTGGCCGCGGCTGCCGTCGTCCAGATAGACGAACGAGGTGTTCTTCGGTGCGCTGGCGACCGGCCGGGTACCGGCGCTTACCGGTTGACCACCGTCGGGCTGCAGCGAGTAATGCGACATGCGGCCGACGTGCCAGAGCTGGGCGAAGATCGTGCCCTGTGCGGCATGCACCGCCTCGGTGACGAGCTTCCACCCGGCAACCTGCTGGGCCGACCAGATACCCGGCACGTCGATGTAACCCTGGCCCTGCGGCGAGACCGGGGTGCCTTCACTGATGATCAGGCCGGCGCTGGCGCGCTGCCGGTAGTACTGCGCGGTGAGTTCATTGGCCACCGCGCCGGGGTTGCGGGCGCGGGTCATCGGGGCCATCACGATGCGGTTGCGCAGGGCGATGCCTGCCAGATCGAAGGGGCGGAACAGGGCGGCGGTCATGTCGGTCATCTTGGTGCGGGGAGGAGGCGCCAGCGGCGCGATGCACACAGAATGGAGTTGACATGCAGGCGCATAAAGCGCTTCGATCTCCCTGGGTGCGGGACTATTTGTCCCCAATGGAGCGCGATAGATGCTGCCGCTGGAATCATTGAATGGCCTGGTCACGTTCGTTACCACGGCCCGCTCAGGCAGCTTCACCGAGGCTGCCGACGCGCTGGGCATCTCACGCTCGGCGGTGGGCAAGGCCATCGCCCGGCTGGAAGCGCGGCTGGGCGTGCGCCTGTTCCACCGCACCACGCGGCGCATCGCGCTGACCACCGACGGCGAGGCGTACTACGCATCGTGTGCGGCGGCGCTGGAAGAAATCTCCGCCGCCGAGGCCTGCCTGGGGTCGGCCGGCCTGCCCAGCGGACGGCTGCGCATCGACATGCCATCCTCGTTCGGGCGCCTGGTGGTGCTGCCGGTGCTGCTGCGCCTGTGCCGGCAATACCCGGACCTGCAACTGACGATGACCTTCACCGATCACTTCGTCGATCCGGTCGAAGAGGGCATCGACCTGCTGATCCGCTTCGGCGGATTGCACCAGGCCGAGCATCTGGTCGCGCGCCGGCTGGGTCGCCAACGACTGGTCACCTGCGCATCGCCGGAGTACCTGCAGGCGCATGGCGTGCCGGCCATCGTGGAGGATCTGGCGCAGCACCGCAGCGTCGTTGGTTTCCGCCACGGCCAGCCGGTGGCGTGGCGGATCGGCAGGGACGATGTCGAGGGAACGTTCATCCCGAATGCGACCTACCAGCTCAACGATGGTGACGCGGTGATCGATGCGGCCATCGCTGGGCTGGGCATCTGCCAGATGCCCGTTTCACTGGTACGCCGTCATCTGGAATCCGGGGCGCTGCAATCGGTGCTGGATGCGCACATGCAGCGGCATATCGACATCCATGCGCTGTGGCCACCGACCCGCCACCTGCGGCCCAAGGTGCGCTACGTGGTGGATGAGCTGGCGCGGTTGGCGGCTCAGGGCGTGTTTGATTGAGCGTAGGGCATCAGTAGTTGATGATCCGGGCGGACGTGTCTTCGCCTTCCTGAAGTGCTTCAAACACCTCGGCCAGAAGCGCGATCAGATCGTGCCCATGTGAGGTGACGAAGTAGGTCGCCAGGCTGTCGATGTCGCCAGCGATATCGTCTCCCCACGGTGGACGCTGGGTTCTATCCTCGAACGACCATATGACACGGGCTGGCGCAAGCTCGGCCAGCTCTCGGCGGACCCTATGTAGTTCGGCCAGCGCGGCGGCAGCATCTGATTGCTGCAGTCTGCCGGCGTATAGCTGATTCAAGAGGATTGGGAATCGACTTCCCCAGCCATTCGGCTCCAGGTTGCCGGATATGGTCGAGAAGAAGGCATGGAGAAACGCGCCACTGCCGATCTCATCGGTGATGCGCCCGAGTTGGATGCCAACACCCATTGTCTGGTTCCTGATTCTGCCGATCCTACAGCATGCCCCGATGCATGAACGGTAGAAGCGAAATTGCTGTAATTGATTGATATGAAAAGATTCAACGGCACTATTGCGGAGGCGGGAGATGCCATTTCCGTCACTTTGCCAATACGCATGTATACTATCCCCCAGTATAGTTCCGAACTGGCCCGCCATGCCGCACTCCCCCGAAGAGAAGAAGAAGGTCCTGGCCCGCGTGCGCCGCATCCGCGGCCAGTGCGATGCGCTTGACCGCGCGCTGGAAGCCGGCGCCGACTGCGGGCCGGTGCTGCAGCAGATCGCCGCCATCCGTGGCGCGGTCAACGGCCTGATGTCCGAGGTGATGGAGGCCCATCTGCGCGAGGAATTCGGCCAGCCCGCCGCCTCCGACGAACAACGCGCCGAACGCGTGCGCGACATGAGCGCGTTGATCCGCTCGTACCTGAAGTAAACGACGGCGCAACATGGCGCCGCCCATCCTGTCATTGCCTGTCTCTGGAGAGTCCACCCATGAAATCCCGTGCCGCCGTCGCCTTTGGTCCCGGCCAGCCGCTGCAGATCGTCGAGATCGACGTCGCCCCGCCGAAGAAGGGCGAAGTGCTGGTGAAGATTACCCACACCGGTGTCTGCCACACCGATGCGTTCACCCTGTCCGGTGATGACCCGGAAGGCCTGTTCCCGGTGGTGCTGGGCCATGAAGGCGCCGGCATCGTGGTGGAAGTGGGCGAGGGCGTGACCAGCGTCAAGCCGGGCGACCATGTGATTCCGCTGTATACCGCCGAGTGTGGCGAATGCCTGTTCTGCAAGAGCGGCAAGACCAACCTGTGCGTGGCCGTGCGCGCCACCCAGGGCAAGGGCGTGATGCCCGACGGCACCAGCCGCTTCAGCTACAACGGCGAGCCGCTGTACCACTACATGGGCTGCTCGACCTTCAGCGAGTACACCGTTGTGGCCGAAGTCTCGCTGGCGAAGATCAACCCGGACGCCAACCCGGAACACGTCTGCCTGCTCGGCTGTGGCGTCACCACTGGCATCGGCGCGGTGCACAACACCGCCAAGGTGCAGGAAGGCGACAGCGTGGCGGTGTTCGGCCTGGGTGGCATCGGCCTGGCGGTGATCCAGGGTGCGCGCCAGGCCAAGGCCGGCCGCATCATCGCGGTGGACACCAATCCGTCCAAGTTCGAACTGGCGCGCGAATTCGGCGCCACCGACTGCATCAACCCGAAGGACTTCGACAAGCCGATCCAGCAGGTCATCGTGGAAATGACCACCTGGGGTGTGGACCACAGCTTCGAGTGCATCGGCAACGTCAACGTGATGCGCGCGGCGCTGGAATGCGCGCATCGTGGCTGGGGCCAGAGCGTGGTGATCGGCGTGGCCGGTGCCGGGCAGGAGATCTCCACCCGCCCGTTCCAGCTGGTGACCGGGCGCAAGTGGATGGGTACCGCCTTCGGTGGCGTCAAGGGCCGCAGCCAGCTGCCGGGCATGGTCGAGGACGCGATGAAGGGCGATATCGAACTGGCGCCGTTCGTCACCCACACCATGGACCTGGACAGGATCAACGACGCCTTCGACCTCATGCATGAAGGCAAGTCGATCCGTTCGGTGGTCCATTACTGAGCCGCGTCATGGGCTGGTTCGATGCCCTGCGCCGGCCGCGTGCGGAAGACCCGCGCGCGGCCTTGGTGGCGCCGATCGAGCAGGCGTTGCGCGCGCTGGGCTGGGTCGACGGCGAGGTGGGGCCACCGCGTGCGGTGACTTCGGCCTTCGGCAGCGACGATGGCATGCCGTTCGAGCAGTGGCTTGCGCAGGTATTTCTGCCGCGCCTCTACGAGGCCCGCGCCGACGGTCAGTGGCCACCGCGCAGCGACGTGGCGGTGGCGGCGTATCGCAACCTGGACGGCCAGCCTGGCGTCGAATCGTTGCTGCGCCTGCTGGCACAGCTGGATGAACTGATCAGCCAAGGCATCCACGCCGGGCGTGGATAAGCCGACCAAGGTCGGCATCTACCAGAAGCACGCGTGCGCTGACGCGCCGCGCAGGAGAGCACCATGGAACGCATTGAACACCGCGCCTGTTTCGGCGGCTGGCAGGACGTGTACCGCCATCATTCGACCACGCTGGGCTGCGACATGCAGTTCGCCGTGTACCTGCCACCGCAAGTGGAAACACAGAAGCTGCCGGTGCTGTACTGGCTGAGCGGCCTGACCTGCACCGAGCAGAATTTCATCACCAAGGCCGGTGCGCAGCGCTATGCAGCCGAGCACGGAGTAATCATCGTTGCGCCGGATACCAGCCCGCGCGGCGATGATGTGGCCGATGCCGAAGGCTACGACCTCGGCAAGGGAGCGGGGTTCTACCTCAACGCCACCCGTGCGCCCTGGGCGGAGCACTACCGCATGCATGATTACGTGGCGCAGGAGCTGCCGGCGCTGATCGAGGCGAACTTCGCGGTCACCGATGCGCGCGCGATCAGTGGCCATTCGATGGGCGGCCATGGCGCGCTGCTGATCGCGCTGCGCAACCCCGGGCGCTATCGCAGCGTGTCGGCGTTTTCGCCGATCGTCGCGCCCAGCCACGTGCCGTGGGGGCAGAAGGCCTTCCATGCCTATCTGGGCGACAACCCGGCCGACTGGGGGCAATGGGATGCCTGCGAGCTGATCGCTATGGCTGACGAGCGCCTGCCGCTGCTGGTCGACCAGGGCGAGGCGGACGAGTTCCTGCAGACCCAGCTGCAGCCGCAGCGCCTGCAGCAGGCCTGCGCGGCCGCCGGCCATCCGCTGACCCTGCGTCTGCAGCCGGGCTACGACCACAGCTACTACTTCATCGCCAGCTTCATCGGCGAGCACATCGCCCACCACGCCCGCGCCCTGCAGGGCTGAGCGCGTTCCGGTGGTGCCGGCCAGCGGCCGGCACTACCATGGTGGCGCACGCGGAGTGTCGTTTTGCCGCAGTGGATCACGCCGCTGTGGCATGCCGGCGCGCTATGGTGCGGCCATACGGCCTTGCGGATCGGGGGGATGCATGCCGGTAGTGATGGCGCTGCTGTACGTGCTTTGCCATGGGCTGGCCGTGGCGTTCTGGCCGAGCCCGGCGGGCGTGGGCTCTTTCCTGTTCCTGACCGGCGCACCGCTGCTGGCCGCCGCCGCGTGCCTGGTGCGGGCGCAACGTGACCGCGCCGCTCTGGGCTGGCGTTCTACCGCGATGGCACTGCTGCTGTGGGCCGGTGGCATGACGTCCAACATGGTGGATGCGCTGGGCGCCGGCCGGGCTGACTTCACCCCACGCATCAGCCTGTTGTTGTACGTGCTGTATGGCGTGCCGCTGGTGTTCATCCTGGCCCGGGCACGCCGCGAGCGCCCGAGCATCAGCCTGATCGACGCGGCGATGGCGGCGCTGCTGGGTGTGCTGTTCTTCGTGCACACCGCATCGTTCGCCGCCCGTGTCGAGGTCGACGCCCATGCGATGTCCAACATGCAGCGCATGTTCGACATCCAGAACCTGTGTATCGCCGCGTTCGCCGTGGTGCGATGGCTGGCCGGCGACGTGCCCGAACGGCGCAGGTTCTTCCGCGCACTGGCGCTGTACGCACTGGCCTATCTGCTGGTGGCCTACTACATTAACCACTACACCTCCGATGATGCATTCGGTGCGTTCAACGATCTGCTGATCGACGTACCTTTTCTGCTGATCGCCTGCCTGGCGCTGGAAACGGCGCCGCACACAGGCACTGCGGCACACCCGCGGCTGGCGAGGACGGTGCAGGCCGCTGGTCCGATGATCCTGCCATTGCTGCTGCTGGTGGTCGGCACGCTGGTGGTCGATCATGCGCGGCCGTTGGCTGTTGCGGGCTTCGTCGTAGCCACCCTTGGCTTCGGCCTGCGCAGCGTCCTGCTGCAGACTGATCTTCTGGAACGCCAGGCAGCACTGGATCAACTGGCGCGGCAGGATGGCCTGACCGGCGTGGCCAACCGCCGTGAATTCGACGCACGGCTGACGTCCGAGTGGAATCGCGCACGGCGCAGCGGCACCGAGCTTGGCCTGCTGCTGGTGGATATCGACCACTTCAAGGCCTTCAACGACCAGCACGGCCATCCGGCCGGTGATCGTTGCCTGCAGGCGGTGGCCGGGGTGCTGAAGGCCATAGCCGGTCGCGGCGGTGACAGCGTTGCGCGTTATGGCGGTGAAGAGTTCGCCGTCATTGTGCCCGGAAGCCCGTTGTCGGGCGTGCTGGCGCTGGCCGAGCGGCTGCGCGAAGCGGTCGAAGCGCTGCCATTGCCGGAAGGCCCGGTCAGCATCAGCGTCGGCGTGGGTTACCTGCATCCGCCGGCGCTGGCCAGTGCCGATCAGTTGCTGGCAGACGCCGATGCCGGCCTGTATGCCGCCAAGCGGGCTGGCCGCAACCAGGTGGTCCTGCACGCACACGTGCTGGATGACGAGGGCAACGCGCACGGAACGATGGACTGCTGAGCGGACCCGCCCGTCACGCGCTGCTGCCCATTGCCGCCAAACCGCCTCATCCTGTTCGGCCAGGCCAATCCGGTTCGCCGCTGGTCGTACAGAACCAGCCTGTTGGGCGTGCCACCCGTCCAGCGACATCGCGCTGGGTAGTGCCGGCGTGGCCTCACCGCACGTCGCGCAGTTCCCAGTGGCTGCCGGCCAGCAGGCGCAGGCGCTGCTTGAACACATCGCTGTCGATGCGGGTGGTGGCCACCAGGTTGATGCGCAGGTCCTTCTGCTCGCCGGTCACGGTGGCGTCCGGATCGGTCACGCCCCACTGCGGTTCCACCGCGTCCGGGTCGGGCTGCTTGGCCTTCCAGCGCTCGAACAGCGTGCCGCTGCGCAGGGCATCCTGCAGCTCTTCGGCGAAACCGGCGGCGCCCTGCGAGTGGAAGGACAGGTCAGGGTCATTGCCACGGGCCTTGGACGGGTCGGGTAGGCTGATGTGGTACTGCGCAGGCATGGCGTTCTCCTTGAAGTGCGGCAAGACTGGCACAACCGCAGTGGAATCGATGTGCAGATTCCGGCCGTGGCCAGCGCTCATTCGAACCGATGCGGCCCATCGGCGAAGCCTACGGTGACCGCGCCCTTGCCGACGTTGACCATGCCGGTCAGGCTCATCACCGATTCGTACACGGTCACGCCATGGCCGGCGCAGACCTCTTTCAGCTGTGCGTAGCCGGGCAGGGCACGCAGCTCGTCCAGTTCTCCACCGTAGCTGACGCACACCGTCGGCGTCATCAGCCCGGCACGCACGCGCTGGCCGACCACCGCGAACAGCTTCTGCACGGCGCTGTCGAAGCCCTTGATCTTGGCGACCGGCCCGGTTTCGCCGCGGTAGCCGTGCAGCACCGGCTTGATGTCCAGTGCGCTGCCCAGCGCCGCACTGAGCAGGCCGACGCTGCGGTCGCCCTTGTGCCGGGCGCGCGCACGCATGTAGTACAGATCACGGGTGACCATGTAGCCGTGCACGTTGCCGGCCAGTTCTTCCAGCCGCTCGCGGATCTGCTGCACGCTGGCGCCACTGTCACGCAGGCGAACCGCCTCCACCGCAGTCACCGCCTGCGCAGCGAACAGGTTCTGGGTATCGAGCACGCGCAGCGCGAACGGCGAGTTGTAGCCCGCTGCCTGCCGAACCGGCTTGTAATCGTTGAGGATGGCGAAGCTGGCCTGCAGCGCATTGTCGTGGATCGGGCTGCGGGTCTTGGTGATGGTCATGCAGAACACGTGGTCGTAATCGATGACCAGCTGCTGCAGGAACAGGTCGCGGATCTGGTTGACACTGAAGGGGATGGTCTCCGCCTCGGCACCGTGCTCGGCCACGTGTGCATGCAGGAAACTCAGCGTGGCCTGCTCATCGCGATGATCGGCCAGCACGGCTTCGCCGATGCGGACGGTGATCGGCAGCAGCACGATGTTGTGCTCGGCAATGAAGTCCTGCGGCAGGTCGCAGGCCGAGTCGACGACGATTCCGATGCGCATCCGCGGCTCCCCCTCCAGGGCGGTTGTAGGTTCGGAAACGTGAAATCTATCTCAAATTCTGGCGTGGCGCGCGAGGGAAATGCGCCAGGCCCTGTTCAGCGACTGCGCAGCACGGCCACCGGAAGTTCGGCCAGGCGCTGCCACTCGGGCTGCTGCAGCAGGGCGGGATTGGCCAGCACGGCGGCCATCAACGGATGGGCGTCGTTGCCCCAGAACAGTTCGTCATCGATGGCCAGGGTTGGTACGCCGAACACGCCGGCAGCAATGGCGGCCTCGGTGTTCCTCCGCAGCTGCTCCTTGGCCGCGGGGGCCGCGATGGCGCTGGCGACATCCTCGATCCCCAGCCGCGCAGCCGGTTCGCGCAGGGCCTCGGCGCTATCGGCGGCATTGCCGTCGCGCCAGATCCAGTCGAACAGCACGTCCACCGCCTGCACGCTGCCACCGGCGGCCAGGCACAGCCGCAGGGCAGACAACGGGTTGAACGGGTGGCCCGGCGGGAACCGCAGCGGTGTTCCTTCGGCCTGCGCAGTCCACAGCAGCTGGCGGTACATGAAGCGGCGCTTGGCCGGAATCTCGGCCGGCCCGAGGTTGCCCAGGTGATGCAGCACCGCGCCGAAGGCGATCGGCACGGTCTGGATCTGCGCGAACTGCGGCAACTGTTTCAGCTTCTGCCAGTGCAGGTAGGAGTAGGGCGAGACGAAGTCGAAGTACCAGCGCAGGGTGGCCATGGTGGTGTCCTTCAATGCGGTCAGGGCTGCGCATTGCGCTGCAGGTAGCGATCACGCAGGTCGGTCTGGCGCGAGCGCATCGGCATCGCACGGCCGCCCAGCCAGACCTGTTCGGCATAGTGCGCCACGTCCAGCGGGTCGCCTTCCCACAGCACCAGGTCGGCGCGCTTGCCGGGCTCGATGCTGCCGATCTGGTCGGCCACGCCGAACGCCTGTGCGGGTACCCGGGTCAGCCCGGCCAGACCGTCAGCCCAGGGCAGGCCGTTGGCCACTGCATTGCCAGCCAGTTGGCGCATCTTGCGCGCGTTGTGCGAAGCATCACCACGCTGCATGAACGACACGGCCACGCCCGCACGATGCAGGCGTGCCGCATTTTCCAGGGTGGCACCGATCTGATCGAAGCTGGCCGGCAGGTTGGACAGCACGTCGACAAACACCGGCACCTGGGCAGCGGCCAGCTCCGGCGCCACCTGCCACGCTTCGCTGGCACCGGCGATGGCGATCTTCACCTTCTCGCGGGCGGCCCAGCGCAGCAGCTGGCGGATGTCGGAGGCGCGATCGACCTCCACCACGATGCGGCCGTGGCCGGCCAGGTAGCGGCTGAGCGTGCGGCGCCCGGCCGGCGTCAGCAGTGCGTGCGGCGAGTCCGCAGCCACCTGTCCGCGTGCCTCGTCGATCATCTGCTGCAACAGCATCCATTGCGCGGCGCGCGAATGCCCGGTCAGTTCGGCGGCTGCCGCGCCGATGCGCAGGAACAGGGCACGCGGGCCGATCGGATCGCTGCTGCCGTCCAACCGCATAACGCCACCCTGGCCAGCCACGAAACCGCCGCCGGCGGCTGCCCCCAATGCGGTGAAGCCGATGCCTTCCAGGCGCGTGACCGGAATCAGCACCGAAGCCGGGTTGTAGGCGAGGGTGACGTCGAACTCCGGGCGCAGCGGCTGCTCACCGAGCTTCAGCGAACTGTCCACCGTGCTCGATTCTCCCGAGACCTCCTCGATGCCGGTTTCGGTGATGCCACCAAACAGCGCCGGTGTCAGCGGGCGGCCATTGGCCTCGACCACCAGGGCACCAGCCGGCGCGGACAGCCCGTTGCCCACCGCGCGGATGATGCCGCCCTGCACCAGCACGTCCGCGTTCTGCAGGCTGCCGCGTGCGCTGGCAGTGTGCACCGTCGCATTGCGCACCAGAAGATCCTGTGCCTGCGCGGATGCGCAGATGCAGGCCAGCACCACGACAGTAGCGCCGAGGCATGCCCGGCTACCCTTCGCGGCAGAATCCGCCAACTGCTTGAACACCTTCATCAGCGGACCTCCTGGCCAAGCTGGAAATCAGAACGCGGCGTCGTTGCCGGCGCATTGCGGTCGTACAACCTGCGGCCGTCGATGAAGACCTGCTCGGCCAGCGCGTAGGAACTGAAGGGGTTGCCGTTCCAGACCACCACATCGGCCATCTTGCCCGCCTCCAGAGTGCCGGTCTGGCCTTCGATGCCCAGCGCCTTGGCGGCGTTGGCAGTCATCCAGGTGATGGCGTGCTCAGGGGTGATCTCCGGCATGTGGGCGCGGCGTGCGGCGGCGATCACCTTGGCTGCTTCCTGGTTCAGGCGCTGGATGCCTTCCGGTGAATCGGAATGGACGACGGCGCAGCTGTTCTTCGGCCGGTCGACCAGCGCGATGTTCTCGGGAATGCCGTCGAAGGCTTCCATCTTGAAGCCCCACCAATCGGCCCAGAGTGCACCGCAGACGCCGTCGGCGGCCAGCCGGTCGGCCAGCTTGTAGGCCTCCACGCCGTGGTGGAAAGCGGCCACCTTGAAGCCGAATTCCTTGGCCAGGTCGAGCATGGTGGCCATCTCGTCGGCGCGATAGCAGTGGATGTGCACGCGGATGTCGCCTTCGATCGCGCCGGCCAGCGTGTCCAGCTTGAGATCGCGCTTGCCGCCGGCATCACCGGCGCTGTCGCCCTTGTCGCTGCCGAACCAGCTCTTGCGCTTGGCCGGCTTGGGCTTGTTCCTGGCGATGTAGTCGGCGGCATCGATGAAGGCGGCACGATAGCCGGCCACGTTGCCCATGCGCGTGGCCGGGGTCACGCCCTTGCCCTCGCCATAGACCCGCTTGGGGTTCTCGCCGCAAGCCATTTTCAGGCCCCAGGGCGCACCGGGAAACTTCATCGCCTGGTAGGTGATGGCGGGGACGTTCTTCAAGGTCACGCCGCGGCCACCGACCAGGTTGGCCGAGCCCGGCAGCACCTGCATGCTGGTCACGCCGCCGGCCAGCGCGGTGGCGAAGCCCGGGTCCTGCGGCCACACCGAATGTTCGGCCCAGACGTTGGCGGTGACCGGTGCGGTCATCTCGTTGCCGTCGCTGTGCGCACCGACACCCGGGCTGGGATACACGCCCAGGTGCGAATGCACGTCGATCAGGCCCGGAGTGACCCACTTGCCCTGTGCATCAATGCGGGTGACAGCGGCATCGGCCTGCAGCTGGCGGCCGACGGCAACGATGCGGCCGTCGCGCAGCAGCACGTCGGCGTTGTCCAGGCGCTGGCCGGTGCCGGTCAGCACGGTGGCGTTCTGGATCAGTACCGGCGCATCGGGATGGGCCTGGTAGGTGCTGGGGTAGGGATCGGTGACAAAGCGCGACGCCCCCACCGCAGGCGCCGTGCTCAATGAAAGCAGTGCCAGTGCCACTCCGGCGCGCAACAACGACGATGCCATGCAGTTCCCCTCGCAACGTGATCCAGTCGCCGACGCTAGCCGGGCGGTGGTAGGCTTGCCAAGTGACCTTCTTCACAGGTGCATCGGCAGTGCCTCGACGGGGCCGCCCGGCTGGCTGAAAATAGCCGGTTCCCACGTCGTGCACCGGACCACCGCCCATGAAGAGCAAGCAGGAAATCGTCGACAACTGGCTGCCCCGGTACACCGGCGTGCCCTTGGACCAGTTCGGACAGCACATCCTGCTGACCAATTTCGGCGGTTACCTGCACACCTTTTCCGAGTTGACCGGCGCGCCGGTCATCGGCCTGGACCGGCCGATGGCCAGTGCCACCATCGACGGCATCACCATGATCAACTTCGGCATGGGCAGCCCCAATGCCGCGATCATCATGGATCTGCTGTCGGCAGTGATGCCCAAGGCGGTGCTGTTTTTGGGCAAGTGCGGTGGCCTCAAGCGCAAGAACCAGCTGGGCGACCTGGTGCTGCCGATCGCAGCGATCCGTGGCGAGGGTACCTCGGGCGATTACCTGCCGCCGGAAGTCCCGGCGTTGCCGGCGTTCGCGCTGCAGCGTGCGGTGTCCACCATGATCCGCGACCGCGGCCACGACTACTGGACGGGCACTGTCTACACCACCAACCGCCGGGTGTGGGAACACGACGAGGGCTTCAAGGAGCGGCTGCGGGCGATGCGCTGCATGGCCATCGACATGGAAACGGCCACGGTATTCGCCGCCGGCTTTGCCAACCACATCCCCAGTGGCGCGCTGCTGCTGGTGTCGGACCAGCCGATGATCCCGGACGGGGTCAAGACCGAGGCCTCCGATGCCAAGGTCAGCTCCCAGTTCGTGGAAAACCATATCCAGATCGGTATCGAGGCGCTTAAGCTTATCCGGCGCAACGGCAAGTCGGTCCGCCACCTGCGCTTCGACGAATGATGATGAAGGCCGGACGCGGGGCGTCCGGGCCTGGGAGTAGGTAATGGACGTTGCCGCGCAAGTGGTGGAATTCTGGAAGGAGGCGGGCCCTGCGAAGTGGTTCGCCCGCGACGACGCGTTCGACGCGCAGTTCCGCCAGTTGTTTCTGGATGAGCATTTCGCCGCCGCTTCGCGTGGGCGTGAACACTGGCTGGGCAGTGCCGAGGGCGCACTGGCGCTGATGCTGCTGCTGGACCAGTTCCCGCGCAACTGCTTCCGCGGTACTGCCCATTCCTATGCCACCGATGGCCTGGCCCGGCACTACGCCATGCGCGCCATCGAGGAAGGCCTGGACCTGCAGCTGGTGCCGAAGCTGCGCGCCTTCATCTACCTGCCGTTCGAGCACTCCGAGGACCCGTTGGACCAGGACCGTTCGGTGGCGATGTTCGATGTGCTGGGCGACAAGGAATACCTGCAGTACGCCGAGCTGCACCGCGACATCATCCGTCGCTTCGGCCGTTTCCCGCACCGCAACGCCGTGCTGGGCCGCATCCCCACCCCGGAAGAACTGGATTACCTGGCCGAAGGCGGTTTCGCCGGCTGAAAAAAGGGGACGGAGGGGATTAAGTCGTTTATGCCGCAAACGACTTAATCCCCTCCGTCCCCTTTTTAGGGGTCAGATCGCCTTTCCGCAGGAAAGGGCGCTGACCCCGGGCCTTCAATCAGTACTTCGGCACGCCGTTGTCGACATCTTCCGACCAGGCATTGATGCCGCCGGTGACGTTGAACACCTTGGTGAAGCCCAGCGCACGGAACTGTTCGGCGGCCTGCGCGCTGCGGCCACCGTGGTGGCACATGAAGGCCAGTGCGGTGTCCTTGGGCAGGGCTTCCAGCTCGGCACGGCCGTTGCCGTCGAAGGTCTTGAACGGCACGCCCACCGCAGCGATCTCGCGCTCGTCGGCCGGGCGCACGTCCACCAGGGTGATGTTGCCGGCACGCACCAGGTCGTCGGCATCGCGCACGCTGATTTCCTGCACCGGCTTGGGCGCATTCGGGTTGTCGATGGCCAGGCCCTTGCCGCGGATGTCGTCCACCCAGTCGATGGTGATGCCGTTGGCGCGACGCGCGCTGGCCAGGTCGAACTGCACGCGCAGGCCGTTGGACTCGGCGGCGATGGCGCTTTCGTCGTGGGGGGCCAGCTGGAAGTTGGGCTGGAAGCGGGCGTCGATGGTCAGCTGCAGGGCCGCGCCCGGGGCATCGGCCAGCGCGCCCTTGAGCATTTCCACGGCCGCCGGCGTGACGGTGATGCTCGGCGGGGTACGGTCCGGTGCCGGCAGCCCCAGCACGCTGCTCAGCTCGCCGCTGGCGGCCATCTGCAGCACGATGTCGCTGCCGCCGACCAGTTCGCCGTCGATGTACAGCTGCGGAATGGTCGGCCAGTCGCCATAGGCCTTGATGCCTTCACGGATTTCCTGGTCGGCCAGCACGTTGACGTGGGCGAACTCGACGCCCAGGTCCTGCAGGGCGCCGACGGCCTTGGCCGAGAAACCACACTGCGGCATCGACGGCTGGCCCTTCATGAACAGCACGACGCGGTTGGCGTTGAGGATGGATTCGATGCGCGAACGCAGGGCGGGATCGAGGGACATGGACGTCGGGGTTCCGGGAATTCGAATCATCAATTCTACCCCTCATGGCATCATGGGGGATGAGCAACGCAGGAACATTGCATCGCATCCCGACCCGGCCCTGGCGCTGGCTGCCCTGGCTGGTGGCGTCGCAGCTGGCCGTGATCCTGGTCTGGTCGCTGGCGGGCTGGCGGTGGGGCCTGCCGCTGATGGTGACCAGCCACGCGCTCTTTCTGGTGCCGGTGTTCCTGCCCAACTGCCACTTCTACGCACCGGTGCTGAGCCGGGTACCGGAGGCCGGCAACAGCGTCTGGTTGACCATCGATGACGGTCCCGGCCCGGAGACCCGGGCCGTGCTCGATCTGCTGGATCGCCACCAGGCACGTGCCACGTTCTTCCTGGTCGGCGAGCGGGCGCTGGCGCAGCCGGAGCTGGTGCAGGAGATCCTGCGCCGGGGCCACGACCTGGGCAACCACAGCCACAGTCATCCACAGGCGCGCTTCTGGCGGCTGGGCCCGGCAGCGATGCGTGCCGAGATCGAGGGCTGCCAGCATGCGCTGCAGGCGGTGGGCGGTCGCCCGGTGCGCTGGTACCGCTCGGTGGTGGGCATGACCAATCCGTTCGTGGCGCCGGTGTTGAAGGCGCTGGGACTTGTGCGCGTGGGCTGGAGTGCACGCGGTTACGACGGCGTCGGCTGCACGCCGGAGGGCGTGCTGGCGCGTTTGCTGCCCGACCTGCGGCCAGGAGCCATCGTGCTGCTGCACGAAGGCGCCGCCCACGGCCACAATCTGGTGATCATCGAGCGCGTGCTGCAGGCGTTGGAAGAGCGCGGCTTGAAGGCGCAGCTGCCTACCGGCTGATACGTATGCGGTAGCGCCGGGCCATGCCCGGCGGATGCCACAGGTGCCGCTGCGCTCGCCGGGCATGGCCCGGCGCTACAGGTTCCGGCGTGCCACCAGCAGCCAGCTGTTGAACGGCGTACGCCCATGCAGCGGCCGGGGGGCGGTCACCTGCAATCCCGCTTCGGCAAGCGTCGTCTGCAGCACCTCTGGATCGGGGTAGTGGCGCGGGCGCGTGCCCATCCAGCCGACCAGCCAGGCCAGCCGGTCCGCCACCCGCGTGGTGCGATCGCGGCCATCGCCGGTGGCCAGCGGCGTGCGCAGCAGCAGGCAGCCGCCGGGAGCCACCCGCGCACTGGCCGCGCGCAGCAGTGCCTGCTGCGGGCCCGCGTCCAGGTACTGCAGCACATCCAGCAGCAGCAGATGCCCGGCCTGCGCCGGCAGCGGCGCCTGCACGTCCTGGCAGTCGAAGCGCACAGCGGGCAGGCCGGTGGCGGCACGCTGGGCGCGGGCGATCTTGCCGGCATCCACGTCCACGCCCAGGTAGGGCTGGGAGCCACCGCGCTGGCGCAGCACGTGGGCGAACAGGCCCAGCCCGCAGCCCAGGTCCAGCACGGGTTGCCCGTCGCCAGGCAGGTGCTGCAGCACGCCGTCATACAGCGGGTCGCTGCCCAGCTTGCTGCGGGTGTAGTAGTAGTCGCGGCGGCTGGCCCAGGCGTGCGCGGGGCGGAATGCCTCGGCGATCGCACGGGCCTGCGGTGCGGCCAGGGGAGTGCAGGGCAGGGGCGGGCCGTTCCGTGGCGTGCCGTCCATCGCCTCAGTCCGTTCCGCCGAGCAGGTGGGCGGCGACCGGCAGCGCGCGCGCGCTCCACAGCGCGTACATCCGTGCTGAAGGGTGCAGGCCGTCGTCGGCGATCATCGCCGGGTTGTCGCCCTGGTCACGGCTGATATCGGTGATGTCGACGAAGGCCACGCCCTGCTGGGTGCTGATCACTTCGGCAGCGGCATTGAACTCGTCGGTCTCGATCTCGATCGCGGCCAGGTCACGGCCGCTGCCGATACCAAACGGGGTTGCACCCCAGTCGGGGAAGGACAGCACCAGCACGCGCCCGGCATCACCGCCGGCGAAGCCGATCGCCCGCTCCAACAGGGCCCGGAACTGGCTGCGGTACTCGTCCAGCGGACGCCCGCGGTACTGGTTGTTGACGCCGATCAGCAGGCTGACGAAATCGAACGGCCCCTGCGGCGCGGCCGCATCGATGCCGGCATCGAGTTCGTCGGTGGTCCAGCCGGTGGTTGCAATGGTCTGCGGATCGGACAGCTCAATGCCCTGCGCACGCAGGGCGGCGGCAAGCTGGTGCGGCCAGCGGCCTTCGACGGCAATCGCTTCTCCGATGGTGTACGAGTCGCCCAGCGCCAGGTAGGACAACGCCACGGCTCAGGCCACCGAACGGCGCGGCTTCAGCGGCACGACCTTGGTGGCGTCCTCGGCACGGCGGGCCAGCACGCGGTCGATGCGTGCGAACACATCGCGCATGACCGAGGCTTCCGGCAGCAGGGTCACGCGGAAGTGATGGCGGTAAGGCACGTTGAAGCTGGAGCCCGGTACGACCAGCACGCCTTCGTTGTTCATCAGGTCCAGGGCGAAGGTGTGGTCGTCGAAGCCCTTGGCGGCGGCACCGACCACGGCCGGGAACGCGTACAGCGCGCCGGCCGGGGCAACCAGCGACAGGTGTTCGCTGGCCTCGCAGGCCTCGATCACCGCGCGCCGGGTTTCATACAGACGGCCGCCGGGGGCGCACAGCTCGGAAATGGTGTCCGGGCCGTTCACTGCCGCGTCGATGGCGTACTGGCCCGGCACGTTGGCACACAGGCGCAGCGCGCTCAGCAGGTCCAGCGCGGCGCGGAAATCGCCCAGGCGTGCGTCATCGCCACTGAGGTGCGCCCAGCCCACGCGCCAGCCGCAGGCGCGGTGCACCTTGCTCAGGCCGCTGAAGGTCAGGCACGGATGGTCGCCGGCCAGCGGCGCGACCGGCTGGAACACCGCGTCGTCGTACAGGATCTGGTCGTAGATCTCGTCGACCAGCAGCAACAGGCTGTGGCGGCGCGCGATCTCGACCACGCGCTCCAGCAGTTCGCGCGGGTAGCTGGCGCCGCTGGGGTTGTTCGGGTTGATCAGCACGATGGCGCGGGTGCGCGAGGACACCAGCGTCTCGATCTCGGTCGGGTCGGGCTGGAAGCCGTTTTCCGGCGCGCAGCGGTAATACACCGGGCGGCCGTCGTTGAGGATGGCCGCGGCCGACCACAGCGGGTAGTCCGGCGAGGGCACCAGCACTTCATCGCCCGGGTTCAACAGCGCCCGCAGCGACAGATCGATCAGTTCGCTCACGCCG
Organism: Stenotrophomonas sp. YJH_SMC_46; assembly: GCF_059370315.1. Classification (NCBI taxonomy): domain Bacteria; kingdom Pseudomonadati; phylum Pseudomonadota; class Gammaproteobacteria; order Lysobacterales; family Lysobacteraceae; genus Stenotrophomonas; species Stenotrophomonas sp. YJH_SMC_46. The sequence continues at coordinate 654,637 of NZ_JCAFTO010000002.1, forward strand.
TTGCCGACGAACACCCGGTCCGGATGCGCATCGGGCGCACCGCGGCGCGCATAGGCGGCGGCAATGGCTTCGCGTGCGACCGGCAGGCCCTGCTGGTGGGTGTAAGGGTCGGTACGGCCCATGTCATCGGCAATCGCGCGCTGCAGGTGCTCGGGCGCACGGAAACCGAAGTTGCCCGGGTTGCCGATGTTGAGCTTGATCAGCTTGCGGCCCTGCGCCTCCAGTTCCCGGGCTCGCCGCGCCAGTTCTCCGCGGATTTCGTAGCGCACTTCGGAAAGGCGCTCGCGGATGGCCAGGGGCTTGGGCGAAGGGGTGGACATGGGGAATGGGCCGTCAAAAGGCATGGGGCTTCCATCCTACCGGAATTGCTGCACTGCATGGCAAGGGCTCCGGGCCCGCCATTGCTGGGCTGGCAGGGCGTCGGCACAGGTAGAATGGCCGCGATGACCCAGACCCCCGATTTCATCGCCCTGCAGACCATTGGCTGGCCCTGGCCGGGCCCGGCGCAGCAGGCCGACTGGCAGGCCGCGATGGCCACGCATCCGCAGGCCCGCCCGGCGCGGGTGATCGAGCAGCACCGCACCCACTACGTGGTGGCCGATGGCCCGGATGCGTCGATCAAGGCCGAGTCGCTGCCGGAATGGCAGCGCCCGCGCTTCCCCAGCCACGAGCGGCCTGCGGTGGGTGACTGGGTGCTGCTGGACGGCATCCGCATCGTCGCCCTGCTGCCACGTCGTTCCGCGATCAAGCGAGGCGCGGCAGGCGAGCATTACCACCAGCAGGTGATCGCGGCCAACATCGACACGGTGTTCATCGTCTGTGGCCTGGATGCCGACTTCAATCCGCGCCGCATCGAGCGCTACCTGCTGCTGGTCGGCGGTGGCGGTGCCGAACCGGTGGTGGTGCTGACCAAGGCCGACCAGACCGAATACAGCGAGGACGCGCTGGCAGTGCTGGAAGAACTGGAGATGCAGGGCATCGCCTTGCATGCGATCAACGGCCTGGACGCCGACAGCGTGGCGGTGCTGCAACCGTGGCTGGGCCCGGGCCGCACCGTGGTGCTGGTTGGCTCGTCCGGTGCCGGCAAGTCCACGTTGACCAACACGCTGCTCGGCGAGCAGCGGATGAAGACCAACGCGGTGCGTGCCAACGATTCGCGCGGGCGCCACACCACCACGCACCGCGCGCTGATGCCGCTACCGACCGGTGCCTGCCTGATCGACACCCCCGGCATGCGCGAGCTGAAGCCGACCGGTGAAGAGACGCTGTCCGAAGGTGGCTTCGCCGATATCGAAGCGTTGGCCGCACAGTGCCGTTTCAACGACTGCAAGCACCAGCAGGAACCGGGCTGTGCGGTGCGTGCCGCGATCGAGGCCGGCGAGATCGAAGAGAGCCGCCTGCTGAACTACTTCAAGTTGAAGGAAGAAGTGGCCGCCGCCGCGGCCAAGCTGGCGGTTCGCCAGGCCGAGACCGCGCAGGAGCGTGGTGGCAGGAAGGGCAAGGGCCAGCAGTTCCGCCCGGCGGGCAAGAACCGCCGGCGGTAGCACAGCAGCCGAGCGTGGGCTCGGCTCTACAGTGGGTCCGCGGCGGAGTCATTTCCTGTAGCGCCCGAGCCGATGCTCGGGCGGCGGCGCACGGCGCCGGACACGGCAGGGCGTTATAGTCCGCGCATGGAACTGACTGCGACGCTGGACCGTGACGTGGCCCACCATGCAGCGCTCGATGCGCGCCTGGTCGAGGCCGTGGGGGGCATCCGCCTGCTGGGGCTGACCAGCTGGCCGGCCACGCTGCAGGCACCGTTCCTGGACAGCGTGGCACGTGGGCAACCAGTGCTGCCGAAGGTGGACTACCCGAGGCTGGATTTCAGCGAGGAGCGCCGCGCGCTGGCCGCGATCGCCGCCGACTGCGATGACACTCATCCGCTGGGCCACTACGTGCGGCAGTCGGCACAGAGCTGGGACCTGGCCGCGCAGCTGCTGGAAGGGTTGGGCACGGCGGCGGTCGATACCTGTTCGGTGCAGTTGTTCGGCGCGCCCGAGCAGCCGTTGCCAGGCAATGGCCCGAGCACGCGCGAAGCGGCGCGTCACTTCATCCAGATTGCTGCCGAACTCGATCACGAACTGCTGGCGCCGGAAGAGCAGGTGCCGGTCTCGGCCATTGCCCTGCAGCTGCAGCTGCAGAATGACCTGGATGCGTTCTTCGAATCGCGCATCATCCAGGTGCAGCTCGATCCAGAGCTGGTGTCCAAGGCCGCTGCCGGACCGACCCGCATCCGCCTGCGCACCAGTGCGCGCTTCAGTGCCTACGACCGCGCGCAGCTGTTCCACCACGAAGCGCTGGTGCATTCGCTGACGGCCTTGAATGGCCGCGAACAACCGGTGCTGCCCAGCCTGGCGTTGTCCTCGCCGCGGGTGACGGCCACCCAGGAAGGGCTGGCTACCTTCGCCGAACAGATCACCGGCAGCATCGACATCGAGCGCCTGAAGCGAATCAGTCTGCGCACCGAAGCGATCGCGATGGCCCGCGAAGGCGCCGACTTCATCGAGGTGTTCCGCTACTTCTGCGATGCCGGGCAGAACGCCGAAGAGAGCTTTGCGTCGGCACAGCGCGTGTTCCGTGGGGTGCCGCCGAGTGGCGGCCTGGCCTTCACCAAGGACACGGTGTACCTGCGCGGCCTGGTGTCGGTGCATACCTTCTTCCGCCACATGCTGGCCGAGGACCGCCTGCAGGTCTGCCGCTGGTTGTTCGCCGGCAAGATGAGCCTGGCCGATGCGATCGCGTTCGCGCCGCTGTTCGAAGCGGGTGTGCTGAAGCCGCCGCGCTGGCTGCCGCATTGGGTGAGCCGGGCGAACGGGCTGGCCGGGATGCTGGCGTTCTCGCTGTTCGCCAACCGGATACGGATGGACCAGCTGGCGCCGGAATGAAAGGCGTTGGCGGAACCACCAGCGCCTGCCTGCTATCGGTGGGGAGGAGGCGGGGCACCCTGGCCAGGACGCGCAAAAGCCCCTCCATGGTGCTCGATGGCGCCTTGCTCGTGTGCGCTGTCCTGCGCACACGGCAAGACCGGGGTTGGGCGTCCTGCCCAACCCGCCCGAGGCATGCCTCGGGCCCATGGCGCCAACGGTCCTGGCCAGGGTGCCCCGCCTCCTCCAGACAGATTCCTGCGGGCGCGGTAGCAGGTCCACCAGAGGGATTGCGCTTGAAAAGCAAAGAGCCGGGCATTGCCCGGCTCTTTGCTTTTGCTCTTGCTTTCCATTGCCTCCGCGCCGGCGCGGGGAACTGTCCAGCGGGGGTAGGCAGGCCCATGCAGGACCGTGAGGCGCATGGATGCGCCGATCGAGCCCCCAAGGACGGGTTTACGGCGTGTCCTGCATGGGCCTGCCTACCCACGCCATGCAGGAACAATCAACGCGCCGCAGCGCCCGCTTCTGACTTAGAACTCCGCCGCCACCGTCATGAACAGCTGCCGCGGCGCGCTCGCATGGATCGCATACCGCGTGCCCTTCGGATCGGTCGGCGCGAACGAACTCAGCTGGCCGGCATAGCGCTTGTTGGTCAGGTTGGTCGCGTTCAACGACACCCGCACGTTGCGCAGGCCAAGGCCCGGGCCGAAGTCGTAGCCCGCACCGGCGTCGAAGGTGGTCACGCCCGGCACCGACTGGTCGTTGGTGTAGGTGTAGTAGCGCTTGCCGGTGTACTTGGCACGCAGGCTGGCGAAGAAGCCGTCGCGGTTCCAGCTGATCTCGCTGGAGGCCATGCGCTGCGGCGTATCCACCGTGATCTTGCCGGCCACCGGTACGATCGCACCGCCCGAGGTGTAGTCATCCTCGTAGGTGGTCTTGTTCCAGGACAGCGCGTTGTACCACTGCAGGCCATCAATCGGCTTGAGGATGAAGGTCAGTTCCGCGCCATGGCTCTTCACCGAACCGACGTTGATGAAGCGCGTCACGCACTCCGGGCGCGTGCCGACTTCGATGCTCGAACACGGGTTCAGCGACAGCAGGCGGTTGTCGAACTTGACGTTGTATGCAGCGATCGAGGCCTGGTACTTCTCACCGAAAGTGCGGAAGCCGGCTTCCAGGCTCTTGGACTTCTCCGGCTCCAGCCCGGCGCTGGCCGCGAACGATTCCGGCGACACCTGCAGCGGGCCGCCGCTGCCACCGCCGACGAAGGCGGCGATGTTCTCGGCGTAGGAGGCGAACAGCTCGTTGTTGGCGTTGAGCTTGAAGCCCAGGCCTACCTGCGGCAGCACCGATTCCTTGGCGGTCAGTGTGCCCGACGCAATGTTGGTTTCAACGCCGGGCTGCGCGGTGGCGCGCATGCGGGTGTTGGGGCTCTTGATGCCCACGTCTACGGTCAGCCGTTGGTCCAGGAAGCGCATGCGGTCCTGCACGTAGAACTGGCGCGTGCGGATGTCGAAGTCCTGGTTGAACAGCAGGCGGTCGGGGTTCTTCAGGTACAGGTCGTCCAGGAACGGGCCGCTGATGTAGTAGAAGTTGCGCGAGACGTTGTGGTCGTTCTGCTCGTACCACAGGCCGGCTTCCAGTTCGTGGATGCCCACCGTCCACGACAATGCGGCGGTCAGGCCATCGCGGTTGATCGTGTAGTTGGTGCTGCGGATCGAGATCGGCAGCATCCTGTCGGTGCCCGGGTAGGATGGCTGGCCCGGTGCCCACCAGTGGCCCTGGCCACGGTTGTCGTGGTGGTAGGCCAGCAGCTTCAGGCGGCCCTGCTCGCCCAGGCGAAGGTCGGCATCGACCGAATAGAGATTGTCGTCGCGCAATGCGCGGCTCTGGTAGTAGGCATCGTCGATGCTGTTGACGCCGCCGCTGAACTTGCAGCGTGCCTTGTTGTAGGTGCCCGGCGCGCAGTACGCAGCGGCCACGGCGCGATCCCAGTCCGGCGCGTAGATGTTCCAATCCCAGCCCAGGCCACGCGCCAGCATGTCCTTGGACAGGTAGGCGTAGTTGGCCTGGCTGGCGCGCGAGGTGGCCACGAACGCACCGAAGCGGTGGTCGCCGACATTCCACACTGCCTTGGCGTTGAACTGGCGGGTGGTCTGGTTCTGGTAGGGCGCGGCCCACATGTCCTGGTCCTGGTGCACGCCGGACACATAGGCCGAGAAGCCGTTGATGTCACCGGTATCCACGCGCAGGTAGCCACGGCGCTGGCTGTTGTCGCCGACGGTGACGCTGGCGCGGCCACCGAACTCGGTGGACGGGTCCATCGAGAAGTACTGGATGGTGCCGCCCAGGTTGCTGGTCGAGGCCACGCCCAGCGAACCGATGCCCTGCGACAACTCGGCACCGGCCAGATTCTCGGCGATGATCGCGCGGGCGATGCTCAGGCCGTTGTAGTTGCCGTAGCTGTTGTCGCCCAGCGGGATGCCGTCCAGCGTATAGCCGAGGCGGCTCTTGTCGAAGCCGCGCAGGCTGATGGTCTGCGATTCTTCGTTCGCGCCGAAGGCATCGTTGGACTGCACCGACACGCCCGGCAGGCGGTCGAGGATCTTCTGGCCACTGGTACCTGGAGGCAGCACCTGCTTGTCGACCGCGGTGATGCGCTGCACCTGGCGGGTCTCGCCCTGGCCGATCACGGAGACGGTATCCAGCGTCTGCGCGCTCAGTGCGGCATCGGTGCTGGCGCCGGTGTCGGCAGCGGTGGCGGCATGGGCGCTGGCGGCGGCGGAGAGCGCGATCGCCACGGCGATCGTCAGGTGTCGGGTCTGCATGGTGGTCCGTTGCATTGGGGGTGGTCACCGGCACGCGTGCGCGGTGCATGGCCACTATGCGAACGGAACATGAAACCTTCTTTACGAAAAACCAACGAACGATGCAGGGCAGTGGTGCGTGTCCTGCAACATGTTCGTCATGGTGGTAGGCCGGTGGGAATCAGAAGCGCTCCCCAGGCCAGCTCAATTTGAGCTGGTCCATGCAGTCACGGTCATGTTCGGAGAATGAGAACCCGATCTGGATGCCGTTCACTACTGTGCCGAACACCGTGGACTCGTCCAGGCTATGCCCTGACGGCACGGAAAGGACATTGAAGTCGGGGTAGCGACGACCCATCTGCTTTCGCGCGATGCAGGCGCCGCTCAGCCGCAGCGTAATGCCTTTGATGATTCGCCCCGACGCGTCGGTGTAGATCTGGCCAGAGGGCCCCTTGATCCTCCCAGCGACCGCGAATGGCGCCAGATCGATGGTGGCGCTGTCGCCCCGGCCCATTCTTGCTTCCGAACGCGAGCCGGCCGGAGCCAGGGGTGATAGTTGCGCGACAAGGTCAGAGCGTGACAGCTGCAAGGACCAGCGCTCCACGAGCCGCCAGGTTGCATCCGCCTCTTCCGCAGTGGCAGCAGGTGGGGTGGCCGCCAGTGGCGGGGTGGCGACCACAAGAAGCGCAATCAGCAATGCACGCATGCCAACCTCCTTGATCCGCGATTCCGGCCGTTCATCCATCGGGCTCAGCGAGCGTTGGCAGGTATAGCACCGGTTCTGCCGATGTATCGGGCAATGCGTCCCGAAAATGCGGAAACAAAAAGGAGCCGGATCCCCCTCGCAAGCGAAGGTTCACCGGCCCCGCGCACTCCGTGGGGGAGGCGTTCCACGCCTTGCGTGGAGACGGGCTCAACCCATGTACAGGCCACCGTTGACCGGATAGTCGGCACCGGTCACATACGAGGCTTCATCCGAGGCCAGCCAGGCGCACAGGCCGGCCACTTCCTCGGGGCGGCCCAGGCGACGCACCGGTACCGACGCCGCCAGCCGGTCCAGCACATCCGGCGGGAAGCTGCTGATCGCCTGGCTGGCGATGTAGCCCGGCGACAGCGTGTTGACGGTGACGCCGCGCGAGGCCACTTCGGCAGCCAGTGCACGGCTGAAGCCATGCATCGCGGCCTTGGCGGTGGCGTAGTTGACCTGGCCGATCTGGCCCTTGTGGGCGCTGACCGAGCCGATGTTGATGATGCGGCCCCAGCCGCGCGTGGCCATGCCGTCGACCACCTGCTTGGTGAGGTTGAACAGCGCGTTGAGGTTGGAGGCGATCACCGCGTTCCAGTCCTCCACCGTCATCTGGCGGAACAGCAGGTCGCGGCTGCCGCCGGAGTTGTTGACCAGTACATCGACCTCACCGACTTCGGCGCGGACCTTGGCGAACGCCGCGCTGGTCGAGGCCCAGTCGGTCGCGTTGCCTTCGGAGGCGATGAAGTCGAAGCCCTGTTCGCGCTGCTCGCGCAGCCAGTTGGCCTTGCGCGGCGAGTTCGGCGCGCAGCCGGCAACCACGGTGTGGCCGCTGCGGGCCAGGCTCTGGCAGATGGCAGTGCCGACACTGCCCATTCCACTGGTGACGTAAGCGATTCGAAGCGTCATTGCAGAAGGCTCCTTGGCAAAGGGTCAGGCGGCAAGGGGATACAGGCCGAACAGCAGGCTGCCGATCATCAGCAGCATCGAGATGGCGATGGCCCACTTCAGGGTGAACTTCTGGTGGTCGGCGAATTCGACCTTGGCCAGGCCCACCAGCAGGTAGGTGGACGGCACCAGCGGGCTGAGCAGGTGCACCGGCTGGCCGGCCAGCGAGGCGCGCGCCATTTCCACCGGGGTGATGCCGTAATTGCCGGCGGCCTCGGACAGGATTGGCAGCACGCCGAAGTAGAACGCGTCGTTGGACATGAAGAAGGTGAACGGCATCGACGCCACCGCCGTGATCACCGCCAGGTACGGGCCCCACGATTCCGGAATCACGGCCAGGAAGCTGTGCGACATCGCCTCCACCATGCCGGTGTTGTTGAGGATGCCGGTGAAAATGCCTGCGGCGAAGATCAGTGACACCACCGACAGCACGTTGCCGGCGTGGTTGACCACGCGGCGGCGCTGCTCGGCCAGGTTCGGATAGTTGATCACCAGGGCGATGGCGAAGCCGACCATGAACAGCACCGGCATCGGCAGCACGCCAATGATCAGCGCGGTCATCAGCGCCACGGTCAGCGCAAGGTTCACCCACAGCAGCTTCGGACGCTTGATGTCCTCGGCGTCTTCCACAGTCGGCAGCGGGTTGCTGTCATCGGACACGCTGTTGTCCATCCAGCTGCCGCCCTTGGGCAGGGTCACCACGCCGAGGCGACGGCGTTCCTTCAGGCCCAGGTACCAGGCCAGCAGCAGCACGCCGGCACAGGCGATCACCATCGACGGGATCAGCGGCACGAACACGTCGGCCGGGTCCACGTGCAGCGCGGTGGCCGCGCGTGCGGTCGGGCCGCCCCACGGGGTCAGGTTCATCACGCCGCCGGCAAGGATGGTCACGCAGGTCATGTTCAGCGCGTTCATGCCCAACCGCTGGTACAGCGGCAGCATCGCCGAGACGGTGATCATGTAGGTGGTCGAGCCATCGCCATCAAGCGAGATCAGCATCGCCAGCACCGCGGTGCCGAGCACGATCTTCATCGGATCGCCCTTGACGAAGCGCAGGATCACCCGCACCAGCGGGTCGAACAGGCCGGCATCGATCATCACCCCGAAGTAGAGGATGGCGAACATCAGCATCACGCCGGTCGGCGCGATCTTCTTGATGCCCTCCAGCATCATCTCGTCGATGCCGGCGCCGAAGCCACCGATCAGCGCGAACAGGATGGGGATGGTAATCAGGGCGACGAGCGGCGACAGGCGCTTGCTCATGATCAAGTACATGAACGTAATGACCATGCCAAAGCCGAGGATGCTCAGCATCATCTGCGGACTCCTTGCGAAAACAGGACGTGGGGAGTGGAAGGGGCCCGGGCGGAATGCCCGGAATGTCGGGCCTAGAAGTCGTACTGCAGGCGGCCGGTGACCGCGCGCGTGCGGTCCACCGTCACCCCGGCCAGGCGATCACGGTTGCGGCTTTCGATCACGTTGAGCATGAAGCGCAGGTTGTCGCGCAGGTACCAGTTGCCACCCAGCGTCCAGGCTTCGGTGCTGCCGCGACGCAGGTCCGGCGCACCGTCGAGATGCTGCGCGCCCCACATCTGGTCGTAGCGCAGCGCCACTTCGAAGGCCCCGGCCTTGTGGCGGATGTCCTTCACCCGCGCGAAGCGGCCGGTCTTGCGGTCGTAGGCACGGCTTTCGCCGGTGACGAACCAGCTGAGCATGCCGTAGGCCGCCATTACATCGCCACGCTGGGCGCCGTCGTCGAAGGTGGCGCCACTGAACTCGCCCTGCCACGACAGCGGGCCGCGCACCTGCGCGTATTCCAGCGACCACTTGTTGACGTCGGTATCGCGGCCGGCGGAGAAGTCGACAAGGGTCAGGCGGCTCTCATCGGACAGGTGGCCGGCCGGGCGTGGTCGGATCTTCAGGCCCGGAACGCCGTTCGCGCCGGGGTTGTCATAGGCCTCGCGGGCCAGCGACAGGCCCAGGTGCAGCACGTCGCCATCGGCGGGCGAGGGCGCCCAGGTGACACGGCCACCGGCAGCACGCCCCTTCACCTGCCAGGCGTCGATGCTTTCCAGGCTGTAGATGCTGGCGGCCCAGGTGAAGTCACCCGGGTTGGCCTGCCACGAAGCGCCCAGGCGGTACAGCGGCGCCAGCGTGGTGCCGGCGTTGCCGCGCTCCAGGAAGCTGCCGTAGTTGGAACTGGTGCGGTCATCCAGCGAGAAGTACTGCTTGAACTGGCCGACGGTGAGCTTGCCGGCCTTGCCGAAGCTGCGCGCCAGGTACACGTCCTTGGCCTCGACGCGGTCGCCGGAGAAATCGGCCTCCAGCTTGTAGTCGACCACGAAGAACTTGCCGGACACGTCAACCCACGCACGGCGGATTTCGGTGTCGTCCTTGTTCGGGGTGCCGCGGTTGTCGTTGTCGAAGGTGGCGAAGTCCAGGTGCAGGCGGCCACCGAGAGTGGCCGTGACCGGGCGGTCGTCTTCGGCAGCGAAGGCCGGCGCCGACAGGGCAGCCAGCGCCATCATGGCGGCAGGACGCCGCCAGGCAAACGTGAATTCCACAAACCCTCCCAGGTGCGCGCCAGGCGCGCGGCAATCGTGGGCACCGGACGGTGCGCGGCCGCAGTCTGGGTCGCCGTAGCTGTCATCGTCCTGTCAGCGGTTTGTGCGGTGCAGCGTAAATGGTCGCCAGGCATGGCCCGGCGGGCGGCCCCGGCGTCATGCGGTAGCATTCGCTTCCCCTCCCACCGTCGTGCCCATGCGCCTGCTGCTGGTCGAAGACAACCCGGATCTGGCCGATGCGATCATCCGTCGCATGCGTCGCAGTGGCCATGCCGTGGACTGGCAGGCCGACGGCCTGGCCGCTGCCAGCGTGCTGCGCTACCAGAGCTTCGACCTGGTGGTGCTGGATATCGGCCTGCCCAAGCTGGACGGCCTGCGCGTGCTGGCCGGCATGCGCGAGCGCGGTGACAGCACGCCGGTGCTGATGCTGACCGCGCGCGATGGCATCGAGGATCGCGTGCAGGCGCTGGATGTGGGCGCCGACGACTACCTGGGCAAGCCCTTTGACTTCCGCGAGTTCGAAGCACGCTGCCGCGTACTGCTGCGGCGCGCGCGTGGGCAGGCCAGCGAAGTGGTGCAGATTGGCGGCTTCCAGTTCGACAACGCTGCGCACCGGGTCAGCCTCGACGGGGAGCCGATCGAACTGCCCAATCGCGAGTACCGCCTGCTGGAGATCCTGGTCGGCCGTCTTGGCCAGGTGGTCGGCAAGGACGAGATCGGCAACGGCTTGTTTGGTTTCGATGACGAAGCGGGCCCGAACGCCATCGAGTTGTATGTTGGCCGCCTGCGGAAAAAGCTGGCCGGCGCACCGCTGCGCATCACCACGGTGCGCGGTGTCGGCTACCTGCTGGAAGCCAGCGATGGCAGCGCCGACGCCGATGGCTGACGCACGCGCTGCGAACGCCGCACCGGGTTCGCTGCGGCGCACGCTGCTGCTCTACCTCGGCGCGCTGCTGGCGGTATTCGCGGTAGCGCTGCTGTTCGCCGCGCGCGACTATGGCCAGCGTGCGGCAAACCGTTCCTACGATCACCTGCTGGTGTCTTCGGCGCTGTCCATCGCCGATTCGGTGGCGCTGGTCGACGGCCAGTGGCAGGTCGATCTTCCCTATGCGGCGCTGGACCTCCTGGCGATGGCCCCGGAAGACCGCGTGTTCTATCGGGTGGCCGACAGCCGCGGCAACCTGATCACAGGTTATGGCGATCTGCCGTCGCCGCCGCGCCGTCCGGGCACGCAGCCGCAACTGTTTGATGCGGCGTACAGCGGCGAGACCGTGCGCTTCGTGGTGGTCGGCCGCAGTTTCGCCGCGGCCTCGGCGCAGGGCGAGGTGCAGGTGCAGGTGGGCCAGACCCGGCGTGCGCGCGAAGCCGTCGCGCAGGACATGGTCAATCGCGCACTGCTGGCGATCGGCGTGCTGTCCGGCCTGCTGCTGGCGCTGGTGGCGTTTGGCGTGCACCGCGCGTTCCGCCCACTGGTGCGGGTGGAACGCGAGCTGTCGCGCCGCGAACCGTCCGACCTGAAGCCCCTCGACGCGCGCGTGCCGCGCGAGATGGACCAGATGGTGGCGGCGTTGAACCGCTTCATGGAACGCCTGTCCAGCAGCAACGAGACACTGCGCGCATTCATGGCCGAGGCCGCGCACCAGATGCGCACGCCGTTGGCTGCCCTGCGCGCGCAGGCACAGCTTGCGCTGGACGACGACGACCCCGAAGACATGCGGCGCAGCCTGCAGGCGATCGAGCGCAATGCCACCCACATGAGCCGGTTGCTGAACCAGCTGCTCAGCGATGCCAGCGTGATCCATCGCTCGCACCTGCAGCGCTTTGCGGCGGTGGACCTGGCCGAGACCGTGCACCAGGCCCTGCATGAAGCCCTGCCGCAGGCCGGCCCGGCACCGCGCGTGCAACTTGCGATGACCGCCGAGCCGGTGCAGGTGCACGGCGACGCGCTGCTGCTGCGCGAGGCGATCAAGAACCTGGTCGACAACGCACTGAAGTACGGCGGCGAGGGCCCGTTGCAGATCGCGCTGACCGTGGAAGGCGGTCAGGCGGTGCTGACCATTGCCGACCATGGCGCAGGCATCGCACCCGCTGATGCCGAACGCGTGTTCGAGCGCTTCGCCCGTGGCGAAGGCGCGCCGTCCGGCGGCGCCGGGCTGGGCCTGGCCATCGTCAAGCGCGTGGTCGACAGCCATGGCGGCCGCATCGACCTCAGCAACCGCCCGCAGGGCGGGCTGATCGCCACCATCCGCCTGCCACGGAGCAGTCCATGATCCGCCTGTTCGCTGCTGCCGTTGCCTTGCTGCTGGCCCTGCCGGTACTGGCCGCGCCCGGCGACGTACGCCGTTTCCCGGCCCAGGCAAAGGCCACTGCGCAGCTGCGCATTCACGGCACCACCGACATCGAAGTGTTCGCGGTGGTGATCGCCGATTACCAGCGCCTGCATCCCGGCACCGAGGTGGTGTACGAGGACATCATCACCCAGGACCTGTACGCGCGTTACCTGCACGACCGCGGCGGGCCGGCATCGCCGGACCTGCTGATCTCCAGCGGCATGGATCTGCAGACCAAGCTGGTCAACGATGGCCACGCGCTGCCACACCGTTCGGCGCAGACCGCTGCACTGCCGGCCTGGGCACAGTGGCGCAACGAGGCCTTCGGCATCAGCTACGAGCCGGTGGTGATGGTCTACAACACCCGCATGCTGCCGGCCGCGAAGGTGCCGCACACGCGTCGGCAGCTGCTGGACCGGCTGCGCGCCGAGGGAGCACCGCTGCGCGGCAGGGTCGGCACCTATGACATCGAGCGCAGCAGCGTCGGCTACCTGTTGGCGACCCAGGACGCGCAGCGCGGCAGCATTGCCGGCGCGCTGCTGGGCGCGCTCGGCGACAACGACGTGGTGCGCGAGGAGCGCACCGGCGTGCTGCTGGACCAGGTGGCCAGTGGCCAGCTGTCGCTGGTCTACAACGTGCTCGGCTCCTACGCGCAGGCACGTGTCGATGCGGGCGCGCCACTGGCCATCATCGAGCCCGAGGACTACACGCTGGTGGTGCTGCGCACCGCAGTCATCCCGCGCACCGGCCCGCACCCGGAAGAAGCGCGGCGCTTCCTCGATTACCTGCTGTCGCCGCGTGGCCAGCAAGTGCTGTCGCGCGAAGCGCGGCTGATGCCGATCGTGACCGGCAACGCACGTGGTGACGACGCGCCCGGCCGCAGCCGCCGTCCGATCCAGCTCGGCCCGGGCCTGCTGGTGTATCTGGACGCACTCAAGCGCCGCCAGTTCCTCGATGCCTGGCGCAGCAGCGTGGAGCCGGCAGGGCGCTGAGGCTCCGGCCTGCCCGTACAATGGCCGCATGAGCGAATACACTATCCTGATCGCCGATGACCACCCGCTGCTGCGTTCGGCGGTGGTGCAGTCATTGCGGCAGAGCCTGCCGCTGGCGCAGGTGCGCGAGGTCGCCAGCGCCGAGGCATTGGCCGAAGCACTCGACGCACACCCGGATGTGGACCTGGTGCTGCTCGACCTGACCATGCCAGGCGCGCACGGTTTTTCCGCGCTGCTGCACGTGCGCGGCTCGCATCCGGACATTCCGGTGGTGATCCTCTCCTCCAACGACCATCCGCGGGTGATCCGCCGTGCCCAGCAGTTCGGCGCCGCCGGTTTCATCCCGAAGTCGGTCCCGGCTGAGACCATCGGCGAGGCCGTGCAGGCGGTGCTCGACGGCGGCCTGTGGTTCCCGGCGATGGCCGCCGAACGTTCCGAGGCAGACGCGTTGCTGGCCAGCCGCCTGGCCCAGCTGACCCCGCAGCAGTTCCGCGTGCTGCTGTGCCTGGCCGATGGTCTGCTGAACAAGCAGATCGCCTACGAGCTGGGTCTGGCCGAGAACACGGTGAAGGTGCACGTCACTGCGATCCTGAAGAAGCTCGAATGCCATAGCCGCACACAGGCCGCGGTGCTGGTGAAGGCGCTGGAGCCGGAAGGCGACCCGCGGGCAGGGATGGACGGCTGATCAACGCAGGGCGTTCAGACGGAGATCTTCTGTCTGGCGCTGTTGTCAGAGAAGGACCTCTTCAACGAAGATCGAAAGCTGATGGTCCGTCAGCGCATCGTCGCTGCGCACGTGTACCGAATAGCGGACCGGCAGTTGGTCCAGCGGTGCCCTGAGTGTGTCGATATACTGGACTTGACCTTCTCTTGAAAGAGATTTCAGTTCGGACTTGGACAAGTCGCGGGTTGACTGCCTCACGCCATCCGACGAGTAGGAAGAGACAAGCACCGAGGCCGGAAATGAAGGGCAGCGGGTTGCGCAGGAAATGTGGACTCGCATTGAGCGGAAGTAGACGAGACTCCGCTTCCATTCATTCTCTTCAATGGTCTCTGACAAGCGGACTGGTTCTTGCACAGTAAGTGATTGCTTGTGAACTGCTCGAAGTCGAAAGTTGATCCCGGTGTGTCGCTCGTACTGACGCAGTGTGCGCTGTGAGCCCAGTCCAAAAATTCCAAAGTCTTCCATCTCAGATCCCGTAGGAAGGCCGACCAGAGCGAGTGTCTTTCGTAGCGCCGCGCTGGAACGATCTTCAAGTGTCATGGAGGTGGCGGAGTTGGCTGCTGGCGGTTCTGACTGGTCGTCCCACACCTTTCGGGCATGGTTGTCGTACTGATGCCACAGCAGCGGCGCATATGGATGATAGAACTCATATCCCTTCGTGAACGCGCGTATGGATGTTGCGATTTCTTCCGTGCAGAAGAAATGGTCAGGATCGCTCATTACTTCCTGTGTGAAGGCCCCATCCGAGAAGATGAATCCGCCGGCTACGAACTTCGCCTTGAATGCAATCTCACCATGAACGGGCGCGGGGAGACGGACAGATCGAAATCTGACGACTCCGGTTGGTGAGAACGAGTCGAAGATGATGGCGGCGGTGTACTCCTGCCTCCCCAAAGGATAGGTGTCAGGATCGAAGCTGGGGGGGTATCCTGTTAGAAGTGGCCTTGGTGAGTGCACCCTCAGACGCTCGAGTAGGCTCTTCATCTTGAAGTCCCATTCACCGGAAAAGCGGTGGTGCGAGTCGATCTGAAGGTTGTAGTGCTCACCCCGGTAGCGCCGCTGGGCCAGGTTTCTGGCCCAGCCGCATCCCTTGGAGTGAATGTAATCAATGTCGATCAACTCGATGTTTGCACCATGTATCCGTAAGAAATGGACTGTAGTGCCTTCTTCGGTTGCTGTATGGGTCAATTCAAAGCCGTTCGCTTCGAAGGACTGGATGTCCTGTTCGGATCCGTGTTGCCAGCAGATGACAACGCGCAGCAGGAATGGCGACTTGGCATTTTCTATCATGTCCTTCAACGTGGGTAACAGCTGAGGGTCTCGATAGCTTGGTATCTGTACAAAGATGGTTCTTTCCAGATTCATCAGGGGTGCGAGCTCCTCGTGGCCTTACGCACTGGAACGCTTCAGCTTGGTTGAAGGATTAGTTGCCGCTGATCGAATTCATCACTGGATCGGTGGAGAATATGAATCTGTTCTCGTATCCAGAGCCAAGATTCTCAGAGGCTTCGGCGTAGCTGTAGGTGGGAGAGGATTGGTCTGACGCCAGCCTGCGGCCCCAGGCTTCATGGTCGGCATTGCTTTTGGCCCGAGCGATGCCGATGCAGATGCTAAGGCCGCATGACAGGCGCTCCAGTTGGGCGTCCTCACCCATCGCGCGTGTTATTGAGGATCGATAGTGCTTGGCTAGATCTTGTGCCTCAGTGCTGGTTGCAGCGTCCTGGGTCATGCGGTCGATCACGTCTGATGTGCTTCTGCCGGAGCGTAGGAGGTCTGCGGCAACTTGACCTGAGATTCCGCCCTCGAAGATGAGTGCAGATTCTGATTGGAGATGCTCGAGTGAGGATGCTACGCGACGGGAGGTTGCTGTCGAGTTGTCTGTTCTTGATCGCACAACCAAGGGCTTTGTGCTGAGATCGCTCGATCTGACTTGATTGATTTGTGCGTCTGCCGCGCTCGTATAGAGAGTAGTGTTGGCATCTGATGCTCTGTCATCGGTACATCCTGCGCAGCACATGCATAGTAGTGTTGCAGCGATCAGATGTGAGATATGTATGATGGAGCTGGGCATGTGATTGGAGCTCACTGTGGATCCTCGGTCGCGGGCTATGGGTGTCAATCAATAGGGCAATCAAAAGGACCATTGCAGTCCGGTGGTCGGGTTGTCTGGAATACTGTCCTTACGCGTCCGCCACAGCAATCCGTAACTTTCCAGGCGCCGGCAGAGTCAACATTGACGACACAGCTGTTGGTGCAGCGATATCTGACACCATTGAAGGTCGTTTCACTCTCCGCATTTGCTTCGCCGGTTGCCAGTGCCAGGCCAGCTGCAAGAACAACGCTACCCAGTGAATGCTTGTCCATTCTTCGCCTACGGTGTGGTCGGCCGATCGGCCGGGGAACAAGATATTCCATGCTTCAGTAGCGCCGGTCTGTCAGGAGACTGCTTGTCTTTGCTCGGAATTTGTCCATGCTTTACGCATCTACGTCGCCCGTCTCGCTCCTTCTCACTTTGCGGATCTCACGCGAAGGGGCGTAGGCATTCGGTACGGGATCAGCCGGGAGCGACCCTGCCCGCGCACCGGCACGGCGGTGCCCCACATGGCAAAGCGGTATTACCCCCGATGCCGCAACAACATCTGCGTCATCAATGCCCGCAACGCGGGCGGTCGCACCGGCTTGAGCAGGAATCCCCAGCCTTTCTCGGCGGCATGCGCCTTCAGTGCCTCGTCACGCTCGGCGGTCACCAGGATCACCGGCGGGCGCACCTTCCACAGCGTGCACAGCGCTTCATACAGGTCCGGTCCGTGCCATTGCCCCATGCGCACGTCCAGCAGCAGCAACTGCGGTACGTTCATTGCACTGGCGATTTCCAATGCACCCTGCGGGCCACCGGCGAGTTCCACCTGGCAGCCCCAGCGTTCCAGCAGCGCACGGGTCGCCGCACAGACGTGGGGATCATCGTCGATGCTCCACACCCGGCACTTTTGCAGTGGGCTGTCATCGGAGGGTTCGCTCGCGATGACCGGCGCTGCGGCAGGTGCGATCACATCGTCGGCGCGACCGAGTGCCACGCTCACGGCGAATACGCTGCCCTTACCCAGGGTGGAACGCAGGCTGATGCAGTGGCCGAGCAGGCGGCCGATGCGTTCGACGATGGCCAGGCCCAGGCCGGCGCCACGTTCCTGCTCCACACCATCGTTCAGGCGACGGAACTCTTCGAAGATCTCACCCTGCAGGCTTTCCGGAATGCCCGGGCCCTGGTCGTGTACCTCGATGCGCAGCTGGTCGCCCGCGCGCCGACAGCCGATCAGCACGCGTCCCTGTGGTGTGTAGCGCAGCGCGTTGGACAGGAAATTCTGCAGGATACGGCGCAGCAGCGCTTCATCACTGATCACCACTGCGCGGGTGTCCACCCAGCCAAGTTGCAGGCCGCGGCTCTGTGCGGCGATGCCGAACTCACGCGCCAGGGTCTCCAGTAGCGGCGAAATCGCAAAGGCGCGCACACGTAGCTGCAACGATCCTGATTCCAGCCGCGAGATATCCAGCAGGCTGTTGAGGATCGCGTCCTGCGCCGCCAGCGCGGCATCGATATGATCGGCAGTCTGCTGCTGCGCCGGGTCATTCAGCTTGCCGCGCAGCACCGAGACGAACATGCGCGCGGCATTCAGCGGCTGCAGCAGGTCATGCACGGCCGAGGCAACGAACCGGGTCTTGTAGCGGTTGGCCTGCTCGGCTTCGCGGCGTGCTTCGTCCAGGTCGCGGGTGCGTTCGGCGATGCGGTGTTCCAGCGCATCGGCCAGGGAGCGCAGTTCGCGCGCGGCGTTCTTGTAGCTGGTGATGTCGGCATAGCTGGTGACGAAGCCGCCGTCAGGCAGCGGATTGCCACGGATCTCCAGCACCGTGCCGTCGTCCTTCTCGCTCTCGCGCATGTGCGGGCGGCCGCTGCGCAGGTGGTTCAGGCGACGCTCGATTGCTTCATCGACGGGGCCCGGACCGAGCAGGCCACGGCGTGCGTTGAAGCGGAACAGTTCCTCGATCGGCCGGCCCACGCGGACCAGGTCTGCCGGGAACCGGAACAGTTCCAGATAGCGCGAATTCCACGCGACCAGGCGCAGTTCGCGGTCGATCACCACCACGCCCTGCGGCAGGTGTTCGAGGCTGCGGCTGAGTCCGCTGTCGGCGTCGGTGGCCGCCTGCAGCAGGCCATCCTGTGCGGTGCGCAGTTCCTGTGCGTGCTGCTTGAGCAGGGTTTCCAGTTCGCGGCGGCTGCGCAGGCGATGCTTGGCCAGGCGTCGGCGCTGCTGCACGAACAGCACCAGGAAGCCCAGCGCCAGCCACGCGGCACCGCCGGTGAGTGCGGCCGCGCGTCCGGCGGCGGTGGCGGCGCTGGCGTCGTGCAGCAGATGCAGGTTCCAGCCTTCGGCGGGCAGCGGCAGGCTTTGCCACAGCATCGGCTGCGGCAGTACGGGATCGAGCAGGCGCACCATGCGGCCACCATCGGCAAGCACGTCTTCAGTACGCGCGCGCAACGGTTGCAACGCGCGGTCGGCGTATTGGCGGGCGTCCAGCATTTCGCGGCGCTCATCGGCGCCCAGCGGACGCAGCAGGCGGTAGCGCCAGCTGTCACGGTTGGCCAGGAACACCACGTCATGGTCGTCGCTGGCCAGCACCACGTCCGGGCTGCTCAACCATTCCTGTTCCAGCGCCGACAGCTCGACC
Organism: Stenotrophomonas sp. YJH_SMC_46; assembly: GCF_059370315.1. Classification (NCBI taxonomy): domain Bacteria; kingdom Pseudomonadati; phylum Pseudomonadota; class Gammaproteobacteria; order Lysobacterales; family Lysobacteraceae; genus Stenotrophomonas; species Stenotrophomonas sp. YJH_SMC_46. The sequence continues at coordinate 673,372 of NZ_JCAFTO010000002.1, forward strand.
TTGATCACCACCACGCCGAGCCGCTTGCCACCTTCCTCGATGGCCTGCGACAGGTAGTAGCCGGGTACGCCGGTGGTCATGCCGATGCCGTAGAAGCGGCCGCGGCCCTGCGCCAGTGCCTGCCGGTAGTAGGGGCGGTAGCTGTAGTTCTCGCCGACGTTGCTGGTCGGCTGGTCCCAGTTGCTGGCCGCCACTGCCACGCCGTCGTGGCCGACCAGGGTCAGGGTCGAGGCACGGGTGACTTCATTGGCGCGTTGCAGCTTGAGGTTCAGCCGCTGCTGTTCGGTGGGCGAGGGCGGCACACGCAGGGCGTGCAGCAGATCCGGATCCAGCGCCAGTACCTGCGGCAACGTGCCGAAGCGGTCGATGCGCTGCTGCAGGCCCTGGCCGTACAGCTGCAGCTGGCGTTGCACCTGGCTGCTTTCCTCGCCGAGGGCGCGCCGCCAGGCGTAGTGGCCGGCGGTGACCGCACACAGCACGGTGCCACCGACCATCACCAGGAGGGTCAGCAACAGCATCCGGTGGCGGCTGAGCCGGTACATGGCGGCAGTCTACGCAGGGCCGGCGGGCGTGACGTGCACGCCCGCCGGGGTCTGACGTGGAAGGGGTCAGAAGTGCATCTGCGCGCGCAGTTCGAAGATCTCCGGCGTGCTGTGCACACCGCGACGGCTGGCGTCGACCTTCACATAGTTGGCCTGGAACTTGAAGTGGCTGGTCAGGTACCAGTTCGCGCCCAGGGTCAGGTCGTGCTGGCGGCCACCAAGGATGTTGCCATCGTCGAGGTCCAAGCGGCTGTAACGGGCCACCAGTTCCACCGCGCCGTAGTCGTGCGCCGGCTTGATGTTGGCCACGGCACCTGCGTTGTACGGGCGCGACTCGCCGGTCAGCACCCAGCTGGCCATCGCGTACTGGCCGCTGCCGGTGTAGTCGGGCTTGCCGTCATGGCGGGTGACCGTGGCACGCAGGGCTTCGGCCTGCAGCGAGAACGGACCGCGGATCCAGATGCCTTCCAGGCCGGTGCGGCGGATCTGGTCGGCGGTGACCAGCGCGCCGGAATCGACATAGCGGATGTCGGTCAGGCCGGCTTCCGGGCGTGCACGCAGGCGCGCGCTGGCCTCGTGGTGCACGTCACGGCCATCGCTGTAGCCGCGCGGATTCTCCTGCGAATAGGCCAGGCCCAGGTGAATCACGTCACCCGGCGCCTTCACCGGGGTCCACACCGCACGCACGGCCTGGGTGGTGCCGGGGTTGTCACCCTGCAGGTCCTTGCCGCCATAGGCGCCGGCCTGCAGCAGGTACTGCGGGCGCTCCAGCACCCATTCCACGCCGGTGCGGCGGCCGGCGTAGAAGGCCTGCACGGGCAGCGCGGTTTCCAGGAAGCTGCCGGCGCGCGAAGAGGTGTTCGCGTCCAGGCCGACCGGGGTCTTCATGTAGCCGAAGCGGAAGCGGCCGATGTCGCGGCCGAAGAAGGCCTTGCTTTCAAAGCGCACGAACACGTCCAGCCAAGTATCGGACTGGAAGTCGTAGTAGACCATCGCGTCGTAAACGCCCTTCTTCTTCAGCGTCGCACCGAACTCCTTGCGACGCACCGCGTCGTCATCCTCCAGGCCACTGCCCGAGGAGAAATCGTTGTAGTCGTAGGCGATGTTGGCGGTAGCGGCCAGTTCGGTGCCGTCGCCGAAGGCGTACTTGGTCGGCCAGTTGTCGAAATCGGCGGCCGAGGCGAAGGCGGGAAGGGCGGCCAGCGACAGGGCCAGCAAGGTGGGATTCGGGCGCATGTTGGGTGCGGCTCTCTCGGATTGCGTGTGGACAGGACAACAACGGCCGCAGGGGCCGAAACTTTCGCAAGGACGCGCCCGGCCGTTCAGCCCGGGCCACCGGCCTTCCCGTGTCTGGGCGGTGTGGCGCCAGTGTAGGCACCTGCGCCACCTGAACCGGGGGGCTAGTACCAATAGGTTATCTGCGCCGACGTGCCCAGCGCGTACAAAGGCGTCCATTGGTCGCACCTCCTGCGCGTGCAGCACAGGGCGATCAGTTTCCACGGTAGCGGTTCCCGTGCAGTCCCGGGGCCGTACGTGCCTGAAAACGCCCCTTCCGGAGTCCGCCATGCACATCCCGACCGCAGCCCCGGCGCCTGCAAAGCCGTTGCCGATCTATCGCCAGCTGTACTTCCAGGTGATCGTGGCGATCGTCCTCGGCGCCATCCTCGGCCACTACGAACCGTTGGTGGGCGAAAAGATGAAGCCGCTGGGCGATGCCTTCATCAACCTGGTGAAGATGATCATCGCACCGGTGATCTTCCTGACCATCGTCACCGGCATCGCCGGCATGACCCACCTGCGCACGGTGGGCCGGGTGTTTGCCAAGGCGATGGCGTACTTCCTGTTCTTCTCCACGCTGGCGCTGATCGTCGGCATGATCGTGGCGCACGTGGTGCAGCCCGGCGCCGGCATGAACATCAACCCGGCCGAGCTGGACCAGACCGCGGTGCACAGCTACGTCGAAAAGTCGCATGACCTGACCCTGGTCGGCTTCCTGATGGACATCATCCCGAAGACGCTGGTGAGCGCCTTCGTCGATGGCAACATCCTGCAGGTGTTGTTCATCGCGGTGCTGTTCGGCATCGCGCTGGCCTCGGTGGGCGAGAAAGGCAGGCCGATCGTGAACTTCCTGGAGGCGCTGGTCGCCCCGGTGTTCAAGCTGGTGCACATCCTGATGAAGGCCGCCCCGATCGGTGCCTTCGGCGCGATCGCCTTCACCATCGGCAAGTATGGCGTCGGCTCACTGATCAACCTGGCCTGGCTGGTGGGCTCGTTCTACCTCACCGCCTTCCTGTTCGTGGCGGTGATCCTGGGCCTGGTCTGCCGACTGTGTGGCTTCTCGGTGTTCAAGCTGGCGCGCTACCTGAAGGCCGAGCTGCTGCTGGTGCTGGGCACCTCTTCGTCGGAGTCGGCGCTGCCGTCGCTGATGGAGAAGATGGAACGCGCCGGCTGCAGCAAGTCGGTGGTGGGCCTGGTGGTCCCGACCGGCTACTCGTTCAACCTGGACGGCACCAACATCTACATGACCCTGGCGGCACTGTTCATCGCCCAGGCCACCAACACCGAACTGACCCTGGGACACCAGATCGCCCTGCTGCTGGTCGCGATGCTCAGCTCCAAGGGCGCGGCCGGTGTCACCGGCGCCGGTTTCATCACCCTGGCCGCCACCCTGGCCGTGGTTCCGGAGGTGCCGGTGGCCGGCATGGCGCTGATCCTGGGCGTGGACCGCTTCATGAGCGAATGCCGCTCGCTGACCAATTTCATCGGCAATGCAGTGGCCACCGTGGTGGTCTCGCGCTGGGAAGGCGCGCTGGACCGCAACCGCCTGCAGCTGGCGCTGGACGGCCGCGAGAGCGAACTGCCGCCGCCGGTCGATGCGCTGCCCGAGGCGCTGCCGGCCAAGGGCTGATCCAGGTGTGTGGTACCGCGGGGCCGGCCACGACAGTGGTACGGCCCCGCGGCGTTTCAAGGCGTCCCATGACTGTCATGGGCAACGCCGATGCTGGTCTGGGGCCCCGCCGCATACGGCACGGAATTGTGCGGTCGCAGCATGGCTGCGACAGGATAGCGACAGGTCCAGACGCTCCAACGGGGGTATGATCCCCTGTCCCTTCTGCCCATTCATGTAACCCACATCGATGTCCAACGAAGATTTCAAACAGGCCGCCCTCGATTACCACCGGATGTCCCCCCCGGGAAAGATCAAGGTTTCCGCTACCAAGCCCATGCTGACGCAGCGCGACCTGTCGCTGGCGTATTCGCCGGGCGTGGCGTATGCCTGTGAAGCGATCAAGGCCGACCCGCAGCAGGCCAGCGAGCTGACCGCCCGCGGCAACCTGGTGGCGGTGATCTCCAACGGCACCGCGGTGCTGGGCCTGGGCAACATCGGCGCGCTGGCCGGCAAGCCGGTGATGGAAGGCAAGGGCGTGCTGTTCCAGAAGTTCGCCGGCATCGATGTGTTCGACATCGAAGTGGATGAAACCGACCCGGACAAGCTGGTCGACATCATCGCCTCGCTGGAGCCGACCTTCGGCGGCATCAACCTGGAAGACATCAAGGCGCCGGAGTGCTTCGTGGTCGAGCGCAAGCTCCGCGAGCGCATGAAGATTCCGGTGTTCCATGACGACCAGCACGGCACGGCGATCATCGTCGGCGCGGCCGTGCTCAACGCCATGGCGATCACCGGCAAGAAGATCGAGGACGTGAAGCTGGCGACCACGGGCATGGGCGCAGCCGGCATTTCCTGCGTGAACATGCTGGTGCAGCTGGGCCTGAAGCCGGAGAACATCCTGGCCTTCGACCGCGAGGGTGTGATCCACACCGGCCGTACCGACCTGGACCCGGAAAAGCAGCGCTATGCGCGCGATACCGACAAGCGCACCCTGGCCGAGATCGTCGACGGCGCGGACATCTTCCTGGGGCTGTCGGCACCGGGCATCCTGACCGCCGAGATGGTCAAGACCATGGCCCCGGATCCGGTGATCTTCGCGCTGGCCAACCCGACTCCGGAAATCATGCCGGAGGTGGCGCGCGCCGCCCGTCCGGACGCGATCATCGGCACCGGCCGCTCGGACTACCCGAACCAGGTCAACAACGTGCTGTGCTTCCCGTACCTGTTCCGTGGTGCGCTGGACGTGGGCGCGACTGCGATCAACGAGGAAATGAAGATCGCCTGCGTGCGTGCCATCGCCGCGCTGGCGCGCCGCGCGGCCACCGACATGGGCTCGGCCTATGGCGGCGAGACCCCGAGCTTCGGCCGTGAATACCTGATCCCGCGTCCGTTTGACCGCCGCCTGCTGGTGGAGCTGTCGGCGGCTGTGGCCCAGGCCGCGATGGACTCGGGCGTGGCTTCGCGCCCGATCGAGGACATGGGCGCCTACCGCGACAAGCTGGCCCAGTTCGTCTACCGCACCAGCCTGATGATGAAGCCGGTGTACGACCGTGCGCGCAGCGACAAGCAGCGCGTGGTGTACGCCGAGGGCGAAGAGGAAGTGGTGCTGCAGGCGGTGCAGAACGTGGTCGATGACGGCCTGGCGCATCCGATCCTGATCGGCCGCCCGGAAGTGATCGAGTCGCGCATCGAGCGCCTCGGCCTGCGCCTGAAGATCGGCGAGAACGTTGAAGTCACCAACATCAACGACGACCCGCGCTTCAACGAATACTGGCAGTACTACCACGGCCTGACCGGCCGCCGTGGCGTGACCGTGGCCGCGGCGAAGAACCTGATGCGTTCGCGCCCGACCCTGATCGCAGCGGTGATGGTGGCCCGTGGCGAAGCCGATGCGATGCTGACCGGCATCGTCGGCCGCTTCCACAAGAAGCTGGGCTACGTGCGCAGCGTGCTGCCGCTGGAGCCGAAGGTCACCTCGACCTCGGCGATGACCGGCGTGATCAACCAGCAGGGCGTGTTCTTCTTCGTCGATACCCACGTGCAGGAAGACCCAACCGCCGAGCAGCTGTGCGAAGCAACCCTGCAGGCGGCGTACCGCATGAAACTGTTCGGCATCGAGCCGAAGGTGGCGCTGCTGTCGCACTCCAACTTCGGCAGCCACGATTCGAAGGATGCACTGAAGATGCGCCAGGTGCGCGAGCTGCTGCTCAAGCGCAACCCGCGCCTGAACGTGGATGGCGAAATGCAGGGCGACACCGCATGGGATGAAGCGCTGCGCCAGAAGCTGCTGCCGGGCTCGACCCTGCAGGGCCGCGCCAATCTGTTCGTGCTGCCGAACCTGGAAGCGGCCAACATCGCCTACAACCTGGTGCGTGTGTTCACCGACGGCGTGGCGATCGGCCCGATCCTGATGGGCGTGAACAAGCCGGTGCACATCCTGACCACCAGCGCGACCTCGCGCCGGATCCTGAACATGACCGCCATTGCGGCGGTCGATGCGCAGATCCGCAAACAGATCGAAGCGGAAAAGAAGGCGTAAGCCTTCGTTCCGCTGCGATCTGCAGAAACGCGCCCTTCGGGGCGCGTTTCGTTTCCGCCCAGCGGAAACCGGATCGGGTAGCGCCGGGCCATGCCCGGCGGAATGCGAGAAGCGCCGCGCTGCGCGCTCGCCGGGCATGGCCCGGCGCTACCCGATGAATTGCAGTCCGGCGGTCATTTCCCTGCAACGCCGCTGCGGCCCAATACGCCCACGCGGCCCGGCCGTGGGAAGGGACCGGACCGGCCTTCCCACCCTGGGCCCGACCAACTTTCCACGGGCGAGGGTGTCATGCGCAATCGAGTGACGCGGCGGTACTTCCAGCAACTGTTCGCGCTGTACGCCGGCTTCGTGCAGTCGCGCTGAGGCCGCGATGCGGTAGCGCCGGGCAATGCCCGGCGAACGTAAAGTGCGTTGGGGCTCAGCGCCGCTTGCCGCGGCGCGCTGGTGCCGGCGGCGGTGCATCCGAACGCGGCTTGGCATACTGCGTCCACAGCGCAGGTAGTGCCTTGCCGGTGTGCTTCTGCCACAGCGCCGGTGCATAGCGGCCGTCGCGCAGGGCCTTGTCCAGTGCCAGCACCAGGCCCGGATGTTCGGCGTCGGCCCATTTCAGGAACGCACCGGTGACCCGGTAGCCGCTGTCGAAGTTCTGCCCCTTCTCGACCTTGCCCGGCAGTGCCCAGCCCGCAGCGGCATTGTCCATGCCGTAGCGGTCGCGTGCGTAGTCGGCGATGCCCTCCACCAGCCAACCCGGCACCCGTGCGTCGCCATAGCCCGGATAGCCCTGCACGATGTGCATGGCCTCATGGGTGACCAGGTCGATGTCGTTGGGGTGCTGCGCAAGCCAACCCGGGTTGATGGTGATCGTTGCGGCCTGGTCCTTGTCACCGACGAAGGCGATGCCGGTGTAGGCCGGGTCGATCACGATGCGCACCATCGCCGGCGCGGCCGGGTGGAAGTCCGCACGTTCGCGCAGGTAGGCGAAGAAGAACGTATCGATCACCCGCTTGCGCTGCGGCGCGGCCAGGGCGCCACGGGCGTCCTGGTAGTTCAGCGTCACGCCGTCGCGGGTCAGCTGCGTATCGAACGCCTGGGTCTGGCCGAAACTGGAGAAGGACAGGGCAACAAGGGCCAAGGGCAGAAAACGGAAGCGCATGCCGCTCATTGTACGGTGCCGGCCGCCAGCAGTTCGATCTCCGCCAGCGGCAGTCGTCCCGGTGCCGCCAGGCGCAGGCGGTATTCGCTGTAGCGACCGGGTTTTGCAATGCGGAATGGACGGGTCTGGCGGGCGGATTCGAAGTCTTCGCCGCTGCGCTGGTCGAGCACGGCCCAGCTGCCGCTGCCGGTGCGCGCCTCCAGTGTCCACTCACCGCCCTGGATACGGCTGTCACCGCTGGTCAGCGTGTACATCGTCGGGGTGCCCTCAGCCAGGCCGGTCAGCGCGATGGTTGCACCGCCGCCCAGGCCCACCGTCGTGCCGGCATCGTCATCGACCAGCGCGGGCAGGGCGCGGCCATCGGCCAACGTCGCCTTCGCGCCGCTGCCGAGCAGGTCGTGCAGCAGCTGCGGGCGCTGGCCGCGTGAGGTCAACGAGCGCGGCACATCATCCACGCCACTGCCCCAGCGCGAGGGACGGGGGCCCATCACGAAGTCGAGGGTCGCGCCCTTGGCGATCAGCTCGTGCGGCACCCAGGTCTTCGTCCACGGTTTGCCGTTGATCGTCAGCGACTGCACGTAGACGTTCTCACGCGAGTTGTTGGCCGCGTTCACGGTCAGCACGGCACCACCCTGCAGTTCCACGCGCGCATGTTCGAAGGCCGGCGAGCCGATCACGTACTCCGGTGCGCCCATGCGCAGCGGGTACAGGCCCAGCGATGCCAGCACGTACCACGCCGAGGTCTCGCCGTTGTCCTCGTCACCGGGATAGCCCTGGCCGATCTCACTGCCCACATACAGCCGCGACAGGATCTCGCGCACATGCTGCTGGGTCTTCCACGGCTGCCCGGCGTACAGGTACATCCACGGGATGTGGTGCGCCGGCTGGTTGCTGTGCGCGTACATGCCCATGCGCACGTCGCGCGCTTCGGTCATCTCGTGGATGGTGCCGCCATAGGAGCCGGCCAGTGCCGGGTCGGCGGTTTCCGGCGTGGCGAAGAAGGCATCCAGCTTCGCCGCCAGCTTGTCGCGGCCACCGTACAGCGCGGCCAGGCCTTCGCCATCGTGGGCGGCGGTGAAGGCGAAGGTCCAGCCATTGGATTCGGTGTAGTCGTGGCCCCATACGCGCGGGTCGTAATCCTTGGCGTCCACGCGCCAGCGGCCATCGGCCTTGCGGCCCTGGAAGAAGCCGGCGGCCGGGTCGAACATGGTCGCGTAGCTGGCGGCGCGATAGCGGAAGTACTCGGCCTCGGTGCTGTAGCGCTCGCGTGCAGCCGGCGTGGTGGCGCGCTTGGCCAGTGCATCGGCCATGTTGGCGATGCCGAAGTCATTGAGCGCGCCTTCCATCGTCCATGACATGCCTTCGTGCACGTCCGCGCTGGCGTAGCCACGGAAGGTCGAACGGTCCATGCCCTTGCGGCCGACATGACGGTCGGGCGGGACCACGGTCGCGTTCTTCAGCGCGGCGGCGTAGGCCTCGGCCGGATCGAAGCCGCCGATGCCCTTCAGCCAGGCATCGGCGAAGGCCACGTCCGAGCTGGTGCCGACCATCAGGTCGGCGTAGCCCGGCGACGACCAGCGCGCGATCCAGCCACCGGCGCGGTACTGCTCGATGAAGCCTTGCACCAGCTGGCCGGCATCGTCGGGCGTAAACAGCGCATAGGCCGGCCAGGTGGTGCGGAAGGTATCCCAGAAGCCGTTGTTGACGAAGACCTTGCCGTCGCGCACGGCCGCATAGCTGCGGGTCGCGCTGCCATCGGTGTTGTCATCGCTGGCGCTGGCCTGGTTGGCGTAGCGCCAGTCGGGTAGGGCCGCGCTGCCCACGTTTTCATGGCCGGAGTTGGGGTACAGGTACAGCCGGTACAGGCTGGAGTACAGCGTGGTCTTCTGGTCGTCGCTGGCGTTGCCGATGTCGAAACGGGCCAGGCGCGCGTCCCATGCATCCTGCGCACGGCTGGCCACGCTCTCCAGCGTATCGGCAGCGCTGATTTCCAGTGCCAGGTTGTGCCGCGCCTGCTCGACCGAGATCAGCGAGGTGGCGATGCGCATCGTCACCCGCCGGTCGCTGCCGGCGTCGAACTTGATGTAGCCGGTCGGGCGGCCGGTGTCGAGGCGGCCGCTGCTGCGCCACGGCTTGTCGAAGCTGGCCACCACGTACATGCGGCTGGCACCGTTGGACAGGCCGCTGCGCGTATCGGTGTAGCCGGACAGCGTCTGCGTGGCGGCGTCCAGGGTCAGGCCACCGCGCGCATCGACATTGTCGAACAGCAGGTTGGCGTCGCCGCCCTCGGGGAAGTCGAATCGGAACAGTGCGGCATGATCGGTCGGCGCGATGGCGGCAGCGATGCCATTGTCAAAGCGCACGTCGTAACGGTACGGGCGGGCGCTTTCGTGGCGGCGGTCGAACGACAGCGCGCGTTTGCGGCGGTCGGCGTCCGGCGCGCCACGGCTGGCCGAAGGCATCACCTGGAAGGTCTGGCGGTCGCCCATCCACGGGCTGGGCTGGTGGCTCAGTGCCAGCGCCTGCAGCTGCGGTCGGTTCTGCGCATCGTTCTGTTCGTTCCAGCGGTACAGCCAGTTCAGCGCGCCGGCATCGGTCACCGGGGTCCAGAAGTTGAACCCGTGCGGCACCGCCGTGGCCGGGAGGTTGTTGCCGCGCGAGAACGTTCCGTTGGCCTGGGTGCCGCGTGTGGTCAGCACCCAGTCCGAGACGCGCTGCGGCTGCTGGCGCGGCTGCGCATCCAGGCATACGTCGTCGATCCAGCCGGAGACCGGCGCACCTTCGGCACTGGCCACCTCCAGCTCGATCGCCACCACGCGGCGGCCTTTCAGCGCGGGCACGTCGCCCAGTCGCACCGCCTTGCGCGCCCACTGCTGCGGGTACAGCGTCTTCGACTCGCCCTGCGCATGGGCGCCAAGGGCCACGCCATGCTGGTCGCGTGCCGTGCCAGCCGAAACGCGGCTGCCATCGTCCAGCAGCAGGTCCAGCGATACATAGGTCGAGGCGACGGTGTCCTTGCCGACGATTTCCGGCAGCACCAGCCACGACAGCGTGGTATCGGCCTCGATGGGCAGGTCGGCCTTGAACAGTTTGCGCCGCGCGCTGCCGCCTTGGCTGCTGTAGCGCAGCGCATGCAGGCCGCTGTAGCCGGCGTTGCGCTTGGCGGCGTAGGGCGCGGCCGGTCCATTGCCGATCGTGACCTGAAGCGCACCGGTGGCCTGCGCCGGGACAGGTTCGCCCGGTTCGAACGAGGTCTGCAGCCCCTGCGCCAGCGCCGGCATCGCAGTGGTCACGCAGGCCAGGGCCAGAGCGAGCGGAAGCAGGGCGCGGCGTGGATCAGACAGGGTCATGCAAGGGTCTCCCGAGAGGCAGGCGGCAGGCAGAACCCGCATCGGCGGACACCACGGACAGCATCGCTCCGCCCGCCGGGAGGGCAGTGGAAGAGGCGATGCCGGTCCGGTGGGGGCGGGCCATGCGATCGGGTCGGATTGGGGTGGGCCGATTCACGGCCTGGCCCGATCCTGCAACAGCGGCAGCAGCCTGACAAGTGCCATTTAGTTCGATCCAAATGCGGCAAATTTCGCAGTCGGCGGGTTTCCGGCGTGAACCCGCTGGATCGATTGAAGGATTTCCGCCAGTGCGAGGCCTTGGATCTGCCGCGCAACCGCGCGAGGAGACGCCCTGCGGCGGGCAAAGACCTGTTGTTGCGCAATGTCGGGGCGGCCCGGATGCTAGAATCACAGGCCTCGCAACCCGTTCATCGACATCCGCCATGAGCCATACCGCCACTGCGCCCGCCAACGCCGAGAAGCGCTACACCGTGCACCGCAGCGATCTGCCGCTGAGCTGCCCGACCCCGGAAATGGCGCTGTGGAACTCGCATCCGCGCGTATACCTGCCGATCGAGGACGAGCCCAATGGCGAAGCGCAGTGCCCGTACTGCGGTTCCGTGTTCGTGCTGGCCGACTAAACGGCGGCCTTTTCGATGCGCCGATTGACCGTGGTGCAGTTGCTGCCGGCGCTGCACTCCGGCGGTGTCGAGCGCTCGACCCTGGAAATCGCTGCGGCCCTGGTCGCTGCCGGCCATCGTGCGCTGGTGGTCTCCGCCGGTGGCCGCCTGGTGCAGCCCCTGCTCGATAGCGGTGCCGAGCACCTCACCCTCGACATCGGCCGCAAATCGCTGCTGACGCTGCGTCACCTGCCGACCCTGCGCCGCCTGTTCGCTGAAGTCGGCGCGGACATCGTGCACGCCCGTTCGCGGCTGCCGGCATGGCTGGGCCTGTACGCGATCCGTGCCATGCCCGCCGCCCAGCGCCCGCACTGGGTAACCACCGTGCACGGGTTGAATTCGCCCAGTCGCTACAGCGCGGTGATGACCAGCGGTGAACGCGTGATCTGCGTGTCCAACACCGTGCGCGACTACGTGCAGCGGCACTATCCGACGGTACCCGAAGCGAAGCTGCAGGTGATTCCGCGCGGCGTCGATGTCACACAGTTTCCGCGCGTGGCCCGCGCCGACCGCCGGCCACGACTGGCGCTGGCAGCCGACTACCCGTGGCTGGCGCAGGTTGGGGGCCCGCTGCTGCTGCTGCCGGGGCGGGGCACCCGGCTGAAGGGACATGCCCATGCGCTGCAATTGCTCGCCGATGTACGTGCAGCTGGTGTGCCGGCACAGCTGTGGATGCTGGGCACCGATGAACCGGGCCGCGAAGCCTACGTGGCCGACCTGCGCCGGCAGGCCACTGCCTTGGGCGTGACCGACGCCGTGCAGATCAGCACGCCGACCGCGCGCATCGCCCAGGCCTATGCGGCCAGCGATCTGGTGCTGCAGCTGTCGGACAAACCGGAAGCGTTTGGCCGCACTGTGGTCGAGGCGCTGTCGGTCGGCCGTCCGGTGCTGGGCTGGGATCATGGTGGCGTCGGCGAACTGCTTCGGCAGCTGCAGCCCGCTGGCGCGGTGCCGCTGGGCGATGCACGCGCGTTGGGTGAACGTGCGCTGGCCCTGCTGGCGCAGCCGCCGTTCTTGCCGACCCGCATCCCGTTTACGCTACAGGCCATGCAGCGCGATACCCTCCGCCTCTATGCCGACCTCGCTGGCTGACTCCGCCGTCACCGTGCGCGACGACCGCGCCGGGCGCTGGGCGCCGTGGTGGGTGCTGACGTACGTAGCACTGTGGCCATTGCCGGGCATCGCGGAGACCGTGCTGGGCCTTGGCGCGGTCTACGCCGCCGCGCGCATGGTCATGCGCCGCCTGCAGCGCCGCCCGCATCTGTTGAGCACGGCAGCGTGGGCGCTGACCTCCATCCTGTTCCTCGGCTATTGGCTGCCGCAGGCGTTCTCGGCATTTGATGCAATCGATCCGGCAGCGTCGTGGACGAAGGCGGCTGCCGGCCTGCGCTACCTGCCCTTCATGTGGCTGGTGGCGATCGCGGTGGCCACGCCGGAACGCAGGCGGCTGACCTTCGGCGGCCTGGCGCTGATCACCGGCGCATGGACGCTGGATGCGCTGGTGCAGGCGCTGGCCGGAACCAGCCCGTGGTTCTGGTCGCTTGAGCAGCTGAAGCTTGCGGTGAGTGGTCACGCGTTGTGCCCGGCCACTGAGGCAGCCGTGGTCGATCGCCTCAGTGGGGCACTCGGGCCGTGCAACCTGAAGTTCGGCCAGGTCCTGGCCAGTCTCTCACCGTTCCTGTTGTTGCCGCTGGCGCGTCGCTTTGGCAATCCGGGTTGGGTACTGGCCGCGGCGGCGCTGGGCTGCGTGCTGCTGCTGGCCGGCTCGCGCGCGTCGTGGATCACCTTCGCGTTGGTGCTGGCCTACAGCGGCGTGCGCCAGTTCGGTGTGAAGCGGATGCTGCTGCTGGCGCTGCTCGGCGTGCTGGGCGCCGGCGTGCTCACCGCAGGCGTGCCGCAGCTGCGCGAACGCCTTGCGCGTACCGCGATGGCGTGGGATGGAAGCGAACGCGGTGTCGACGAGGCACTGTCGGGGCGCGCGCGTATCTGGGAAGCCGCCGTCTGCATGATCGAAGAACACCCGTTCAACGGCGTCGGCGCACGCGGTTTCCGCGATGCCTATCCCGCCTGCGTGGCCGAAGAGGGGCTGGCGGTATGGGGGGATGCTCCCGCCCTGCACGCGCATCAGATCGTGCTGGAAATCCTGGCAGAAACCGGGGTGATCGGCCTGCTGCTGTGGCTGGCAGCCGTGGCCCAGGCCTGGCGGGCCTGGCGCTATGCACCGACGGCCGCGCGTGACCGGGCCCGCCCTGCGATGCTGGCGCTGGCGGTCACCGTGTTCCCGCTCAACACGCATCTGGCGTTCTATTCCGCGTTCTGGGGCGGCCTGACCGTGCTGCTCGCTGCCTTGTTCGCCGGCAGCCTGCTGGCGCGGGAATCGGACGACGCGCCACCGCTGCTGTGATCGTCCATCCACGCATGGCGTGGCTCTACTGCACGTACCGAACGAACGTCGCCGCGGTGGATCCACGCCATGGCGTGCATGGGACGATCATTGGGCGCATGTCGCCATAGTAGATCCACGCCATGCGTGGATGGGGCTTTCCCCACGCAAATGCACGCCAACCTCCACTACCCGTGCCTCCGTGTGTATCGCACGCTGGGCCATGGCCAGCCCCAGACTCCGCTACGGTCGGTATTCCCGAACCGGCAACGTGTACTCATTGACCACGGCAACCCTTGGCCGTGAACCGTTATTCGCCGATGCGGCGAACATGGCGATCCTGATCGACACCCTGCGCTTCGTCGAGCGTAGGGGCTTCAGCCACAGTCTCGCCTGGGTGGTGATGCCTGACCATCTGCACTGGTTGATGGAACTGCGCAGTGGAACCCTGGCCGAGTGCATGCCCCTTCTGAAGTCACGCAGCAGCAGGTTGCTGAACCGGCGGCTGGAGCGGCAGGGCGCGCTGTGGCAGCACGGCTATCACGACCATGCAGTGCGGACCGACGAATCACTTCACGAGAAGGCAATGTACATCCTGGCCAATCCAGTCCGTGCGGGCCTGGCGTGCGTGGTGGGGGAATACCCGTACGCCTGGTGCCGCTGGCCGTTGTGAATCACGGCACGGAATCGAAGAGCATCCACGCATGGCGTGGATCTACTTGTAAAAATCGCTCCGCCCGCCCGGCTGGCGCTTGAAACGGCGGTGGATCCACAGGTACTGGTCGGGTGCCTCGCGCACCATCGCTTCGATGGCCTGGTTGACCCGCGTGGTATCGGCTTCCACATCCTCGCTGGGAAAGTTCTCCAGCGGCGCGCCGATCTTCAGGAAGTACTTTCCGCCCTCGCGGCGGTGGAAGTACGGAATCACCGCGCAGCCGGTCATGCGCGCCAGCTGGTGGGTGGCCGTAATAGTGGACGCGGTATGGCCGAAGAACGGGACGAACACGGTGTCCTTGCCACGCATGTCCTGGTCCGGCGCATACCAGAGAAAGCCGCCCTTCTTCAGGTGGCGCACGGTCGCGCGGATGTCCTCGTTGGCGAACATCGCCCTGGCATAGCGCAGGCGGCCGAACTTCACCGCCCACTCGTACACCGGGTTCTTGTGCTTGCGGTACATGCCTGAAAGATCGACGTAGTCGCACAGCAGGCGGCCGCACATCTCCAGGGTCATGAAGTGGCCGGACACCAGCAGTACGCCGCGGCCTTCGGCCTGCATCCGCCGCAGATGTTCCAGGCCTTCGATCTGCACCTGTGGGCGGATGCGGTCGATGCTGCCCCACCACGCGCGGATGCACTCGAACACGCCCACACCCAGTGCGTCGAAGCTGTCGCGCACCAGGCGCTGGCGCCAGGCTTCGTCCTTTTCCGGGAAGCACAACTTCAGGTTGACCTCGGCGGCGCGACGGCGGCTGCCGAGCAGGCGCCAGCTGATCCAGCCGACGCCACGGCCGAGCGCACGCTGCAGCATCCACGGCAGGCGGGCGATGGCGAAGGCGCCGAGCATGGCGGTGAACATCGGCCAGTTGCGGGGATCGCGCAGCGACGGGCGGATGGCGGTGGTGGCATCGGACATGGCGCCATTCTACCAACCCGGCTGCGTGTCTTTCCCGGGGGGCTCCCGTATCCTTGCCGCATGCGTAAAGACCCTGTCGAATGGATCCTGCGCGGCCTGTATTCGGCCGTGCTCTACATCCTGCTGCCGATCACCGTGTACCACCTGGTCTGGCGCGGTTTCCGGGTCCGTGAATACTTCCGGCGCTGGGATGAGCGCTATGCCTCGTATCCGCAGCCGACCGGCCAGCCGCGGGTCTGGCTGCACGCGGTCTCGGTGGGCGAGGTCAATGCCGCCGCGCCGCTGGTCAATGCCCTGCGCCAGCAGCGTCCGGACATCCGCTGGGTCATCACCACCATCACCCCGACCGGTTCGGAGCGCGTGCGCGCGCTGTGGGGCGATGCGCTGGACCACGTCTACCTGCCGTACGACGTACCGGGCAGCGTCAACCGCTTCCTCGGCCACTTCCAGCCCAGCCTGGCGCTGATCCTGGAAACCGAGCTGTGGCCGAACATGCTGTTCGGCTGCCGCGACCGCCGCATTCCGGTCTACATCCTCAACGCCCGCCTGTCAGCGCGTTCGCTGCGCGGTTACCGGGTGCTGGCGGCGCTGATCCGCCGTGCGCTGCGTACGGTTACCTGCGTGGCCGCGCAGTCGCAGGACGACGCCGAGCGCTTCGTGCAGCTGGGGGCTGCGCGGGAACAGGTGCAGGCCCTGGGCAACCTCAAGTTCGATATCGCCACGCCGGATGTGCAGGGCTTCGTCGAGCAGTTCCACGCCTGCGTGCCCGCCGGGCGCCCGGTGTGGATCGCGGCCAGTACCCATGATGGCGAGGAGCAGGCGGTGATCGACCTGCATCGGCGCCTGCGCCAGCAGCACCCCGACCTGTTGTTGCTGTGGGCGCCGCGGCACCCCGAGCGCTTCCCGAAGGTGGAGGCGCTGGCGCGCGAGCAGGGCTGGAGCGTGGCGACCCGCCGTGCGAAGCAATGGCCCGAGGCCGGCACGGATGTATTCGTCATCGACACCCTGGGCGAGCTGATGCCGTTCTATGCCTGCGCGCAGGTTGCCTTCGTCGGCGGCAGCCTGCAGCCGATCGGTGGCCACAATCTGCTGGAGCCGGCGGCGATGGGCACTGCCGCTGTGACCGGTCCGCACCTGCACAACTTCGCCGAGATCTCACGGCGCATGCGTGAGGCCGGTGCCTTGCTGATCGGCGAGGACGTGCAGGCGGTAGGTGACCTGCTGCAGCACCTGCTGGGCGACGCCCAGGCGCGCGAGGACATGGCCCGTGCCGGTTGCACGCTGGTCAGCAACGGCCGCGGTGCCCTGCAGCGCACGCTGGCGCTGGTCGCGCCACACCTGCCGCCGCCGCGCAGCTGAGCCGGGCAGCAACACCGCCAGGGCGGATGCTACGCGGACCGACTGACGTGATCGACTGCATCAATTCTGCTTAGCAGCCGGATTCCTGTCGCAGCAGGACCGGATGCGTGGCTGCGAACGTGTTTGTGGTCACATCGCGGTGCGCACAGTACGGATTCTGATACCGCCACTTGGCGCACGCTGCCAGCCTCCTGTCGACCGCGCTTGTGCGGATTCAAGAGGGCTTGCGATGGACAGCGATAACCGCCGTGGCCGGCACGCGCTGCTGGGAATGGATCACTTCGCGATGGTGGCGTTGACCCTGCTGCTGGGTGGCAGCGTGATCGCCCTGGTTGGCCAGTACACCGCCGCCCAGGCGGGTCCGGCCATCGTACTGAGTCTGCTGCTGGCCGCACTGGGCACGGCGCCGATGCTGTATTGCCTGCACGTGCTGAACCAGCAGCAGCCCGCAGCCGATGGCCTGCACGGCCTGCTGCGGGCCGCTTGGGGCACGGCAGCCGCGCGGCTGCTGGGTACTGCACTGCTGCTGGAACTGGTGATGACCAGCGCCGGCGTGGCGCAGTCCACGGCCAGCCACGCGCGTGCCGTGTTTGCCAGTCGCGGTATTGAAACCGGCAGCGCGCTGCCGGATCCGGTGATGGCCGTCACCAGTCTGCTGGTGCTGGGTGCGTTCGTGCTGCTGCCCCCGCGTCGCATCGCGTTGACGGTCTGCGTGTTGTTGACGGTGAAGATCGGTGTTGGGCTGTTGCTGTTGGCGCTGGCGGTTCGCCACGTGCACTACGCCAACTGGATTCCGTGGCTGCCGGACGCCACCGCGCCCTATCGATTCGGCCCCGGCGGGGTGCTGGCGGCAAGCGTGCCCTTGCTGGGGGTGTTTGCCAGTGTGGGGCTGGCACTGGGATTTCCCGGACGTGGCCGGCAGGCGCGCACGCGATCACCCTGGCTGCTGGCGGCCGCGCTGCTGCTGGCGATGCTGCTGCTGATCATGCTGGCCGCGTTGCAGGCCGGCCTGGTCGAGTTCCCGGTATTGGACAGTACGCGGCCGTTGTCGGTGGCATTGCAGGGCCATCCGCAGTTGCAGTGGCTGCTGCCGTTGCTGCCGCTGGCGGGCATGGCCGGGCTGGCAGCACTGCTGCTGGTGCTGTTGTCGCTGGCCGCACACCTGGCAGCGCAGCTCCGGCCTGTGGCCGGTGATGAAGCGCCCGGGTTGCGGACGCGGCTGATACCGGTCACCGTGGTGCTGACGGCGGCGCTGCTGGCCTTGGGAGCGCCGGCCGGCGCATTGCCGGTGCTGCCGGGTCCAGCAACCCTGCTGGTGATGGCAGCCTTGTGTCCGGCGGCACTGCGTGTCCGTGCGCCGATGCCGGGTGCTGCAATGGTGCTTGCGCCCCTGGCCACGGCGCTGTGCGTGCTGGCCGCAGTGGAACGGGCAGGCGCGTGGCCGGGCTGACGGCCGGCAGATCTGCGCCATGCGTGGGTCGGGCCGTACGCGCCGCCCACAAAAAAGCCACCCTCGCGGGTGGCTTCTTCGTTGCCGGCAGGGCGACGACTCAGTGCGTGGTCGTTGCCGGGTTGCCGGCGTCCTGGGTCAGCAGGCGGTTCACGTCCTGCAGCTCGGCCACGTCCAGCGCACCCAGCGACTGGCTCAGCAGCAGGCGGTTCTGCAGGAAGGTGTAACGGGCCTGGGCGTAGTCCAGCTGCGCCGAGAACAGGATGCGCTGGTTCTGGATCACATCCAGCACGGTACGGGTGCCGACCTCCAGGCCGACCTGCGAAGCGTCGTACGCGCTCTGCGCCGAGACCACCGCCAAGCGGCGGGCTTCCACTTCGCTGATGCCCTGCACCAGGGTCTGGTAGGCATTGCGGGTATTGCGGTCCAGGGCACGCTTCTGCTGCTCGTAGCCGTCCTGGGCGATGTCACGCTGGGCCAGCGCCTGGCGCACGCCGGACTGGGTGGCACCACCGGAGAAGATCGGCACGCTCAGGGTCAGGCCGATGCTGTTGGTGCGTGCGTCCGGCGACAACGAGCCGGCGCCGGTGCTGTCGCCCCAGGTCGCGCTCTTGCCCCAGCTGCCGCCCAGCGACAGGGTCGGGTAATGGCCACCGCGGGCAGCCTGCACGCCAGCTTCGGCCGCACTGACCTTCAGCTCCTGCGCCTTCAGCGCCGGATTCTGGGTGGTGGCCTGCTGCACCAGCTCATCGATGTTGCCGCGGTTGGCCGGCACTTCCGGGCGGAAGTCCGCCGGCAGGCCACGCAGGTTGGTCACCGGCTGGCCGGTCAGTTCGGTCAGGGCCTGGTAGTTATCGGCCAGGGTGTTCTGCGCAATGATGGTGTTGGCACGCGCCTGGTCGTACTGGGCGCGTGCTTCGTGCACGTCGGTGATCGGCGCCAGGCCCACTTCCAGGCGCTTGTCGGCGAAGTCGAACTGCTTCTTCGCGGCCGCTTCGTTGGTCTGCGCGGCGTTCAGCGATTCGATCGCCACCAGCACGTTGAAGTAGGCCGCCGAGGTGCGCACGATCAGGTTGTCGTTGGCCGATTCGAGGGTGAAGTCCGCCGCCTTGCTCAGCTCACGCTGCGAGCGCAGGTTGTTGATCTGTGTCCAGTTGAACAGCGTCTGGCTGCCGTCGATCGTGTAGGTGCGGCGCTTGTTGGTGAACGAGCCGGAGTTGGCGTCGGCGTTCGGCTCGCTGCGCGTGCGGTTCAGCGCGGCCTGGCCGTTGATCTGCGGCAGCAGGGCGGCACGCGCCTGCACGGCGCCTTCCTTGTCGTACAGCCGGGTCGATTCGGCGGCCGACAGCTGCGGATCGCCGTTGCGGGCCATTTCGTAGACCTGCAGCAGGTCGGCGGCATGGGCGGACAACGGCAGCAGGGCAGTGGCCAGCGCAACAGCGAGGGATCGGCGGATCATTGCGGCTTCCTTGGACTCAGAGGTGGAACTGGGGGGCCGGGGCGGCACCACGCAGGTAATCGATATCGGTCTCGAACAGGGACTCGGAGCTGCCGTCGGCCTTGACCAGCAGGGCCTCCATCGCCGGCGAGCGGCCGTGGATCACGAACAGGCGGCCACCCGGACGCAGCCACGAGGCGAACTGTGACGGCACCACGTCGACCGCACCAGTGACACAGATCACGTCAAAGCGGCGTTCGGTCTGCCAGGACAGGGCATCGGCCACTTCCACGCGGACGTTGCTGCCCAGGCCGGAAGCGTCCAGGCGGGCACGCGCGGCGGCGGCCAGCTCCGGGTCGATTTCCAGGCTCAGCACATCGCGCGCCAGCGCGCCGATGCAGGCGGCCAGGAAGCCGCTGCCGGTGCCGATTTCCAGCACTTCGTCACCCGGCTGCAGGTCCAGCGCCTGCAGGGTACGGCCCTCGATGACCGGCTTCATCATCTTCTGGCCGTGGCCGATCGGCAGTTCGACATCGGCGTAGGCCAGTGCCCGGTGTGCATCGGCGACAAAAGCCTCGCGCGGCAGGCGGGCCAGGACGTCGAGCACCTTGATGTCCAGCACGTCCCAGGGACGGATCTGCTGTTCCACCATCAGTTCGCGGGCGTGGGCGTAATCAATCGTCATGAGGTTCAAATCCAGCGCAGTGGGCCGGCCATTTTACCGGTGCCGGAGGCCGGCGGCGCGCCCAGAGCATCAGCTGCCGGGGGCCGGGGTCGCAGTGCCGGAAGTCATCGCGACCTCCGGTTCGTTCAGTTTTGGTTATTCAGCTGTTCCGGCCCCTCGCGGCGCGTAGGCGCGCAGGAAGAAGTCGATGCTGGCGGTCACGTGGGCAAGAGGGTCGCATTCCACCGGTGACAGTGGCATGCCGCACATCATATGCATGTGCACTTCGCCCTTGACCAGGGTCAGGAACTGCTCGCCAGCCAGCGAATAGTCGGTGATTTCCAGCTCGCCGCGCTCGGCGCGTGCCCGCAGGAAGTCAGCCAGGGCCTCGCAGGTACGTTCCGGTCCTGCCTTCCAGAACAGCTCGCGCAGGCGTTCGTCGGTCTCCGGCGCCATCATCATGCGCTGGATCGAGATCGCCGCGTCGGAGGTGATCAGTTCGAAGAAGGCCAGACCGATGCCGATCAGCTGGTCGCGCAGCGGGCCGTCCGTGTCGGCCACGAACAGGGCATCGGGCAGCATTTCAATGCACTTTGACTGCACGGCCTCGGAGAACAGGGTCTCCTTGTCGCCGAAGTGGCTGTACACGGTCAGCTTCGAGACGCCGGCCTGGGCGGCGATGGTGTCCATGCTCACGCCGGTATACCCCTGTTCGATGAACAGTACCTTGGCTGCTTCAAGGATCGCCGCGCGCTTGCCCAGATCCTTGGGGCGCCCGGGTCCGGCGGCCTTGGCAGCAGGCTTGGCCGACGGCTTGCGGGAAGTGGAAGAACTCATCGCAACAATACTAGACCAAGCGGTTCGATATTTATACTATACCGGCCGGTTTATTAAATTGGGCCGGCAGTCGCGGCTCCCCCTTGTTGCAACCCTGCGTTTTCAGGACGTTGACCGATGAAGATCGTGCGCTGGATGGGCGGTATGGTGTGGGTGGCTGCGCTGGCAGCCTGTTCGGGACAGGAACAGGCGCCGCAGGCGGCCGTGCCGGTACTGGTGGTTCACCCCGGCGAACAGGCCGGACAGGCGCCGGCGGCATTCCCGGGCACGGTGCGTGCCCGCCAGGAAAGCCCGCTGTCGTTCCGCGTCGGAGGCAACCTGGTCAAGCGCCACGTCGATGCCGGCCAGCGGGTGAAGAAGGGCGACGTGCTGGCCGAACTGGACGTGGCTGACTTCGCGCTGCAGGCCCGTGCCTCACAGGCGCAGCTGGCTGCGGCCGAGGCCGACCTGGTGCGTGCCCGCGATGACCTCAAGCGCTACCAGGTGCTGGCCGACCAGCAACTGGTCAGCCGCTCGCAGCTGGACCAGCAGTCCGCGGCGTTCAAGGCCGCGCAGGGCCAGGCCAATGCGGCCCGCGCCAACCTCGATGTGCTGCGCAACCAGGCTGACTACGCGCAGCTGCGCGCGCCGGCCGATGGCGTGATCGCCAGCCGCGAGGCCGAAGCCGGGCAGGTGGTGTCCGCCGGCCAGACCATCTTCAACCTGGCCGCCGATGGCGGCCGCGAAGTGCTGATCGACCTGCCTGAAGCCACCATCCGCGACTACGCGGTCGGCCAGCCGGTCGAGGTGGAACTGTGGAACCGCCCGGGCCAGCGCCTGCCCGGTACGATCCGCGAGATCGCCGCCGCCGCCGATCCGCAGGCACGCACCTATGCCACCCGCGTCAGCCTGGCCGCCGATGCGCTGGCCGATGTCGAACTGGGCCAGAGCGCGCGCGTCTACAGCAGCGCCGGTCGCCACGGTACCCTGCAGCTGCCGCTGGGCGCGCTGCAGCGCGGTGCCAACGGTGCCGCCAGCGTGTGGGTGGTCGATCCGGCCAACAGCACGCTGAAGGCCGCCTCGGTCACCACCGGTGCGTTTGGCAGCGAGACCGTGCCGGTGCTGTCCGGCGTGAACGCGGGTGACTGGGTGGTTGCCGCCGGTGGCCACCTGCTGCGAGCGGGCCAGCCGGTGATCGCCGTGGACCGGCAGAACCGCCCGGTGCTGAAGCCGGCCGCGCCGGCCGCTGCCGCCAAGGCCAGGGAGTAAGCCGGTGCGCCGCTTCAATCTTTCCGAGTGGGCGCTGGCCAACCGCCCGCTGGTGCTGTTCGCGATGCTGGCCTTCGCGCTGATCGGCGCGTGGTCGTACAAGCACCTGGGCCAGTCCGAGGATCCACCATTCACCTTCAAGGCGATGGTGGTGCGCACGCTGTGGCCGGGCGCCACCGCCGAGCAGGTCTCGCGCCAGGTGACCGAGCCGATCGAGAAGGCGCTGATGAACACCGGCGAGTACGAGTTCATCCGCTCCTATTCGCGCCCCGGCGAATCGCAGGTCATCTTCATGGCCCGCGACAGCCTGCGTTCCAGGCAGATCCCGGACCTGTGGTACCAGGTGCGCAAGCGCGTGGGCGACATCCGTGCGACGCTGCCGCGCGAGATAGTCGGTCCGTTCTTCAACGATGAGTTCGGCGACACCTACGGCAACATCTATGCGTTGACCGGCAAGGGCTTCGACTACGCGGTGATGCGCGACTACGCCGACCGCATCCAGCTGGAACTGCAGCGCGTGCCCGATGTCGGCAAGATCGACCTGGTCGGCCTGCAGGACGAGAAGGTCTGGATCGAGCTGTCCAACACCCGCCTGGCCACGCTGGGTGTGTCGATGCAGCAGGTACAGCAGGCGCTGGCCGACCAGAATGCGGTCACCGGCACCAGCTTCTTCGAGACCGCCACCGATCGCGTGCAGCTGCGCGTGACCGGCCAGTTCAACGACATCGAAGCAATCCGCCAGTTCCCGATCCGTGCTGGCGACCGCACCGTGCACCTGGGTGACATCGCCGAGGTCAAGCGCGGCTTCGCCGATCCGGCGTCGCCGAAGATGCGCTTCATGGGCGAAGAGGCGATCGGCCTGGCGGTGGCGATGAAGGATGGCGGTGACATCCTCAAGCTCGGTGCCAACCTTGATGCCGAGTTCCAACGGCTGCAGAAGACCCTGCCGGCCGGCATGCAGCTGCGCAAGGTGTCCGACCAGCCGCAATCGGTGGAAGAGTCGGTCGGCGAGTTCGTGCAGGTGCTGACCGAGGCGGTGGTGATCGTGCTGCTGGTCAGCTTCTTCTCGCTGGGCCTGCGCACCGGCCTGGTGGTGGGCGTCACCATTCCGCTGGTGCTGGCGATGACCTTCTTCGTCATGCACTACTTCGACATCGGCCTGCACAAGATCTCGCTGGGCGCGCTGGTGCTGGCGCTGGGCCTGCTGGTGGACGATGCGATCATCGCGGTGGAGATGATGGCCACCAAGATGGAGCAGGGCTACGACCGCCTGCGCGCGGCCAGTTTCGCTTGGGAATCGACTGCGTTCCCGATGCTGACCGGTACGTTGATCACCGCAGCCGGCTTCCTGCCGATCGCCACGGCGGCATCGAGCACCGGTGAATATACGCGTTCGCTGTTCCAGGTGGTGACCATCGCGCTGGTGGTGTCGTGGATCGCGGCCGTACTGTTCATTCCCTACCTGGGTGACAAGATGCTGCCGGACCTGTTCAATCCGCAGCCGCCCAAGCCGGGCAGCCTGTCCGCGCGCTGGCATGCCAAGCGCCAGCAGTGGGCCGACCGCTACCCGGCGCTGGCCAACCTGATTGCGCCGCCGCAGCATGGGCACGACCATGATCCGTACCAGCGCCCGTTCTATCGCAGCTTCCGCCGCTTCCTCGATACCTGCCTGCGCCATCGCTGGTGGGTGATCGCCGCGACCATCGCCCTGTTCGTGTTCTCGCTGATGATGTTCCGCTTCGTGCCCCAGCAGTTCTTCCCGGACTCGACCCGGCCGGAGCTGATGGTGGACATCGAGCTGGCCGAGGGCGCCTCGCTGCGCTCGACCCAGGCCCAGGCCGAGAAGCTGGAAAAGCTGCTGTCCCGCCGCGAGGGCATTGCCAACTACGTGTCCTATGTGGGCACCGGTTCGCCGCGCTTCTATCTGCCGCTGGACCAGCAGCTGCCGGCGACCAACTTCGCCCAGTTCGTGGTGTTGGCCAAGGACATCAAGGCGCGCGAGAGCACCCGCGACTGGCTGCTGCACGAGGTGATCCCGAAGTTCCCGGACGTGCAGATGCGCGTGACCCGCCTGGAGAACGGACCGCCGGTCGGCTATCCGGTGCAGATGCGCATCTCCGGCGAGCACATCGAGAAGGTGCAGGCGATCGCGCGCCAGGTCGAGGCCAAGGTGCGGGAGAACCCGCACGTGATGAACGTCAACCTGGACTGGAGCGAGCCGAGCAAGGTGGTGCGCCTGGTGGTCGACCAGGAGCGCGCCCGCGCGCTGGGCGTTAGCAGCGCCCAGGTCAGCCAGTTCCTGTCCAGTTCGTTGGCCGGGCAGTCGGTGAGCGTGTATCGCGAAGGCAATCGCCAGATCGAGATGCTGCTGCGCGGGCCGGCCGATGAGCGCAACCAGCTGGAGCTGCTGTCCAGCCTGTCGATGCCCACCGCCAACGGTGGCAGCATCACGCTGTCGCAGGTGGCGACGATGGAGTACGGCTTCGAGGACGGCATCATCTGGCACCGCAACCGGTTGCCGACGGTGACCGTGCGCGCCGACATCAGTGATGGCATGCAGGCGCTGGACGTGGTGCATCAGATCCTGCCCACACTGGATGGCATCCGTGCCGAGCTGCCCAGTGGTTACCTGCTGGAAACCGGCGGTACCGTGGAGGATTCGGCACGTGGCCAGAACTCGATCAAGGCCGGCATGCCGCTGTTCCTGGTGGTGGTGGCCACGCTGCTGATGCTGCAGCTGCGCAGCTTCTCGCGTGCAGCGATGGTGCTGGTGACCGCGCCGCTGGGCATCATCGGCGCGACCCTGTTCCTGCTGCTGTTCCGGGCGCCGTTCGGCTTCGTCGCGCTGCTGGGCACGATCGCACTGGCCGGCATGATCATGCGCAACTCGGTGATCCTGATCGACCAGATCCAGCAGGACATCGATGCCGGGCATGACCGCTGGCATTCGATCATCGATGCCACGGTGCGCCGATTCCGCCCGATCGTGCTGACCGCGCTGGCGGCGGTGCTGGCGATGATTCCGCTGTCGCGCAGCGCGTTCTACGGCTCGATGGCGATCTCGATCATGGGCGGCCTGATCGTCGGTACGGTGCTGACGCTGGTGTTCCTGCCGGCGCTGTACGCGGCGTGGTTCCGGGTGAAGCCCGATGAATCCGGGGCGTAACGCCGACCGGGGTCGGATCCCTTTTCCTCCGGGAAAAGGGTCTGGCCCCACCCATGCCGGTTGGTCCGTTCCCAGGTGGGTGCCAACCTTGGTTGGCACAGATGCATTCATCCACGCATGGCGTGGATCTACTGCAGCTGCAGGCCGGCCCTCAAGACCGGCAGCAGCCATTCGATGAACACCTGAACACGCTGCGCGCGGTGTTGCCGATGCGGTTGCAACAGCGTCACCGGCAAGGGCTGCGCCACGTGCTGTGGCATCACCTCCACCAACGCGCCGGATTGCAGTTCGGCCTGCACGTCGTAGCGTGGAATCTGCAGCAACCCCAACCCCGCCACACAGCACGCAATCGATGCCTCGGCGCTGTTCACCCGCACCCAGCCGGGCATCGGCAGCGTGCGCAGTTGGCCGCCGTCCTGCCACTCCCACGGTTCCACCCGTGCCGTGGTCGGCGACGCATAGTTCACCGCGCGGTGCTGCGGCAGGTCGGCAGGATGCTGCGGCATGCCGTGTTCGCGCAGGTAAGCGGGCGCGGCGACGTTGACGAAGTCGAGCTGGCCCAGCGTGCGCGCCACCAGGCTGGAATCGCCCAGTTGACCGACCCGCAGCACCGCATCGCAACCGTCCTCGATCAGGTTTACCGCGCGGTCGGTCATGCCCAGGTCCACTTCCACCTGCGGATACTGCGCGAAGAATTCGGGCAGCGCCGGTGCGATGATGCGGCGGCCGATGCGGCTGGGCACGTCGATCTTCAGCAGACCGACCGGTTGCGCATCGTCTTGACGGAACAGCGATTCGGCGTCCTCGACCTCGGCGATCAGGCGCAGGCAGCGGGCATGGAACACGTCGCCATCATGGGTGGTGGACACCCGGCGGGTCGAGCGCTGCAGCAGGCGGGTGCCAAGCCTCTGTTCGAGCTCGGCCACCGCCGCCGAAACGGTCGAGCGGGGCAGGCCGAGCTGGTCGGCGGCGCGGGTGAAGCTGGCGCACTCCACGACCCGGGTGAAGATGCGGAAGCGATCGATCCGGTCCATTGTTCGCTGGCTCTGGAAAGTTAAGTCAATGTGGCGGGCTTTATCCGCTTTTTCTGCACGATATCGTCGTCAGGGCAGGGTTGCCACCCCGGGTAGCCCCCTCCCGAGACCGAAGCCATGACCGAGCATTCCCTCAAGGGCAAGACCGTGCTGATCGCCGGTGGCGCCAAGAACCTGGGCGGCCTGATCGCCCGCGACTTCGCCGCACAGGGCGCCAAAGCCATCGTCATCCACTACAACAGTGCCGCTACCCAGGCCGATGCAGAAGCGACTGTAGCCGCAGTGCAGGCCGCCGGCAGCAAGGCGGTGGCCCTGCAGGGCGACCTGACCTCGGCGGCAGCGATGGAGCGCTTGTTCGCCAATGCCGTGGCCGCAGTCGGCCGTCCCGACATCGCCATCAATACGGTCGGCAAGGTATTGAAGAAACCGCTGCTGGACATCAGCGAAGCGGAGTACGACGAGATGAGCGCGGTCAACGCCAAGGCGGCGTTCTTCTTCCTCAAGGAAGCCGGCCGCCACGTCAACGACGGTGGTCGCATCTGCACCCTGGTCACCTCATTGCTGGGTGCCTACACGCCGTTCTATTCCAGCTACGCCGGTACCAAGGCGCCAGTCGAGCACTTCACCCGCGCGGCGTCGAAGGAGTTCGGTGAGCGCGGCATCTCGGTGACTGCGATCGGGCCCGGCCCGATGGACACGCCGTTCTTCTACCCGGCCGAGAGCGCCGATGCGCAGGCGTATCACAAGACCGCGGCGGCGCTGTCGGCGTTCACCCGCACCGGGCTGACCGACATCGCCGACATCGTGCCGTGGATCCGCTTCCTGGTGACCGATGGCTGGTGGATGACGGGGCAGACCATCCTGGTCAATGGTGGGTACACCACCAAATAATGCAGCCACGCCTGGCGTGGCTGCCTGCTACCTGTAGAGTCGAGCCATGCTCGACTGCTGTTGCATGAGCCGAGCATGGCTCGGCTCTACAGGTGTTGCCCGATGGGTCAGCGCAGCTTGGCGAGCACGGCGTCGGTGGCAGCGGCGGTACTCACCGCCTGGCCCTTGGCGGCCAGATCGGCGGTGAACACGCCGTCGTCCAGCACGGCGTGCACGGCGGCTTCCACCGCAGCGGCTTCCGTTTCCAGCTCCAGCGAATGGCGCAGCAGCATCGCGGCGCTGAAGATCGTCGCGTACGGATTGGCGATGCCCTTGCCGGCGATGTCCGGGGCCGAACCGTGGATCGGTTCGTAGATGCCGACCGCACCCGGCTCACCCAGCGAGGCCGACGGCAGTAGGCCGAGCGAGCCGGCCAGCATCGAGGCTTCATCGGTGAGGATGTCGCCGAACATGTTCTCGGTCACGATCACGTCGTACTCGCGCGGCTTGGCCAGCAGGTGCATGGCCATCGAATCGACCAGCTGGTGCTCCAGGGCAACGTCCGGGAACTCCTCGCGGCCGATGCGCGCGGCCACGTCACGCCACAGGCGCGAGGTTTCCAGCACGTTGGCCTTGTCCACCGAGGTGACCTTGCCGCGACGCTGCTGCGCCAGGCGGAAGGCACTGCGCAGCACGCGTTCGATCTCGGCCACGGTGTAGCGGCACAGGTCGCTGGCGCTGTCGGCGTCGCGGGTCTTGTCGCCGAAGTAGATGCCACCGGTCAGTTCGCGCACCACCACGAAGTCCACGCCCTGCAGCAGCTCGGCCTTGATCGGCGAGGCATGCAGCGCGGCTTCGTGGGTGCGCACCGGGCGCAGGTTGGCGTACAGGCCCAGCGCCTTGCGGATCGCCAGTAGGCCCTGTTCGGGGCGCTCCTTGGCGTTCGGGTCGGACCACTTCGGGCCGCCGACGGCGCCCAGCAGTACCGCATTGGCGGCCTGGCAGGCGGCCAGGGTCGACGCCGGCAGCGGCTCGCCATGGCGGTCGATGGCGATGCCACCGATATCGTGCTCGCTGAAAGTGAAGGTGTGGTTGAAGCGTCCAGCGACGGACTTCAGTACAGCAACCGCGGCGGCGGCCACTTCCGGGCCGATGCCATCACCGGGCAGGACAACAATTTCAGCGTGCATGCTCACTCTCGTAACGTTCGATTTCAGGGACACGGCCCAACAGATACCCCAACTGGTCGACGCCTTCCAGCAGGCAGGTCTGCGAGAAGCCATCCAGCGGGAAGGAATAGACGCGGCCATCGGGCGTGCGCAGTTCGCGCGCAGCCACGTCGATGGTCAGCGCATCGTCCGGGCGCCGCATCAGCGCCTGCACATCGGCCTCGTCCAGCACGATCGGCAGCAGGCCGTTCTTCAGCGAGTTGCCGCGGAAGATATCGGCGATCTCGCTGCTGACGATGGCACGCAGGCCCAGGTCGGTCAGCGCCCACGGCGCATGTTCGCGCGAAGAACCGCAGCCGAAGTTGCGGCCCGCCAGCAGGATGCTGCGGCCGGCGTTGTGCGGCTGGTTGAAGGCGAAGTCGGCCACCGGCGAACCATCAGCCTGCCAGCGCCAGTCATTGAAGGCGTTGCGGCCCAGGCCGGCACGCTCGGTGGTGGACAGGAACCGTGCCGGGATGATCTGGTCGGTGTCAATGTTGGTCTGGCGCAGCACCACGCTGGCCGAGGTCAGGGTACGGAAACCGGCCATCACGCCACCTCCTGTGCGAACAGTTCGCGGGTATCGGCCACGTGCCCGTTGACCGCGGCCCACGCCGCGCTCATCGGCGAAGCCAGCAGGGTGCGCGAACCGGGGCCCTGGCGGCCTTCGAAATTGCGGTTGCTGGTGCTCACGGCCAGCTGGCCGGGCGCGACCAGATCGCCGTTCATGGCGATGCACATCGAACAGCCCGGCTCGCGCCACTCGGCCCCGGCAGCGCGCACGATCTCGTGGATGCCCTCGGCCTCGGCCTCGCGCTTGACGATCTCCGAACCTGGCACCACCAGCATGCGCACCCGCTCAGCGACACGGCGGCCGCGCAGCACCTGCGCGACCTCGCGCATGTCACTCAGGCGGCCGTTGGTGCACGAACCGACGAACACCACGTCCACCGGCGTGCCGGCCAGTGCCTTGCCGGCCTGGAAGTGCATGTAGTCCAGGCCTTTCTGTGCGGCGGCATCGTTGGCGGCGGGAATCGGCTCATCCACCGCGATGGCGGTGCCCGGATGCGTGCCCCAGGTCAGGGTCGGGCGGATGTCGGTGGCGTCGATGCGTACTTCGCTGTCGAAGCGCGCGCCGTCATCACTGCGCAGCTGCTGCCAGCGCGCCACCGCAGCCTCGAAATCGGCGCCCTTTGGGCCGCGCGGGGTGTTGGCGACGAAGTCGAAGGTGACCTGGTCGGGCGCGACCATGCCGGCGCGTGCACCGGCCTCGATCGACATGTTGCACAGGGTCATGCGCTGTTCCATGTCCATCGCTTCGATGGTGCTGCCACGGAACTCGATGACGTGGCCGGTGCCGCCGTTGACGCCGATCACGCCGATGATGTGCAGCACCACGTCCTTGGCGCCGACGCCGGGCGCCAGCGGGCCATCGACGGTGATCGCAAAGGTCTTCGCCTTGCGCTGAAGCAGGCACTGCGTGGCCAGCACATGGCCGACTTCGCTGGTGCCGATGCCGAACGCCAGCGAACCGAAGGCCCCGTGGGTGGATGTGTGGCTGTCGCCGCAGACGATGGTCATGCCCGGCTGGGTGAAGCCCTGTTCCGGCGCGATCACGTGGACGATGCCGCGATTGTCCGAGGCCATGTCGAACAGCTCGATGCCGTGCTCGGCGCAGTTGCGTGCCAGCGTGGCGACCTGTGCCTCGGAGGCGGCGCTGGCATAGGGTAGCGTGCCGTCCGCGGCGGCCGGCAGGGTCGGCGTGGAGTGGTCCATCGTCGCCTTGGTGCGGTCCGGGCGGCGCGGCGACAGGCCGCGCTCGCGCAGCTCGGTGAACGCCTGCGGCGAGGTCACTTCGTGGATCAGGTGCAGGTCGATGTACAGCACGGCGGGCGCGCTGTCGGATTCGGGAACCACCACGTGGGCGTCCCACAGTTTGTCGTACAGGGTGCGGGGAGCGGAAGTCATGCGTATGCCTGGCAGAAGTACGAAATAGCGAACATCAGTAAAGACGGCGGAACGGTCAAGTCAGCGACGGCGGGCGAGCACGCGCAGCCGCACATAGTCCGCCAGCGGCTGGCCGGCGGCGTTGCGCGGCAGCTCGGCCAGCAGCGCGCTCGCGGCCTCGCGCACCGTAGCGCGTGCCTCGGCTGGCAGGTCGTCCAGCAGCGGCGCGGCGAACACGCGCAGCCAGCCGGCCACGCCGGTCGGCAATGCCGTTGGGCGCGGCGTGCACTCGATCAGTTGCACCTGGAAGCCATGCTGGCGCAGGCGGTCGGCGTAGGCATCGGCCGTCGGGAAATACCACTGGAAGGTGCTGGCGCCATGGCCGTGGGCCACGCGCGCGGCCTGTACCGCCGCGATGATCGTGGCCACGTTGCCATGGCCACCGAATTCGGCGACAAAGCGGCCGCCGGGGCGCAGGGCGCGGCGCACGCCTTCCAGCACGCGGTCGGGAGTGCCCATCCAATGCAGTGCCGCGTTGCTGAACACTGCATCGAACTCGCTGTCGAACGACAGTGCGTGGCCGTCCATCACCTGGGCATCGACACCGCGCGCGCGGGCGGCGATCACCAGTTCCGGCGAGGCATCCACGCCGTGGATGCGCGCACCGCTCAGCGCCAGTTCGGTGCTGAGCACACCATCGCCACAGCCCAGGTCGAGGATGCGTTCACCCGCGCGCGGGTCGAGCAGGCGCGATACCGCGCCGCCGAGCAGGGGCACGAAGCCGGCATCGATCGCATAGTCCTGGGCATTCCACTGCTGGCCAGCGGCGCTGGCCGGGGTGGGGGTGTCGAAGGCGCTCATGGCGGGTTCCTCAGGCGGTGGCGGGGGTGGGAACGTCGGTGCTGCTGTGGGCGGCGGCCTGGCGCTGGCGCAGCAGGCGATTGGCAACATCCAGCCAGGCCAGCGCGGAGGCTTCGATGATGTCCTTGCTGGTGCCGGTGCCGTCGTACTCCACGCCCTCGTGGCGCACGCTCAGGTTGGCTTCGCCACGCGCATCGGCGCCGATGCCGACGCTGTGCACGTGGTAGCTGTCCAGCATCAGCTGCACGCCGGTGGCGGCCGACAGCGCGCCGAACAGCGCATCGACCGGGCCGTCGCCCTGTGCGGTTTCGGCCACGCGGTTGCCGTCCGGGTCGGACAGTTCGACCAGCGCGTTGGCGCGGCTGCCCACATCGCTGATGGTCATCGAGGCCAAGCGGTAGCCCTGTGCATTGGAGCCGCCCTGCATCAGCGTCTGCAGGTCGGCATCGGTGACCACGCGCTGCTGCTCGCACAGGCCCTTGAACTGCTCGAACACCAGCTTCAGTTCGTCTTCGTCCAGCCAGAAACCCAGCGCGCGCAGGCGCGCTTCGACGGCGGCGCGACCGCTGTGGCGGCCCAGCACCATCTGCGAATCCTCCCAGCCCACGTCTTCCGGACGCATGATTTCGTAGGTGCCGCGATGGCGCAGCATGCCGTGCTGGTGGATGCCCGATTCGTGGGCAAAGGCATTGGCACCGACGATGGCCTTGTTGCGCTGTACCGGCATGCCGACCAGGCGCTGCAGCAGCTGCGAGGTGCCGACGATGCGCGGGGTGTTGATCGAACTGTCCTGCTCGTAGAAGGCCTGGCGCACCTTCAGCACCATCGCGATTTCTTCCAGCGAGCAGTTGCCGGCGCGCTCGCCGATGCCGTTGACGGTGCACTCGACCTGGCGCGCGCCACCTTCGATGGCGGCCAGCGAGTTGGCCACGGCCAGGCCCAGGTCGTTGTGGCAGTGCGCGCTGAAGATTACATTGGCGGCGTTCGGAACGTCGGCGACGCCGGCGATGACCTGCTGGAACATCGCGCGGATTTCTTCCGGCGTGGTGAAGCCGACGGTGTCGGGCAGGTTGATGGTGGTGGCGCCGGCGGCAATGGCCACGCGCGAGACTTCGATCAGGTAGTCCAGCTCGGTGCGGGTGGCATCCTCGGCCGAGAATTCGACATCGTCGATGTACGAGCGTGCCAGCGATACATGCTTGCGTACCGATTCCAGCACCTGCTCGCGGGTCATGCGCAGCTTGTGCTCGCGGTGCAGCGGGCTGGTGGACAGGAACACGTGCAGGCGCGGGTTGGCCGCAGCTTCCAGGGCACGCGCCGAGGTTTCGATATCGGCCTGCAGGCAGCGCGACAGCACCGCCAGGCTCAGGCTCGGGCGGCGCAGCTCACGGCCGATCAGGGCCATCGCCTCGCGGTCGGACTGCGAGCTGGCCGGAAAGCCTGTCTCGATGACGTCCACGCCCAGTTCGTCCAGCGCACGCGCCATCACCAGCTTCTGCGGTGGGCTCATGCTGCAGCCGGGGGACTGCTCGCCGTCACGCAGGGTGGTGTCGAAGATGCGGATGCGCGGGGTGGTAATTCGTTCGATGGTGGTCACAGGGAAATCTCCTCGACAGCGGGTGCGACGGCTTGCAGGGGGGTAGGGGAAGAGGTGGGCGAAGCGTTGGCGCTGGCCTTGCCCGGCGAGCGCGGCGTTTCGCTGCGACGTCGCCGTGGCTTGCGCGGCGGACGCGGCCGGATGTCGGTAAGCAGGCCGGCCAGCACGCCGGCATCGATGTTGCCGCCGGACACCACCGCGCACTTGCGGCGGCCGGCGACGCGGCGGCCGGCAGCCAGCGCCAGCGCGCCGGCGCCCTCGGCGATGATGTGTTCTTCCAGTGCCAGCCGGACCAGGGTTTCGCGCAGTTCGGCTTCGCGCACGATCACCACATCGTCCAGCAGCGAGGTGCACAGGCGGCGGGTCAGGAAGCCGGGGATCTTCACCCGCACGCCGTCGGCCAGCGAGGCGACGGGGGCGATCTCGCGGGCATCGCCGCGGATCGCACGTGCCATCGAATCAACGCCTTCCACCTGCGCGCCGACCACGCGCACGCCCTGTGATTTCAGTGCCAGTGCAACGCCGGAGGCCAGTCCACCGCCGCCGATCGGCACGATCACCACGTCCGGCGCGTGCGCGGCCAGCTCGATGCCCACCGTGCCCTGGCCGGCAATCACATCGGCATCGTCGAACGCGGACAGGAAACGGTAGCCGTGGCGCTGCGCCAGTTCGACCGCGAAGGCGTAAGCCTCGTCATAGCTGGTGCCGTGCTGGCGCACGGTGGCGCCCCAGTGGGCGACGCCGGCAATCTTGGTGGCGGGTGCACCATGGGGCATCACAGTGATGGCCGGCACGTCCAGGCGGTAGGCCGCCCACGCCACGCCCTGGGCATGGTTGCCGGCCGAGGCGCAGATCACCGGCCGGGTATCGCCGCGCTCGCGGCCGGCCAGCAGCGCGTTCAACGCGCCGCGTACCTTGTAGGACCCGGTGCGCTGCAGGTTCTCCAGCTTCAGCCAGGTACCGAAGCGCTCGGCGTGGTGCAGCGGGGTGGGCGGCAGGAAGCGGCGCAGGCGGGCCTGCGCTGCCAGGACGTCGGCAACGCTTACGTCGCCGGCATCGCTTTCCTGGCTGGTGTCAGCGGCCGGCATGGGCCACCAGCGCGGTGCGGGCGACCGCCGCATGCGGGCACGGGCGGCGAAGAAGACGCCTCCGTACCGGCACCGTGGTCGCTACGGTACGGGTGTTCATGGCGATACTCCTTCCACGGCGGTGACCTGTACGGACACGCAGTCGTAGATCTTCTCGATCTGCCGGCACAGCGTTTCCGCCGGGCGCTGGCCATCCACGACCAGCTGCAGGTGCCAGCGGCCATCGTCGGCAGCTACCGGCGCGCCGCTGATCGCACGCGGCGCGAAGCCGCGACGTTCGGCCATGCCGATCACGCGCAGCAGCGCGCCTTCGGCCGGGTGCAGCACCAGGTCAAGCCGGTATTGCATTGGGGGTCTCCTGGCGGGCATGGGCGGGGTTGCTTTCCAGCATCGTGCTGTTGGCAGTGTTCGGCGGCACCAACGGCCATACGTTGGCGCGTGCATCGATGGCCACGTGCAACAGTGCCGGGCCCGGTTCGGCCAGCAGCGCGGCCAGGCCGCCTTCCACGTCGTCGCGGTTGTCGATGCGGGTGGCGGCGATGCCGAACACCTGCGCCAGTGCCACGAAGTCCGGGTTGTCGGACAGGTCGATCTCGCTGTAACGCTCGGCGAAGAACAGCTCCTGCCACTGCCGCACCATGCCCAGCGAACTGTTGTCGAGCAGCACGATCTTCACCGGCAGGTGGCAGCGGGCGATGGTCGCCAGCTCCTGCACGTTCATCATGAAGCTGCCATCGCCGGACACCAGCACCACGGTGCGGTCGGGGCAGGCAAACTGCGCACCCATCGCCGCCGGCAGGCCGAAGCCCATGGTGCCCAGCGCGCCGCTGGTCAGGTGGTTGCGCGGGTGGTTGAAGCGGCAGTGCTGGGCCACCCACATCTGGTGCTGGCCGACATCGCAGGCGATCACCGCATCGGCCGGGGCCAGCTCGCTCAGGCGCTTCAGCAACGCCGGTGCGTAGATGTGCTGGCCCGGTGCGTCGTAGCGTGCGGCGAAGCGATCGCGATGCTGCGCACAGCGCTTGCGCCACGCCTCCTGGTGGGCCTTGGGGGAGGGGAAGGCCGCACGCAGGGCGCGGATGGCGTGACCGACGTTGCCAGGCACGGCGACATCGGCGCTGCGCAGCTTGGAGATCTCGTAGGCGTCCGCATCGATGTGGACCACACGGGCGAACGGGGCGAACTCGGCCAGCTTGCCGGTGGCACGGTCATCGAAACGCGCCCCCAGCACCAGCAGCAGGTCGCTTTCCTGCACCGCCATGTTGGCCGCGCGAGTGCCGTGCATGCCCAGCATGCCCAGCGACTGCGGATGGCTGGCCGGCAGGGCACCCAGGCCGCGCAGGGTCATCACGGTGGGGATGGCACTGGCCTCGACGAAGTCGCGCAGGTCCTGCACGGCATCGCCCAGCGCGATGCCGCCACCGGCGTAGACCACCGGCTTCTCGGCTGCGGCCAGCGCGGCGATGGCCTCGGCGATGGCGGCCTCGGCCGGCGCCGGCGGCGGTTCGACGCTGCTGGGCACATGCGCCGGCAGATGGCTGGCATCGGCCAACTGCACATCCTTGGGCAGGTCGATCAGCACCGGGCCGGGGCGACCCTCACGGGCAATGCGGAACGCATCGGCCACCACGCGCGGCAGGTCATCGACGCTGCGCACCAGCCAGCTGTGCTTGACGATCGGCATCGTCAGGCCGAACACATCCAGTTCCTGGAAGGCGTCGGTGCCCAGCAGCGGCGTGCCGACCTGGCCGGTGATGCAGACCATCGGCACCGAATCGAGCATCGCATCGGCAATGCCGGTGACCAGGTTCGAGGCGCCCGGGCCGGATGTGGCCACGCAGACGCCGACCTGGTTGCTGGCGCGGGCGAAGCCGTTGGCGGCCAGCGCCGCGCCCTGCTCATGGCGTACCAGGATGTGCTTCAGCGACGAATCCACCAGCGCGTCGTAGAACGGCATGATGGTGCCACCTGGATAGCCGAACAGCGTGCGGACGCCTTCGGCCTCCAGCGCCTGGGTCAGCCAGCGCGCGCCGTTGGGCGGCGCGCTGCGATGTGTCGAAGAGTTCATGGGGGAACCTTGCAAAGCGGGTGGGGGAGGGCCGCGCGTTTACGCGGCCTGTCCTTGCAACCAGACCATCTTGGCGCGCAGTTCCTTGCCCACCTTCTCGATCGGGTGCTCCAGGTCGGCCTGCTTGAACCTGTTGTAGTTCGGCAGGCCCGCTTCGTACTCGGCCACCCAGTTCTTGGTGAAGGTGCCGTCCTGGATGTCCTTCAGTACTTCCTTCATGCGTTCCTTGGTGCCGGCATCGATCACACGCGGGCCGCTGACGTAGTCGCCGTACTGCGCGGTCTCGGAGATGAACTCCAGCATGCGCGAGATGCCACCTTCGTAGAACAGGTCCACGATCAGCTTCAGTTCGTGCAGCACTTCGTAATAGGCGATTTCCGGCTGGTAACCGGCTTCCACCAGGGTCTCGAAGCCCGCCTGCACCAGCGCCGAAGCGCCACCGCACAGCACCGCCTGCTCGCCGAACAGATCAGTTTCGGTCTCTTCCTTGAAGGTGGTCTGGATCAGGTTGGCGCGGGCGCCACCCAGGCCGGCTGCATAGGCGAGTGCGTACTCGGCGGCCTTGCCGCTCTTGTCCTGGTAGACCGCCCATATGCACGGCACGCCGCGGCCGATTTCATATTCACGACGGACCAGCGCGCCCGGGCCCTTGGGCGCGACCAGCACCACGTCCAGGTCCTCGCGCGGCTTGATCATGTCGAAGTGCACGTTCAGGCCGTGCGCGAACAACAGCACCGCACCCTGTTTCATGTTCGGCGCCAGCACATCGTCGTAGAGCTTCTTCTGCACCATGTCCGGCGTCAGCACGGCGACCAGGTCGGCATCCTTCACCGCATCGGCCGGTGCTTTCACGGTGAAGCCATCGGCCTGCGCCTTGACCTCGGTCGGGCCGCCCGGACGCAGGCCTACCACCACATCGAAGCCGGATTCGCGCAGGTTCAGTGCGTGGGCGCGGCCCTGGCTGCCGTAGCCGATGACGGCGATCTTGGTCTGGGGCAGGTCGTTGGTGCTCATGGGGGAGGTTCCTTGCGGTGGGAAGAAAAAAGAACGGCCGGTCGTCGAGGTGACGTATCGGCCGGTCAGGGGAAAGCGGTGGAGGAGGCGCTGCGCATCGCACAGGCACAGCCACCACGAGGCGTGGTGGTGGTCTGGGGCCGGGCTTTGCACTGAGCGTTGGTCATGGTGGTTGCGTCTGAAACCAGGTCCTGAAATGAAAAAACCCGCACCGGGGCGGGTGCGGGTTTTGATGAGTTCCGGTGTGTTTGTTGCTTACACGCTGGCTCGTCCCGCACCTGTTGGCTGGGTAATAAGTACGAGCACAAGAATCGAACGCAGCGAGGTGGCGCCGGTGTCGGCGGCTTCAATGTGGGTTCGCAGTGGCGTGTTGTGATGCAACATGTGATCGAGAGAAACACAGCCGTTTTGGCGGTGTCAACCCTCGCGACGGTTTTTTTATCGGTTTCCAGTGAATCCAGCGCAATCGCTTGCGGCACAAGGATGGTTGCTGCTGAAAGTGTTTCGGTGAACCCGAATTCACTCCTTTCTGGGCGGTTTTTGCGCGGAATCCGTCGGATTCTTCCACCCCAGGATCAACGTCCATGACGTCTGTCCGATACCGCGTGAAGGCCGCAGCGGCGAAGATCGGGGAACCACCCGTCCATCGGAACCCGACCGTGTCCCGACGCCTTGCCCGTTCCCTGATCGCCGCCGCCGTGCTGGCTGCCGTGCCCGCGCTGTCCTTTGCCGCCGACCGCATTACCGGCCACACCTTCGCCACCCGTTCGGAGGTGATCGCCCCCCATGCGATGGCCGCCACCTCGCAGCCGCTGGCCACCCAGATCGCGCTGGACGTGATGAAGGGCGGTGGCTCGGCGGTGGATGCCGCCATCGCGGCCAACGCAGCGCTGGGCCTGATGGAGCCCACCGGCAACGGCATCGGCGGCGACCTGTTCGCCATCGTCTGGGACCCGAAGACGCAGAAGCTCTATGGCTACAACGGCTCGGGGCGCTCGCCGAAATCGCTCACCCTGGCCGAGTTCCAGCGCCGTGGCCTGAAGGACATCCCGGCCACCGGCCCGCTGCCGGTCTCGGTACCTGGCGCGGTCGACGGCTGGTTCGCACTGCACGACCGCTTCGGTCGCAACCGGATGGCCGACAACCTGGCGCCGGCCATCCGCTACGCCCGCGAGGGCCACCCGGTGGCCGAAGTGATCGCCTACTACTGGGACCGCTCGGTACCCAAGCTGTCGCAGTACCCGGGCTTCAAGGAGCAGTTCACGATCAACGGCCACGCCCCGCGCAAGGGCGAGATGTGGAAGAACCCGAATCTGGCCAGCACGCTGCAGAAGATCGCCGATGGCGGACGCGACGCCTTCTACAAGGGTGACATCGCCCGCACCATCGGCGACTATTTCAAGGCCAACGGTGGCTACCTGAGCTATCAGGACATGGCTGACCATCATGGCGAATGGGTCGAACCGGTCAGCAGCAACTACCGTGGCTACGACGTGTGGGAACTGCCGCCGAACAGCCAGGGCATTGCCGCGCTGCAGATCCTCAACGTGCTGGAAGGCTACGATTTCTCGAAGATCCCGTTTGGTTCACCGGAGCATGTGCACCTGTTCGTTGAAGCGAAGAAGCTGGCCTTCGCCGACCGTGCACGCTTCTACGCCGACATGGCGTTCCAGCCGGCACCGGTGCAGAAGCTGATTTCCAAGGAATACGCCGCGCAGCGCCGCGCGCTGATCTCGATGGAAAAGGCGTTGAAGGAAGTGCAGCCGGGCACGCCGAAGCAGCTGGAGGAGGGCGACACGATCTACATGACCGTGGCCGACGCCGACGGCATGATGGTCTCGCTGATCCAGTCCAACTACCGCGGCATGGGCAGCGGCATGGCGCCGCCGGGGCTGGGCTTCATCCTGCAGGATCGTGGCGAGATGTTCGTGCTGCAGAAGAACCATCCCAACGGCTACGCACCGGGCAAGCGCCCCTTCCAGACCATCATTCCGGCGTTCATTACCAAGGGTGGCAAGCCGTATGCCAGCTTCGGCGTGATGGGCGGCGCGATGCAGCCGCAGGGCCACGCGCAGATCGTGATGAACCTGGTGGACTTCGGCATGAACCTGCAGGAAGCCGGTGATGCGCCGCGCATCCAGCACGAAGGCTCGACTGAACCGACGGGTCAGGCCACGGCGATGACCGATGGCGGTGAAGTGAATCTGGAAACCGGCTTCCCTTATGAAACGGTGCGCGCGCTGATGCGCAAAGGGCATCGCATCGTGTTCGCCGATGGCCCGTATGGCGGGTACCAGGCGATCATGCGTGATCCCGAGACCGGGGTTTACTACGGTGCTTCGGAGAGCCGCAAGGATGGGCAGGCGGCGGGGTATTGAGGTTTTCCGGCCACCGGGCTGAGCCCCCTCTGCGGTGGTGGTTCGTGGAAGCGGGATCATGTGATTGGGCCGGGCGGGTGGGCTGTTCGGGGGACGCCGTGAATCCGTCCCTGGAGGCTTGGCAGCCGCATCCATGCGGCTGACACCCCCGCCCAACCCCCCCGCCCGACCCCTGACAGTGTCCGTGGCCATCACCGCAGGAAAAGAAAAAAGAAGAGCAAGAGCAAGAGCAAAGGCAACAGCCGCGCGCTGTGGGTTGAGGTCGGACCCGTTTTCCGAAGGAAAACGGATCCGACCCCTTCTTGTTTTCCGATACACCTGATCCACGCATGGCGTGGATCGACTGCCGTCACCGGGAAATTGTCGGAGGCGGGGAGGGGGCCGATGGCGGGACCGTCCACGGCATGGATGCCGTGGCCGAGCCTACAGGGACGTACTTGCGGCGTGTCCCGCCATCGGCCCCCTCCCCGCCAAACCAGCAGAAATCCAGAGCCGCTTTTGAAGTTGTTGTTGCCGTTGCTTGAAAAAAGCGGTGCAGCCGCAGGCTGCAAAACCCCCTCAATCCTGATCGTGCGCGCGCGCTGCCTCCGCCTGGGTTTCCTCCTGCGCCGCCATCTCGCGTGCAATCCACGCATCGATCATGTGCCGCTGGCGCTGCGCCTGCCGCCGCTCCCGGGTGTATTCCTGGTCCAGCACCCGGTACAGGGACACCATCACAAGAAGCATCAGCAGCGCGAACGGCAGCGCAGCGATGGTGATCATGCCCTGCAGCGCCTCCAGTCCCCCTGCCAACAGCAAGGAACCCGCCACGAGCGCAATGCCGACACCCCACGCCACTTTGTGCTTGCGCAATGGCTCGCCCGCGTCGTCCGTGGACATGCTGGCCAGCACAAGTACCGCAGAATCAGCCGAGGTCACGAAGAAGATCATCAGTAGCACCAGCGCAATGCACGACAGCAGCAACGGCAGCGGCATGCTGTCGAACATGGTGAACAGCACCGTTTCATAGCCGTTGCCCAGTGCCTGCAGCAGGTCGGCCTGGCCGAAGATCTGCATCCAGATCGCGGTGCCACCGAACACCGAGAACCAGAAGAAGCCCAGCAGCGTCGGTGCCAGCACCACGCCGATCACGAACTCGCGCACGCTGCGCCCGCGCGAGATGCGCGCGATGAACGAACCCACGAACGGTGCCCAGGAGATCCACCAGGCCCAGTAGAAGATCGTCCAGTCCGCGACCCAGGTGCTGGACGAGAACGGTGACATGCGCAGGCTCATCGTCACCAGCTGATTGAGATAGGAGCCCAACGTCGTCGTGAAGGTGTTGAAGATCGCGCCAGTCGGGCCGAGTACCAGCACCAGCGCGAGCAGCAGTGCAGCCAATGCAAGGTTGAAGTTGGACAGCCATTTCATGCCGCGGCCGACGCCGCTGAGCGTGGACGCCATGTACAGTACGAAAGCCACTGCGATGATGGTCAGCTGCAGCGGCACGCCCGCCTGCACGCCGAACACGCGTTCCACGCCGGCCGCGATCTGTACCGTGCCGAAGCCCAGTGCTGTAGCCACGCCAACCGCGGTGGCGACGACCGCGGAGATGTTGACCATATGCCCGATCCAGCCACGATGGTGACGGCCGATGATCGGTTGCAACATATCGCTGATCTGGCCACGGCCGTTGCGGTTGAACTGGAACCAGGCCATGGCCAGGCCGATCAGCGCGTAGATCGCCCACGGGTGCAGGCCCCAATGGAAGAACGCATAGCGCATGGCGGCGCGCGCGGCGTCCATGCTTTCGGGCGCCAGCCCCTCCGGTGGCTTGCTGAAGTGCGAAATGGGCTCGGCGGCGCCCCAGAACACCAGGCCGATGCCCATGCCGGCAGCGAACAGCATCGACATCCAGCTGGCACGCGAGAACTCGGGCTCGGCATCTTCGCCACCGATGCGCAGGTTGCCGAAGCGGCCGAAGGCCAGGTACATCAGGAACACCAGCGCCAGGAACACGACCAGCAGGTACAGCCAGCCGACACTGCGGATGACCTCGGCCAGCATCGACTGGACCACGGTGTTGAAGGGACCGGGTGCAACACCGGCGAGCAGCACCAGCAGCAGAACCAGTGCAATGGAAACGCGAAACACCATGAAGGGGCTTCTCCGATCAAGGGATTGAGGGGAGCGAGCAGAGCTTGCTGCGAGGGGCCGGCGACATGCAGCACAGACCGGGCAGGGGCCGCGAAGGCGGCGAGGAAACACCGGCCGCAGCGGCACGATGCGCGTGCACGTTACTGAATGCGATGTCACGGTTCTGTTAATACAGAAACAGCGGATCCACGCCGTGCGTGGATGGAACAGCCATGGGCTACAGCACGTTCTATGCTCTAATGCACACCAAGAAGCGGGGGTACCGGGCCATGTGGCCACGGTTGAGACAGTCCCTTGGAACCTGATCCGGCTCATACCGGCGTAGGGAAGCTTTGCAGTGCAGCCGTGCCCGGATTCCGCCCAAGGACCGTCCGGGAGCGGCAGCAGTGCGCCGCCGCTTCGTCCCTGACCTTCCTGGACGATGCCCGATGAACGCACAGCTCTCCGCCCTGCAGCAACAGGCCCAGCAACTCTCCGAATCCGTGACCCGGCCCATTCCCGGATCGCGCAAGATACACGTGGCCGGCTCGCGCCCGGATCTGCTGGTGCCGATGCGCGAGATCGCGCTGGCCCGCACGCCGACCCTGTTCGGCGGCGAAGAGAATGCGCCGGTCACGGTCTACGACACGTCCGGCCCCTACACTGATACTGGCGTACGCATCGATCTGTCCGCAGGCCTGCCGGCGCTGCGCCGCGGCTGGGTGGAGGAACGCGGCGATACCGAACAGCTCGAAGGACTGAGTTCTTCGTTCGGCCGCGACCGCGAGCATGACCCGAAGCTCGATGCGGTGCGATTTCCTGCGCGCAGCCTGCCACGCCGTGCGCGAGCCGGCGCGAACGTCACCCAGATGCACTATGCGCGGCGCGGCATCATCACGCCGGAAATGGAGTTCGTCGCCATCCGCGAGAACCAGCGGCTCGACGCGGTCCGCGATGCCGGCCTGCTGCAGCAGCACCCGGGCGAGTCGTTCGGTGCTTCAATCCAGAAGGTGATCACACCCGAATTCGTGCGCGACGAGATCGCACGCGGCCGCGCGGTGCTGCCCAACAACATCAACCACCCGGAAAGCGAGCCGATGATCATCGGCCGCAACTTCCTGACCAAGATCAACGCCAACATCGGCAACAGCGCAGTGTCCTCGGGCATTGCCGAGGAAGTGGAGAAACTGGTGTGGGCGATCCGCTGGGGCGGTGATACGGTGATGGACCTGTCCACCGGCAAGCACATCCATGAGACCCGCGAGTGGATCATCCGCAACTCGCCGGTGGCGATCGGTACCGTGCCGATCTACCAGGCACTGGAGAAGGTCGACGGCCGTGCCGAAGCACTTACCTGGGAAATCTTCCGTGACACGCTGATCGAGCAGGCCGAGCAGGGCGTGGACTACTTCACCATCCACGCTGGCGTGCTGCTGCGCTACGTGCCACTCACCGCCAAGCGCGTGACCGGCATTGTCAGCCGTGGTGGCTCGATCATGGCCAAGTGGTGCCTGGCGCACCACAAGGAGAATTTTCTCTACACGCACTTCGAAGACATCTGCGAGATCATGAAGGCGTACGACGTGACCTTCTCGCTGGGTGACGGCCTGCGCCCGGGCTGCATCGCCGATGCCAACGACGCCGCGCAGTTCGGTGAGCTGGAAACACTGGGCGAGCTGACGAAGATCGCCTGGAAACACGATGTGCAGACCATGATCGAAGGCCCCGGCCACGTGCCGATGCAGCTGATCAAGGAAAACATGGACAAGCAGCTGCGCGAGTGTGGCGAAGCACCGTTCTATACGCTGGGCCCGCTGACCACCGACATCGCGCCGGGCTACGACCACATCACCAGCGCGATCGGTGCGGCGATGATCGGCTGGTTCGGCACGGCGATGCTCTGCTACGTGACGCCGAAGGAGCACCTCGGCCTGCCCAATCGCCAGGACGTGCGCGACGGCATCATGGCCTATCGCATTGCCGCGCATGCGGCCGACCTGGCCAAGGGCCATCCGGGCGCGCAGGTGCGCGACAACGCGCTGAGCAAGGCGCGCTTCGAGTTCCGCTGGGAAGACCAGTTCCATCTTGGCCTGGATCCGGAGAAGGCCAAGGAATTCCATGACGAGACGCTGCCGAAGGATGCGCACAAGCTGGCCCACTTCTGCTCGATGTGCGGCCCGCACTTCTGTTCGATGAAGATCACCCAGGATGTGCGTGACTACGCCGAAGCCGGCATGAAGGAGAAGTCGGCGGAGTTCCGCGCGGCCGGTGCCGAGGTCTATCGCCAGGGGTGACGCGGAAGCGGGGGTGCCGGCCAGCGGCCGGCACTACCGCTCATCACGCCGCTCCCGGCTATCCTCCGCCCATCTCCCTGGGGAAAGGACGCCATGCCTGTTGCCATCACCACCCGTTGGCTGGCCATTGCCCGCCGTCATCCTTCGGCCTGGCTGTTGGGCGCCCAGCTGATCGCGGTGCTGCTGTACCCCGCGCTGGATGACACCGCTGCGGGCCGCGCGGCGCTGGGCATGTTCGGCATGGCGGTACTGGGCCTGGCGTTGTGGGTGGTGCAACGCAGCCCGCTGGGCACCTGGCTGGCACTGCTGCTGGCCATTCCCTCGGTGGTGTTC
Source organism: Stenotrophomonas sp. YJH_SMC_46 (assembly GCF_059370315.1). Classification (NCBI taxonomy): domain Bacteria; kingdom Pseudomonadati; phylum Pseudomonadota; class Gammaproteobacteria; order Lysobacterales; family Lysobacteraceae; genus Stenotrophomonas; species Stenotrophomonas sp. YJH_SMC_46. The sequence continues at coordinate 717,490 of NZ_JCAFTO010000002.1, forward strand.
TCGCTGGCCGGTGCACTGCTGGACCGCACTGCGCTGCTGACCACCGCGCAACTGCTGGAGAGCCTGCTGTACTTCTATACGGCCGGTGCGCTCATTGCCTACATGCTCCAGGACCATAAAGTCACCCGCGATGAACTGTTCGCCGCAGGCGCCACATTCACGCTGCTGGCCTGGGCCTTCGCATTTGCTTTTGCCGTGTGCCAACAATGGTATCCGGGCAGTTTCCAGGGCTCCGGCGGCGGTGCACAGCGCACCTGGATGGAACTGCTTTATCTGAGCTTCAGTTTGCTCTCGGGTGTTGGCTTGAGCGACGTAGTACCCCTGCATCCGCAGGCGCGTGCCCTGGTCATGCTGGAGCAGTTTTCAGGCGTGATGTACGTGGCTTTGGTGGTTTCGCGACTGGTCGGATTGACCATGCTGCGGCGCGTGTGAAAATGAACGCCAGATAAAAATTCCGCGCCCCGCAGGGCGCGAATGGTGCAGCAAATTATGTGAATGCGTCGGCGAGAGAGAGCCTGGATGTCGACCACGCGATAGGCGAGGTAACCCGCATAGGCTAGTATTCGCCCGCTTCATTGTTTTTGCGGTATGCGCCGATGCTGTGTGCGGAATCTGGCTTTTTGTTGTCCCCGGTTGGGGGCGGTATTGCTGGTGAAACCTGCCCAGGCCCGTCCCTACTGTATCCCGGAAAATGAACAGCAGCGAAATCCAGCCGCCCGAGGCTGACCGTATCCAGGTTGGCGAATGCGTCGTCACTTTGTCCTCGCGAGAGGTCGAAGTTGAAGGTGCGCGTCGTCCGCGCCGGCTGACGCCGAAAGCGCTGGGTGTGCTGCGCGTTCTGCTGCGGCAGCCCGGCCGCGTGGTCACCCGCGAGGAGCTGTTTGCCGAAGTGTGGCCCGACACGCTGCCCACCAATGACGTGCTGACCCAGGCCGTCACGCAGCTGCGCAAGGCATTCGCCAACGACGACGACAACGGCCAGACCTATATCGAGACCATCGCCAAGAGCGGTTATCGGTTGCTGGTGCCGGTGCAGGTGCTGGAGGCGCCTGAGGCTGCCGTGGACAGCGGCGAGCTGGCCGATCTTCCGTTGCCGCCCGCGGACGCCGGTGGCAGGGCCGCGGTCGGTACGGTGCCGGTGCCGGGGCTTCGCCGGGCGTGGCGACGGGTCCGGCGCCAGGTACTGTTGGCAATCGGCATATTGATGCTTGGCACGGTGATCGTGCTGACGATGCTGCTGTTGCGGCAGCCGCCGGAAGCCAGTTCACCGGTTGATGCGGCCGTGGAGAACGGCGTTCGCGTGATCGGCAGCCCGCAGCGGCCTTACCGGCTGATCACCGCGACCAGTGGTTTTGAGACGTATCCAACACTTTCGCCCGACGGTTCCCAGGTGGCCTACGAAGGGGCCAACGACGACGGGGGGGACGGCGGTGCGATCAAGGTGCAGACCTCGGGCAATGCGCCCGCGCGCCAGTTGCTGACGCCTCCGGCCGGTGCCAACGACCGTTTCCCGAGCTGGTCGCCGGATGGGCGCGAGATCGCGTTTGCACGATTCAGCGCCGGAGGTGGCTGCCAGGTGCTGATCGCCAGTGCCACAGGTGGTGCCGTGCGCCAGGCAACCCGCTGCGACGGCACCGAGCTGCTCAGTTTTGACTGGACCCCGGATGGCCGGGGGCTGGTGTTCGGCAGCATGGTCGGACGCTATGCGCATCGCGGCATCCGCGTGCTGGATCTGGCCAGTGGCCAATGGCGTGAGCTGGATTACCGCGTCGATGCCGATGATTTCGACTATGCGCCGCGCTACTCGCCAGACGGTAAGTGGCTGGTGTTCGTGCGCAATCCGCAGATGGGTGATCTGTGGCGGATGCCCGCCGGCGGCGGTACCCCCGAGCAGCTGACCAATGAAGCGGCCGAGCAGCGAGGCTGGGCCTGGCTGGGGGATGGGCGCACCATCGTGTTCGGCCGTCGCGTGGACAGTGAAGTTCGCCTGTACTACCTCGACGTCGAGCGCCGCACGCTGCGCGACGCTGGCCTGGATGATGCGCAGTGGCCTGCGGTATCCCGCCATGGCAACGTGCTGGCGTTTGTCCACCGGCGGGCGCAGTTCGGCGTGTTCAAGGTTCCGATCGAGGGAGGACGTGCGGAACGACTGTTCGCGTCCAGTGGCCGTGATGGTCAGCCGATGGCCGCGCCCGATGGCCGCCAGCTGGCCTTCACCTCCGATCGCTCCGGCAGTTTCGCCTTGTGGTGGGCTGACATGCAGCGGCCGGACTCGCTGCGGCTGATCGAAGGCCTGCGGCCGGAGGCCCGGCAGGCACCGGACTGGGCCGCCGACAGCCGGCACCTGCTGGTGGTTGGCCGCGATGACCATGGACGTACCGTGGTCTACGAAATCTCGCCGCGTGATGAGCGGCTGCAGCCACTGCCGGTGCCCGCCGAACAACCGCTGCAGGCGCTTTACGGGGCCGGCGATGACCAGCTGCTGGTGGTGGAGCGGGATGCCGACCAGCGCACGCGCTTGAGCCTGTTCGACCGCAGCTCTCACCCCTGGCGCCGGCTGGCCAGCATTGATGGGGTGTCGCAGGCACGTTTTGATCGCGCCAGCGGACGGGTGCTGTTCACGCGCCTCGCCGCTGGTGGGCTGTGGTCGGTCGATCCGGCACTGTCACCGGCCAGTGTGCGGCAGATCACTGAAGACCTGCCGAGTCGGTGGCGCTATCGCACCTGGACCGTCGTGGGGAACGGTGGCATCGGTTACCTCGGCACGTCCACGCAGTGCGGCACGACCCTGGTCCTGATCCAGGACGGTACCGAAGTGCCGGAACGCTGCCTTGATCCGCAGCGGCTCAGCGCGGGCAATGGACTCAGTGCCAGCGCCAACGGGCGCGATCTCTACGTGGCGCTGGCGGTCAGTGACGGCGCTGACATCGGCATCATGCGGCTGCCCGAGCAAGCCCCGGCACTGTTCCCTGCCTTCTCCAGAATGTTGATTTTGAAGAAGAATTTCTCTTCGTAATTTTTTCGTGTGGTTCTCGCCACGAATTCGTGGCGATCTCGGCAGTCTTTCCTGACGAGGTCCCACCAGATTGGGCAAAACGGAGGCCTGTACTAGGCAAATCCGTGGTGCCCCCATGCGTCAACTCTCGCTGGCCGATCGCGGCCAAACCATCTCCCTCGACAAGGCCCTGGACGACGTCGCGCCGACCTGCCTGGGCGTTGCCCGGCTGGGCAGTCTGCAGACCGCAGGCAGCAGCTTCACTGTGTGGATGCAGGTGCGCGGCAGTTCCTGGGTGGAAGCCAAGGAAGGACGCTTCCGCTTGCGCCAAGGCGAGTGGATCGCCTTCGAGAAGGAATCGCGGCCGCTGGTGCAGGCCGGTCGCAACGGTTTGTGCTTGGGCCTGAACCTCACCGTCGAAGCGCTGCGCGTGCTGGCCGAGATGGCCGACTGTGGCCTGTATGCCGGGCGTGGCCGCATGAACCGCGGCGATGCACGTGTTGCGCTGCGCCTGTGGCGCGATGCGCTGGCCAGTGGCCAGCCGGCGGAGGCATTGCGCCCGCTGCTGCTGCATCTGGCGGGCCTGCAGCGCGGGCTGGCCGACAACGTGCAGCGTTGCCCGGGTCGCTCGCGCAGCCGCAAGCGCCAGGTGTTTGGCCGCATGCAGCGCGCCCGCCTGTACCTGGAAGGCAACAGCCACCGCGTGGTGCGCATCGGTGAACTGGCTGAACTGACCAACTTCTCCAGCTGGTATCTCTCCAAGACCTTCCAGAGCCTCTACGAGGAAAGTCCGCAGTCGCTTTCGGCACGGTTGCGCCTGGAACGGGCGGCCGATCTGTTGCGCGATACCGACATGATGGTGGGCGAAGTTGCTGCCGCCAGCGGTTTCGACAACTGCTGCAGCTTCGCCAGGGCCTTCCGCGCCCGTTACGGGCAGTCGGCTTCGCGCTTCCGTGAGAACGGCGGGCTGCTGCCGCCACATTCTGCAAACTCTCCGGTTGGGTCGCGCAAATGCAGCGTCGCAACGCAATCGTAACGTGCTGGGGCGTTTTAACACGCTACTAACACGTACCTTGGAGAGATTGATGAACGTTCGTATTCCTGCAGTGCGGCTCGGCTTGTTGCCGGCCGGCATTGCGCTTGCCTTGGCACCGTCCTTCGCTTCGGCGCAGGACGCAGCTGCCGGCGGCACGACCGACCTGGACCGCATTTCGGTTACCGGTTCGCGCATCCGCCAGGCGAGCATGGAAACCGCGCAGCCGGTGATCGCGCTGCAGCGCGCCGACATTGAAAAGCAGGGCTTCACCAGCGTCGGCGACATCGTGCAGAACCTGTCGGCAACCGGTTCGCCGGCGATCAGCCGCGCCGATGCCCTGAGCTCGGGCGAAGAAGTCGGCGGCCAGTACGTTGATCTGCGCGGCCTGGGCCCGGAGCGCACCCTGGTGCTGCTGGACGGCAAGCGCATGGGCGTCAGCACCGGTGGCTACACCGACCTGGCCTCGATCCCGACCTCGGTGGTCGAGCGCATTGAAGTGCTCACCGACGGCGCATCGGCCATCTACGGCTCCGACGCCATCGCCGGCGTGATCAACATCATCACCCGCAAGAACTTCGACGGTCTGGAAGCCAGCGTCTACGGCGGCCAGTACAGCAAGGGCGACGGCGAAAAGCAGGTCTACAACTTCGTCTACGGCCAGACCGGTGAGCGTGGTTCGATCACCTTCGGCGCCGAGTACAGCAAGGAAGATCCGGTCTGGGCGAAGGATCGTGCCTTCAGCCGCTACCCGAACGGCCAGTTCCACCCGAACCCGACCGACGCAGACGCCAACGGCTGGTCGCCGGCATCCAACCACGGCGTGCTGATCGACAGCAATGACAACTGGTACACCCGCGCCAACAATGGCTCGGGCAACACCATGGCCGATTTCCGCGAGTTCGGCACGGCGGACTACACCAATGCCAGCCAGGAAATGTGGCTGCAGAACAAGCTGACCCGTCGTTCGGTGTTCGCCAACGGCAACTACGACTTCACCGACAACATCCGCGGCACCGCGAACGTGCTGTACACCAAGCGTACGGCCACCCAGCAGATTGCCGGCTACCCGTACCAGTCCGAGGTCTATGAGACCCCGCTGTCGGCCAACAGCATCTACAACCCGCTGGGCACGGATGCGAATTTCATCCGTCGCACATCCGAAGTGCCGCGCCAGACCGAGTCCGAGCAGGAGACCTTCCGCTTCTCGGCCGGCCTGGAAGGTTCGTTCGAGTTCGGCGACAAGTTCTGGGATTGGGACGTGGGCTACGTCTACAACCAGAACAAGGGTGTGAAGACCGGCACCGGCAACCTGTTCATCCCGAACGTGCAGAATGCGGTCGGTCCGTCCTTCATGGACGGCGACGTTGCCCGTTGCGGCACCCCGGGCCATGTCATCGCTGGCTGCACCCCGTGGAACCCGCTGGCACCGTACGGCTCGACCGGCAACGGCTCGCTGGCCGATCCGGCCCTGCAGGCTTACCTGTACCTGCCGAGCCACGATACCTATACCAACACCACCAAGGCGTACAGCGCCAACATCGGAGGTTCGCTGTTCTCGCTGCCGGCCGGTGAGCTGGCCATCGCGGCGGGCTACGAGCACCGCGAAGAAAGCGGCGAGTACAACCCGGATGCGCTGCTGCAGTCTGGCCTGAGTACCGACCTGGCCGGCAAGCCGACCAAGGGCAGCTACAAGCTCGACGAGTTCTACGTTGAACTGAATGTGCCGGTGCTGGCCGACATGCCGTTCGCCAAGGAGCTGTCGCTCGACATGGCCGGCCGCTACTCGGACTACAACACCTTCGGCGATACCATCAACAGCAAGTTCGGCCTGAAGTGGAAGCCGATCGACGACCTGTTGGTGCGTGCAACCTACTCGACCGGCTTCCGCGCCCCGAGCATCGCCGACATGTACGGCGGTACCTCGCAGACCTTTGACGCCTACACCGATCCGTGTGACAGCAGCTTCGGCTCGGCCGCACGCAACCCCTCGGTGGCGGCAGCCTGCCAGGCGCGTGGCGTTCCGGCCAACTTCCGCCAGATCACTTCCGGCGGTGCACAGTCGACCGGCCCGGGCACCCAGTCCTACAGCGCCTTCGAGTCGGGTTCCAACCCGGAACTGAAGCCGGAAACCTCCAAGACCTGGACCGCCGGCCTGGTGTACAGCCCGAACTTCGTGCAGGGCCTGGACGTCAGCCTCGACTGGTGGAAGATCCGCATCGACAACGTGATCGCCGCCGAGTCGGTAACCTCGATCCTCAACCAGTGCTATGTGCTGGGCGTGGCGTCGGCGTGTGAGCGTTTCGACCGCGGCACCGAAGGCCGTACCGCCAACCAGGTGGTCGACGTTACCCGTACCCTGATCAACGGTGGTTACCAGGAAACCGCGGGTTACGATCTGGGCATCAAGTACCGCCTGCCGGAGTTCTCCTTCGGCAAGTTCGTCATCGACTGGAAGACCACCTACGTCGATTACCTGGAGTACAAGCGCGACAACGAAGCCGAGACCCCGGTCGAGCAGCACACCAGCTGGGCGACCGGAGACTGGGGCGCGAACTTCCGCGTCCGCTCGAACCTCAACGTCGACTGGACCTACGGCAACCTGGGCGTGAACTGGGGCGTGCGTTACTACTCGAGCATGAAGGAGCCGTGCTCCTACGATACCGAGTGCAACCTGCCTGACTTCAGCTCGGCCTACACCCTGGCGCAGCCGACCCGCAAGGTGGGTTCGAACACCTTCCACGACGTGCAGGTGCGTTACAACCTGCCGTGGGAAGCCACGGTCTCGCTGGGCGCCAACAACGTGTTCAACCACGAGGGCCCGGTCATGTACAGCCAGCCGAACTCGAGCTTCTCGTACTACGGTGGCTTCGACATCGGTCGTTTCTACTACATGAAGTACACCCAGCGCTTCTGATCCATCGAAGCGTCACAGCAGAAAGAGGAGGGCGGGCCGCAAGGTCCGCCCTTCTTGTTTGTGTGCTGCACCGACTGAGGAGATCCACGCCATGCGTGGATGGTTCTTCAGGCACAACGGAAAAGGCAGGCCACCCGGCCTGCCTTTCATTCCCTGCGAACTCGCCCTGGGCGGTGCCTCAAGCCTCGCTGGGTACCAGTCCCATCAACGCATTGGCATGCTCCCGCCACTGCGGCAGCCTGTTGAGAACACCTGCGCGCTGCAGGTAGTCCTCGTCCACCGGATCACCATTGACCAGTGCCAGTGCCACGTGCACTGCGCCGGTCACCCAGAAGCTGCGTGTATTGGCACGCTGCGGCTGCAGATGGAACGCGACCGCTTCGATGATCGGCATCGGCAGGCCCCACAGGCCGAGCAGATAGGCACCGGCTTCGGCGTGGCCCGGGCGGGTGTCACCGGTCAGCGATGGTTCGCTGCGCTCGTTGCGCACGCCGGGCAGCAGCAGGCCGATGTCGGCCAGCAGCGCGGCGGTCGCGCCCAGTTCGGCGCTGGATTCGGGCAGCAGGCGTGCCGCCAGCCGCGAGGCGAGCAGGGCGCGCTGCTGTAGTGAATTGCGCTCGGCCGTGGACAGTGTCGGTGCCGAGAACACCTCGCTGGCCAGTACCAGATCGCGCAGCGTCGACAGGCCGAGGCGGGTCACGGCGGTGCGCAGGTCGGCGATGGTGCGGCCCTGGCTGAAGAACGCCGAGTTCGACAGCTGCAGCACCTTGGCCGCGATCGCCGGATCAGCGGCCACCAGCTTGGCGACGTCGGCGCTGTCGGCGTCGTCGTCATGTTCCAGTGCCTGGGTCAGGCTCAGGTACAGGTGCGGCGGCGAGGGCAGCTTCTCGATACGGCCGATGGCGTCGCGCAGGCGCGGGCTGTCCAGCACTTCACGCAGCTCTTCCAGGCTGGTCAGCGCTTCCAGCAACACTTCCGGTGCCAGCGGCAACGGCAGGAAGCGGTGGGCCACGCCGATCAGGCGTGCCGGCGGCGGCCGGTTGCCGTGCTGGGCGTCCACCAGCGCAATGCGGATGGTTTCCGGGCGCAAGGTCCGGATCTGGCCGAGCAGCGTGGTGGCATTGAGATCCGGCAGTTGCGGGCAGACGATCACCGCATCCACGCCCTGCGTGGCCACCGCGGTCATCGCGGTCTGGCCATCGGTGGCGGTCAGCGGCTGCCAGTCTTCCCCAAGATCGGCAATGAATTCGGTCAGCTCGGCCGGCAGGCTGGCTGCATCCCCAACAAGCAGAATACGCACGACACATTCCCCTGGCTGTCTCGACGATGGATGTCGACGACGTGTGAAGTGACGCAATTTACCTAATACGGCGGCAAGAGTGATGTGCCGTCGTCATGAAACGTGACCCGCATCGCTCCGGCGGGGTGCCGCCGGAGCGATCCGGTTCAGGCTCAGGCCTTGCTGTCCAGATGGCGCTGGTGCGCCTCGATCAGGATCTGCTTGGCCTCAGCGGCGCCGCCCCAACCGTCCAGCTTGACCCACTTGCCCTTCTCCAGGTCCTTGTAGTGCTCGAAGAAGTGGCCGATGCGCTCCAGCCAATGGCTGGACACCTGGGCGATATCTTCCACGTGGGCGTAGCCGCTGAAGATCTTCGAAACCGGCACGGCCAGGATCTTCTCGTCGCTGCCCGCCTCATCGCTCATCTTCAGCACGCCGACCGGACGGCAGCGCACGACCGAACCCGGCACCAGCGGCAGCGGCAGCACCACCAGCACGTCGGCCGGATCGCCGTCGCCGCACAGGGTGCTCGGCACGTAGCCGTAGTTGCAGGGGTAGCGCATCGGGGTGGACAGGATGCGGTCGACGAAGATCGCGCCGGTTTCCTTGTCCACTTCGTACTTCACCGGCTCCGAGTCCTTCGGGATCTCGATGATGACGTTGATTTCTTCCGGCGGGTTCTTGCCGGGCGAGACGAGTTCCAGACCCATGGTCGTGCTCCAGGTGGGGGATATAGACGGATAGCCCCCCATTTTATGCCTTTGCCGGGCGCTGTGCAGGGGGAGGGGGCTGACGGCAGGGCGAGGAAGGCGCCGACCCGGCGGGCCGGGGTTGACCGATGGGTCCGGGTGGCGCGCGCGCGCAGTCTGGATGTACCTACCCGAGGAGTTCCCGCATGAAACCATCCGCCTTGTCACTCGGACTGTTCTGCACGCTGCTGATCGCGCCCGCCGCCCACGCTTTTCCCTACGTGGACCTGATCGACTACCCGCACCAGGAAGCCAACTGGGACCGCTTCTTTGCCCTGGAAGGGCGTCTGCAGCACGGGTTCGACGCGATCTGCGGCGACACCTTCTGCGAGGGTGAGTACAGCGACATCCGGGCGCTGCGCCTGCGCTGTTCGGTGGACGCGGTGCGCGGCACGGTGCATGAGTGCCTGTGGGCATTTGCCGCCAGTGACCTGGCCGTGTCGCGGAACGACGGTGCGATCGTAGCCCGGCAACCGACCTGGCTGTGCCCGCTGCCGCTGGTGCCTGGCACCCCGGTGGAGGCCTTCCATGCAGCGCTGGCGGCCCGTAATCCGCTGCATGATCCGTTGCCCGGCACGTCGGAGAGCACCTATGACGGGCTGACCGGCTGCATCCACTGATGCGAACGTGACTGATTCTCATTAACGGAGTAGCATGCGCGGCGCCTTCCGTCTGTCGTCCCGTTCTGCGCATGTCCTCCAATGCCGCCTCCCTTACCGAACTGCTGATCCGTGAGCGGCCGGCACTGCTGCGCCGGGTGCAGCGCATCCTCGGCGGCGACAATGGCGCCGAGGATGTGATCCAGGCGGTGTGGTTCAAGGCCCGTGGGGTCGACGACAGCCAGGCCATCGACAACCCGCGGGCCTATCTGTACCGGCTGGCCGCCAACCTGGCCACCGACCACGGCCGCGAATCGACCCGGCGCAACCGCCTGCTGGCCGACCACTACCTGTGGGGGCCGGACGAGGTCATCTCGACCGAGGAACAGGCCATGGCACAGGACGAGCTGCAGCGGGTGCTTGATGCGGCGGGGCACTTGCCGGAGCCGACCCGCACCATCTTCCGGCTCAACCGCCTGCAGGGCCTGACCCAGGCCGGGATCGCCCGCCGCCTCGGGGTGTCGGTGACCACCGTCGAGAACCATGTACGCACGGCGCTGCAGCGGCTGGCGTGGGCACGCAGCGGCCGATGACCGGCCCGGCTTGGGGCTGGCCCTCACTGGAACGTCTTGATCACTGGACCGTGGATGCGGTCTAGTTCCTCCGCCCGCGCTTGAATGCGCCTGTCCGCCAGCCGATGAGCCCGCCGAACACGCTGCCCGCCGCCAATGACGATGCCCTGGCCGAACAGGCCCGGGGCTGGATCGCGTGGCTGGCCTCGGGTGACATCGGCGAGGGGCGCATGCGCGAGTTCGAGCGCTGGCTGGCACAACCCGGGCACCGCCGTGCCTTCGAACACGAGCGCGCGCTGTGGCGCAGTGTCGGGCCACGCCCGCAGGTCCAGCCCGCCGAACGCCCGCGGCCGCATCGAATGCGCTGGGCGATGGCCGCTGCAGCCGCGCTGGCGATGCTGGTGGCATGGCCGGAGGCCTGGTTGCGGCTGCAGGCCGACCATCGCAGCACGCACGTCGCGCAGAACGTGCAATTGCCCGATGGCAGCCGCGCAGTGCTGGATGCGGACAGTGCGATTACCGTGCGCTTCAATGCACATGCACGCGAGATCGAGCTGCTGCGTGGGCGTGCCTGGTTCGAGGTCAGCCCGGATGCGCAGCGACGTTTCAGCGTGCGTGCGGGCAACGGCGTGATCGAGGACATCTCGACCGCGTTCACCGTCGCGCGCGGAGATGACCAGGTTGAAACCCAGGTCGGGCAGGGCAGGGTGCGCGTGGCCAGCCCGGCCGACGGTGGCTGGACCTATCTGCAGGTGGGCCAGCGTGCGGTCTATGGCGAGCACAGCGGCGTGACGCGTCTGCGGGATGTGGCTGCCGACAGCGTCGGCGCGTGGCGGCAGGGCGAGCTGCTGCTGGAGCAGGCCAGCGTCGCCGACGCCGTGCAATGGGTGGGGCGTTACCGCGCCGGCCCGACCTTCGTGCGCGGCGATCTGTCGCGACTACCCGCAGTGAGTGCCGCATTGCGCATCGATCGCCCGGAGCAGGCGCTGGATGCACTGGCCGCGACGGCTGGATTGCAGGTGACTCGGCTGCCGCTCGGCGTCGCCATCGTCCATCGGTAGATCCACGCCAATGCCCCGGTGCCGACCAACGGTCGGCACCCACCACTACAACCAGCCACGCAACCGTCGGCACCCACCACTGCAACCTGCCGCGCAACCGTCGGCACCTGCTTCGACTGCAAATCCCCTTGGGGTTGCCACGCTTTCATCCGTCTTACTCCGCGAACGTACCCGCCGCCGCCACGTACGTCGCCGTGTCCGCCTGTGTTGCGGATGACGCCGCGCCTGCGGCACCGATTACCTGACAGGTTCCCCATGTTCGACTCCCACCGCCCGGGCCGCGCGCTGCGCCCGTCCCGCCTGTGCATCGCCCTGCTGGCCGCCGGCCTGGCCAGCGCCGCACCGTCCGTGCTGGCACAGAGCGCCACCGGCAACCACGCTGCCGTGCAGCGCTTCGACATTCCAGCGCAGCCGCTGGAAGAAGCGCTGCGCAGCTATATGCGCCAGTCCGGCGTGCAGGTCGTGTATCCGGCCACCCTGGCCCAGGGCGTAACCTCGCGTGCGGTCAAGGGCAGCCTGCCGGCCAACGAGGCGCTGCAGCAGCTGTTGCAGGGCAGTGGCCTGGCGGTGCGCCGGGTCAGCGCAGATGCAGTCACTCTGGAAGCGGCGATGCCGGTGCAGGCCGACAGCGGCGTGATCGTCACCGACACGCTCAGCGTGGCCGGCGACCGCGTCGACAGTGGCGCGGGCAGCGACGAGGCACGCCTGCTCGACAGCTATCGCGGCGTCGGTTCCATCACCACGCTCAACCGCACGCACTTGGAGCGCTTCCGTGGCACCTCCAACGGCGACATCGTCAAGGGCGTGGCCGGTGTCACCGCCGGCGATCCGCGCGTTGGCAACGGCTTCGACGTCAACATCCGCGGCATCCAGGGCCAGGGCCGCGTGCCGGTGATCATCGACGGCGGCCAGTCCAGCATGGATACCTACCGTGGCTATGCCGGCCAATCGCAGCGCACCTACCTCGACCCGGACCTGATTTCCAGCCTGACCATCACCAAGGGCCCGAGCCTGCAGGCCAATGCCTCCGGTGGCATCGGCGGCGTGGTCGAGATGGAGACGCTGAAAATCGATGACGTGCTGCGCGAGGGGCGCGACTTCGGCGTACGCGTGCGTGGCGGCCTGGCCAACGCCAGCGCCAACAACCTGCCGTCCTACAGCGCCGCGCCACGTTCCGACCGCAGCGCCACCGGCAGCCAGTTCTTCAACGTCGCTGCAGCCGGTCACTGGGACCACTTCGATCTGGTTGCTGCCTACGCCTACCGCGACAATGGAAACTACTTCTCTGGCAAGCACGGCTACGACGACTTCCCGCAGACCCGGCGCACTCTGGCACCGCTGAACCCGCCGCGTACCGAGGTCTTCAATACCTCGTCGCGTTCGAAGTCGGCGCTGCTCAAGGGCACCTGGCGCATCGATGACGCGCAGACGCTGGAAGCCGGATACCGTCGCTACGAAGGCACCGCCGGCGAGATCATGGCGTCGCAGATCATCCGCGTCGACCGCGATCGCATTCCGCAGTGGGACCCGGGCCATGTCGACATGGACAGCTACACCCTGCGCTACCGCTTCAATCCGGACAGCGATCTGGTCGACCTGCGTGTCAACGCCACATACACCGATACCGACAGCGTGATGTACAACAGTCTGACCGGCATCACCCCGTGGTACTTCGACCGCCGCACCGAGTGGTATGACGCGCCCAGCTTCAGCGGCGACCCCGGCTACAAGGATGCCTACCGCAATCCGCTGCGACAGAAGCGCTTCGGCCTGGATGCCAGCAACACCTCGAAGTTCGATACCCGCGCCGGTGCGTTCACCCTCGACTACGGCCTGTCCTACAGCGACGAAGACATCGCGCCGGGCAGTTCGGGGCCGGTCATGCACGATGACCTGGTCAACAACCGTTTCCTGCGCAATGCCGAGCGCAAGGAATACAGTGCCGTGGCCTCGCTGAAGTGGCAGCCCGATGAGCACTGGGAACTGCTGGCCGGCGGCCGCTGGAACCTCGTGGACGTGCACGACCGCAACCGCCTGGCCACGCCCGATGCCTATGAGGTGCAGGGCCAGTACCGCTACACCGAACTGCTCAATGGCAACCCGGCGCTGCCGTCGTGGCGGGCCAAGCGCATCGCGCTGCTGAACTGGTATCCGGATGCCAACGGCAACTTCACCCAGGAATCGCTGCTGGCCTCACCGTACAAGAAGGGCACGGTGGCCGACATCGGTGGCTGGAACTTCTACGACGCCGGCAAGGCGCAGGACCTGGAAGTGCCGGTCAGCTGGACGTGGTCGCAGCCGATCCGCCGCCGTGACACTGCGTTCTCGCCGACCGCCAGCGTGGCCTACCGCTTCAGCGAAGACACCATGGTCTACGTGAAGTACGCCGAAGGCACCAAGCTGCCGAGCCTGTTCGAGACCACGCTGGGCCTGTTCACCGCCGCCAAGCCAGTGGGCGAGTTGAAGCCGGAGCGCGCGCGCAGCTGGGAAATCGGCGCCAGCACCATCCGCTACGACCTGTTCGCCGCCGGCGACCGCCTGGCGCTGAAGCTGGCGTACTTCGATACCCGCATCGACGACCTGATCACCCGTGACTACCGCACGCTGTCGGCGGGCCTGATCCGAAACGTCGACCAGTTCAAGGTCTCGGGCATGGAGTTCCAGTCCAGCTATGACAGCGGCAAGGTATTTGCCGATCTGTCCGCGCACTACTACTTCAAGGCCAAGACCTGCGCGCCGGACATCGCCGCCGAGCGCCGTGCCTACGGGGCGCAACGCAGGAACGGCGAGCTGGCCAACACGCCCGACTGCGTGGACGGCGGCTTCGAGGGCTCGTACACCAATACCCAGAACCCGCCGCGCTACATGGTCAACCTGACCCTGGGCTCGCGCCTGTTCGAGGAGCGCCTGACCTTCGGCACCCGCGTGGTCCACAACGCCGGCCCGATCAGCAAGCTGGACAAGGACTGGAACGTAGGCCTGTCGGCGATCCAGCAGCTGTACCGGCCAACCACGCTGGTGGACCTGTTCGCCAGCTGGAGCTTCAACGACCAGCTCTCGGTGGAAGCCGGCGTGGACAACCTGACCGATCGTTACTACCTGGACCCGCTGGCCCTGGGCGTGATGCCGGCCCCGGGCCGCACCGCGCGGCTGGCGTTGACCTGGAAGTACTGATCGGTCGCGTATGAGCGGTGGGGTCGGACCGCCCTCGGTGGGTGCGGACCTTGGTCCGCACCGCTTCCGCCGTGCAATCGCCAGCGCCCCGCCACGCCCGGCGTCTACTTACAGCCCGGTCGCGGCCTTCACCGCATCTTCGTGCAGCGACTCGTTCAGCTCGTCCACCACGGTGGTCCATGCCGCATCGGCCTGCAGCGACTCGGACAGGAACTGGCGCTGCGCATCGTTCCAGTACGGCGCCTCGACCACTTCCACATCGGTGGCCAGCTGGTGCTCGCGGATGAAGCGGGCGATGCCCTCGGCGCTGGCGTCCAGGCCCAGCTGCAGGAACAGGTTGGTCATGCGCGGTTCGGTGGTGATCATCGTCGGTTCCTGCGGTAAGAAGGGATGCGCCATTATCGGCGCACATAGCCTTGGGGAAAGCCCCGTGGCAAACGTCTACAGCAGGACGACCCCCTTGGCATCCCCCATGAACGCACACATCGCCCCTGAAGAAAGCCGCAGCCTGCGGCTCAAGGCCGCCACCCGCGACAGCCACGGTGCCCTGGACAAGCGCATCATGGCCGGCGACATCTTCGCCGACCGCAGCAATTTCGCCCGTTTCCTGCGCGTGCAGTATCGGTTCCACCGCAGCATCGATGCGCTGTATGCCAACCCTGCGCTGGACGCACTGCTGCCGGACCTGGGCGAGCGCCGCCGCCTGACCCAGGTCGCGCGCGACCTGCAGGACCTGGAGCAGACCCTGCCGGGGGCTGACATCGCGGCGTTGCCGTCCGATCTGGAACTGCCCGCCGCGTTGGGGTGGCTGTACGTGGCTGAAGGCTCCAACCTGGGCGGCACCATTCTGTACAAGATGGCCGCCAGGCTCGGCCTGGACCGTGATTTTGGCGCCCGCCACCTGGCCGCGCATCCGGATGGCGCGGCGCGCCACTGGCGTGAGTTCACCGCTGCGCTGGACGCGGTACCGCTGAGTGTCGAGCAGGAGCAGCAGGTGATCGATGCCGCCGACGCCGCGTTCCGCAGCGTGCACGGCCACGTCGAAGTGGAATTCGCCTGATGCGCGGCGCGCGCCCACAGGTGCAGCGCTGATGCGCTGGCTCTGGTTCGCGCTGGGCTGGCTGATGGTCGGGCTCGGGGTGATCGGCGCGTTGCTGCCGGTGATGCCGACCACCATCTTCCTGATCCTGGCCGTGGGCTGCTTCGCGCGCAGCTCGCCGAAGTTCGAGCAGTGCCTGTTGGCGCATCCGCGCTACGGCCCGTCGCTGCGGTTGTGGCGCGAGCAGGGCGCGGTATCGCGCAAGGGCAAGGCGTTTGCCAGTGCCGGCATGGCGCTGGGCTTTGCCCTGTTCTGCTGGGGCGCGCATCCGTCCTGGCGCCTGCTGTTGGGCGTGGGCCTGTTCTTCGCGGTCAGCGCCGGCTACGTGCTGAGCCGACCGGCCCCCCGGCTGGAGCCCCATCCGGTCGTGGAAGTGGACGACGCCAATGATCCGCGCGCGGCCCGTAGTCGCGCAGCGACCCCTGATGCTGATGGAAGCCGAGATGATGCTGCCTGCTGACCTGGCCCCCGTGGCCGCCCCCGCATTGACCCCGTGGGGCATGTACCTGGCCGCCGACGTGGTGGTGAAGGCCGTGATGATCGCGCTGGCACTGGCGTCGCTGTCCACCTGGACCGTGCTGTTGGCCAAGGGCTGGGAGCTGACCCGCCAGGCCCGGCAGCTGCGCGCGGCGCGCGCGCTGTTGCTGCAGTCGGCACAGCTGCCGCCGCAGAGCGGAGAGGCAAGTCTGCAGCAGGGCACCGCACTCGCCATGCTGGACGCCGCCCGCACCGAACTGCGCCTGTCGCAGGATCTGGATAGTCGCGACGGCATCAAGGAACGCATCGCCTCGCGCCTGGACCGCATCGAACTGGAGACCGCGCGCGTGCAGCGGCGCGGCATCGGTGTACTCGCCAGCATCGGCGCGGTGGCGCCCTTCGTCGGCCTGTTCGGCACGGTGTGGGGCATCATGAACAGTTTCATCGGCATCGCACACAGCAACACCACCCACCTGGCGGTGGTTGCGCCCGGCATCGCCGAGGCCTTGCTGGCGACCGCACTCGGCCTGGTCGCGGCGATTCCCGCGGTACTGGTCTACAACCATTTCAGCCGCGTGTTGGCCGGCCTGCGGGGCCTGCTCGGCGATCTGTCGGCGGCCGTGCAGCAGCTGGTTTCGCGCGATCTTGATCGTGCCGCGCCGCGTGCCGCAGCGGCACCGCTGCGCGCGGTGCACTGAGGCGCGACGATGGCGATCAGGACCGGGTCCGACCGCGACGACGCACCGGAAGAAGCACACGAGATCAACGTCACGCCCTTCATCGATGTGATGCTGGTGCTGCTGATCATCTTCATGGTAGCCGCACCGCTGGCCACCGTATCAGTGCCGGTGCAGCTGCCGGCCAGCAGCGCCAGTGCCACGCCGCCCGAACAGGCGCCGGTGTATGTGACCGTGCAGGCCGATCTGTCGCTGCGCGTGGGCGAGCAGGCGGTGGCGCGTGACGGGCTGGCCGCTGCATTGCAGGTAGCCACCCACGGTGACACCTCGCAACGCCTGTTCCTGCGTGCCGATACCCGCGTGCCTTACGGTGAACTGATGGCAACGCTGGATGCGCTGCGTGCGGCGGGCTACCTGAAGGTGGCACTGGTTGGACTGGAGCAGGGCGCGCGATGAGCGGACTGCGGCGCTGGGCGACCAGCCTGGCGATCGTGCTGCTGGTGCATGCGTTGCTGGTCAGCGTGGCCTGCTGGTGGGCGGCGCGCGCACCGGCGGTGGCCGCCGCAGCGCCGCCCGCTGCATTGATGCTGGAGCTGGCGCCGATGGCACAGGCGCCTCCGGTGCCGCCGCGCGAGGTTGCCACTGGGCCGCTGCAACAGCAACAGCAGCGACAGGCGCCGAAACCGGCCCTGCGTGAGCAACCCAAGGCACCGGTGCAGCCGCAGGGTGACCTGCCACCGCCGCGTACGCCGGAGCCGACGCCCTCGCCGGACACCGCCGAGGCCAATGTCGCGCAGACCAGCGCACCGCCGCAGGTGGCGGCCGACGCGGCCGCACGCTACACCGCACCGCAGACCACCGCCGGCGAGCGCAGTCGCGCCGAGGCCACCTGGGAGGGGCGCCTGCTCGGGCATCTGCAGAAGCACCGGCGCTATCCACGCCAGGCCGAGCGGCTGCGTCAGCAGGGCGTGGTCTACGTGCGTTTTGCCGTGGCCCGCGACGGTGTGGTTTCGGCGGTGGTGCTGGGCCGCAGCAGCGGCTTCGCGTTGCTCGACCAGGAGACGCTGGACACCGTGCAGCGGGCCAGCCCGGTCCCGGCGCCGCCGGCCGAGGTGCCTGGCGGCCCGGTGCAGGTGATGGTGCCGGTGTCATTCTTCCTGCGCGGGCGCTGACCGCCATCGGGGTCGGATCCCTTTCCGCAGGACAGGGCTCTGACCCGAGCCGGAGTTCAAGGCAGCGCGCAGGCGTTATGCTCGCGCACGACCGTCAATGGACGCGCGGAGGTTGGCATGACGACACGGACGTTACGGGTGCTGGCCTGGTGCAGCGTGTTGCTGGCTGCATGCCTGGCCGTGCTTTCGCTGGCACCGTTCACGCCGGCGATCATCTTCGCCTGGCCCTTGCTGGTGTTCGCCGCCTTCTGCATCTGGCGTGGCGCGTGGCTGCCCGGCGCACTGTGTGCGTGGCTGGCTTCGCTCGCTTTCATCGGCAGCCCGCTCAGCCTCTTCGATGGCTGGGACCGGCCGATCCACGCCTGCTGGATGATCGTCGTGGTGCTGCTTGTCATCCGATGGATGAGGCGGTCGCGGCCGTAGCGTCGAGCCTGCTCGACGCTACGGGTTCATGCATGGCGTGGATCTACAACAGAGGCACCAGCAGCAGCGCCACGATGTTGATGATCTTGATCAGCGGATTGATCGCCGGGCCAGCGGTGTCCTTGTACGGGTCACCGACGGTGTCGCCGGTCACGGCCGCCTTGTGTGCCTCGCTACCCTTGCCGCCGAAGTGGCCGTCCTCGATGTACTTCTTGGCGTTGTCCCAGGCGCCGCCGCCGGTGGTCATCGAGATGGCCACGAACAGGCCGGTTACGATCGTGCCGATGAGTAGACCGCCGAGTGCGCGCGGCCCCAGCAGCAGGCCGACCACCACCGGCACCACCACCGGCAGCAGCGAGGGCACGATCATTTCGCGGATCGCCGAGCGGGTCAGCATGTCCACCGCCTTGTCGTACTGCGGCTTGCCGGTGCCCTGCATGATGCCGGGGATCTCGCGGAACTGGCGCCGCACCTCTTCCACCACTGCCCCCGCCGCACGACCGACCGCTTCCATCGCCATCGCACCGAACAGGTAGGGAATCAGGCCCCCGATCAGCAGGCCGATGATCACCGTGTGGTCGCTGAGGTCGAAGCGGAATTCCTGGCCGGGGTTGGCGGCCTGCAGGTTGTGGGTGTAGTCGGCGAACAGCACCAGTGCGGCCAGTGCAGCCGAGCCGATCGCATAGCCCTTGGTCACTGCCTTGGTGGTATTGCCCACCGCATCCAGCGGATCGGTGATGTCGCGGATCTCCGAGGGCAGCTCGGCCATTTCGGCGATGCCGCCGGCGTTGTCGGTGATCGGTCCGTAGGCATCGAGCGCGACGATCATGCCAGCCATCGACAGCATCGCGGTGGCGGCGATGGCGATGCCATACAGGCCACCCAGCGCGAACGCACCCCAGATCGCAGCACACACCGCCACCACCGGCAGTGCAGTGGACTTCATCGAGATGCCGAGGCCGGCGATGATGTTGGTGCCGTGCCCGGTGGTCGAGGCCTGCGCCACGTGTTGCACCGGCTTGTACTGAGTGCCGGTGTAGTACTCGGTGATCCACACGATCAGCCCGGTCAGGACCAGGCCGATCAACGCGCAGCCGTACAGTGGCATCGGTCCATGTACGTTGTCACTCATCAGCCCGGTGGTGATCGGGTAGAACGCGATCGCGGCCAGCACGCCGGAGACGATCACGCCCTTGTACAGCGCGCCCATGATCGAGCCGCCAGGCTTCACCTTGACGAACAGCGCACCGATGATCGAGGCGATGATCGACACACCGCCCAGCACCAGCGGATACAGCACGGCATTGGCGCCCGCCTCGGCCAGCATCAGGCTGCCCAGCAGCATCGTTGCGATGACGGTGACCGCATAGGTCTCGAACAGGTCGGCGGCCATGCCGGCGCAGTCGCCGACGTTGTCACCGACGTTGTCGGCGATCACCGCCGGGTTGCGCGGGTCATCCTCGGGAATGCCGGCTTCCACCTTGCCGACCAGATCGGCGCCGACGTCGGCGCCCTTGGTGAAGATGCCACCGCCCAGACGCGCGAAGATCGAGATCAGCGACGAACCGAACGCCAGACCGACCAGCGCGTGCAGCGCCTGTTCCATCGGCAGGCCCATCCGCAGCAGCAGTGCGTAATAGCCGGCCACACCCAGCAGGCCCAGGCCGACCACCAGCATGCCGGTGATCGCACCGCCGCGGAAGGCGACGTCCATCGCCGCACTGATGCCATGGCGCGCAGCCTCCGCGGTGCGCACGTTGGCGCGCACCGACACGTTCATGCCGATGTAGCCGGCGGCGCCGGACAGCACCGCGCCGACCGCGAATCCAATCGCGGTATACCAGCTGAGGAACACGCCGACCAGCACGAACAGCACCACGCCGGCGATGCCGATGGTCAGGTACTGGCGGTTGAGGTAGGCACGCGCACCTTCCTGGATCGCGGTGGCGATCGCGACCATGCGCTCATTGCCGGTGGGTTGGCGCAGGATCCAGCGCGCCGAGACGATTCCGAACAGGATCGCGAGAATGGCGCAGCCCAGCGCCAATGAAAGCCCGTGACGTTCCAGCATTAGACCCCTCCGCAGAATGGATGTAGGCATCCAGTGGCGATGAACGGCACCACGAGGGGGACGACGGGCTGCAGCCTGGAACCAACCCGTACCGACCTTGGCGGTCGTCCGACGTATGGCGGTGTTCAGCATTCCCTGGTGCCCGCAGTATGCGTGCCGCCACTTGTAGAGTCGAGCCATGCTCGACTGGCCTCTACGAGCCGCACCTCGTGATCCTGTGGGCGCCCCAAGACGGAACGCATCGCCATGCGCGCGGGCCCTGCCGCCGGGCCATGGGCACGATTCGAGAGCCATCAGGCCTTTGCGCCCCGTTAAGCCAGTCTCTGCAAGCCTGCGCACAGTCCCGTAGGAGATCCCACATGCGCCTGTCCCTGTTGATGCTTGCCGCCCTGGTCCCGGCCGTGCCGGCATTCGCCGCGGAAACCCCGGAGCTGCAGCGCGCCGTGGGCGCTCCCCAGGCAGTGGGCGCAGTGCACACCCTGCGGCAGATCCCCGAGGCCTGCGCGCGCCTGGAAGGTGCCTTCACCGGCCAGGCGGCCGAGCCGTATCGCTTTGCGCCGGTGCGGACCAGCGAACAGTGCCAGCCACGCGCGCGCTTCGTCGATTACACCAAGGCGCAGCCAAGTGCGGACAAGGGCTGGAAACTCAACGATGTGATCCGCGTGCCGAGCGCGGCGTGCCCGGCCCAACAGGCAGTGGTGCGGGTGTGGCGCCTGCCGTCGAGCAACAAGGTCGAGCTGGACGGCCAGGGCCAGTCGCGCATCTATCTGGAAGAGGCGAAGAAGCAGGCGGCTGCCGGCCAGATTCCGCAGGTGACGATGTTTGCCGCGCAGCTGCAGATGGAAGGCAAGGCCTGTAATTGATACAGGTGGGTGCCGACCGTTGGTCGGCACCGATGCCGCATCCACGCATGGCGTCGATCTACTGCGGCGCGCCATCATTCTCCGGCCAGCGTCGCCCCGCGCGCCACCAGCAGCTCGCGAAGCGCCTTGCGGTGGCAGTGCGCCTCATCCTCGCAGTAGCACCCCACGCTGAGGTCGCTGTGCTGCGACATCGCAGCCAGCAGGTCCAGCGCGTGGGCCGCATCCGGGGACTTCATCTCAGCCTTGTAGTGGCGGAAGAACGCGTTCCAGTCGGCGGCCGTTTTCGCCTCGTGCGCCTGCTTCACCAGTGCCGCGCTGGGTGACAGGGTCGGGAACCAGACGTCGTACCAGTCCTGCCGGGCGAACTCGCTGCGCGGCACGCCGCGCGGCGGGCGCCGCACGGTACCGATACGCAGCCCCTCGCCGGGTTGGCGTGGCGTTCCCAGTCGAACAACACGCAAGGCCATGATGATCTCCAGGCGGGGCGTCCATCATCCTGCGATGCTCGTGCGCCAGGCGTGAACCGCTGTGGAAAGGAAAATGCCCGGGCGCCTGCGCACCCGGGCATTTTCCCCATGCCTGCAGCAATCAGTTGCCGCGGCAGTCCTTCAACCACAACACACGTCCCACCTGGTCATAGCTGTCGACCACGCCGGTCAGCGTCACTTTCTCGCGCGGGCGCAGGGCCAGCGCATACGCGGCCTGGTTGGCTGCGAACGAGCAGGAAATGGCCACGCGCTCAAAGTCGATGCTGCCATCGCTGGGCAGGTCGAAGCTGGTGTTGTAGGTGCCGCCACTGCGCAGCACGGTGGTGATGCGACCGGTGATGGCGTAGGTCTTGCCCTTGTAGCGCGGCTCGACCGCGGCCGGGTTGTCCTTGTTCTGGTTGCGCAGCTGGAAGCCGAAGCGGTCGGCGTCAATCGTTACCACCGACGCCTGCGGAGTGGCCTTGGCTGCCTGTTCGCCAGCCTTGCCCGGCTTGACCTGGTTGAGCAGCTTGCACATTTCTTCGCGCACGCCGTCGGCCGAGGCAATGGCGCCCTTGTTGACCTTCACCACCATGCCGACCGTGCCCTGGCCGCCTTCGGAAGTGGCGCTGATGATCATCGGGATCGGCTTGTGGGCCATGGATTCCGGCTCTTCGATCAGCATCGAGCCGCCTTCCACGTCCTCGCTGAGGACATCCATGTTGGCGTTCTTGGCGATCACCCGCATCTGGCCGATGGCACTCGCCACGGTCAGGTCCGGATGGGTGACCGATGAAGTGAAGGTCGTGCCGACGAAGGGATTGCCCTTCTTCTGGAAGTTGCTTTCGCAGGTCGCAGCGAAGGCGGGTGCGGCGGCACCGCACAGCAGCGCGGCGATCAGGATCGGGTGCTTCATGGTTACAGTCCTTGTGAAATGGCAGCACAGGCCCGGGCCACGTGGCCGGGCAGCGTCGAATCTGGCTTGCGGCGGCCCCTTTGCCCCGGGCCGGAGCCCGATTGTGGGGCGCTTCGGTGGTCTCCGCAATGCGCCCTGTGCTCCGCACAGGGCGCAGGTGCACCTCAGCCTTCGAAGGCCGGCAGCT
Source organism: Stenotrophomonas sp. YJH_SMC_46 (assembly GCF_059370315.1). Taxonomy (NCBI): domain Bacteria; kingdom Pseudomonadati; phylum Pseudomonadota; class Gammaproteobacteria; order Lysobacterales; family Lysobacteraceae; genus Stenotrophomonas; species Stenotrophomonas sp. YJH_SMC_46. Next base: position 740,221 of record NZ_JCAFTO010000002.1, read on the forward strand.
TCTGCTTCACCGCCACGTTCTTCAGGGTGACGTACTTCGGCAGGCCATCGGTGCCATACGGAAGCGGCGCTTCGCCCTTGATCAGCGGCGACAGGTAGGCGCGCGCCTTGGCGGTGATGCCGAAGCCGTCGCGGCGGATGAAGCCGGCGGGCATCTTCTTTTCATGGTTGGCAATCTTCGACAGCGGCGCCGCTTCGATCTTCCAGCGGTAGGGCGCGTCGCCGCTGCGCACGATCACCGGCATCACGCCGTTCTGGCCCTTGAGCGCCAGCTGCACCGCAGCCTTGCCAACCGCCTGCGCCTGCTCCCAGTCGGTCCTGCTGGCCAGATGGCGGGCCGAGCGCTGCAGGTAATCGGGCAGGGCCCAATGCACCTTCATGCCCAGCTGGTCCTTGACCCGGCCGGCCAGATGCGCGGCCACGCCGCCCAGCTGCGCGTGCCCGAATGAATCCTTGCCGCCGCCGGCGTCGGCAACAAAGCGGCCATCGGCGGTGGCGATGCCTTCCGACGCCACCACAACGCAGTAGCCGACGCGCTCGACCACGGCCTTGACCTTGGCCAGGAACGCCGCCTCGTCATAGGCGCGTTCGGGCAGCAGGATGATGTGCGGCGCCTCGTCATCGCCGTTGCCGGCCAAGCCGGCGGCCGCGGCCAGCCAGCCGGCGTGGCGGCCCATGGCCTCGTAGATGAAAACGCGGGTGGAGGTCTCGGCCATCGCCGCCACGTCCAGCGCCGCTTCGCGCACCGAGACGGCGGTGTACTTGGCCGCCGAGCCGAAACCGGGGCAGGTGTCGGTCACTGCCAGGTCGTTGTCGATGGTCTTGGGCACGCCGATGCAGGTCAGGTCGTAGCCGGAGGCCTTGGCCAGCTGCGAAACCTTCAGCGCGGTGTCGGCCGAGTCGTTGCCACCGTTGTAGAGGAACCAGCGCACGTCATGCGCGCGCAGCACCTCCAGCAGCCGGTCGTAGCGCGCGCGGTCGGCGTCCAGCGATTTCAGCTTGACCCGGCACGAGCCGAAGGCGCCGCCCGGGGTATGGGCCAGCGAGCGGATCGCGGCCGCGCTCTCCCTGCTGGTGTCGATCAGCTCTTCGCGCAGGGCACCGAGGATGCCGTTGCGGGCGGCCAGGACCTTGATGCCCTTGGCCCGCGCCTGCTCGATCACCGCCGCCGCCGTGGCGTTGATGACCGCAGTAACACCGCCGGACTGGGCGTAGAGGAGGGTACCGTTGCGCATGCGTCTACCTGCTCGGGGGAAAGGACATTGCAGGGACATTACCCGGATGCGGTAAAGTGGCGCTATTGCGGTGCAGCGATACCGGCCCGTCCGGGACGCGAACCTTCTTTGTTTTCAACACGTTGGAGTCAGGTCAATGCGATTGGTTCTGTTGGGACCGCCCGGTTCGGGCAAGGGGACACAGGCGACGCGCCTGAAGGAAAAGCTGGGGATCGCCCACATTTCGACCGGTGACATGCTGCGCGCGGAAATCGCCGCGGGCACGGAACTGGGCAAGCAGGCCAAGACGGTGATGGATGCCGGCAACCTGGTGTCGGACGACATCCTGCTGGGCATGCTGGAGTCGCGCCTGACCCAGGCTGATGTCGCCAAGGGCTTCATCCTCGATGGCTACCCGCGCAACGTGGCCCAGGCCAATGCGATGGACGGCCTGCTGGCCAAGATCGGCCAGCCGCTGGACGCGGTGGTGCAGCTGGACGTGCCCACCGAACTGCTGGTGGACCGCATCGCCGGCCGCGCCAAGGAGCAGGGCCGCGCCGATGACAACCCGGAAGCGGTGCGCCAGCGCCTGCAGGTCTACAACGAGCAGACCGCCCCGGTGGTGGACTTCTACGCTGGCCGCGGCACCCTGGCCCGGGTTGACGGCGTCGGTGAGCTGGACGAGATCGAAGCCCGCATCCTGGCGGCGATCAACGCCTGACCTGGCGGGGCCGGCGTGCTGCCGGCCGCACGGGCGCAGAAAAAACACAGGCCTGGTCCGTGAGGATCAGGCCTGTGTCGTTTGATAGGCGCCAGCAGAGGGCTTGCTCAGGGCCCCGCAGCATGAGCTCCCTTGGGGATGGCCTCTTGGGGAGTAGGACCGGTTCGGGTACTGCGGCTGGCAGTTCGAATTGTGTCCGGGTTCACAGAACATCGCTATCGGGATTTCCCTGACAGATGATTGGAGTTTCCTCACATCCTGTGTAGGACTTGTCTTACCCCGGATCGGACATTGGCCCTATACAGCCGTCATCGGTCACAATCCTCGGTCATGAGCAGCGTACATATCCTTGCAATCGCCGGCACCTTCATGGGCGGCGTGGCCGCCCTGGCGCGGGAACTGGGCCATACGGTCAGCGGCAGTGACCAGGCCATCTATCCGCCGATGTCCACCCAGCTCGAGCAGCTGGGTATCACCCTGGACCAGGGCTACCGCGCCGACAGCGTGCCACCGGGCACCGACGAGGTGGTGATCGGCAACGCACTCTCGCGCGGCAATGCCGCCGTTGAGGCCGTGCTCGACGCCGGCCAGCGCTATATCTCCGGTGCGCAGTGGCTGTCCGAACAGGTGCTGCCGGGCCGCGACACGCTGGCCGTGGCCGGTACCCATGGCAAGACCACCACCACCACCATCCTCACCTGGCTGCTGGAAAGCGCCGGTCGTTCTCCCGGTTTCCTGATCGGCGGCGTCGCCGAGGATTTCGGCGTCTCTGCCCGCCTGGGCCAGGGCCGCGAGTTCGTGGTCGAGGCCGACGAGTACGACACCGCCTTCTTCGACAAGCGCAGCAAGTTCGTGCACTACCGGCCGCTGGTGGCCATCCTCAACAACCTTGAATACGACCACGCCGACATCTTCCCGGACGTGGCCGCGATCCAGCGCCAGTTCCATCACCTGGTGCGCACGGTGCCGGCGCGTGGCCGGCTGATCGTCAATGGCGAGGATCAGCATCTGGCCGAAGTGCTGGCGATGGGCTGCTGGACCCCGGTTGAGCGCTTCGGCTTCGATCCATCGCTGGAGTGGCATGCGGAACTGCTGGCTGCCGATGGCAGCGCGTTCCGCGTGCACCACTGCGGGCAGGCACTGGGTGATGTGCAGTGGTCGTTGCTGGGCCGCCACAACGTGCTCAACGGCCTGGCGGCGCTGGCAGCCGCACATGCGGTGGGTGTTGCGCCGGCCGAGGTGATCCCGGCGCTGGCGCGCTTCCGCAGCGTCAAGCGCCGCATGGAAGTGATCGGCAGCCATGAGGGCATCACCGTCTACGACGATTTCGCCCACCACCCGACTGCAATCGCCACCACGCTGGAAGGGCTGCGCGCCAAGGTGGGCGATGCGCGCATCGTGGTCGCGATGGAGCCGCGCAGCAATTCGATGCGGCTGGGCGCACACGCGCAGGCGCTGGCACCCTCGCTGGCGCTGGCCGATGAAGTGGTGTTCCTGCATCGCCCGGAACTGGCCTGGGATGCCGCTGCGGTGATCGCCGCAGTGCGCGGCCAAGCGCACGCGGTGCCCGATACCGACGCGCTGCTGGCGCAATTGCAGGCCAGCGCGCGCAGGGGTGACCACGTGGTGTTCATGTCCAACGGTGGCTTCGACGGCGCACCGCGCCGCTTCCTTGCCGCGCTGCAGGCCCGATGAGCGTCGACGGTTCACTGCAGCTGTTTCCGCTGCACACCACGCTGGTACCAGGTGCAGCGGTGGGCCTGCGCGTGTTCGAACGCCGTTACCTGGACCTGGTCCGCGACAGCGGCCGCAGTGGTGAGGGCTTCGGTGTCTGCCTGATCCTGGATGGCCAGGAAGTGGGAGCCCCGGCAACGCCGGCCGCCTACGGCGTGCAGGTGCGCATCGAAGACTTCGATGTTGGCGCCGACGGCGTGCTGCAGTTGCGCCTGCGCGGCACCCGCCGTTTCCATGTCGAGCGCACGCGCGTGCGTGACAACGGGCTGGTGGTAGCCGACGTGCGCTGGTGCGATGAAGACCCAGACGACGAACTGCGGCCGCAGCATGCCCTGCTGGCCACGGTGCTGGGGCACATCATCGAACAGGCCGGCGAGGCCTATGCACCGGCCAACCCGGCGTTGCTGGACCAGGCCAGCTGGGTCGGCTGGCGGCTGGCCGAGCTGCTGCCGCTGAGCGAGCAGCAGCGGTTGCAGCTGCTGCAGTTGGACGACCCGCACCAGCGTTTGCAGCAGTTGCTGGGCTGGATGCCGTAACAGCCTGCCCCGGGTGGTGTGCGCCCTGGTGCACACGCTGGGGTATGCGGGGAATGCCATCCACGCATGGCGTGGATCTACTGTAGAGCCGAGCCTATGCTCGGCTTGATGGATCCCGCGAAGGCAGCCGAGCATGGGCTCGGCTCTACAGTGGGTGGCTGCGTGCCGGTGCCGGTCAGGGCGTGGTGGTCTTCAACCGCAGCACCGGCAACCCGGTTTCGCTGTGCACATCCTCGCGCTGCGGCAGGTCCTGCACGGCGTCCTTCACCGCGTTCAATGCCGGGTCGACGCCGCGCAGTGGATGCCACATGCCGATCCATTCGAAATGGCGCTGGTAGCGCAGGGTCTGCGCACTGCCCAGCCACAGTGGCGTATTGCCCGGCTGCAACTGTGCAGGGGCTGGCCACAGGCGCAGTACGTAGCGCTCATCGCGATGTGCACCCTGGCGCACCATCAACAGCGCTTCCACGCGGGTGTCCAGCGTCGCCGGCAGCACCGGCAGGTCATCGGCGCCGGTGTTCTTGTCCAGCATCAGCAGCGCCTGCTGCCAGCCGGCCTGCTCCTGTCGCTTCCAGCCGCGCGCTTCCAGTTGCGCCTGCAGCGGTGCCAACGGACCGGCCACCTGCACGTCCAGCGGCCAGCGCTGGTCGTCGTCGAACTCGTTGCGGCGCGCCGGCAGCGTGGCCCAGTCGTGCTGCCACCAGGCCTGCGTGTCCATTGCCTGCGGGGCCGGCAGGGTCGGCTCGAAGCGTTCCAGCTTCACCGGGATGTGGCGCGGCGCGTACCACATCGCCGCCACGGCGAACACGCCATAGAACAGCCAGGCCACCGGTTTCACCCAGAACGAGCGGTTGAAGCGGCGGCGGTAGGCGATGCCCAGCACCAGCAGCCAGAACGTGCCGAACAGCATGCCGCCGATCACGTCGCTCAGCCAATGCGCACCCAGGTACAGGCGCGAGAAGCCGATCAGGCTGACCACGATGCCCGACACCAGGTACGGCCAGACGCGGGTACGGCCGGGCATCTCGCGGGCGATCAGCACCGCGAAGAAGCCGAAGGTGATGGTGGCCATCGTCACCGACACCGACGGGAAGCCGAAGCCGCTGCTGGCGTCGACCGGGCGCACCACATCGACGGTAGCGCCGAGCAGCATGGTCAGCGCCAGGCCGAACGCCAGCGCGGCCAGCCAGTGGGCGGCCGCCATCCAGCGCCGGCGCCAGATCAGGTAGCCCATCGCTGCAGCGGTGGCCGGCAGCAGAACCTGCCAGGCGCCCAGCGACGCCAGCGCGGCCATCGGGTAATCGGCCAGCGGGTTACGCAGCGCCAGCATGGCCTGGTGCACCAGCAGGTCGATCGCCAGCGGCTCGCCGTGCGCGACCACCACGGTCAACAATGCGAACCAGCCCCAGCCCAGTACCAGCAGCATCAACGCCAGCATCGCCAGCGGCACCGATTCACGGCGCTTGGGATCAAGCACGCCGACGGTATAGCGGCCCAGCGTGGGGTGGCGGTTGGACCAGTCCAGCAGGCGTGCCAACCAGTTGTCCATGCGCGCGGCCGACCAGCGGTAGCCGTACAGCACGATGGCCCAGACCAGGCCGAGGATCACCGCCAGCAGGCCGACCACCACCACCAGCCGACCGGCCACCGCGGCCACCGCGTCATAGGCCTCGCCAAGAATCCAGCCGGGGGCCAGGAACAGGACCGCCCATGAAATGCTGGCGATACCACTGGCCTGTACATAGCGGCTGGCTGGCATCTTCATCATGCCTGCGATGGCGGGCACGAATGGCCGGATCGCGCCGACGTAGCGTGCCACCAGAATGCTCTTGAACGCGTTGCGGCGGAACAGGTTTTCGCCGCGGTCGAGCAGCTGCGGGTAACGGCTGAACGGCCACACGCCGCGCAGGCGGTCGCCCCAGCGGCGGCCGATCCAGTAACTGATGCCATCGCCGGCAAACGCACCCAATGCCGCAGCCGCCACCGCGTACGGCCCGGAGATCTGGCCCAGGCCAATGAACACGCCCACCGCGAACAGCAGTGGCAGCGCCGGCACGATGGCGCCAAGAATGATCACCGCATCGCAGAAGGCGATGAGGAAGATAACGGCACCCGCCAGCACGGGGTGAGCGGCAATCCACGCAAGCGTGGCGTCGATCCATGAAGAGTCCATTGCCCGATTATAGGGGCGTGAAGGTGACTGGTTCCCAGCCGCTTGGTGACCGTTTGCAACCAGTGCCATCGCCTAGAATGGGCCCATGCCGCATACGCCCGACGCTCAACCGCATGCTTTGAAGGCCGACAGCTTCGGCCGGATCCTCCTTGTGAAAGGGCCCGATGGTCCCTTTGTGCGCCGTGATCTTGGCGCCACGCCGCTGTGGTTGCGGCTGCCTGCATGGTGGCTGGCCCGCCGCGAGGCCCGCGCGCTGCAGCACATTCACGGCATGGCCGATGTGCCGCAGCTGCTGGCCTGGAATGGCCATCACCTGGATCGCAGCTTCATGGCCGGCGACGCCATGTACCAGCGCCCACCGCGCGGCGACCTGGCCTGGTTCCGTTCCGCGCGCCGGCTGCTGCAGCAGCTGCATCGCAACGGCGTGGCCCACAACGATCTGGCCAAGGAGGCCAACTGGCTGGTCACTGAAGATGGACGGCCGGCGCTGATCGACTTCCAGCTGGCGGTGATCGGCAACCCGCGCTCGCGCTGGATGCGGCTGCTGGCGCGCGAGGACCTGCGCCACCTGCTCAAGCACAAGCGCATGTACTGCCGTGAATCGCTTACGCCGGTGGAGAAGCGGTTGCTCAAGCGCACCTCGTGGGTGCGCGAACTGTGGTTTGCTACCGGCAAGCCGGTCTACCGCTTCGTCACCCGCCGCATCCTGCATTGGGAAGACAACGAAGGGCAGGGGCCAAAGCCGTGAGCCGTGTGCAGGTGTTGACCAGCCCGCCGAGTGTGGGCAGCGTCTTGCACCCACAGCTGGCTGGCGCCGACTTCGTGCACGCCTGCCAGGCGACGACCCGTCGCGATGGGCGCTCGGCCCTGCAGGCCTACCGCGACATGGCCGCGACCATTCCCGGCTGGTTCGATGGGCTGATGGCGCTGCGCAACCACGGCATGCGCCTGCTGGGCATGAAGCATCTGGGTTCGTTGCGTGCAGTGCAGGTTGTTGAAGATCCTCAACCCGGCCAGCGGCTCGGCATCTTCACCCTGCAGTCGATGGATGACGATGCCATCGTGCTGGAAGACGACGACCGCCATCTTCGCGTGCAGCTGGCGCTGCAGTGGCAGGGCGACGTGCTGGAAGTGGCGACCGTGGTGCATACGCATAACGCCTTCGGGCGCGCGTACATGCTGCCGGTTGCCCCGGTGCATCGATTGATCGTGCCGCATCTGTTGAAAAAGCAGGTGCAGTTGTACCGGTAGATCCACGCCATGCGTGGATGCGGTTTGTGATCCGCGGGCTGCTTAACGGCTAAACGGCTCATTGCCAAGTGCTGCATGAATGTGGATTCCGCTGGCAGCAGAAGGCTCGCGACATCCAAGCCAGGGACAACCCGCAAGGGAATCATTGAGGTGATGCATGTGGTACTGCGCACACGCCATTTTCTATTACGAGAGCAAAGGGCAGGAATCGTTCCTGGTGCATGAGAACGTGTACCTGATCAGTGCCGACAACGATGAACACGCTCTTGAGAATGCAGAAGCACTTGCTTCCGGGTATGAGGATCTGACCGGCCGCCTGGTGGGTGAAGACGGTAGGGCGTATCTTTATCGTTTCGCCGGAATCCGCAAGCTGATATCAGTGGCGATTGATCAGGACTCTGCCGAGGGGCGCCTGCACTCTGGCGTGGAGGTCACGTACTCTGTCATGGCGGTGGACACGTTGGATCAGGTGAAGCGGCTTGCCCGTGGTGATGGCGTGGCAGTGCTGTACCAGGAATAGAAATGTAGAGCCGAGCCATGCTCGGCTGCATTCAATGAGCCGAGCATGGCTCGGCTCTACAGAGGCCGGTGGCCTTACGGCGTTGCCGGTACCACCTGCTGGCCGATGAAGTTGCGCTTGGCGTCGAAGTCGTAGGCGATCTGCAACTGCCCGACATCCGGGCAGGCGTGGCAGTCGCGCAGCGGTGTGCGGTACAGCAGGCGGATGCCACCATTCTCCAACGGCGAGGCGCCGGCCGACTGCGCCGGTGCGAACGGCGTGGCTTGCGGGTTGGCCTTCAGCAGTTCCTGCACAGTGGGGTCGGCACGCAAGGTGTCGTCCAACTGCACGGCATCCACATCGATGCGCTTGCCGCTGGCATCGACCAGGCGGGTACCTTCATTGGTGTTGGCGCGGAACGGATACTCGACCGTGGCAATGCCCAGTCCTTCGTTCTCGTGCCACGCGGTCACATAGGCCAACTCACCGCCGGTGGACAACTGCTCGGCGGCGGTGATGGCCTCGGCACTGGCGCCACCGGCGCGCATCGCGTCGCGAAGGCAATCCCGGGTGGCCGCGTTCTCGCCCTGGCGGCAGGCGTTGAGGTCGCCATCCCAGACCACCGCCTCGCTCCAGCGCATCTTGCCGTCGGCGGCGGCCTTCTCCGCGCTGGGCGCGTCACCGGCGGGTGGCTCCTTGCCGGGTTCCGGCGAACGGCCCTGGCAGGCAGTCAGCAGGGCAAGCCCCAGGGCAGGCAGCAACAGGCGGGAACGGCGCATGGCGTGTACCTCGTGCGTTGTCTGGAGGCCCGAGTATCGTCAAGGGCGGGTGAACTCCGCGTCGGCGCGGCATACTAGCGGCTCATTGCATACGCTGGAGTGCGGAACGTGGGCAGTCTGCAGGGCAAAACGCTTTTCATCACCGGTGCCTCGCGTGGCATCGGCCTGGCCATCGCACTGCGCGCCGCGCGCGACGGGGCCAACGTGGCGATCGCGGCCAAGTCGTCGGTGCCGAATCCGAAGCTGCCGGGCACCATCCACACCGCCGCCGAAGCGGTGACGGCTGCAGGCGGGCAGGGCCTGGCGCTGAAGTGCGACATCCGGGAGGAAGAGCAGGTGCAGGCGGCGGTGGCGGCCACGGTCGACACCTTCGGTGGCATCGACATCCTGATCAACAACGCCAGCGCGATCTGGTTGCGCGGCACGCTGGATACGCCGATGAAGCGTTTCGACCTGATGCAGCAGGTCAATGCGCGCGGCAGTTTCCTGTGCGCGCAGGCCTGCCTGCCGTACCTGCTGCAGGCGCCGAACCCGCACATCCTGACCCTGGCGCCGCCGCCGAGCCTGGAGCCGAAGTGGTGGGGCGCACATACCGGCTACACGCTGGCGAAGATGGGCATGAGCTTCGTCACCCTGGGCCTGGCCGCGGAATTCGGCCCGCAGGGCGTGGCGGTGAATGCGCTGTGGCCGCGCACCGTCATCGCCACCGATGCGATCAACATGATTCCGGGCGTGGATGCGGCTGGCTGCCGCACGCCACAGATCATGGCCGATGCCGCACACGCGGTGCTGGTGCGCGAAGCGGCCGGCTTCCATGGCCAGTTCCTGATCGACGATGACGTGCTGGCACAGGCGGGTATCACCGATCTGTCCGGCTATGCGGTGGACCCGTCGCGCGCGCTGTTGCCGGATCTGTTCTTGGATTGAGCTGGTTCCTGAAACGGGGAAGCCCTCGTCAGGATAACGCTGGTGCCGTACTGTCCCTCCCCTGCACAACATGGATGTCCCGTATGAGTCATTCCGCCGCTTGTCGCCGTCTGCTGGTGTTTCCCGTCCTTTGTCTGCTGCTGTCGGCCTGCAGCGATGCGGGAGTCGGGTCTGGCTCTGGCTCTGGCTTGCGCGAACGCAAAGCCAGCGCCTATGCAAAGTGCCGAGATGCGATGGAACTGAGCGTTCGGGGGGGATTTGAACGATATACAAGCTGGATGAAGGACGCTGACGCGGGTCCGACGGGAACGGAGACAGCCCCGCGTGGACCGGGCTGGAGTGCCAATGACGTCGAGTACGACTGTGGCAACGCGGTGACGGAGGCATTGGAGCGGCAGCCCCCCGTCCCCTTCGACGCGGCAGCCCGGCAGTACCATCAGGCGCTGCTGGCCTTGCAGGCCGTCGCTGAGCCTGTTGATCGTTATTATCGTCGTGAGGAGTTCCGTCGTGACGGCGGCGCGGGCATGCGCCGCCAGCACGCTGCCCTGATGCAGGCTTACGCGAGGTACTTTGCAGCGAACGAAGTGCTGGATGCTGCCCTGCATCAGCACGACCTTGCCTACCGCGCTGAGTTGCTGGCGAGGATGGAGGGATATCAGGGAAGGTCCACGGACTATTACGCACTACGTTTCGTGGGTGAAGGCCGTGATCTGGTGCGCTCGCTGCGGGGGCCGACGCCAGACCTGGTAGCTGCACGCAACCAACTGCAGCAGTATCAGACCATGCTCCAGCAAGCGCAGAGCAGTGGCATCGGCAAAGATGTGGCGGCGTGGCGCCTGTTCGAGCTTTCCGCCGATACCTTGGTCAGTGAAGCTTGGCATCGTGTCGAGCGATTGGAAAAGGGCCAGCCGATTGTCGAGCAGGATCCGGCGGTGCTGTTGCCTGGTATGCGGCCCAGGGTGTATGCGTCCCCTGGCGCCCTGTCGCGACTGAACGATGCCTATGGTGACCTGGCTGCGGCAAGCGGCCGCCTTCCCTGATCCCATTGCCGAGACCATGGTCCACGCACCTGGCAATGCTGGCCTCAGCTGTTGAACGTTTCGGGAAGGATCCCGCCGCACTTGCGGCAGTGCCGCGCATCCGGTTCATGCCCCTCCAGCCCGCAATGCGGGCAGCCGCGGGCATCACGGCGCGCGGCCAGTTCGGCCTCGCGCATGGTGCTGGCCAGTTCGGCGGTGTAGATGCCGGTGGGCACGGCGATGATGCTGTAGCCGATCAGGATCAGCACCGAGGTGACGAAGCGGCCGAGCACGGTCTGCGGCACGATATCGCCGAAGCCGACCGTGGCCATGGTCACCACCGCCCAGTACATGCTGGCCGGGATGTTGGTGAAACCGTGGTCGGGGCCCTCGATCACGTACATCAGCGCACCGGCGATGATGGTGATGGTGATCACCGTGAACAGGAACACCAGCACCTTGCGCCGGCTGCGCCACAGCGACGTCATCAGGACGCCGCTTTCCTCGATGTAGCGGGTCAGCTTCAGGATGCGGAACACCCGCAGGATGCGCAGCGCGCGCACCACCAGCAGGCTCTGCGCGCCGGGGATGAACATCGACAGGTAGGCGGGCAGGATCGACAGCAGGTCGATGATGCCCCAGATGCTCACTGCATACCGCAGCGGGCGCTTGACCACCGCCAGCCGCAGCAGGTACTCGGCGGTGAAGATGATCGTGAATCCCCATTCCAGGATGTACAGGCCGGTGGACCATTCGGCATGCAGGTGCTGCACGCTGTCGATCATCACCACCAGGATGCTGGCGACGATCGCCACCACCAGGATCAGGTCGAAATTGCGCGAAGGGCGGGTGTCATGGCGGTAGATGATGTCGAACCACCGACGGCGCCAGCCGGTCTCGGTGGCGGGGTTGAGCTGGGGGGCGGAAAACGGTCGCATGGGCGCATTGTGCCGCAGGGGTTCCGGCGCGAGAATGGGCATTCCTGAACCCTGCCGACTGCCATGACCGCCGCGACCGATCCGCTGATTTCCCTTTCACACTACTACCTGCCGGTCTACAAGCCCCGCCAGGTGGTACTGGAGCGCGGCCAGGGCGCCCGCGTGTGGGACAGCCAGGGCCGTGAGTTCATCGATCTGGCCGCCGGCATCGCCGTGTGTGGCCTCGGCCACAACGATCCGGACCTGGTGGCCGCGCTGGTCGAGCAGGCCGGCAAGCTCTGGCACACCAGCAACGTGTTCTACAGCGCGCCGCCGCTGCACCTGGCCGAGGAGCTGGTCAAGGCCAGCCGCTTCGCCGAGCGCGTGTTCCTGTGCAATTCCGGCGCCGAAGCCAACGAAGTGGCGATCAAGATGGTCCGCAAGTGGGCCTCCAGCCAGGGGCGCCCGGCCGACAAGCGGGTGATCATCACCTTCCGCGGCAGCTTCCACGGTCGCACCCTTGGCGCGGTGACCGCTACTGCCCAGCCGAAGTACCAGGAAGGCTACGAGCCGCTGCCCGGTGGCTTCCGCTACATCGATTTCAACGATGAGGTGCAGCTGGAAACCGCGATGGCCGCCGGTGACGTGGCGGCGGTGATGCTGGAGCCGATCCAGGGCGAGGGCGGTGTGATGCCGGCCAAGTCCGGCTTCCTCAAGCGCGTGCGCGAACTGTGCGACCAGCACAACGCACTGCTGGTGCTGGACGAGATCCAGGCCGGCATGGGCCGCACCGGCACGCTGTTCGCGCACTGGCAGGACGAGGTGGTGCCGGACATGGTCACCTTGGCCAAGGCACTCGGTGGCGGCTTCCCGATCGGTGCGATGCTGGCCGGCCCGAAGGTGGCCGAAACCATGCAGTTCGGTGCGCACGGCACCACCTTCGGTGGCAACCCTCTGGCCGCTGCGGTCGCACGCGTTGCGCTGCGCAAGCTGGCCTCGGCGGAGATCGCCGCCAATGTCAGCCGCCAGTCGAAGGCGCTGCGCGATGGCTTTGCGCGCATCAACGAAGAATTCGGCGTGTTCAGCGACGTGCGTGGCCGCGGCCTGATGCTGGGCGCGGTGCTGGGCGAGGACTTCGCCGGCCAGGCCGGGGCGATCCTCGACCATGCCGCCGAGCAGGGCCTGCTGACCCTGCAGGCCGGCCCGGACGTGCTGCGCTTCGTGCCGTCGCTGAACATCACCGACGAAGAAGTGGCCGAAGGCCTCAAGCGCCTGCGCGCGGCGATTGCTGCGTTCATTGCCGCGCGCTGAAGCCCGCAGAGGCATCTGTAGAGCCGAGCCTACGCTCGGCTCATCGCGATGTCAGGCAACAGGAGCCGAGCATGGGCTCGGCTCTACAGCGCGTCATGCAATCCGATAGCGCTTCAACACCTTGCCCAATCCCCGGCCATCGCGCACGGTTTCCGCGTGCAGGCCGGCAGCGCGCGCGCCACGCACATTGGCGAACAGGTCATCGACGAACAGCGCGCGCGAAGGCGCCACGCCCAGCGCTTCCAGCGTGCGCAGAAACACCGCGGGCGCCGGTTTGCGCAGACCGAACTCCGCGCTGCAGAACACGCGGCCCTGCAGCGCAGGAAACAGTTCCGGCAGCAGGGTGGGCAATGCCTGCTGCATCAGGGCGCCGTTGTTGGTCAGCACCGCGATTGGCAGTTGCAGGGCCTGCAATCGTTGCAACACGGCCGCCTGAGGATGGCTGGCGGCCCGTCGCGCCGCGGTCCATGCAGCCACATCGACAGTCGTGCCCAGAAGCTCTCCCAGCTGCGCCAGATAGGCCGGGCCATCCAGCGTGCCATTGTCATGCGCTGCTTCCAGTCCGCTGTCATACAGCGCGGCCTGTACGGCGTGCGTCGGAACATCCAGCGCCTGCGCCAGATACAGCACGCGCTGCGCGCGCTGGTACTGCACCAGCACGCCATCCACATCCAGCAGCAACAGGTCGATCCGCATCGGCCGAGCATGCCATTGCGATGAGTGCGCGGGAAACCCTGGAGCTGCCATGCGACAGACGGTCGCAGCCGGGCGGGCATAGGCCTGCCTAGAATGGCGCTCGAATCCGCAGGAGATGCAACGATGAAGGCTTGGGTGGTGGCAGTGGGACTGGGCGCGCTGATGCTGGCGCCGTCGGCGATGGCGCGGGTGTGTGCGGTGAGCATCGACAGCACCGACCAGATGAGCTTCAGCAGCCGCGAGATCAAGGTCGCCGCCGACTGCACCGCCGTAGACCTGACCCTGCGCCACACCGGCAAGCTGGCCGCTACCGCGATGGGCCACAACTGGGTGCTGACCCGCACTGCCGATTACCAGCCGGTGGCGATGGCGGGCATGCGCATGACGCTGGCTGACAGCTACCTGCCGAAGGCCGACAAGCGCGTGCTGGCGCACACCAAGGTGATCGGCGGTGGTGAGACCACGAGTGTGCGTTTCTCTACCCAGGGCCTGCAGAAGGGCGGTGACTACACCTTCTTCTGCTCGTTCCCCGGCCACTTCGCGATGATGAAGGGCAAATTCGTCTTCGGTTGAAAAAAGGGGACGGAGGGGATTAAGTCGTTTGTGCACAAACGACTTAATCCCCTCCGTCCCCTTTTTTGCGATCAGCCCTTGGCGGCCTTGAACGCCACGCGTGCTGCGGCCAGCGTCGCCTCGATCACGGCATCGTCGTGGGCGCTGGACAGGAAGCCGGCCTCGTACGCCGACGGGGCCAGGAACACGCCCTGCTCCAGCATCGCGTGGAAGAAGCGGTTGAACGCCGGGATGTCACAGGCGGTGGCCTGCGCATAGGTCTCCACCTTCTCGCTGGTGAAGAACAGCCCGAACATCGCACCCACGCAGGTGGTGGTCACGGCCACACCGGCGTCGGCGGCGGCCGCTTCCAGACCCGCACACAGGCGTGCGGTGCGCTCGGCCAGGTCGGCGTGGAAACCCGGCTGCTGGATCAGCTCCAGCATCGCCAGGCCAGCGGCCATTGCCACCGGATTGCCGCTCAGCGTACCGGCCTGGTAGATCGGGCCGGCCGGGGCGATCTGCTGCATCAGCTCGCGACGACCGCCGTAGGCGCCCACCGGCATGCCGCCGCCGATGATCTTGCCGAAGGTGGTCAGGTCCGGGGTGATGCCGTAGTGCGCCTGCGCACCGCCGAGGGCGACGCGGAAGCCCGTCATCACTTCGTCGAAGATCAGCAGCGCGCCATGCTTCGTGCACAGCGCACGCAGGTGTTGCAGGTAGCCCTCGCGCGGCGGGATGCAGTTGGCGTTGCCGACCACCGGTTCGATGATCAGGCCGGCGATGTCGCCACCCTGCTGTTCGAACAGGGCGGTGGCCGCTTCGAAGTCGTTGTAGGGCAGGGTCAGGGTCAGTTCGCTCAGCCCGGCCGGGACGCCCGGCGAGGTCGGCACGCCCAAGGTCAGCATGCCGCTGCCGGCCTTGACCAGGAACGAGTCGCCGTGGCCGTGGTAGCAGCCTTCGAACTTGACGATGCGGTTGCGGCCGGTGGCGCCACGCGCCAGGCGGATCGCCGACAGCGTGGCCTCGGTGCCGGAGTTGACCATGCGCACCATCTCGCACGATGGCACCAGGCGGGTGATGGTTTCGGCCATGGTCACTTCGGCCGCGCACGGCGCACCGAAGGACAGGCCGTTGTCGATCGCCTTCTTCACCGCCTGGCGCACGGCCGGGTGGTTGTGGCCGACGATCATCGGGCCCCAGGAACCGACGTAGTCGATGTAGCGGTTGCCGTCGACGTCGTACAGGTAGGCGCCATCGGCGCGTTCGACGAAGAAGGGCTCGCCGCCGACCGACTTGAACGCGCGCACCGGCGAATTGACGCCGCCCGGCAGCAGCTGCTGGGCGCGGGAGAACAGGGCGTGGGACTGGACGTGGTTCATGGGGCTTTCCTGGGCGTTACGCGAACTGGGCGAGGAAGGCGCGCTGGGTCGCGACCGGGTCCTGCGCGGCGTAAATGCCGCTGACCACGGCCACCAGGTCGGCGCCGGCGTCGATGATGGGACCGACATTGTCCGGCGTCAGCCCGCCGATCGCCACCCGTGGCACGCCCAGTGCGGCGCTCTGCCGCAGCAGGTCGGTATCCGCGCGGCTGGTGGTGACCTTGGTAGTGGTAGGGAAGAACGCGCCGAAGGCCACGTAGCTGGCACCGGCGGCCACGGCCTTCTCGGCATTGGCCAGCTGGTCGTAGCAGGAAGCGCCGATGATGGCCTCGGCGCCGAGCAGCGCACGCGCGCTTGGGATGTCACCGTCGGTGCCGCCCAGGTGCACGCCAGCCGCGCCCACCGCCTTCGCCAGCGCCGGGTCGTCGTTGATGATCAGCGGTACGCCGTAGTGTGCGCACAGCGCCTGCAGGGCGGTGGCCTGTTCCTGCCGCAGCGCGTCGTTGGCGGTCTTGTTGCGGTACTGCAGCCAGGTGGCGCCAGCGGCCAGCAGCGGCGCGGTACGGGCCAGCAGGCGCGCGGTATCGGGCTCGTCCGGGGTGATCAGGTAGACGCCGCGGGGCGCCGGGGAAGCAGAAGTCATCGATGGCTACCGGTGAGTGGACCGCGATGGGACAATGGCGGCCCGTGAATCCAGCCCTGATTATCCGATGAGCGATGCCACCCCCACCACCTTGCGCACCTGGATGTGCGTGGTCTGCGGCTTCCTGTACAGCGAAGCGGAGGGTCTGCCGGAAGAGGGCATTGCGCCGGGCACGCGCTGGGAGGACATTCCCGAGACCTGGACCTGCCCCGATTGCGGGGTCACCAAGGCCGATTTCGAGATGGTCGAAGTCGATTGACCGGTAGGGCCTGCAGGCCCTTCTGTGGGTGCGGACCGTTGGGGTGGGTGTGGACCGTTGGTCCACACACCGACGCCCTCAATGCAGCCGCGGCATCGGCCCGCCGAGGTCGATCAGCTTCTCGCGCAGCCACTGCGCATCGCTGGCCTCGGGATTGCGCTTCAGGTACTGCCCCAGGTCATGGCGGGCACCGGCCAGATATTCCAGCTGCAGATAGGCCAGGCCGCGGTCACGCAGCGCATCGTCCTGCTCCGGGGCGAGCTTCAGCAGGCGGTCGGCACTGCGCGCGGCGCGATCCCATTCGCCGGCCTCGGCATACACGCCGTGCAGGTTGCGCAGCATGCGCATCAGGATCGCGCGCGCCGGCGCCGGGTCAAGGATCTGCGCCAGCACCTGGTCGTCGGGCATCTGCCCGCCCAGGTGTGACTTGGCGCGTTCGCGCAGTTCGTCCACGTCCAGCGGGCGACCACCATTGAACGGGTCCATCACCAGCACGCCGTCGTCCACCGGCAGGCGCACCAGGAAGTGGCCGGGGAAGGACACGCCGTCGAGCGGGATCCCCAGCCGTCGCGACACTTCCATCTGCACCAGCGCCAGCGAGATCGGGTTGCCCAGGCGTCGCTCGAACACCTGGTTGAGATAGCTGTTGCGCGGATCGTAGTACTTGTCGTGGTCGCCGCTGTAGCCCAGCTCGTCGAACAGGTGGCGGTTGATCGCCGCCATCTTCAATGGACTGTTGTCGATGCTCTCCACTTCCGAGCGGAGGTGGTCGACGTGGCTCTGGATCAACGCGTCGTAGGTCGACGGCTGCAGATCGGGGTATTCATCGCGCGCGATCAGCAGCGCGGTCGGCAACAGTGGCAGCGCCTCGTCTTCGAGGTCGGCCAGTGCATCCCAGTCGGGGAGTGTGATCCGGTCCTGCATGGCCACAGACTGGCGTCATTCGCAGGCGGTTTCAAGCGGTGTCGCGTGAAAAATCCGGGGTCAGATCCCTTTCGCGAGCGAATGGGATCTGGCCCCGGCAGGGTTGCCGGCCAGCGGCCGGCACTACTGCGCGTGCCGGGCGCAGCCCGGCCGCACCTTACTTTTCGATGCCCGGGCCGAATTTCAGCTCCGTACCGTCCTTCAACTGCAGCTTCTCGGCCTGGCCGGCGTTGAGCTCCAGCACGTAGCGCGCCGGGCCACCGCTGGGGTAGGGCGGGCACATGTCGCCGGCCGAGCACGGCGGCACATCACGCTGCTGGCTGACCAGCCTGCGCTGGCTGTCGAAGTACAGGATGTCCAGCGCGATCCTGGTGTTCTTCATCCAGTACGCCTGCATTTCCTCGCGGTCGTGGATGAACAGCATGCCGTGGTCGGCCGCCATCTGGTCGCGGAACATCAACCCGCGCGCGCGGGTTTCATCGTTGGTGGCCAGCTCCACCTGGTAGCGGGCGCCATCCAGTTCGACCCAGTGGCGGGCCGCGTCGGTGGCGCAGCCAGCCAGGGCCAGCAGCGGGAGCATCAGCAGCGAACGCAACAGCGACATCGTCAGGATCCTTCAAAAGGGTCAGAGCACGACCGGCGGCTCGCCGCCGACGATCACCACGTCGGCGCGGCGGCGCGCGAACAGGCCCACGCAGACCACGCCCGGCAGTTGGTTGAGCTCGCGCTCCAGCTTTTCCGGATCGGTGATCTGCAGGTTGTGGATGTCCAGGATCTGGTTGCCATTGTCGGTCACCACGCCTTCGCGCCAGGTCGGCTGGCCGCCGGTCATGTCGCGGATCTGGCGGGCGACCAGGCTGCGTGCCATCGGGATCACTTCCACCGGCAGCGGGAATTTGCCGAGCACCGGCACCTGCTTGCTCGGGTCGACGATGCAGATGAAGCGCTCGCTGGCCTCGGCGATGATCTTCTCGCGGGTCAGTGCGGCGCCGCCGCCCTTGATCAGGCACTTGTTCGGATCGCACTCATCGGCGCCGTCCACGTACAGCGACAGGTTGCCGCTATGGTTCAGCTCGATCACCTCGATGCCGTGCTGCTTCAGGCGCGCGGTGCTCTGCTCGGAGCTGGATACGGCGCCCTTGATGCGGTGCTGGATGCGGGCCAGGGCATCGATGAAATAGGCCACGGTGGAACCGGTGCCGACACCGACGATCATGCCGTCTTCTACGTACTCGATGGCTTTCTCGGCGGCCAGGCGCTTGGCTTCGGACATGGGAGAACTCTCAGGCAGGGAATCAGGATTTCTTTTCCAGCGACAGCAGCAGCTTCCACTGCGCGGCCGTCACCGGGAACACCGACAGGCGGTTGCCCTTGGCAACCAGCGGGAAGCCTTCGCCGAGCTCATCAGCGTGCAGCTTGATCTCGTCCAGCGCGATCACCTGCTTGAGCTTGCGGTCGAAGGCCACGTCCACCAGCATCCAGCGCGGGTTCTCGCGCGTGCTCTTGGGGTCGTGGTAGTCGGATTTCGGATCGAACTGGGTGTCGTCCGGGTAGGCCGTGCTGGCCACCGTGGCCAGGCCGACGATGCCCGGCACCTTGGTATTGGAGTGGTAGAACAGGATGCCGTCGCCCACCTGCATGCCATCGCGCATGAAGTTGCGCGCCTGGTAGTTGCGCACCCCGTTCCAGGGTTCGACCTTGACCTTGGCCAGGTCATCGATGGAGAAGGCGTCCGGTTCGGACTTCATCAGCCAGTAGCGCTTGCGGGCGGTCATGCGTTCACGGGGGCAGCGGAGGGGAACAGGGTGCCGTCTTCGGTGCAGATCGCATCCACCGGCACGTCCCACGACGCCACCGGCAAGGACTCGACCTGCTGCACCGCGAATGCAGCACCGACCAGCCAGGGCGGCGCCGGCCGATCGTGGCGGAAGGCGAAGCTGCGATCATACCAGCCGCCCCCCATGCCCAGCCGCCGGCACTGCGCGTCGAAACCCACCAGCGGGGTCACTACCAGCGCCATCTGCGCTGGTTCCAGGGTGTCTTCCACCGCCACGTCCGGTTCGGGAATGCCGTAGCGGTTGCTGGTCAGCGGCTGCCCCGGCCGCCACGGTGCGAAGCGCAGCACCTCACCGGCCAGCACCGGCAGGCAGTAGGTGAGGCCTTCGGGCAGTTGCAGCTGCCAGCGGTGCAGGGCGATTTCGCCATCCAGCGCCCAGTAGCCGGCCACGGCGCCTTCGCGCGGGGCAAACGGCAGGGCGAGTAGGGCATCGGCCAGCGATTCGGCGGCGGCGATGCGCGCAGCTGCGGAGAGTTCACGGCGGCGTTGCCGCAGGTCGTGGCGCAGGGCCTGGCGCGGGTCGGTCATGGCAGCGTGCGGCAAGGATCAGCCGTCATTGTGCCGGAAAGAACAAGGGCGACGCCCGAAGACGCCGCCCTTGCTGGAATATTGCATTCTCCGCAATGTCGATGCATGCGAAACGACCTTGAACCCGGGGGCTCAAGTGGGAACGCTGGAGAACCATCGGGCTTCCCGCTACAAGGCGGACCTGCACTCCCGGCGCTGTCGCGCTCCCGGTGTCGTTCTTAAGGGACAAGGCGAATGTTTGCACATGCCGTCGAGTACCGCAGAGAACGCGTGGCCATTATAGCCAGCGCGCCGGATCTGGATAGGCCGTTCGTCGGCAACAGTACGTGCCAATTCAGATATGAGAAGACGCCTTGTGCACGGTCTTCAGGTGCCGCCGTCGATGGCGCGGTCCAGCCGCCGGTTCAGGTCCGCCAGCGTCTGCTGCAGGGCCACGGCCTGGCGGGCGTTCTCGTCGCGCAGCAGCTGCAGTTCGTGGGCCAGGTTCAGCGCGGCCAGCACGGCGACACGGTCCACGGCGGCCATGCGGTTGCTGCCGCGGATCTCGCGCATGCGCGCATCGAGCAGGCGCGCAGCCGCCATCAGGCTGTCGCGTTCGTCGGCGCCGACGCCCACGGTGTATTCACGATCGAGGATGCGGACGCTGACCGGTTCGGCGCTCATGTGTGCTGCTCCAGGGATTTGAGCCGGCTGATCATCGCTTCCACCCGCGAGCGCGCCTGCTCGTTCTTGGCCAGCAGCGTCGAGCGCTCGGCCACCAGCTGTTCCTGCTGGTGGCGCAGGCTGCGGTTCTCCTCGGCCAGGCGCTGGTTGCGTTCAAGCAACGCTTCCACGCGGGCGGCGAAGTCCTGCAGCTGGGCAAGGGGGTCGGCGGGTTCCATACGGGCACGATAGGCAAGCCGGGCAAGGGCGGTCAAGCGCTGTCGCAGCAAGGCCGGAGGGCTACCGGGAGGATGCCGCCGGGTTGCTACACTACAGGGTCTCACGGGCGCGCGCGTGCGCGCTCCGGGTTTCCTTTCCGAACGAGCCGCACGATGACCGAACTTCCCTCCGTCGACGACGTTACCCGCGCCAGCCAGGAGCTGGGCCTGGGCGCCACCGCTGCCGAGCTGCATGGTGCGCTGTGTGGCTGGCTGGCCGCCGGCGGTGCCCCCGGCAACGACTGGCCGGCGCGCGTGCTGGCCGACGACAACCTGCCGCCGGTGGCCGCCGACAGCGTGCTGGGGCAGCTGCTGCAGGCCACCATCAAGCAGCTGGAAGACCGTGACTTCGCCTTCGAGCTGTTGCTGGCTGACACCGACGAGGTGTCCGCACAGGCCGATGCCATGTTCAGCTGGACCCGTTCCTTCCTGGGTGGTTTCGGCCTGGGCAGCGGCGGCCGTCGCCCGGCCCTGTCCGAAGAGGGTGAAGAAGCGCTGACCGACATGGCCAGCCTGGCACGCGCCTCCAGCGAGGATTTCGAGGCCGGCGGCGATGATGACGACGAAGCGCTGTCGGAGATCGAGGAATTCATCCGCGTGGCGGTGCTGCTGCTGCACGGCGACGTGGTGCTGGCCTCGCGCCACCGCCAGCGCCTGAACTGATGGACATCAAGCAGCGCACCGGCATTGCGGCCGGCGAATACAAGCGTCGTCGCCGCCAGCTGATGGACATGGCCGGCGAGGACGCGATCCTGGTGCTGCCAGCCGCGGCCGAAAAGGTGCGCAGCCTCGATACCCATTACCCGTTCCGGCAGGATTCGGATTTCCAGTACCTGAGCGGCTTCCCGGAGCCGGAAGCGGTGCTGGTGCTGATTCCGGGCCGACGCCACGGCGAGGCCATCCTGTTCTGCCGCGAGCGCGATGCCGAGCGCGAAGCCTGGGATGGCAGCCGCGCCGGCCAGGAAGGCGCGGTGGCCCAGTACGGCATGGACGATGCCTACCCGATCGACGATCTGGACGACATCCTGCCGGGCCTGCTGGAAGGGCGCTCGCGCGTGTATTACCACTTCGGCCGCGACGCCGACTTCGACCTGAAGCTGATCGGCTGGGTCAACCGCGTGCGTTCGCAGGTACGCCACGGTGCGCAGCCGCCACATGAGTTCCTGGAGCTGGGCCACCTGCTGCACGAGCAGCGTCTGTTCAAGTCCGGCGCCGAAGTGGCACTGATGCACCACGCCGCACAGATCAGCGTGCGTGCGCATCTGGCGGCGATGAAGGCCGCCAGGGCCGGCATCCACGAGTACGAACTGCAGGCCGAGCTGGAACGCGTGTTCCGCGCCAACGATGCGGTGCCCGCGTACTGCAGCATCGTCGGCGCCGGCCGCAATGCTTGCATCCTGCATTACCGCGACAACAACGCGCGGTCGCGCGATGGCGAGTTGGTACTGATCGATGCCGGTGCCGAGTACCGCGGCTACGCCAGCGACATCACCCGCACCTTCCCGGTGAACGGCCGCTTCAGTGCCGAGCAGCGCGCGCTGCACGACCTGGTCGGCGATGCGCAGGCCGCTGCGTTGGCCCAGGCCAAGCCGGGCGTGCCGTATGAGGCTGGCCACCTGGCGGCGGTACAGACCCTGACCGAAGGCCTGCTGCGGCTGGGCCTGTTGAAGGGCACGCTGGAAAAGAACCTGTCCGAGGGCCTGTACCAGCGTTTCTACCGGCACAAGACCGGGCACTGGATCGGATTGGACGTGCACGATGTAGGCGATTACCGCCTCGCAGGTGATTCACGCCTGCTGGAGCCGGGCATGGCGTTCACCATCGAGCCGGGGCTGTACATCGGCGCGGACGACACGACGGTGGAGCCGCGCTGGCGCGGCATCGGCATCCGTACCGAGGACGACGTGCTGATTACCTATGACGGACATCGTGTGCTGACCGAAGGCCTGGCGCGCAGCGCCGACGAGATCGAAGCGGTGATGGCGGGGTAAGGGGGGGCGGCAGGGCTTGCAGCCCTGCACCCGCAGAGGCAACAGCAACAGCAACAGCGGGCTATCCGTGGGATGGCGGGGCACTGTGGGTTTGCGGGGACGCCGTGAATCCATCCCTGGAGGCTTGGTCGCCGCATCCATGCGGCTCACACCCCGCAAACCCACAGTACCCCGCCTTCGACAGGTTCACGGGGCTGTTGGTGGGTGCCGACCGTTGGTCGGCACATCTGTCAGACATCGAATGAATCATCCACGCATGGCGTGGATCTACTGGCAATTGCGGCTGTTGGCACGCGCGGCTGTTGGTAGGTGTCGACCTTGGTCGACACGGAGCGAGCGCAGCAAGCGACCCGCTTCTGCTTTTCTTTTTCTTTTCCGTGGTTGGACGCGCGCAGGAAACTGTCAAAGGTGGGGCGGGTAGGCCATGCAGGGGCGTTGGCGCCATGGATGGCGCCATCGAGCTTACAGGGACGTACTTGCAGCGTCCCCTGCATGGCCTACCCGCCCCGCCAAGCGCGGCTTTTGCTCTGAGCGCCCAACCACGAGGGGCTCAGCCGTTGGCCGCCGCAAACTCCGGCCGCGTCAGGTTGTCCGCCTCGCCATCAGTGCACAGCACCTCGTCTTCGATGCGGATGCCGCCATACGGGCGGAAGAAGTCCACGCGCTCCCAGTTGATCGCGTCGCCATGGCCGGCGTCCTTCACTTCGTTCAACAGCATGTCGATGAAGTACACGCCCGGTTCGATGGTCACCACCATGCCCGGTTCCAGCACGCGGGTCAGGCGCAGGTAAGGGTGGCCGGCCGGGCGCTCGATGCGGCCGCCTTCGTCGCTGGCCGCGAAACCCGCCACGTCGTGCACCTGCAGGCCGATCAAGTGGCCGATGCCGTGCGGGAAGAACGCGGCGCTGACGCCGGTCTCCAGCGCGGTCTGCGGCGATACCTTGATCACGCCGAAGTCCTTCAGCACGCCCATCAGCGAAAGATGCGCGTCCACGTGCAGCTGCTTGTAGTCGAAGCCCGGGCGCACCGCCGCGCACATCTGCTGCTGGGCGGCGTCGACGGCGGCGATCATCGCAGCAAACTCGTCGTGGCCCTGCGCGGCGTAGGTGCGGGTGATGTCGCTGGCGTAGCCGTAGGCGCTGGCACCG
Organism: Stenotrophomonas sp. YJH_SMC_46; assembly: GCF_059370315.1. NCBI lineage: Bacteria > Pseudomonadati > Pseudomonadota > Gammaproteobacteria > Lysobacterales > Lysobacteraceae > Stenotrophomonas > Stenotrophomonas sp. YJH_SMC_46. The sequence goes on from NZ_JCAFTO010000002.1 coordinate 764,181, forward strand.
GCATCGATCAGGAAGCTGCGCAGCGGCTGCGGCGCCTTGCGGCCCAGCTCGGTGTAGTGCAGCACCGCAGCGTGCTCGTTCAGGGCCACGATGTTGCCGTACGGCAGCTCGTTGGCGTCCTGGCCGACGGCCTGGCAATAGGCCATGTGGATGCTGAACTCGTCGGCGTCGTTGCGGAACGCGGCTTCGGCGGCGCGGTGGCCACGCACGCCCAGCACCTGCGCCTGACGCATCAGTGCGATCTCATACGGCGTCTTGCTGCCGCGGTGCCATTCCAGGTAATTCACCACCGGCGCCGGGTTGTTCGGCACGTAGTTGCCCAGCGTGCTCTGCGGTTCGCCGAGGATCGCGCAGCGCGCCGGGTCGGCCGGCAGCAGGGCCAGCGCCTCTTCGGGCTTGCGGATGATGTGGATGTCGAAGTGCTCCACCCACCAGCCGCTGGGGGCGTCCGGCACCACGTGCCAGTAGTCGAAGGGCTGGTGGAAGATCACGGCCGGGCGCTTGCCCGGGGTGAACACGATCCAGCTGTTGGGCACGCGGGTCAGCGGCAGCCAAGCCTTGAACTGCGGATTGACCGCATATGGGTAGTCGCGGTCGTCGAACACCTGGTAGTGCAGGGTGCCGCTGGGCACCACCAGGTGATCGAAGCCACCGCGGGCCAGCGCCTGTTCGGCACGTCGGCACAGCACGGCCAGGTGGTCGGAATACAGGGCGCCGGGGTCTTGCTGGATCATTGCGGTGGCTCGACACGGAAAACGGCCCTAGATTCTGCCGCATACCGCGAAAAACCGCTGTGCCGGAACCGGCACTCAGGCCGTCGAAACCGGTCCCTCGTCGCTGTCCTCGCCCACCCACTGCCGCAGCAGCTGCCGATGCTCGCGTGACAGGGTGAGGAAGCGGAAGCCGGTCCAGCTCTGCCCGGGTACGTGCGCGGGCTCGCTCCATAGCAGATGCACGCCCACGTCGATGGCCTGCTGGCGGCCATCACCCAGTGGCAACGGGAAGCGCAGCTGGTACAGCGCATCCTCGCGCAGCGGCACGCTGGCCAGCATCAGCATGCCGGTTTCGGAGACATTGCCGAGGCGCCCGACCACGCACTCGCGCATCTGGTCGGTGACCGGCACCAGGTCCGAGACCTGGCGGCGCGGCGCGCGGCGGGTGTCCTGCGGCGGTACGGCTTTCATGCGGGGGTCTCCTGTGCGCGGCCCGTGGCGAGTGCACGCAGCGCACCGAGGCTGGCTTCCCAGGCACGGTCGACCAGCCGGCCCTTGTCTTCGGTGACCAGCTGCGCGCGCCCGGCACTGATCTGCCGTGCCAGCGTATCCAGGTCGGTATCGGTGATCTTCTGCCCGCGCGCATTGACGAACAACGCGTGGCCGGTCAGCAGGCTGTACCAGGACAGGCGCTGGCGGCGCAGCGTGCCATCGCCCGTATCGATGTCGAACCAGCTGCCGAACGGCAGCGTGGACAGCTGCTGGTAGGCCGCTTCTTCAGCACTGCTGCGCGGTGTGGCAGGTGCGGTGCCACTGTTCGTGCCGGCGTGCTCGCCCAGGCGCGCACGTGCCTTCAGGCGTGCGCTGAGCTCGGTACGCGAGGTGCTTTCATCCTCGCCGCCGGGCGTGGCCAGCCTGCGCGCGACGGCGGCGGCTTCCTCGGCGTGGTAGCCGACCTGCAGCAGTGCGGCCTCCACGTCCGCTGCCAGCGCGGTATCGGTGCCGCCAGGGGCGTCGATGGCCTGTGCGGTGATGGCAGCGATGCGCTCGGTCTGTTGCAGGCGCTCCTGCCACTGTGGCGAATCGTCGCCATGGCGCAGGCGGGTGAGGGTCAGTGCATCGGCCCAGGCCTGGCGCAGCAGGGTCTGCACGAAGCGCGGCGGCGACTGCGCGTCGCAGCACTGGTCGATCTGCGCGGTGGCTTGGCGGCGGGCAAGTTCCAGCCGCTCCTTGCCGCGGGCGGCTTCCACATGGCGGCGCTCGGCCAGCTCGGCGCGATGCGCTGCGGCGCGCTGATGCTGCTGCACTTCCTCGTTCGCGCTGGCGAAGGCCTCCGGCGCCCGCGCATCCTGGCCCAGCAGGCCCTGCACGCTCTGCGCCATGCGCTGCAGCAACTGCGGGTCGACATCATCGTCGCCCAGCCAGTGGGCGCCGACTTCGGCAATCTGGTTGAGCAGTTCGCGCGCGGGGTGTTCGTCGCGCACGAAGAAGCCCGGATCGGCCATGGCGGCGCGTGCCAGGGGTACCTGCAGGCGCGCCAGCAGCGCGGCCGGCACTGGATCGGGACGCTGCTGCTGTTGCACCTGCTGCATCAGCATGCGCAGCAGGTCGAGGCTGTCGCGGTCGTGGCTGCCCAGCTGGGCCTGCGTGCCATGCTCGCTGCGCAGTTGCGCCACCACGGCCGCCTGCAGGTCGGCTACGCCGGTGGCGGCGCTGGACTGCGCCTGCAGGCGTGCGAGAACCGCATCCACGGCCGCGCTCGGCACTGCATCGCGATCCGCAGGTGCTGCGCTGGCATGGCGTGCCTGCTGCAGCAGCGCATGCAGCGCGCTGCCCGTGGAGGTGGTCAGGCCCGGCGAGGCCGCGTCGGCTGTGCTGTCATCCTGGAAAGCGTCCTGCACCAGGCTGGACCAGGAGCCGGCCGGTGCCGATCCGTTCCAGCCGGTCAGTGGCGCGGCGGCACGCTTTGCCGGCTGCGTGGCGCGACCACCGCCCACCGACTGGGTGATGATCCGCCGGGTGCTCGATGAACGCGCCAGATAGGGGGTGTAGACCAGGCCGGGCAGCACGCCGTGCTGGGCCAACAGGGCATTGGCACGGTCGAGGATGTCGCCCAGGCGTTCCAGCACCTGGCGTTCGAAGCTGCGGTACAGCGCCAGCTGAACGTCGACAGTGAGCGAATCCTGTTCGGCAATCCGGCGCAGCATGGCGCACAGTGCCTGCGGTGCCAGCGGCAGGGTGTCGGCCTCGAAGGCCGGTGCTGCCGCCAGTACGCCCAGGCGTTGGCCCAGCAAGTTGAGCGTGTTGGTCAAACGCAGCGTCTCCCGCCGCACCATCTCGGTCAGCAGCAGGTCGCGGTCCACTTCATGTTCATCGACCAGCGACAGCCCGAGCATGCCGGGCAGCGGCGGTGGCGTGGAACCGGGGCTGAAGTGGGCCGTGGGTTCGCGCAGCCGTATCAGCGCATCGGCCACGGCATCAAGCATGCGGTCAGCGAAATGACCGGAAAAGGCGTGCAACTGGCCACGCTGGGCCATCAGCTCGGCCTGCTGCTGCGGATTGCGTGCGCGATCGGCATCGTGCAGCAGGGTCTGCTCCAACGCTTCGACGGTCAGGATCAGCGGCGCGGCCAGCGTCTGTCGGCAGAGGCCGATCAACGCACCCAACAACTCGCGCACCCGCGGTGGCAGGTTGCTGGCGGCGAGCCGGGCTTTGTCGGCGGAGGTGAGGGAAAAGACAGCTGACATCGGCAGGCGGTATCCGGATTCCCGCGGATCGATCTTGTGAATCTACCGTGTCGGCCGCAGTCGGCGCTACTTTAGGCTGAACGGGAATCGCATCCGCCCGGTATGGCCCTGATGTGCGGTACTGCCGGCCGCTGGCCGGCAGCTCTGTCTTTACCGGAGTGCCAGTGGCCGGCACTACCCTCTGCCAAGCGAAGATCACTCCTCCAGGAACAGGCTCACCACATTGTTGGTGAATCGGCGGCCCAGCTCGGTCGGCTGCACATGGCCATCGGTCATGTCCAGCCAGCCGCGCTGCACGGCCTCGGCCAGGGGAGCGTCCAGCACGCTGCGCGGCAGCCCCGTGCGCGACTCGAAATCGCGCAGGCCAAAACCTTCGTGCAGGCGCAGCAGGTTGAGCATGTATTCGAACGGCAGGCGCTCCGGCGCGATCACGTCGTCGCCGCCGAACGAGGCGGGCGTGCCGGCGCTGTCCAGGTAGGCCTGCGGGTGCTTCAGCTTCCAACGCCGCAGCACATGCTCCTCGGCGCCGGAACTGATCTTGCCGTGCGCGCCGGCACCGATGCCCAGGTAGTCGCCGAAGCGCCAGTAGTTCAGGTTGTGCGCGCTCTGCCGGCCGGGGCGCGCATAGGCGCTGACCTCGTACTGGCCGAAACCGGCCTGTGCCAGCAATGCCTGGCAGTGTTCCTGCATGTCCCAGGCGTTGTCTTCGTCGGGAATGCCCTGCGGCGGCCGCGCGAAGAACACCGTGTTCGGTTCCAGGGTCAGCTGGTAGTGGGAGATGTGTGCCGGCTGCAGCGCGAACGCGCGTTCCAGGTCGGCCTCGGCACCGGCCAGGGTCTGTTCCGGCAGCGCATACATCAGGTCGATGTTGAAGTTGTCGTAGCCCGCGTCCTGCGCCATCTTTACCGCGCGCTCGGCTTCGCCACTGTCGTGGATGCGGCCCAGGCGCTTGAGCATCGCATCGTCGAAACTCTGGATGCCGAAGCTGAGGCGGTTGACGCCGGCCGCGCGGTAGCGGTCGAAGCGGCCATGCTCGGCGGTGCCCGGGTTGGTTTCCAGGGTGATTTCGGCGTTGGGGGCAAAGCGCAGGCGCGCGCTGGCCTGCTGCAGGAAGCGGTCGATCGCCTCCGGCGGGAACAGGCTGGGCGTGCCGCCACCGAAGAACACGCTGTGCACCACCCGGCCCCAGACCAGCGGCAGGTCCTGGTCGAGGTCGCGCAGCAGCGCATCGATATAAGCGTCGAACGGCAGCTCGCCCTTGGCCTGGTGCGAATTGAAATCGCAGTACGGGCATTTGCGCACGCACCACGGCAGGTGCACGTACAACGACAGCGGTGGCGGCACCAGCCGCGGCGGGTTGTCGTGGTCGGCGGAGCAGGCTTCGCCGGGCAGGTGGTTGCAGTGGTCGTGGGCGTGCGGCATGGGCTTCTTCGGTAGTGCCGGCCGCTGGCCGGCTTCCCAGGGTCGATCGGGTGGCGTCAGTACAGCGTCGCCAGTTGCTGCTTGAGCTGCTGCAGGGCAATGGCGCGGTGGCTGATGGCGTTCTTCAGTGCCGGCTCCATTTCCGCAGCGGTCAGGCCGTGGGTGGTGTCCAGGAATACCGGGTTGTAGCCGAAACCATTGGTGCCGCGCAGTTCGCGGATGATCTGGCCTTCCCAGCGGCCTTCGCAGATCAGCGGCTGCGGGTCGGTGGCGTGGCGCAGCAGCACGATCACCGCATAGAAGCGGGCGCTGCGCTGGCCATCGGGAATGTCGGCCATCGCGTCCAGCAGCTTGGCATTGTTGGCCGCAGCATTGGTCGGGTGGCCGGCATAGCGTGCGCTGTACAGGCCCGGGGCACCGCCGAGGGCATCGACGATCAGGCCCGAATCATCGGCCAGCGCCGGCAGGCCGGTCGCTTCGCAGGCGGCGCGTGCCTTCAGCAGCGCGTTCTCGACGAAGGTCAGGCCGGTCTCTTCCACGTCACCCAGGCCCAGTTCGGCGGCCGAGGTGATCTGCAGCGGCAGATCGGCAAGGATCTCCTGCATCTCCACCAGCTTGCCGGCGTTGTGGCTGGCCAGTACCAGTTTCTTCATTGACGGGGCTCCAGCAGGTCCCAGGTGTTGCCATACAGATCGCGGAACACCGCAACCGTTGCATAGGGTTCTTCGCGCGGCGCTTCCAGGAACTCGACGCCGGCGGCCAGCATCGCGGCGTGGTCGCGGTGGAAGTCATCGGTGTTGAGGAAGAAGGCGACCCGGCCACCGGTCTGATTGCCGATGCGGCTGCGCTGCTCCTCATTGCTGGCACGGGCCAGCAGCAGCGCGGCGGCGCTGCCGTCGGTCGGGCCGACCACCACCCAGCGCTTGTGGCCCTGGTCGATGTCCTCCAACAGTGCGAAGCCGAGCTTGCCGGTGTACCAGGCGATGGCTTCGTCGTAATCGGCCACCACCAGGGTGGTCAGGGCAAGGCGCCGGTTCATGCCGACAGCGCTGCCTGCTGCGCGGCCAGCAGCTCGCGCACGCCCTTTTCGGCCAGGCCCAGCAGCGCGTCCAGCTCGTCGCGACGGAAGGCATGGCCTTCGGCGGTGCCCTGCAGCTCGATGAAGCCGCCACCGTCGTTCATCACCACGTTCATGTCGGTATCGCAGTCGCTGTCTTCGGCGTAGTCCAGGTCCAGCACCGGGGTGCCGCGGTATACGCCCACCGACACGGCGGCCACTGCGCCCAGGATCGGGTTGCGCTTGATGTCGCCGCGCTTCATCAGCACGTTCACTGCATCGACCAGGGCCACGTAGGCGCCGGTGATGGCGGCGGTGCGGGTACCGCCGTCGGCCTGCAGCACGTCGCAGTCCAGGGTGATGGTGCGCTCGCCCAGCGCGTTGCGGTCCACGCAGGCGCGCAGGCTGCGGCCGATCAGGCGCTGGATCTCCAGGGTGCGGCCGCCCTGCTTGCCACGCGCTGCTTCGCGGTCGCTGCGGGTGTGGGTGGCGCGCGGCAGCATGCCGTACTCGGCGGTGACCCAGCCTTCGCCCTTGCCGCGCAGGAAGCCCGGCACGCGGTTCTCGACGCTGGCGGTGCACAGCACACGGGTTTCACCGAAGCACACCAGCACCGAACCTTCGGCGTGGCGGGTGAAGCCGCGTTGGATGACGACCGGGCGGAGCTGGTCGGGCTGGCGGCCGCTGGGGCGGGAATCGGACATGGTGCGGGTTCCGTAATGGCGAGGGAGTACGCCGCCACGCCCGCGGCCTTCACGGGGCGGGCAAGGGGCTCTGGTGAGGGCGCTAGGGTACCATTCCCCCTTTGCACGCACCGGACACAATCCATGATTCGAAGCATGACCGCCTATGCCGGCGGCGAGCGGGTCACCCCGTGGGGCACGCTGGGCTGCGAGTTGCGCTCGGTCAACCACCGCTTCCTGGAGGTCGGCACCCGCCTGCCCGAGGAACTGCGGGCGCTGGAACCGCAGCTGCGCGAGCGCATCGCCGCGCGCCTGAGCCGCGGCAAGCTGGATCTGGTGATGCGCCTGCGCGCGCCGGAAGCAGCGGCCAACCTGCAGGTGGACGAGGCGCTGCTGGGCCAGCTGGGCCGCCTGGCCCACCGCCTGACCTCCGATTTCCCCAACCTGCAGGTCAGCTTCACCGACCTGCTGCAACTGCCGGGCGTGACCCGTGGCGAGGCCACCGATGCCGCCGCCCTGCAGGTCGAGGCGCTGGCGTTGCTGGATCAGGTGCTGGATGGCTTCGTCGAGGCCCGTGAGCGCGAAGGCGGCAAGTTGTCTGCGGCCATCAGCGAGCGTGTGGACGGCATCGAGCGCATCGCCACCGAAGTGCGCACGCTGATTCCGGCCATTCGCGACGGCCAGCGCGCCAAGCTGGCCGCACGCCTGGCCGACCTGCCGCACCCGGTCGACCCTGGTCGTGCCGAACAGGAGCTGGTGCTGTGGCTGCAGAAGCTGGACGTGGATGAAGAGTTGGACCGCCTCGGCAGCCACATCGTCGAGATCCGCCGCGTGCTCAAGCAGCGCGAGCCGGTCGGCCGCCGCCTGGACTTCCTGCTGCAGGAGTTCAACCGCGAAGCCAACACGCTGGGCTCGAAGTCGGTGGACAGCCGCACGTCCAATGCCGCGGTGGAGCTGAAGGTGCTGATCGACCAGATCCGCGAGCAGGTGCAGAACATCGAATGATGTTCTGCGCGATCGCCTGGGAGGATCAAAGTCCTACCAGGTAGTCCCCGGCAATCGCGACGCAGTGGTCGAAGCCTGGCGTGTAGTCCAGCGTGTCGATGGCCTTGAACGCAATCTTCAATGTCGGATGGGGATTGCGGATCTGATCAAGAAACGTTGATCGATGGCGGACCAGTGCGTCTGCGGCGGCCGCCAGCGCGTCCGGCTCGCGTTCGATGACCAGCGCAAGATCGAACAGGTCTCGGGCCGTTGTTCGATGCCCACGATGGAACATTTTCTTGGCGATGATTTCCGCCGACGTTTCCACCCGTATGCGCTGACCATCGATCGTCCATTCCTCCCAGGCATCATCGAGAAGATTGGGAGCCGCGACGAAATCCACCTCGCCTTCCTCGAACTGAAGCTTGACCCAGGCGCTGGGATCTTCGCTGTAGTCGCCGGTCAGGTTTGCGGCCACATCGCTCAAGCGGCCGCCCAACGTCCAGAACGGGTCGGTGATGCCGCCGTGGCGCCGGATCTCCCCGATGAGAACAAGTGCCCGGGGCAGCAGCGCCTGCCAGGCGCCGGCAGGCAATTCGCGGTTCACATCCACAGGTCCTTGCGATGGGCGGAAAGCGTGTTGGCCATCTTCGCCACGTTGCGCCAGATGCGCCGTGGCGGCGTCTGCGCGCCGATTGCAGCTTCCTCGACCGCCATCACCATCATGGCGGGAGGGGCTTCGTCCAGCAGGTGCACCATCTGCGCTGCGTAGGTGGCAGGAACTTCCCCACTGACCAGCACGCGCGCCAGCTCGCCAGCCGTCAGTTCGCTTGCGTAGCTCACGTTGGCGGTGCGTGCGGCCATTTTCAGGCCTTGCTTGCGCAGCCGGCTTTCGGTGGTGGGTGCCGGTACATCCAGACCGAGCACGGCCATCAACTGTCCCACGCGATTGACACCCAGGTCGCTCAGGGTGCCCCCCTCCAGGCCGACCACGGTCTGCCGGGAAAGGCTGCTGAGATGAGCCAGTTGGCCTTGCGACAGGCCAAGCTGCTCACGGCGGGCACGAACCGCCTTGCCGATGTCGATCAGGTTCATGGTGCCAGTGTCCAATATTTGGACATAATTCAAGTGTCTGGGAGCGGCGTGTTGGCAAACCTTCACGCCTCAAACCACGCTGACGCCCGGCGCTCCTTCGCCCAAGTGCCCCACCACGGCCGCCTGGACGAACCCTGCGTCGTGGAAACAGGCCAGCACCGCGTCCACCGCTTCCGGGGCACAGGACACCAGCAGGCCGCCGCTGGTCTGCGGGTCGGTCAGCAGCGGCTGCCAGTGTGCCGGCAACCCATCGGCGAAACGCACCTCGGCACCATACGAGGCCCAGTTGCGGTTGGATGCGCCGGTCACGCAGCCACGCTGCAGCAGCTCCAGCGCCTGCGGCAGCAGCGGCACCTGTGCACTGTCCACCTCGGCAGCGACACCACTGGCGCGGCACACTTCCAGCAGGTGGCCGAGCAGGCCGAAGCCGGTGACGTCGGTCATGGCATGCACGCCGTCCAGCGCAGCCAGCGGCACGCCCACGGTGTTCAGGCGGGTGGTCGACGCGATCATCTGCCGGTAGCCGTCGGCATCCAGCACTTCCTTCTTCAGCGCCGACGAATACACGCCCACGCCCAACGGCTTGCCCAGCACCAGCACGTCGCCGGCGCGGGCATCGGCATTGCGCTTGAGTCGTTGCGGGTCGAGCACGCCGATCGCGGCCAGGCCGTAGATGGGTTCCACCGAATCGATGCTGTGGCCACCAGCGACCACGATGCCCGCATCGGCGCAGGCGCGTTCGCCACCCTGCAGGATGCCGCGGATCGTGTCCTGCGGCAGCGTGTTGATCGGCATGCCGACGATGGCCAGTGCGAACAATGGCCGGGCGCCCATCGCGTACAGGTCCGACAACGCGTTGGTGGCGGCGATGCGGCCGAAATCGAACGGATCGTCGACGATCGGCATGAAGAAATCGGTGGTGGCGACAATCGCCTGGCGATCATCGAGGCGGTACACCGCGGCGTCGTCGCTGGTCTCGCGGCCAACCAGCAGTTCGGCCGGTGCCGGAAGTGCTGGAACGCCGCGCAGCAGTTCGCTCAGCACGCCCGGCGCGATCTTGCAGCCGCAGCCGCCGCCATGCGCGAGAGACGTCAGTCGTTGCGGGGCATCGGCCGTTGACGGGGCGGGGGACTGCACGTGCGTGGCCATGCCGACATCTCCAGCGGAAACACGAATGGCGGAAGGCAGCAGGAGTCGAACCTACCAGGGAACGATCGACGCCCCCTACTGGGTTTGAAGCCCAGCCGCATGCCCGGATGCGCATGCCTTCCGAAAGTACGGCGGTAGCGGTGGGCTCAGTCGCGGGCTGCGTTCCACTGCAGGTCGCCACGCGGCCGATGCTGGTCACCGACGCGTCGAGTGTAGCCAACGCGATTGAAGAACTCCAAGATCTGGATGCTGCGCTTGCGGCCCAGGCCGATGGCATCGCGGAAAGCGGCCGCATCCACCGCGCCGCTGGCCTGCGACAGCTGCGCGACGATCGCGGCCAGCTCGGCAATGCGGGCCGGTGCATAGAACAGGTCCGGTACCACCTGGAACAATTCGCCACGTGTGGCGGCGCGGCGCAGAATGGCGCGGACTTCGTCTTCGGCCAGGCCGATGTCGGCGGCCAGGGTGCGCACCCACGGCGGATCGAAGCCACCGGCGTGCAGTCGCGGCAGCACGCGTTCCAGCAGCAGACGCTCGCGTTCCGGTGGCGCATGGTCATGGCCGGGCAGGCGCCACCAGGCGCCCACGCGCTGCACGCTGCCGTCGTCCAGCAGGTCCTGGAGAAGCGCGTTCCAGAGGCTCGCTGCAAGCGAGGGCAGGGTGCTGCGCTGCAGGCGTCCGCTGTCGACACCGGGTTCGTCGGGGCGTCGCTCATGCCAACTGCGCAGTGAGGTGACTACCTGCTCGCGCAGCAGCTGCCAGTGCGAGGCGAGGATGACCACCGTGTCTTCGCGGGTGATGACGCGCTGTGCGCCTGCGGGAAGAACGATCCGGTCGGCGGCGCGCCGGCAGTAGCGCTGCAGCGCGGCCATGGCAACACCGAAGGGCGCCTGCTGCAACAGTGGGCCGATTCCCGCACCCGCGGCCAGTTGCTCCAGTGCTCCCAGCCATGCGAGCCGTGCAGGACTGCGCCGGTGCCGCTGTGGTGGGTCCGGATCGAGCACGAGGCCGCCGCCCAGCGTGTGGGTGGCCGCTGAATCGCGGGCAATGAAGCGGTCGCCACACATCGCACAGACCGGAGCATCGAACACCAGCTGCACCAACTGCCCATCACCGTGGTCATGGTCCTCCAGCAGCACCACATGGGCCTGCCGGTGAATCGTGCCCCAGTGGATATGCAGCGGTGCCCAGTCGCGCAACGGTGCGGCCAACGCGGACAGCCGCAACCGCACATCAACGCGGGTGGTGGCCAGCAGTGCGCGTGCGTCGGCGATCCAGTCACCGCGGCGGATGTCATCACGGGCGATGGCCGCCAGGTTCAGCGCGCAGCGCTGCCCGGCCATCGCGTGGTCACTGGCCTGGTTCTGCGCGTGGATGCTGCGTATGCGCACTTCAGTGGCGGCCGGCATCAGCTGCAGATGCTCACCCACCGCGGCGATGCCGCCGTGCACTGCGCCGGTCACCAGCGTGCCGTGGCCGGCCAGCGAGAACACGCGGTCCACCGGCATGCGGAACAGCTCGCTGCGCAGTTCGGCCTGGCGCGTGCTGGCGTCGTCCGCCGCCCACGCGTGCAGCTGGGTACGCAGCGCGTTGATGCCAGCATCGTCGGGTGCGGTGCTGTTGCAGGTGAACACAGGGGAATCCTGCAGCGGAGTGCCGGCCAGCAGGGCAGCGACCTCGATCTCGACCCGGGCCAGGCGCGCCGTATCCACACGGTCGATCTTGGTGAGCGCCACCGCACCGCGGTTCACGCCCAGCAGTTGCAGGATGGCCAGATGCTCGCGGGTCTGTGGCATCACGCCGTCGTCGGCAGCGATGACCAGCAGGGCGACGTCGATACCCGTGGCGCCGGCCACCATCGTATGCACGAAGCGTTCATGGCCCGGCACATCGACGAAGCCCAGCGTCGCGGCCGGACCTTCGACGTCCCCGCTTTCCACCGGGACATAGGCGTAGCCCAGTTCGATCGATATGCCGCGCGTACGCTCTTCCCGCAGGCGATCGGTTTCGATGCCGGTCAGAGCCCGCACCAGGCTGGTCTTGCCATGGTCGATATGCCCGGCGGTGCCGACGATCATGCCTGCAGCATGCTCCATTGGGCCAGGAAGGCCGCTTCGTCGGCGGGTTCCAGGCAGCGCAGGTCCAGCCACAGCGCGTCATCGGCAATGCGGCCCAGCACGGGTCGCGGCAGCTGACGCAGGCGCTTGGCCAGGCGATCCAGTCCGCCACGGCGCGCGCTGGTAATGCGCAGTCCGGCGCTGGCCAGCTGCGCCTGTGGCTGGGCGCCGCTGCCGATCTGGCTGTGCATTGAGGCCTCTTCAAGGGTGTAGTCGTCTGCCAGCATGGACTTCATCGGCTCCAGCAGGCGCTGGGCCTGCGCATCGATGTCGTCCTGCGTGCGCGACAGCGTGCGCAGGGTCGGCAGGCGCTGTGCCAGCAGCTCCGGTTCGCGGTACAGGGCCACCACCGCTTCCAGCGCAGCCAGGCCCATCTTGTCCATGCGCAGCGCGCGCTTGAGCGGGTTGCGGTTGATCCGCGCGATCAGGTCGGCGCGGCCGGCGATGATGCCGGCCTGCGGGCCACCCAATAGCTTGTCGCCGCTGAAAGAAACCAGATCGGCGCCGGCCGCCAGTGTTTCCTGCACGGTGGGCTCGTGCGGCAGGCCGAACATGCGCAGATCGCACAGGCTGCCACTGCCCAGGTCCACCACCAGCGGCAGGCCATGTTCGTGCGCGATCGCGGCCGTCGCCGCGGTGTCGACCTTGGCAGTGAATCCGGTGATCGCGTAGTTGCTGGCATGCACCTCCATCAGCAGCGCTGTGCGCGCGCCGATGGCGTTGGTGAAGTCGGCCGGATGGGTACGGTTGGTGGTACCCACTTCCAGCAGCCGCGCGCCCGCGCTGCGCATCACATCGGGGATGCGGAAGGCACCGCCGATCTCCACCAGTTCGCCGCGCGACACCACCACCTCGCGGCGGTTGGCCAGGCTGTTGAGCAGCAGCAGGACCGCCGCCGCATTGTTGTTGACCACGGTGGCGGCTTCGGCGCCGGTCAGTTCGCAGATCAATGCCTGCACCCGCGCATCGCGGTCACCGCGACGGCCACGGATGACGTCGAACTCCAGATCCACCGGCGCGGTCATCGCGCGGGTGACGGCCTGCACCGCAGCCTCGGGCAGCAATGCGCGACCCAGGTTGGTATGCAGTACGGTGCCGGTCAGGTTGAACATCGGTTGCAGGTCCAGCCGTGCATCGGCTGCCAGTGCGGCCTCGACTGCCGTCGCCAGCGCCGGGCCGTCGACCGCTTCCTGCAGCTGCGCGGTCGACAACTGGCTGGCGCTTACACGCTCACGCAGCACCTGCAGGTGCGAACGCAGCAGCTGGGTGATGCGGCTTCGACCGTGGCCTTCGATCAGTGGCGCCAGTGCAGGCAGGCGCAGCACCCGGTCCAGCGAGGGCAGGGCGGCGGCCGATGCCGGGGCGGGGGGCATGGCTGTCATCGCCTCAATCGCCGTCGGATTGCCACAGCAGAGGATTCTGGCTGGCACGCGCATAGCCTTCCTCGGCCAGCAGCAGATCCAGCGCCAGCGTGCCGAGGTCATCGGCCACCGGCTCCAGTGACGGGTCCTTTTCCAGATACAGGATCTTGCGATAGCTGTGGCAGTGGTCGCAGGTCTCGGCGCGTACCGCGCTCTCGCGCACCGCCTCGCCGCTGTCGCCATCCACGTCGGCCAGGGCGCGATAGGCGATGTCCTTGCCGGCGGCACCACACTGGCTGCATTGCACGCGCACGTAGTGCCACTGGCAGGCGCACAGCGAGCACGACAGGTAACGATAAGATGCATAGGGTGGGCGTGCCTGCACCACGCTGGTCACCGGCAACGTGCCGCACAGCGGGCACAGCCCTGGCGCATCAGCCAGCGGCTTCAGGTCGGTAGGGCGGAAGCTGGCTGCGAGCACCGCCCAGTAAACCTGCAGTGCGGTCATCACCAGCAGTGCAGCGACCGCATCCACCGATGGCGCGTCATCACGCTCCAGCACCGCGTGCGCCTGCGCATCCAGCCAGGCGTCGTCGGCCGCGGCGACGCGTTGCAGCTCCTGTCGGGTTTCCAGCGGCAGCCCCATTTCGTCGGCACAGTGCTGGCACAGCGTGCGCAGCCAGTCGCGCCAGCATCCATCCAGCTGAAGCGTGTTGGCCGGCCGCAACGGCATGCCGGCACCGGCCGCCGCACTCGACTGCTGCGCACGTGCCTGCCATTGCAGTGCCTCGCGCTGCTGCGGTGTCAGCCCGTCCAGCAGCGCCTGCTGTGCATCGGCCAACGCCGCCAGCAGCTGCAGGTAACCGCCGATGGCACTGTGCGCGGCCAGGCTGCGCAGGCGTGTCGCGCGCTCGGCGAACAGGGAAGCGACATCGGGCAGGATGATGCGCGGAACATCGCGCGAGGCCAGTGTCTCGATCTCACCGGGTTCAAGGATGCGTTGCGCCATGCAGGGCCAGCCAGAAGAACCAGGCTCCATCCTCGCCGTTGTCAGCGCTGGCGTCCAGCGTGTTGCCGGCCATTTGAAAGGTTGGGGTCAGATCCGTTTTCCACAGGAAAACGGATCTGACCCCATCGGTTGGTTGAAAGTGGATCCCGAGCGTTGGTCGGGATTCGATCAGTGCCGACCAACGGTCGGCACCCACCGACAGATCGCGGCCAACTGTCGAGGGCGGGGTGGGGCCGGTTGCGGGGGCGTGAGCCGCATGGATGCGGCGACCGAGCTTACATGGACGTAGTTGCAGCGTCCCCCGCAACCGGATCCACCCCGCCATCCCACGGATAGCCGCTGTTGCTGTTGCCTTGGCTTGAAGCGGGTGCAGGGCCGCTGGCCCTGCCGCTACCCCTCTTCCCGGCGCCCGCGCAGGATGTCCCGGAACCACTGCCGGTGGTGCTTGTACGCCCACCCATAGGTCACCTTGCCCTGGGTCATCGCCCGCACCGAGCCCTTGATCCAGATCGCTGCATAGATGTGCACCACGATCGCGCAGACCAGCACCCAGCCGAACAGCGCATGGGCAAGCACCGAGAAGCGGATCACCCCGATCGGGAAGAAGTGGCTGAAGTACTGCCGCCAGATCACGAAGCCGGTCAGCAGCAGCGCCGACAGGCAGCCGATGATGGCCCAGAACAGCAGCTTCTGGCCCGCATTGAAACGGCCCACCGGCGGCAGCTTCTCATCTTCGTTGCGCAGTACATCGCGCATGCCGCGCATCCATGCGCGATCGTCGGCGGTCGGCAGATTGTCGCGCCACATGCGGAACGCCAGCAGCGCAAAGCCCACCACCATGGCCAGCCCGATGAACGGATGCAGGATGCGCGTCCACGGTCCACCGCCGAACAGCTGGGTCAGCGGAAACAGGGCAGGGTGGAACAGCGCCAGCCCGGACAGCGCGGTCAGCACGAAGCAGATCGCCACGATCCAGTGGTTGATGCGGGTCGGTGCGCGGTAGCGGATGATCTGGCGCGGGTGCGGGGCGTACTTCATGGCCGCTGCTCCTCTTCGATCTTCTTCGCCTCGTGCTCGGCTTCCTCTTCTTCCTCGTCATTGACCGTGTTGCGGCCGATGCCGATGTAATGCAGGAAGCCGGCGAAGGCGGTGGCGGCGATCGCCAGCAGGCCCAGCGGCTTGGCCACGCCCTTCCAGACCTCCACCATCGGGCTGATGCGTGGGTCCTTGGGCAGATCGGCGTACAGCTCGGGCTTGTCCACATGCTGCAGCACGTACATCACGTGGGTGCCACCCACGCCCTGCGGGTCGTACAGGCCGGCGTTCTCGTAGCCGCGCGATTTCAGGTCTTCCACACGGCCGGCCGCGTGCTCGGTCATCGCCTGCTTGCTGCCGAAGGTGATCGCGCCGGTCGGGCAGGTCTTCACGCAGGCCGGTTCCTGGCCCACCGCCACCCGGTCCGAACACAGCGTGCACTTGTAGGCCTTGTGGTCCTTCTTGGAGATGCGCGGCACGTCGAACGGACAACCGGTCACGCAGTAGCCGCAGCCGATGCAGTTCTCTTCCTGGAAGTCGACGATGCCATTGGCGTACTGGATGATCGCGCCGGGCGACGGACAGGCCTTCAGGCAGCCCGGATCGCTGCAGTGCATGCAGCCTTCCTTGCGGATCAGCCACTCCAGCTTGCCCTTCTCGTCCTCGTACTCGCGGAATTTCATCACCGTCCACGACTGTTCGCTCAGGTCGGGCGGGTTGTCGTAGCTGCCAACGCAGCTGCCCACTTCGTCGCGCAGATCGTTCCACTCCATGCAGGCGACCTGGCAGGCCTTGCAGCCGATGCACTTGCTCACATCGATCAGCTTGGCGACCTGGCCGGTGTGCGCACCACGCGCCTCCGGCGAGGGCGTGGTGGTGGCCGAGCGGCGGATGATGTCCAGCGATTGCAGTGACATGGCGTGTCTCCTACACCTTCTCGACCTTGACCAGGATGCACTTCGATTCGGGCGTCTGCGAGTTGCCGTCACCGATGGCGTTGGTCAGCGTATTGGCGATGTAGCCGGGCTTGGCCGCACCGAGGAAGCCCCAGTGGATCGGCACGCCCACCTGGTGCACGGTCCGGCCATCGATCTGCAGGGCCTTGATGCGCTTGGTCACCATGGCGACCGCTTCGATGTGGCCGCGCTTGGAACTGACCCGCACGCGGCTGCCGTTGTTGATGCCCAGCTCGTCGGCCAACGCCGCGCCGATCTCGACGAACTGCTCGGGCTGGATGATGGCGTTCAACTTGCCGTGCTTGGTCCAGAAGTGGAAATGCTCGGTCAGGCGGTAGGTGGTGGCCACATGCGGGAACTCGTCCGGCGAACCGATCTGTGCGCGATCGCTGGCGAATACGCGGGCGGCCGGGTTGTTCAGCGTCAGTGCCTGGCCGGGGCTGAGCGGGTTGCTGCGCAGCGGTGTATCGAACGGTTCGTAGTGCTCCGGGAACGGGCCTTCGGCCATGCCGGCCTTGGCGAAGAAGCGCGCGATGCCCTCCGGGTTCATGATGAACGGGCCCATTCCGCCGGCGGGATCTTCGTCGGCCTTGAAGTCGGGCACGTCCACGCTGCCCCAGTTTTTCCCGTTCCAGGCCAGCAGCGTGCGCCGTGGATCAAATGGCTTTCCGGCGACGTCGCACGAGGCGCGGTTGTACATCACGCGACGATTGGCCGGCCACGCCCAGGCCCAGCCCAGCGTGTTGCCGATGCCGGTGGGGTCGCTGTTGTCACGCCGCGCCATCATGTTGCCGGTCGGGCCCCAGGCACCGATGTAGATCCAGCAGCCGCAGGCGGTGCTGCCGTCGTCGCGCAGGTCGCCGAATGCGGCCAGCTGCTCGCCGGCCTTGCGCACCAACCTGGTTGGGTCCTTCGGATCGAACACGTCGGCCAGCGCCTTGCCGTTGTATTCCATCGCCAGTTCTTCGGGCGTGGGTACCTCAGGGTTGGCGTAGTTCCAGGCCAGGTCGCGCACCGGCTCCCACCACGCGCCGCCGTCCTTCTCGTACATCGCTTTGATGCGATGGAACAGCTCGGACATGATCTCGATGTCGCTGCGCGCTTCGCCTGGCGGATTGGCCCCCTTCCAGTGCCACTGCAGCCAGCGCGAGGAATTCACCACCGCGCCGTTCTCCTCGGCAAAGGAGGTGGTCGGCAGGCGGAACACCTCGGTCTGGATCGTGCTCGGGTCGACGTCGTTCAGTGCGCCGTGGTTCTGCCAGAAGGCGATGGTCTCGGTTTCCAGCGGGTCCATGCTGACCATGAACTTCAGCTTGGAGAACGCGCTGATCAGCTTGCCCTTGTTAGGCGCCGAGGCCAGGGGGTTGAAGCCCTGGCAGATGTAGCCATGGATCTTGCCCTCGTTCATCAGCTCGTACGCCTGCAGCATGTCGTACGGCTTGTCCAGCTTGGGCAGGTAATCAAAGCACCAGTTGTTGTCGGCGGTGGCGGCGTCGCCCCACCACGATTTCATCAGGCTGACGTGGAACTTCGGGTAGTTCTGCCAGAACGACATCTGGTTGGCGCGCAGCGGCTTCTGCGTGCGCTTGGCGATGTAGGCGTCGTAGTCCTGTTCGTCCTGTTTCGGCAGGGTCAGGTAGCCGGGCAGCAGGTCGGACATCAGGCCGATGTCGGTCAGGCCC
Organism: Stenotrophomonas sp. YJH_SMC_46; assembly: GCF_059370315.1. Lineage (NCBI taxonomy): Bacteria > Pseudomonadati > Pseudomonadota > Gammaproteobacteria > Lysobacterales > Lysobacteraceae > Stenotrophomonas > Stenotrophomonas sp. YJH_SMC_46. Next base: position 782,191 of record NZ_JCAFTO010000002.1, read on the forward strand.
TGGATGTTGGAATGCCCGCGCAGCGCGTTCATGCCACCACCGGCCACGCCGATGTTGCCCAGCAGCAGCTGCACCATGGTGCCGGCACGCACGTTCTGCGCACCGATCGAGTGTTGCGTCCAGCCCAGCGCGTACAGGATGGTCATCGCCTTGTCCTTGCCGGAGGTGGACGCGATCATCTCCCAGATCTGGCGGATGCTGTCGGCCGGCGTGCCGCAGATGCGTTCGACCATCTCCACGGTGTAGCGCGCGTAGTGCTGCTTGAGCAGGTTGTAGACGCAACGCGGGTCCTTCAGCGTCGGGTCGCTGCGCACGAAGCCATCGTCACCGTAGGCGTAGTCCCAGCTGGAGCGGTCGTAGCTGCGCTTCTCTTCGTTGTAGCCCGAATACAGGCCGTCCTTGAAGGCGAACTCGTCCTTCACCAGGAACGACATGTCGGTGTAGTTCAGCACGTACTCGTGCTGGATGCGGTCCTCGGTCAACAGGTAGTTGATCAGGCCGCCCAGGAACACGATGTCGGTACCGGTGCGGATCGGCGCGTACACGTCGGCCACCGCGGCCGAGCGGTTGAAGCGCGGATCGACCACGATCAGCCGGGCCTTGTTGTGTGCCTTGGCCTCGGTCACCCATTTGAACCCGCACGGGTGTGCCTCGGCGGCATTGCCACCCATGATCAGGATCAGGTCGGCATTCTTGATGTCGACCCAGTGATTCGTCATCGCACCACGGCCTAGCGTCGGGGCAAGACCTGCCACCGTCGGGCCGTGTCAGACACGTGCCTGGTTGTCGAATGCCAGCATGCCCAGGGAGCGGACGACCTTGTGGGTCAGCACCGCGGTTTCATTGCTGGTGGCCGAGGCCGCCAGCATGCCGGTGGTCAGCCAGCGGTTGACCGTCTGCCCGGCTTCGTTCTTCTGCACGAAGTTGGCGTCGCGGTCTTCCTTCATCAGCCGCGCGATGCGATCCAGCGCATCGTCCCAGCTCAGCCGCTTCCACTCGTTCGAGCCCGGTGCCCGGTACTCGGGGTAGAGCAGGCGCGACTTGCTGTGGATGATGTCGGCCAGGCCGGCACCCTTCGGGCACAGCGTGCCGCGGTTGACCGGATGGTCCGGGTCGCCCTCGATATGGAAGATGCTCGGCTCGGCGTTCTTGGCGCCATCGCCGAGGCTGTACATCAGGATGCCGCAGGCCACCGAACAGTAGGTACAGGTGTTGCGGGTCTCGGTCGCGCGGGTCAGCTTGTATTGCCTGACCTCCGCGAGCGCGATGCCGGGCGCGAAGCCCATCAATGCCAGGCTGGAGCCGACCAGGGTTGTCCCGGTCACTTTCAGGAACTGGCGGCGGCTCATCGATGGCATGCCGTTCTCCTGGGATGGCGGGGAGGCGCAGGCCTCCGGGCTGTCGTTGGGTACGGCCCGGTTATAGCACAGGCACCCGCATACCCATGTGGCGCAAGGCCGGGCGCCTGCCGGACGGGCGCGCAACAGGGCCGCTCTGGTAAAGTTGCGTGCCCGCACCCCGGGGAAGCGTCTGCCGGGCCTGGTTCCAGGATGTTCCGCGCAGCCCCCGCCGTCCTGGCGCGATCCGCCGCGCCGGACCTGGAACATCGAGGAAAAATTTTGCGAAATCAACCCGTTGGATCCCGCGCATGAGCGCCCCGTCGAAGCCGTCGGACACCGTTGCGCGCGGCACGCTGTACATCGTGGCCGCCCCCTCCGGTGCGGGCAAGAGCAGCATCGTCAATGCCACCCTGGCGCGTGACCCGCAAATCGCCCTGTCGATTTCCTTCACCTCGCGCGCAATGCGCCCCGGTGAGGTGAATGGCCAGCACTACCACTTCGTCAGTGCCGAGAAGTTCGAGCAGATGATCGCCGCCGGCGACTTCTTCGAACACGCCTGGGTGCACGGCGACTGGAAGGGCACGGCCCGGCAGTCGGTGGAGCCGCAGCTGGCCGCCGGCCAGGACGTGCTGCTGGAGATCGACTGGCAGGGCGCGCAGCAGGTGCGCCAGCTGGTGCCGGGCACGGTCACCGTGTTCATCCTGCCGCCGTCCAAGCAGGCCCTGCAGGACCGCATGCGCAAGCGCGGCCAGGACAGCGAAGCCGTCATCGCCCAGCGCCTGGGCGCGGCCCGGGACGAGATGCTGCACTTCAACGAGTTCGACTACGTCATCGTCAACGAGGTGTTCGACACTGCCGTGGACGAGCTGTGCGCCATCTTCACCGCCAGCCGCCTGCGACGGGAGGCCCAGAAGGTCCGCCACGCCAGCCTGATCCAGGCGTTGCTGACCCCCGATCCGGGTGCAACTGACTGATTCCAAAAGAATCGGGTGGGGGTTGGCTTGATTTTGTCCAGCTCCTGCCAGTACACTCCGTCCCCTTTCCCTCATTCGACTGAGCGGCCGACCGGTCGCCGGGAGCCCGTATGGCCCGCATCACCGTAGAAGATTGCCTGGAAGTCGTTAACAACCGTTTCGAACTGGTCATGATGGCATCCAAGCGTGCCCGCCAGCTCGCCAACGGCGTGCAGGCCACGCTGGACAACAGCGAGACCGAAGACAAGCCGACCGTGCTGGCGCTGCGCGAAATCGCCGCCCGCAAGATCGACAACGCGCTGATCGACGAAGTCGAGAAGGCCGAGCGCGAGCGCGCCGAGCGCGAAGCGCTGGAGTGGGCTGCCGCCGAAGTGGTCGCCGACGAAGACATGTCCAAGAACGACGATTGATCGCATCGATCAACGTCGTTGCTGGATCGCCGAACAGCCCGCCCCGTGCGGGCTGTTTCGCATTCAGGATTTGCCGTAAACGTCGCGCTGGAATAGGCTTCGGGCATGAACCCAGGCCCCACTGCCAAGGTCGCCGCAGCCCCCGCTGCCGCCGTACCCGACTACGTCCTCCAGCTTGAACGCGCCGCCCATTACCTGCCGCCGGAACAGCTGCCGCTGCTGCGCCGCGCCTGGGAAGTCGGAGCCGCCGCGCACGCCGGGCAGACGCGCAAGTCGGGCGAGCCCTATATCACCCATCCGGTGGCCGTGGCCCAGGTGCTGGCCGAGCTTGGCCTGGACGTGGAAGCGTTGATCGCGGCGATCCTGCACGACACCATCGAAGACACGCCGCTGACCCGTGAGGCGCTGGCCGCCGAGTTCGGCGAAGCCGTGGCCGAGCTGGTCGACGGCGTGACCAAGCTGGACAAGCTGAAGTTCCGCGACCGCCAGGAAGCGGCCGCCGAAAGCTTCCGCAAGATGCTGCTGGCGATGTCGCGCGACCTGCGCGTGATCATGATCAAGCTGGCCGACCGCCTGCACAACATGCGCACGCTGGGCGCACAGAGCCGCGAAGCGCGTGGCCGCATCGCCCGCGAGACGCTGGAGATCTACGCGCCCATCGCCCAGCGCCTGGGCATGAGTCTGGTCAAGAGCGAGCTGCAGAATCTCGGCTTCAAGGCGCTGTACCCGTGGCGCCACGCGATCCTGGAAAAGCACATCCGCAGCCAGCCGGTGGTACGCCGTGAAGCGCTGGCACAGGTGGAAGTGCAGCTGTCGCAGCGGCTGGCGAAGGAAGGTATCGAGCACCGCCTGGTCAGCCGCATCAAGACCCCGTGGAGCATCTACAACAAGATGCGCGACGAGAACAAAACCTTCGACCAGGTGATGGACGTGTTCGGCTTCCGCCTGGTGGTGCGCAGCGTGCCCAGCTGCTACCACGCGCTGGGTTCGGTGCACGCCACCTTCAAGCCGCTGGATGGCCGCTTCCGCGACTTCATCGCCATCCCCAAGGCCAACGGTTACCAGTCGCTGCACACGGTGTTGTTCGGGCCGTATGGCTCGCCGATCGAAGTGCAGATCCGCACCGAGGAAATGGACCTGATCGCCGAACGCGGCGTGGCCGCGCACTGGACCTACAAGTTCGGCGGCGATTCACCCAACAGTGCGCAGAGCCGTGCGCACGCCTGGATCGTCGAACTGATCGATTCGCAGCGTGCTGCCGGTTCCTCGCTGGAGTTCCTCGACAACGTCAAGGTCGACCTGTTCCCGGACGAGGTCTACCTGTTCACCCCGAAGGGCAAGATCCTGGCGCTGCCGCGCAACTCCACCGCGCTCGATTTCGCCTACGCCGTGCATACCGACGTCGGCAACATGGCCGTGGCCTCGCGCGTGGACAAGAAACTGGTGCCGCTGCGTACCAAGCTGGTGTCGGGCCAGTCGGTGGAGATCATCACCGCACGCTCGGCCACGCCGAAACCGCAGTGGCTGGAATTCGTGGTCACCAGCAAGGCGCGCACCGCCATCCGCCACCAGCTCAAGCAGCTGGAACACGAAGATGCCGTGCAGCTCGGCCACCGCATGCTCGACCGTGCGCTGGAAGCGATGGATTCGTCGCTGGAACGGCTGCCGAAGGGGCGCCTGGATGCGTTCCTGGCCGAACACCGCTTCCCGCGCCTGGAAGCCCTGCTGGCCGAGGTCGCACTGGGCAACTGGATGCCGACCCAGGCCGCGCAGGCGCTGATGGCCTACGCCGAACTGCGTGGCGGCCCGCATTCGCGCCACCACTCGCAGGAAAAGATCCTGATCAACGGCAGCGAGCGCGGCGTGGTCACCTTCGCCGGCTGCTGCCAGCCGATCCCCGGCGACGAGATCATGGGCTACCACACCGCCGGCAAGGGCATCGTGGTTCACCGCATGGACTGCCCGAACCTGGCCGAGCTGCGCAAGTCGCCCGAGCGCTGGGTGCCGATCGGCTGGGACACCACCGTTTCCGGCGACTACGACACTTCGCTGGTGGTGGAAGTAGAGAACGGCACCGGTGTGCTGGCGCAGCTGGCTGCTGCCATCGCCCAGAGCCACTCCAACATCGAACGGGTGGACTACCTGGACCGCGACTTCAACGCCGCCGTGCTGGCGTTCAACATCCAGGTGCGCGACCGCAACCACCTGGCCGAAGTGATGCGCCGCCTGCGCCGTCTGTCGGTCGTGCAGTCGGTACGCCGCCAGTAGAGCCACGCCATGGGTGGATGCTTTCTGTAGAGCCGAGCCCATGCTCGGCTGCTCCAGCCCGAGGCAGCCGAGCATGGGCTCGGCTCTACAGACGGCGCGTCACATGACCGGATTGCCGTAGATCCACGCCATGCGTGGATGCACCCCCACCCGGTACAATCACCGCTCTGTTTTCCCCCAAGCACCGGAGCGACCCATGTCCCGCCAGATCATCAACACCGAAAAGGCCCCCGCCGCCATCGGCCCGTACTCGCAGGCCGTGCGCGCCGGCAACACCGTGTACTTCTCCGGCCAGATCCCGCTCGACCCGGCCACCGGCGACATCGTCGGCGCCGGTGACGTCGAAGCACAGGCCCGCCGCGCCTTCGACAACCTCAAGGCCGTGGCCGAAGCCGCCGGCGGCTCGCTGGACAAGGTCGTGCGCCTGGGCCTGTACCTGACCGACCTGGGCGAGTTCGCCAAGGTCAACGCGGTCATGCAGGACTACTTCCAGGCCCCGTACCCGGCCCGTTCCACCATCGAAGTCTCCGGCCTGCCGAAGGGCGCCAACTTCGAGGTCGACGCGGTGATGGTCATCGACTGACCGCCACGTGGCACGCAAGGCGGCGGTCACCCCGGTCCTGTCACCGTCCGGCGAAGCATCCCTGGCGATGCTCGCGGGCGTCGGTCCGGCCGTGGCCGCCAAACTGCAGGCGCGTGGCCTGGCCACCCTGCAGGATCTCTGGCTTCATCTGCCGCTGCGCTATGAAGACCGGACCCGGCTGACCCGCATCGAAGACCTGCGCAACGGCGTGCCGGCGCAGGTGGAAGGGCGGGTGGTCGCGGTCGAGCGCGGCATGCGCTACCGGCCGATGCTGAAAGTAGCGGTGGAAGACGAAGGGCAGGGCACCCTGGTGCTGCGCTTCTTCCATTTCCGCCAGCAGCAGGTCGGCCAGTTCGCGGTCGGCAACCGGCTGCGCTGCTTCGGCACGCCCAAGCCGGGCCACCTCGGCCTGGAAATCGTCCATCCCAGCTACCAGGTGCTGGGCCGCAACGACGATCCCGAACTCGGCGACTGCCTCGACCCGGTGTATCCCACCGTCGAAGGCGTCGGCCCGATGACCATGCGCAAGCTGATCGGCCAGGCGCTGGACCGCCTGCCGGAGGAAAGCACGCTGGAACTGCTGCCCAGCGGCTGGCTCGATGGCCTCGGGCTGCCGTCACTGCGCAGCGCGCTGCTGACCGTGCACCGGCCGCCGCCCGATGCCGACCTGGCCGCGCTGGCGGCCGGCACTCATCCAGCGCAGCGTCGCCTGGCAATGGAAGAGCTGCTGGCCCACCACCTCAGCCTGCGTCGCCAGCGTATCGCGCTGCAGGCGCACCATGCACCGCCGCTGGCCGGCCCCGGCAAGCTGGCCAAGGCGCTGCTGAAGCAATTGCCGTTCGCGCTGACCGGCGCGCAGGCGCGGGTGTTCAAGCAGATCCGCGAGGACCTCGCGCGCCCCAGCCCGATGCTGCGGCTGGTGCAGGGCGATGTGGGTTCCGGCAAGACCGTGGTCGCCGCGCTGGCGGCGATGCTGGCGGTGGAGCAGGGCAAGCAGGTCGCGCTGGCAGCACCGACTGAGCTGCTGGCCGAACAGCATCTCAACAACCTGCGCGGCTGGCTGGAACCGCTCGGTGTGCGCATCGCCTGGCTGGCCGGCAAAGTCACCGGCAAGGCGCGCGCCAAGGTGATGGAGCAGGTCGCCAGCGGCGAAGCGCAGGTGGTGGTTGGTACCCACGCGCTGATGCAGGAGGCGGTGGTGTTCCAGGATCTGGCGCTCGCCATCGTCGACGAGCAGCACCGCTTCGGCGTGCATCAGCGACTGGCGCTGCGTGACAAGGGCGCAGGCGGCAACAGCGTGCCGCACCAGCTGGTGATGACCGCAACACCGATTCCGCGCACGCTGGCGATGTCCGAATACGCCGACCTGGATGTGTCGGCCATCGACGAACTGCCGCCGGGGCGTACACCGGTGCAGACGGTCGCACTCAACAATGACCGGCGCCCGGAACTGATCGAGCGCATCGCGCTGGCCTGCCAGGAAGGGCGGCAGGTGTACTGGGTGTGCACGCTCATCGAGGAAAGCGAAGAGCTGGACGCCACGCCCGCGCAGGCCACCTACGAATCGCTGCAGGCGCTGCTGCCCGGCGTACGCGTGGGGCTGGTGCATGGCCGCCTGAAAGCTGCGGAAAAGCTGGCCACGATGGTGGCGTTCAAGGCCGGGCAGATCGACCTGCTGGTGGCGACCACCGTCATCGAAGTGGGCGTGGACGTACCGAACGCCTCGTTGATGGTGATCGAGAACGCCGAACGCCTCGGCCTGGCCCAGCTGCACCAGCTGCGCGGCCGTGTTGGCCGCGGTTCGGCGGTGTCGCGCTGCGTGCTGCTGTACCAGGCCCCGCTCTCGCAGATGGCACGCGAACGCCTGCAGACCATGCGCGAAACCAACGATGGTTTCGTCATTGCCGAAAAGGATCTGGAACTGCGCGGCCCCGGCGAACTGCTAGGCACGCGCCAGACCGGCCTGGCCGGTTTCCGCATCGCCGACCTGGCCCGCGATGCCGGCCTGCTGCCCGGCGTGCACGATCTGGCCGAGCGCCTGCTGGCCCAGCAACCCACGCTGGCCGACCGCGTGGTGCAGCGCTGGATCGGCACCGCCGTGCGTTACGCCTCGGCGTAAGGCACGGGCTCTGACCCCATTCCCGGCATGCCCATCCACGCATGGCGTGGATCTACTGTAGAGCCGAGCCCATGCTCGGCTGCCGTTCGCGCTGCGCGCGTGAGTCGAGCATGGCTCGACTCTACAGAGAGCCTTTCGATCATTTCCATCTTCATCCACGCATCGCGTGGATGTGTCGACCAAGGTCGACACCCACTAACAGCTGCGGAGAACTGTCGAAGGCGGGGTGGGTCCGGTTGCGGGGGCGTGAGCCGCATGGATGCGGCGACCGAGCTTACATGGACGTACTTGCAGCGTCCCCCGCCACCGGACCCACCCCGCCATACCCCAGGAAACCAGCTTTCGACGTTGCTGTTGCCGTTGCCGTTGCTCCTGCCTCTGCGGGTGCAGGGCGCAGCCCTGCCAGAACCCCAACACCCCGTACTTGCAACGGTCATCATCCCGGTCCACACTTCGTTGCCGATCTGAAGACGGCAACGATGACCCACAAGATCCCGCTGTTGATCGACACCGACCCCGGTGTGGACGACGCCCTGGCCCTGCTGATGGCCTTCGCCGATGAACGGCACGACGTGGTCGCCCTGACCATCGCCGCCGGCAATGTCGGCCTCGAGTACACCGTTCGCAACGCCCTCAAGCTCTGCGACATCGTCGGCCGCCCCGACGTGCCGGTGTTTGCCGGCAGCCCGGATCCGCTGCTGCATCCCTCCGTCGACGCTGCCCACGTGCATGGCCGTGACGGCTACGGCGACGTGGACCTGCCGCCGCCCAGCCGCCAGGCCGAAGCCGAGCACGCTGCACTGGCCATCCTGCGCCTGTCGCACGAGCACGCCGGCGAACTGATGCTGGTGATGCTGGGCCCGCTGACCAACCTTGCCCTGGCACTGAAGCTGGACCCGACCCTGCCCGAGCGCATCAAGCGCATCGTGGTGATGGGCGGCGCGGTCACCTGCCACGGCAACATCACCCCGGCGGCCGAATTCAATATTGCGTTCGACCCGGAAGCGGCGCACGTGGTGTTCACCTCGTTCAAGCACCTGCTGGTGTCGGACTGGGAGGCCACCGTCGCCCATGGCCTGCCGCTGCAGGACGCCGAGAAGTGGCTGCAGGCCGATTCCGATCGCGCCCGCTTCTACGAGTTGATCTCGCGCAAGACCCGGGGCCTGTCCGAAGACAGCAAGGGCGGCCGCTGGTACACCGCCGATGCGGTGGCCATGGCCTGGGCGCTGAACCCCGAAGGGCAGTTGCGGGTCGAGTCGCGCCCGCTGAACGTGGAGCTGAACGGCACGTTCAGCCGCGGCGCCACCATCGTCGACTGGAACCGCCAGACCGGCCAGCCGGACAACTGCGATCTGCTGATGGCCTACGACCAGCAGCGTTTCGAGGCCCTGGTGCGCCAGGCCCTGGGCGCGGACTGACGTCCGTGGCCCGGCACCGGTTGCCCCGGGTGGCAACCGGTGCTTATAATGCCGCTCTTGACCACCAGCCCATTTACGGTGTGAGCCCATGAAGGCCGATATCCATCCGAACTACCGCGACGTCGTCTTCCATGACGTCACCTCCGATTTCAAGATCCTGACCCGCTCGACCATGGCGACGAAGGAAACCATCCAGTGGGAAGACGGCAACGAATACCCGCTGGTCAAGGTTGAAATTTCCTCGGCTTCGCACCCGTTCTACACGGGCAAGCACAAGGTCATCGACACCTCGGGCCGTATCGACAAGTTCCAGAAGCGCTACGCGCGCTGATCTGTCGATCCAGCTTCGAACCAACGGCCGCGCTCTGCGCGGCCGTTTGTTTTTCCCCAACGCCAACCCAACGGGCGTTTGGATGGACGGAACACTGCGTTCGTGTGACAACGCTTTTGCCGATCCGGGCCGCTCAACGGCCGGCGTCTGGCTGCCTGTCGTATACGACTTCTGTCTAGCGCCGGGCAAATGCTGCTGTGCGATAATGACCTGATCCCCGGCACAGGCCGAGGACGTCATTCACGTGCCTGACCAATGCGCTTGGGCAGGCGCCTTCCCATGAAGGAGCGCACACAGTGTCCGATCTTGATCAGGTCACGCTCAACGCCGGCGACAAGTCGGTCGTTCTGCCCGTCATCAAACCCACCCTTGGCAACGACTGCGTCGACATCGCGAAGCTGACCAAGGAAACGGGGTATTTCACCTACGATTCCGGCTTCACCGCGACGGCCAGCTGCAAGTCCGCCATCACCTACATCGACGGCGACAAGGGCGTGCTGCTGTACCGCGGCTACCCGATCGAACAGCTGTCGGAAAAGTCGAGCTACGTCGAAGTGGCCTACCTGCTGATCAACGGCGAGCGCCCGAGCGCCGAGCAGCTGAAGGCCTTCACCGATGAGCTGACCGCCGAAGCCAACGTCGATGAGTCGATCAACACCCTGATCGGCAGCTTCGCCAAGGATGCCCACCCGATGGCCATCCTGGCCGCTGCGATCGCGCAGCTGTCGGCCATCTACCACGACTCGCTGGACCTGTCCGACGCCGAACAGCGCCGCCAGGCCGCCGTGCGCCTGATCGCCAAGGTGCCGACCCTGTCGGCGCTGATCTACCGCCACGGCAAGGGCCTGCCGGCCAACAAGCCGGACACCTCGCTGGACTATGTCAGCCGCTTCCTGAAGCAGACCTTCGAGTCGGCTGACGGCCAGTACGATCTGAACCCGGACGTGGTCAAGGCGCTGGACCTGCTGTTCATCCTGCACGCCGACCACGAGCAGAACGCCTCGACCTCGACCGTGCGCCTGGTCGGTTCGACCGGTGCCAACCCGTACGCGTCGGTCGCCGCTGGCGTCACCGCGCTGTGGGGTCCGGCCCACGGCGGTGCCAACGAAGCCGTGCTGAAGATGCTGGAAGAGATCGGCACTGCCGACAACGTCGAGTCCGCCGTGGTCAAGGCCAAGGACAAGACCTCCGGCTTCCGCCTGATGGGCTTCGGCCACCGCGTCTACAAGAACTTCGACCCGCGCGCCAAGGTCATCGGCGAGATGACCAGCAAGGTGCTCAAGCAGCTGGGCGTGCAGGATCCGCTGCTGGACGTGGCCGTGAAGCTGGAACAGGCCGCGCTGCAGGACGAGTACTTCGTCGCCCGCAAGCTGTACCCGAACGTCGATTTCTACAGCGGCATCATCTACAAGGCGCTGCAGATCCCGACCGAGATGTTCACCGTCATGTTCGCCCTGGGCCGTACCTCCGGCTGGGTGTCGCATTGGCTGGAACAGCAGGTCGACCCGGAAATGAAGATCGGCCGTCCGCGCCAGGTCTACACCGGCAGCGACGTGCGCGACTACCAGGGCTGATCGCCCGCGTAGGTTGTGCCGAGAACGCCCCGCATCCGCGGGGCGTCTTTTTTTTTCGCGCGGACCTGGTAGGTGTGGACCGTTGGTCCGCACGATTTCGGCGCCCGCGAAAAATCATCCACGCATGGCGTGGATCTACCACCGCATCCGCCTCCGGTAGGTGCCAACCTTGGTTGGCACGCGCTTCATCGCGCCAAGACCGCGTGATTCAAGGGTCTCGCCAGCTTCACAACCGCTCGCGCAGCCTCAGGACGCCAGCTGCATCCGCAGCACCTGAAATGGAGCGTCCATCCCGATGAGTACCCGATTCGACCCACCCGAGCGCGGCCCGCTTGGTCCCGACGTCGCCACTGTCGTCACCGCCCCCATCGTCGCCCCTCCCAGCGAAAGCGCCGTTTCCTGGGGCGCGATCTTCGCAGGTGCCGCCGCTGCCGCCGCACTCTCCCTCATCCTGCTCATCCTCGGTGTCGGCCTTGGCCTCTCCTCGGTGTCGCCGTGGTCGTTCGAAGGCGTCAGCAAGGAAAAATTCGGCTGGTCCAGCATCGCCTGGCTCACCTTCACCGCACTGGCCGCATCGGGTCTGGGCGGCTATCTGGCCGGCCGCCTGCGCACCAAGTGGACGCAGATCCATGGCGATGAAACCTATTTCCGCGATACCGCGCACGGCTTCGTGTCGTGGGCCGTGGCCACGCTGCTGACTGCGGGCCTGCTGACCTCGGCCATCGGCGGCGTGCTCGGCACGGGCGCGAAGGTGGCGGGTGCCACTGCAGGCGCTGCCGCATCCACGGCCGGCGTTGGCGCCGCAGGTGCCGGTAGCGCTGCCGGCGCGGCTCCGGAAGGCGACCTCAACTACTGGGTCGATTCACTGTTCCGCAGCGCGACCAGCGCAGGGCCGTCTGATCCGACAGCGCCGCCGCCGGGTGCGCCGATGGATCCGAATGCTCCCTCGCCGCCGCCGCCGGCCGCTAGTGTCGGCCCGCGCGACGCGCGCATGGGTCCGCCGCCACGCCCGATGCCGGGCAACGGCCCGGTGGGCGACCGCCGCGAAGTCCGCGCCGAAGTGAACCGCATCATCGTCAACAGCCTGCAGGGCGAGGGCTTGGACCCGGCCGACACCCAGTACCTGTCGCAGCTGATCGCGCGCGAGACCGGCATGAGCCCGGCCGAAGCGCAGGCCCGTGTGACCGATGTGCAGACGCGCATGCGTGCCGCGCTGGAGAAGGCAAAGACCACCGCCAAGCAGGCGGCCGACGATGCCCGCAAGGCCGCAGCGTATGCCGCGCTGTGGCTGTTCATCACCCTGCTGATCGGCGCGTTCTTCGCCAGCCTCAGCGCCACCTGGGGCGGCCGCCGCCGCGACCTTTGAACGAGGAGACCTGAGATGAAAATGATTCTGCTCTGGCTGTTGGGCGTGCCGATTCCGCTGCTGATCCTGTACGCAATCTTCTTCTGAGATTGCATCGTTGAGTGGAGCCGTCAGGCCGCCGTAAGGCGGCCTGATGCCATCCCGTCGTGCGTGAGCATGTGTCTGCAGCGTCGAGTCCTGCTCGACGCTACAAAAGCAAGACGCGGCAGCTGAACTACGACTCCGCATACCGGCTCGGCGAACATTCCAGCACACGACGGAAGGCCGCAGAAAATCCGCTCGGAATGGATCCTGAAAGACGCGTCCGGTCCGCGATGAATGGTTTCTGACGTCGGATGTCGTTTTCACATCTTTTCGGAGTTATTGCATGGGCGTCACTATCGAGGCGAGGGAAGCTGTGGGCACTTATCCCTGCATGGACAACACCATGAACCGACGACTCACCCTTGCGCTCATCGCCACCACGTTGAGCCTGCTCAGCGCTGGGGCCTTCGCCCAGTACACCGGCCCGGGCGCCACCCATGCCGTCACCACGGTGGCCGAGGCGCGCGCCCAGCGTGACGACCAGCCGGTGGTGCTGCGGGGCACGCTGGTGGCCAGGATCGGCCACGAGCGCTACCGCTTCAAGGACGCCACCGGCGAGATCGATGTGGAAATCGACGACAAGGATCTGCCCAGCCACCAGGCCGTCAGCGCGACCACCGTGGTGGAGCTGCACGGAGAGGTGGATACGCACCGCTTCAAGCCCACCGACATCGACGTGGAGCACGTCGCCGTGGTGCCTGCGCATTGAAGGTCGTTCGCGATTTCTACACGTAGCATCGAGCGGTGCTCGACTCATGCGCACACGGTGCGCCTCAAGCGATAGTCGAGTATCACTCGACGCTACAAATGCAACGCAATGAGGTTTCTTGCATTCAAGTCGTGAGGAAATTTGCATAATCCTCAAACATTGAAAGCCCTCAAGAATTCTTCTTAACGTTCAGTTATTTAGGAATTGTTGCATGGCCTGCGTGCGGTAGGCCTACCTACCATTCTCTCGTCGCCCGTGACCACCTCCACGGGCGGCGCCTCCCTCCCTTTCTCCTTGGGGAGGGGGGCTTTCATATTCCCCCTGTCCGAGAGAGACACACATGCACGCCATTCTGAAGAAGGCCACGCTCGCTGCAGCGCTGGCCACTGTTTCGCTGTCCGCCAACGCGTTCGACGCCGACATCAAGGTCTGGGCCAACGTCGACCCGACCCTGGCCCTGCTCAAGGCCGATGGCACCGCGCTGGATTCGGTGGTCAACATGGTCCACAACCCGGTCACCGGCCTGGTGCCGTGGACCCAGCAGGTGCGCATCTACTCCAACGACGAAGACAAGGACATCGAAGTGCGCGTCGGCAGCGCTCCGCAGCTGCTCAATACCGATGGCAGCGGTGCCCCGGTGCCGCTGACTGTCAGCCTCAACGGCAAGGCGCTGGCCGTGGCCGCGCAGGACTTCGCTGCGTCCGACCTGTTCGACGGCGCACTGGAGGGCGCATCGATCCCGATGCCGCTGCGCATCGCGCAGACCAAGCAGGAGCCGATCGCCAAGGGCGGTACCTACGAAGGCATCGTCACCATCGCCATGCAGCAGAAGACCGCCAGCCCGTAAGGCGCCCGTGCCGGCCCGCATTCCGGGCCGGCCGCTTCCGGTAACACCCCCATGAAATCTCCCGCACCCGCCGTTACCCGGCTGGCGGTCGCGCTTGCCCTGTCGTTGGCCATGCCCGTGGTCGCGGCGCGCGGCGTTCCCGCCGGCTTCGAGGATCTGGTCGAAGGCCAGACCGAACAACTCGAGGTACGCCTGTTCGGCCGTTCGACGGGGCTGGTGCCGGTGCGCGTGACCCTGGAACACGTGCAGCTGGAAGCCCCGGCCGAGGCGCTGCAGGCATTGCAGCTGCCCGCCGAGGCACAGGCCGCGTTGTTGCCCGCGCTGTCGCAGCCGCTGCCGCGCAACAGCCATCTGGCCTGCCGTTACGGCGGCGCCAGCGCCGGCTGCGGTTACATCGATCCCCCCGAGGAGCCCACCGCCGTGCGCGCGCTGTATGACGAAGGCGAGGGCGCGGTGCGCCTGTTCGTCGCCCGCCAATGGATTCCCGGCGAACCGGCCGCCGAGCGCTACCACCAGGTCAGCGCCAATGCCGAAAACGCCTTTCTGCACCAGCACACGCTCAATGTCAGCGGCGGCCGCGGCTACCAGTCGCTGGCCGCGCAGGGCATGGGCGCGCTGGGCGTGTTGCAGCGCGGGCACCTGTCTGCCGATTGGACCTTCAGCCAGCAGCACTATCGCGGCGGCCGCGCCAACCGCGACTTCCAGCTGGACAACGCCTATTACCGCCATGACCTGGGGCAGCAGCACTACCTGCAGGCCGGGCGCATGGACCGCCGCAACCTGAGCAGCCCGCAGGGTGGCACCTTCAGTTTCAGCATGCTGCCGATGGACCGCTTCCAGGGCCTGCGCCTCGGCACCACGCAGGCGTACGTGGATTCCGCCGCCGCCGTGCAGGCCACGCCGCTCACCGTGCTGCTGGCACGCGATGCACGGGTGGATGCCTTCGACGGAGAGCGCCTGCTGCAGACCTTCTACCTGCAGGCCGGCATCAACCAGCTCGATACGCGCCGGTTTCCGCTGGGCAACTACACCGTCACCCTGCGCATCTACGAAGACGGTGTGCTGGTGCGCAGCGAGGACGCGCCGTTCGACAAGGGCGGCGACTGGATCGACAGCAGCGTGCAGTGGTTCATGCAGGGCGGCCGCCGTAACGAGCGCCGCAGCGACCGTTTCAACGACGAGCTGGCAGCGATGGCCGGCCTGCGCGTGCCGGTATCGCGCAACGTGGCAGTGACGGCCGGTGTCGCCGACCTCGGTGGCTTCAGCTATGGCGAACTGCGGCTGGACCTGCGCCACGTGTTCGCCACCCAGGAGATCCGCGGCACCTTCAGCGGCATGCACGGCAGCGACGGCAGCCGTGGCCAGCAGCACCAGCTGTCCTACCGTCGCCGCGCCTCGTGGAATGTGTACCACCAGCGCATGCGCGGCCGCGCCTGCCAGTTCGAGGACGACGCGCGCGACCGGCTCGGCTGTGCCGACTCGCTCAGCGCCTCGATGGCGCTGCCGGTGGCGGGCGGCAATGCCTACGTGGCCTACACCCGCCGCCAGACCTGGCGCGCAGGCACCGTGCAACCAGGGCTGGGGGATGATCCGCTGGCTGGGCTGGACCCGCTGTTGCCGCCGTGGCTGCCGCAGCCCACGCGCGTGCCGCAGCTCAGCCGCATCTGGCAGGCCAGCTACAGCCGCAGCCAGCGCTGGGGCGAGTTCAGTGTCTCCAGCCGCATCGGCGTGTGGCAGCAGACCAGTGGCGGCGGCCTGCGCGATGGACGCGATCGCGGCATCTATTTCAACTTCAGCCTCAACCGCCTGCAGCGCGGTGATCGCGGTAGCTCACAGCGCCGCTACGGCCTGGATGTGCGCCAGCCGCAGCACACGCGGCCCGACGTCAACTACAGCGCCGGCCAGACCCTGCGCCAGGAATACGAAGACCAGTACCGCGAAGTGTCGGGCGAACTGCGCGGCAACAACAACGAACGCTACAGCGCCACGCTCAGCGGGCAGCTGCAGAACCGCATCGGCCAGACCGGTGCCACGGTATCGCGCTACCAGCACCAGGGGGGCAATGAAGTGGCGTACAGCGCTACGCACAGTTCCGGCCTGGCCATCGGCTCGCGCGGGCTGTACTGGGGCGCAGGCGTGGGCGCCGATGCCGGGCTGGCAGTGCAGGTGGATGGCACCGACGACCTGGACCTGACCGGCGTGGCCGCCGAACTGCAGGTAGGCGGGCTGCGCCGACAGCGGCTGAAGCTGGGCGAACGCCGCCTGCTGCCGGTGTCCGCCTACCAATCGCACCGCGCCGAAGTGCAGGACGCCAGCGCACTGGACAGCATCGCCGCGGTGCGTGTGAGCGGTGCGGGCGGTGCGCGCCCGCTGTTCCTCTCGCCCGGGCGGCTGGTGCGCATGCCGGTGCCGATTGAAGTGACCTACACCTTCATCGGCAACGCCCACGACATCGCCGGTGCACCGCTGCGCGGCGCCCGCATTCTCAACGCGCCGGTGCCCGGCACCGGCAGCAATGGAGGCTTCGTGGCCGACTTCCCACGACGCGAAAAGACCCTGTACCTGCTGCAGGACGACCGGCTGCTGCACTGCCCGCTGCAGGTGCGCGAGCGCCGCAGCGTGGTGATGCTGGTGGGCGCCGTGCAGTGCGAACCGTTGGCCGTGGCGCAGCTGCCGCCCGATATCCGCCATCAGGCACGGGTGACGCGACTGCTGCAGGAGCAGGCGTTGATTGCCGCCACGCCGCAGACCGCGGCCGCGGGAGGTGCGCAGTGAACCGGCGGGTGTGGTGGGTGATGGCGGTGCTGTGTGCGCTGGTGGTGCTGGCGCCGCGGGCGATGGCGCAGCAGCCGCCGGAGACCGACCCCAGTCCGATAGTTCAGCAGGTGACGCTTGGGTGGGATCGATCTTCCATGCCAGGTGATCTGGAGATCTGGCCAGACAGGACGGTTCTGGGCTTCAGTCGTGACGTGTCGCGCAAGCTTGGCCAGATACATCTGACCTGCCGATCCAGTGTGGATCCTTCAAAAGGTAGTTGCAGCACATCTGGCCATGAACAGTTCCTTGCCGGAGCTTCGGAAGTTGTACTTCGGATGGTCGAGCAACGATCTGGCCTGTCAACTGAGGTGAGAGTGAAGGGGTGGTTGCGACGCATCCTTTCAGGTCGCGCCTGTTCCAACGACTTCTGGGGAACTGCAATACGACCGATGGATTCTGCCTACTGGGATATGTGCAGTATTGATTCCCCACTAGGTACAGGGGTAACGCTTGTACTTCCACAAGAAGAGCTGAGCCTATTGGTTGCGGGGCACTGGCGGGCCGAACTCCTCCTGGACCTCAGAGTGGATCCAAAGCAAGCCGCGGTGCATACCAATACTGTCTCCTTCGACTTCACCATCACCGACTACAACGCGGTCTCCATCTACTTCCCGCTCTTCGATCAGGTCACCCCGCACGTCGGCCTGAACCTGCAGTACGACCCGATCGCCCAGACCGTGGGAGGGCGAACCCAACTCGACATGTGCCTGTACGACGGACTGGGCTCGCAGAGCCAGTACCTGGGCGTCACCGTGCGCGACAGCGGGCCGCGTCCTCCGGGGCCTTCCGGCTACTCGGTCTGGCATACCGACGGCGGCAGCGACGCCACGCAGCGCGTGGACTACACCATCACCCTCGATCACAACGGCAGCGCCTTGCCCATGCGCAACGGTGTGGAGCAGCTGCTGCATGGCATCGATACAGCAAATCTGCGCCTGGTGCTGTTACCCGGCATGACGCAGCCGGTGTTCTGCGTGCCCACGCCATTGACGCTGGAAACCCCCCGCGTGCCGGTCAGCAGCAAGCGCCCCGGCTACTACGACGGCGATCTCAAGGTGGAACTGCGCGTTCCCACTGTCACGCCCTGATTCCCACGGAGCCCCCGATGAAACCTCTCATTCGCTGCCTGCTTCCCTTGTCGCTGCTGATGGCGATGCCTGCCCACGCCAATCTCACCGTGCACCCCATGCGCACGTCGGTAGACGTGAAGAAGGGCGCGCAGATCCGCATCTATTCGCAGTCCACCCAGCCGCAGTACGTGCAGGCCTCGATCAAGCGCATCGTCAATCCCGCCGGCGCAGACGAGCAGGAGGTTGAGGTCGAGCCCGGCGAAGCGGCCATCGCCATCACCCCCGGCAAGTTCGCGCTGGCCGGTGGCGGCAATCGCCTGATCCGGGTGATTCCGCTGCAGCCGGTCGAGAAGGAAACCGCCTACCGCGTGTACTTCGAAGGTGTGCGTGGCCCTGAAGGGATTGAGCACGCAGGCGAGGGCGAGCGCGCGCAGGCCAACATCGGCGTCAGCCTGGTCTGGGGCGCGCTGGTCAATGTGCTGCCCGCGCAGCCAGCCATGGCGGTACAGGTGGAAGGCAACCGCCTGCGCAACACCGGCACGGTGCGCGTAGGCATTACCAGCATCGCCGATTGCGATGGTGCGCGCTGCACCGCGCACGACGTGTCGCGAAGCCTGTATCCCGGCAGTGCGCTGGAGCTGCCGTTCCCCGTGCAGCCCGGACACACGCTGCAGCTGCGTTACCGCCTGACCCGCGATGGCTATCGCGAGCACGTACAGACCCTGGCGCCCAGCGCTGGTTGATTCCCCGGCCCCGCCAGCAGGGCTGGCGGGCTTTCACTTGAACTGGCTGTTAAGGAGTAAGCAATGAACCGTATCTACAGACGTGTGTGGAATCGAACCCGCCAATGCTGGGTTGTTGCCAGCGAACTGGCGTCGAGCGCAGGTAAGCCGCGGTCAACGGCTGCGGGCGCAGTGTTGCTTGGGCTTGTTCTTGCGGTTCCCTCAGCAGAAGCTGGCGACATCATTGCGGCTGATGAGTGCGATGAATCCATCTGGCAGGCGCTGTGCTTGAACTCGGAGGTGCGCGCAGGATCTTCTTCCGCATACTCGCTGTTCTCAGCTACGCCACGTGCGGGCATCAATGCGCTGGAACTTGGCTATCAAGCGAAAGCCAATGGCTATGGCAGTTCGGCCGTGGGTCCGGAGGCGAGGTCCGAGAACTTCTACTCCGCTGCGTTCGGCTGGAGGGCGCTTGCCGGTGAACACTACAGCGTCGCTGTGGGTGCCAACGCTCAGGCAACTGGGGGCTCGGCCATAGCGATGGGTAACGATTCAAAAGCATCCGCCTCGAGCGCAGTTGCGATTGGCCGACAGGCCAACTCCAGTGGGAAGTCGTCTGTCGCGCTTGGAGCTTCGGCCATTGCATCTGCAGATAGCGCGCACGCGCTGGGGTATCTGAGCCAGGCAACGGCAAAGTACGCAACTGCAGTGGGAACAGTAGCCAAAGCATTTGGCGCATACTCAATCGCAGTGGGCAACCACGCGACGGCCATTGGCGACGACGCCATCGCAATTGGGCGAAGTGCAAAGACCGTGGACAGTTCCGCTGGCGTGTCTCGCATCGCCATCGGCGGGGGCTCGTTTGCCGGCTCGGATGGATGGACGGGGGCAATCGCACTGGGCGGTCTGTCCAAGGCCGAGAACGATGCTATTGCCCTGGGCTATGAAGCGCGGGCGTTGGGCGAGGGCGCGCTTGGCATGGGGCGCGGGGCTCAGGCATCAGGGCGAGGAGCGACTGCCCTTGGGAAATCTGCCTTGGCCAGTGATGAGTATGGAATTGCCGTTGGCTTCGAAGCGCTGGCTGGCAGTACTCACACAACCGCCGTCGGCACTCGTTCGAGTGCGGTGGGCATTGGTGCGACAGCCTATGGAAATTCGGCCTATGTAAATGGACGCAATGGTGTCGCGGTAGGTAGTGGCTCTCGTGTCGACCATGGCAGTTCCGAGGGCGCGATAGCGATTGGTGCCGATTCGCGAGCGGGCGCAGATGGATACAACGGCGCCATTGCCCTCGGCGCCAACAGCACTGCCAGCCACGACAGCATTGCCATTGGCTACGGCGCATCCACGAGTGCTGCCGGCGCCATTGCACTGGGTCGGGGTTCTGTTGCGGCCGAGGCAAATACGGTTTCGGTAGGTAGCGGGGCCACCAAGCGCCGGATCGTCAATCTGGCTGATGCGAGGCTGTCCAGTACCAGTACCGATGCGGTTACCGGCAAGCAGCTCAATTCCACCAACACCAACGTGACCAGGGCCCAGACCGCTGCCGATGCAGCGAAGACGACAGCCACGGCGGCACAGTCCACGGCCAATACGGCCAATACCAATGCCAACACGGCATTGGCCAAGGCCAATGCGGTCAGTGGCCTGGTCAGCCAGGTCTCGGCCAGCGGCAACGTGCGTCTTGGCGGCGAGAACACCGGCACCGTGCTGGATGTGCGCAACAAGTCCAACGCAGTTCGCAGTATCTCTGGTTTGAAGGATGGAGCGCTGAGCACGACCAGCACCGAGGCAGTCACGGGCAAGCAGCTCAACGCCACCAATACCAATGTCAGCAAGGCGCAGGCAGCAGCCGACGCAACGGCTGCACGGCTGAACGCCAGCGCAGTGGCCCTTGGCGCGGGAGCTGTCGCGGAGCAGGGCAGCTACGGCATCAGTACGGCGCTGGGCAACAACGCCAAAGCCTACAACGGCAAGAGCGTCGCCATGGGCGCAGACGCTCGCGCGACGGTGGATGACGCGGGTAACAAGATCAGTGGCAACGCGGGTGTGTCCATCGGTGCTGGAACCCGCAGTGGCAACGGTGCGGTGGCACTTGGACTGGACGCTGTGGCAACGGGTGATCGTGGTATTGCCGTCGGTCA
The DNA here is from genome assembly GCF_059370315.1 of Stenotrophomonas sp. YJH_SMC_46. Classification (NCBI taxonomy): domain Bacteria; kingdom Pseudomonadati; phylum Pseudomonadota; class Gammaproteobacteria; order Lysobacterales; family Lysobacteraceae; genus Stenotrophomonas; species Stenotrophomonas sp. YJH_SMC_46. The sequence goes on from NZ_JCAFTO010000002.1 coordinate 802,967, forward strand.
TGAGGCATCCGGCAAAGGCACGCACGCAACGGCACTAGGCTTCCAGAGCAACGCGTCGGCCAACCAGGCCACGGCCGTTGGGCGCGGCGCCGTTGCCAGCAGCCTGTATGCCTCCGCACTGGGTAATCAGGCCAGTGCCACGGCACAGAGCGCGTTGGCCCTTGGTGATCGTGCCAATGCGGCACACGCGGGCGCTGTTGCGCTCGGCAATGGCTCAGCGACGACTGGGACCAATCAGGTCTCGGTGGGCAATGGCTCGTTGAAGCGCAAAGTGGTCAACGTGGCGGATGCCGCCTTGAGTACGTCCAGCAGTGAAGCGGTGACCGGCAGGCAGCTGCATGCCACCAACACCAGCGTGGCTGCTGTGAAGGCGACCGCGGACGGTGCGCAGGCGCGCGTGGCGGTGTTGGATGGCCTGGTGGGGCAGGTATCGGCAGGCGGCAACGTGCGCCTGGGTGCAGACAACACCGGCACCGTCGTCGACGTGGCCAACAAGACCGGCGCCAAACGCAAGCTGCGGAATCTGGCCAATGGCGTGCTCAGTACGTCCAGCACGGATGCAGTGACCGGGCAGCAGCTCAATGCCACCAATAGCGAAGTGACCAGCGTGCGCACGGCGGCAACCGCGGCGAAGACGGCGGCCGACGCCGCCCGTGGCGTGGCTGATGGCGCTGTGCAGAAGGCTGATGCCTTGGGCGGACTGGTGGGCCAGGTGTCTGCCAGTGGCAATGTCCGCCTGGGGGCAGAGAACACCGGCACCATCGTGGATGTCGCCAACAAGACCGGAGCCAAGCGACGCGTCTACAACATCGCCAACGGCACGCTGAGTGCAGGCAGCACCGATGCGGTGACCGGGCAGCAGCTGTTTGCGACCAATGCCACGGTGGAGACACAGCGACAGGCTTTGGCTGGGCACGCGCAGCAGCTGACGGATCAGGACGGGCGTATCACCGACAACCGGGTCGAGCTGGATGCGCTGCGTGCGGACTTCGATAACTTCGATCCGGATCTGGATGGCGTGGTCAAGTTCAGTGCTGATCGTCACCTGGTGGACATGGAAGGTGCGCGCGTATCGGGGGTGGCAGCGGGGGATATCAGTTCTGCGACCAGTACGGATGCGGTGAATGGTGGGCAGTTGTTTGTGACCAATGAGCGCGTCAATGCAATCGAGAGCGCCGGGAAGTTCCTGAGTATTGGAAGTGACAGCTTTAGCGAGGCCGCAAGGTCCGGCATTCTCGGGGTTGCCATTGGTGATTCTGCTCAAGCCAGTATCGATCAGGAGGGAGGGACCGCGATTGGTGCATTTGCTGTGGCGGGTGGGAAGAACTCTGTTGCTCTTGGAAGAGGCGCGTTTGTGGAGAGGGACGCGGAGAGTTCTTTTGCTCTTGGTGTCGGTTCGCGTGCATCGGGAGTCGAGACGACGGCACTTGGCGCGGACAGCAAGGCCGAAGCGAGCGCAGTCAGGGCTGTTGCTGTGGGCGCCGGGTCAATCGCAACAGATCCGGATACTGTTTCCTTCGGCAGAGACAGGTACCAACGCCGTTTGGTGAACGTAAGCCGGGGTATTGGGAAAGACGATGCGTCGACAATCGCGCAGCTCAACGAGACTCTTGGTGGACTCGGTGGTAGTGCAGGGGTGGATGCTCTTGGAAACGTCGTTGGACCCACCTATAGCGTGCAAGGTGGCAAGCAGAACAACGTCGGAGACGCCTTGGCTGCACTCGATGGGGCGGTGGTCAGGTCAGACAGCCGCGTAGATGGCCTCGAAGGTCAGCTGCGTGCGACGTTCCAACAGTCGCCCTCGACCCGGGCGGATGGCGTTGGTCAGCTGAACTTGGCAGGTGCGCAGGGCATGGTTCTGTCTAATCTTGCCGATGGGCGTATTGCTGCAGGTAGCCGTGATGCGGTGACTGGTAGCCAGTTGTTTGAGGCGAAGCAAGATATCGCGCGCAACCGTATCCATCTGGAGGAACTGAAGTCGCGTGGTTTCATGGAGGCGTCAGATCCTGCTGGCGTGGTCGACTTTGGGGGCTCTCGTCTAACTGGAGCCGCCAAGGGACGCATTGATGGCGACAGCAGCGATCTTGTCAATGGAGGTCAGCTGCATGAGACGAATCTTCGTCTCTCGAAAGTTGAAGCTGATTCGGCCTGGCTTGCGGTGGGCGCTGACGACCAATCACGCGGGGCAGTTGCTGGAGCGCTAGGTGTGGCTCTTGGTGGTGATGCAGTTGCTGGTGGAACCGGAGCGACAGCTCTAGGGAGCTACGCCACGGCGGAGGCGACCAACTCCATTGCGCTGGGCCGGGGGGCTTGGGTTTCAGAGAGTGGCTTCTATGGATTCGCCGTGGGGAGTGGATCTCGTGTCAACGCGAGATTCGGTGTTGCTATTGGTGCAGCCAGCCAAGTCCTCGGCGGCGCTGACGGCAGTGTTGCATTGGGGGCTGAGTCTGTCGCGGATCAGGTGGGCACAGTTTCTGTTGGCAATGACTACCTGAAACGCCGAATTGTGAACGTAGCCAACGGCCGCAACACCAACGACGCAGCCACCATCGGCCAGCTCCGCGGCGCCCTGTCCACGCTCGGCGGCAACATCGACGCCGAGGGCAATGTCACCACCCCCGGCTTCAACATCCAGGGCCAGCACCAGAACACCGTCAACGACGCTCTCACCACGCTGGACTCCGCCGTAGTCACCACCGGCTCCCGCATGGACCGCGTCGAAACCCAGCTCCGCTCGGTCTTCCAGGAAACGCCCTCCACCCGTAGCGACGGCACCGCCCAGCTCACCTTGGCGGGCACCAACGGCATGGTCATTTCCAACGTGGCCAACGGCCTGATCGCCGCCGGCAGCCGCGAGGCCGTCAATGGTGGCCAGCTGCACGCCGTGCAGCAGCAGCTCAACGGCCGCATGGACGGTCTGGAGCAGCGCGTGGATGGCCAGCCGCATTCGCGTGCGTTGTCTACGGCTTCGGCCGCGCCCACCGAGCAGGTCACGCCAACGCCGGAAGCCAGCGATTCGCCGCAGGTGGCCTCGGCAGGCGAGGGCACGTCGCCCACGCCGCAGCCGAAGTCGAAGAAGGACGACACGTCGTCGCCCACGCCGCAGGTCGATACCGCCGAACTGGAGAAGATGCTGGCCCGCGCCAACGAGTACACCGATGGCGCCATCAGCAACTTCGAGCGTCGCCTGGACAAGATGGACAAGCGCTTCAACCGCATGGCCGCGATGAGCAGTGCGCAGACGGCCATGGCCATGAACACCGCCGGCCTGGCCACCTACAACCGCCTCGGCGCGGGCGTGGGCTACGCCGAGGGTGAGTCCGCCATGGCGGTGGGCTACCAGCGCGTGCTCAACGAAAAGGGCTCAGCCACCTTCAGCCTCAATGGTGCGTTCACCAACAGCGGTGAACGCAGCATGGGCGTGGGTGTGGGCATCGGCTGGTAAGCGATGGAGCCCCGGCGTGACGCGCGTAATCCACCCCGTCGCGCCGGGGTCCTGGCCAAGGAGATGGCAATGTACAGATGGGTAAGCGGCTTCATCAGCTATCGCACGTTCTATATCTGGCGCGCGCGCTATCGCTACTACACACGGAACCTGGATCTGTGGACGCTGATGAGCGGGCTATGCATTGCCGGTCTACTGCTGGTCCTGTGGTACATGTGGCAGATGCTGGGCGTGCCGCCGCCGCGCATACATCCGGATACAGCGGCGCTGCGCATCGAGGGCGTCACCCACGAGGCGATCCATCGCATCGTGCTGGTGCGCCACGCTGGCAGCACGCGGGGGGCCGAGTTCACCACGCCGGAGGACGTGCGGGCGAGTACACTGCGCACGATGCGGGTGCGGCAGGTGATGGACAGCGAAGTGGTGTGGCGTCTGAAGGCCGACATGCTGGCGGACATCGCTGACTACATCAACGTCACAGGCGGGTGCTTCCCCTACGACTGCCGGCAGATTCGGGATCGGTTGGATCCCGTGCGCAAGGCCGCTGTGGAGAATGCGCAGATCAACGCCTCACTGGCGACGATCCTGGACGTGCCGCTGGACCAGATGCCGCTCTTGAAGGGCGGCGAGCGTGAGCGGGTGAAGAGTGGGTGGTCGGATACGTTCAACGACGTCTACTTTCAGGCCGGCTTGCTGCGGGACCTGCAGGCCATGCATGCGCAGATGATGCGGGAGTATCCGCAGCGGGCCCCCGCGCCCTGGTTGCCGCGGTTGCTCAGCGACCCGCTGCGCGATACCCGTTTCGTCTGGTAGCGGGAGCATGATGGGCGCCATCTGCCAGAGCAGGTAGCGCAGCTTTTGTAGAGTCGAGCCGCGCTCGACTGCTCTTCGGCCAGCAATCGATTGCCTGAAGCACGGTGCGGACCAACGGTCCGCACCCACCACTGGCAGGTACCGCTGCGCTCGCCGGCCATGGGCCGGCGCCACCGTCATCCGCCGATGTACGCGGTGATCTCGGCCTCGGCCAGCACCTGCCGCAACTGCGCGACAGACGCGCGCCGCATCGGCTTCTCATCCACCGGCGACAGCGGTGCTTGGCGCAGGGCGTCGTACGGCAGCACGGCCAGGTCGAAGGTCAGTTCCTCGGCACTGAACACCCACACCGGTACATCCAGGCAGCGTTCGCGGTCCATGCGCAGGCGGCGCGTCCGTGATTCGGCGGGGATGCCGTGCTCGTCCAGGAAGCGGTGCACGGCTTCCGGGTCGTCGCTGTGCAGGTGCAGCTGCACGGGGCTGTTGGCGTCGGCGGTGCCGTCCAGCACTGGGCCAGCCAGACGTGGGGAGAAGCCGTGCAGGAACTCCAGCGCACGCATCGCGGCCTCGCGGCGGCGTTGCAGTTCGTTGCCGTGCTGGGGCCCGGAGAACAGCCGCTGGTACTCGCGCAGGGCGTCTTCGATCTCGGTATTGCGGGGCAGGGAGGCATCGTCGTGGATGCCGAGCCGGCTGGCGGCCTTCAACTTGGCCTGGTGGTAGTCGCGGATGCCGCCTTCGGCCATCAGGCGGGCGGCTTCGTGGGCGAGGCGGTGGCGCCGCTCGCGGGTCTGGCTGGCAGCATGCTGACGGGCGCGGTGCATGCGATGACTCCCTGTTGCGACCTGGCTACAGAGTAGCGCAGGGATGTGACATCTGCGTGGGTATGGCGCAGAGATGCCAACCAACGGTTGGCAGCTACCACGGCAAACGGGTGCCGTTGATCCTGTAGAGCCGAGCCCATGCTCGGCTGCTCTATCGCGAGCGCCCGGAGCCGAGCATGGCTCGGCTCTACAAAGGCGGTGCCAACCAAGGTTGGCATCTACCGGAGCAAAAGGGTGCCGTTGATCCTGTAGAGCCGAGCCCATGCTCGGCTGCTCTACCGCGGGCCCCCGGAGCCGAGCATGGGCTCGGCTCTACAAAGGGCAGTGCCAACCAAGGTTGGCACCCACCTGTCCCTTCCTCAGAAGATATCGAACGCGGCGGCGTCGGCCTGCGGCGTATTGAGGTTCAGGTCGTAGTCGGTCAGGCGGTCCATGTCTTCCACCTTCACCCACTCGGTCGCGCCGTTGAGGGTGGCCTGGACCATGCCGCTGGGCGGTTCGTTCTGCGCAATCGGGGTGTCCTTCAGCGCGGTGCGCATGTAGTCGATCCAGATCGGCAGGGCCGCCTTGCCACCGTATTCGCGGTAGCCGAGCGAACGGAAGTCGTCGCGGCCCACCCACACGGTGGTCACGTACGGGCCGCCGAAGCCGGAGAACCAGGCGTCACGATGGTCGTTGGTGGAGCCGGTCTTGCCACCCACGTCCTCGCGGCCGAGCACCTTGGCCTGCACGCCGGTACCGCGCTGGACCACGTCGCGCATCATCGACACCAACTGGTAGGCGGTGCGGGCGTCGATCGCGCGCGGGGCGGTGCGGGCATCGGGGTTGACCGGCGCGGCCGGGGTCTCGGCCTTGGCTTCGGCCTTGGCCGCAGCAGCCGGGTCCACCTTCGGGGCCGGGGCGCCGAAGTTGAAGCCGTCCACCACCTGGTTGACCGGCTGGTCGCTGCTGCCGGCGCAGTCGCGGCAGGCCATCGCCGGGTTTTCCTTGAACACCAGGTTGCCGTCGCGGTCGTTCACCTGGTCGATCAGCCAGGTGTCCACGCGCGAGCCGCCGTTGGCGAACACGGCGTAGCCACGGGCCACCGACAGCGGGGTGAGCGAGGCGGTACCCAGCGACATCGACAGGTTCGGCGGCAGTTCCGATTCGGCGAAACCAAATTCGCTGATGTACTTGCGCGCGTAGTCCACGCCCATGCCATCGAGCAGACGCACCGAGACCAGGTTGCGCGACTGCACCAGCGCTTCGCGCAGGCGCATCGGGCCGCGGAAACCGCCGCCGTCGTTCTGCGGGGCCCAGGTCTTGCCGCGGCGGTCGCGGAACACGACCGGGGCGTCGAGCACGATCGAGGCCGGGTTGTAGCCCTTGTCGAAGGCCGCGGCGTAGATGAAGGGCTTGAAGCTCGAACCCGGCTGGCGGCGGGCCTGGGTGGCACGGTTGAACTTGTTGCCGGAGAAGCTGAAGCCACCGACCAGCGCCTTCAGCGCGCCGCTGTGGGCATCCAGCGAGACCAGCGCGGACTGGCCGCGCGGGAGCTGATCCAGCAGCCACTCACCTTCCTTGGCACCGGCACGCACGCGCACGATGTCACCGCGCTGCACCAGCTTGCCCGGGGTCTTGTTGGTCCACTTGGCGGCACCGGCCGGCAGCACGATCTCGCTGCGGTTGGCCAGCACCACGGTGGCGCTGCCATCGGCACCGGTGCTGGCAACGATGGCCGGCAGCAGGCCGGCCTGGCCGTACAGGCCACGCAGGTGCTCGGCCAGGGCGGCGGCGTCTTCGCCGGCACCCACCTGGACCTGCTTCTCCACGCCGTGCCAGCCGTGGCGGTGGTCGTACAGCAGCAGGCCGTCGCGCACCGACTGGTTGGCGGCGGTCTGCAGGGTGGAGTCGATGGTGGTGGTGACGTGGTAACCCTTGTTGACCACATCGCCGCCGAAGCGGGCGATCATCTCCTGGCGCACCAGCTCGGCCACGTAGGGCGCGTCGACCTGCACCGGCGGCTCATGCGCGGTGGCGTGCATCGGCACGGCCTTGGCCGCGTCGGCTTCGGCCTGGCTGACGAACTTCAGGTCGGCCATGCGCTGCAGCACATAGTTGTCACGACGCTGGCGGGCGCGCTCCGGGTTGGAGATCGGGTTGCCCGAGGACGGGAACTTGGGGATGCCGGCCAGCGAGGCCATCTCGTCCAGGTCCAGCTCGTTGAGCTTCTTGCCGTAGTAGAACTCGGCGGCGGCGGCCACGCCGTAGGCGCGGTTGCCGAAGAAACTCTTGTTCAGGTACAGCTCGAAGATCTCGTCCTTGCTCAGTTCGGACTCGATCTTCCGCGCCAGCAGGATCTCGGCCAGCTTGCGGGTATAGCTGTACTCGGAGCTGAGGAAGAACTGGCGGGCCACCTGCTGGGTGATGGTGGAACCACCGGGCACGCGCTTGTCGTTGGTGGTGGCCAGCAGCCAGACCGCGCGGCCGATGCCCTTGTAGTCCACACCGCCATGCTCATAGAAGCGGGCGTCCTCGGTGGCCAGGAAGGCCTGCTTCAGCTTCTCCGGCACGTCCTTCATGGTGATCGGGGTACGCCGGGTCTCGCCGAACACCGCCATCAGCTTGCCGTCGGCGGCATAGACGTACATCGGCTCCTGCATTTCCACGTCGCGCAGGGTCTGCACGTCGGGAAGCTTGGAGGACACGGCGTAGTACAGACCGCCCACGGCGGCCGCGCCGATCAGCGCCAGGACCAGGACAATCAGGAAGATCCAGCGCAGCCAGCGGCGGAGTCGAGTCATCGGGTTCAGATTCCGATTGCGAATTTCGTGGTCGCAGAGTATAGATTACGCAAGGTGGCGGCTGGGGTCGGCACCGGGGAGCGCAAGGGGAACAGTCAGGGGCTGCATCGTGAATCCGTGAGGAACTTCACAGCAGGGCCGTTGCCATTTGCTAAGAATACGTTATTAATGCTCGGGCGCAGGTCTTGCGTCCAAGTGCCCGTCGGCAGGGGAGAAACCGTGGGGCTCATCCCAAAAAGTCAGTCGCCGCTTGTAGGCGTCGACATCAGTTCGACTGCGGTAAAGCTTTTGCAGCTGTCTCGCAGTGGCAACCGTTTTCGCGTGGAACATTACGCTGTGGAACCTCTTCCGCCGAATGCGGTGGTGGAAAAGAACATCGTGGAAGTGGAGGCCGTAGGTGAGGCCATCCGCCGCGCGATGAACCGCTCGGGGAGCAAGGCCAAGCTGGCCGCTGCCGCCGTTGCCGGTTCGGCGGTGATCACCAAGGTGATCCCGATGCCGGCCGAGCTCGACGAGAACGACATGGAAGCCCAGATCGAGCTGGAAGCGGTCAACTACATTCCGTACCCGATCGAGGAAGTGAACCTGGACTTCGAGGTGATCGGGGCGATCCCGAACAACCCGGAGATGGTCCAGGTGCTGCTGGCCGCGTCGCGTTCGGAGAACGTGGAACTGCGCCAGTCGGCCCTGGAACTGGGTGGCCTGCAGGCCAAGGTGATGGACGTGGAGGCCTTCGCGGTCGAGAACGCCTACGCCCTGGTCGCCAGCGAGCTGCCGGTGTCCATCGACGGCGTGGTCGCGCTCGTGGACATCGGCGCCACCATGACCACGCTCAATGTCCTGCGCGGCGGCCGCAGCCTGTACAGCCGCGAACAGGTGTTCGGTGGCAAGCAGCTGACCGACGAGATCATGCGCCGTTACGGCCTGAGCTACGAGGAGGCCGGCCTGGCCAAGCGCCAGGGCGGGCTGCCGGAAAGCTACGAGATGGAAGTGCTGGAGCCGTTCAAGGAAGCCACGGTCCAGCAGATCAGCCGCCTGCTGCAGTTCTTCTATGCAGGCAGCGAGTTCAACCGCGTTGACCACATCGTGCTGGCCGGCGGCTGCGCCGTGCTCGGCGGCCTGCCGGAAATGGTCGAGGAACAGCTGGGCGTGCCGACCGTGGTCGCCAACCCGCTGGCGCAGATGACCCTGGGGCCGAAGGTGAACGCACATGCGCTGGCCCAGGATGCCCCCGCGCTGATGATCGCCACCGGTCTGGCGCTGAGGAGCTTCGACTGATGGCACGCATCAATCTATTGCCCTGGCGCGCCGAGCGGCGCAAGCAACGCCAGCGCGAGTTCTACGCAATGCTGGGCATGGCCGCTATCGGTGGCCTGCTGCTGTCGTTGGTGATCTGGTTCTATTACGACCGCCAGGTGAGCGGCCAGATGGACCGCAATGCCTTTCTGGAAGCCGAGATCGAGAAGGTCAAGGAACAGAACAAGGAGATCGACCGCCTCGACGCGCAGAAGGAACGCCTGCTGGCCCGCAAGAAGGTCATTGAAGAACTGCAGGCCAAGCGCTCGCAGATGGTGCACCTGTTCGATGCGCTGGTGCGCACGATTCCCGATGGCCTGGTGCTGACCGCGCTGAAGCAGGAAGGCGACGTGCTGACCCTGGAAGGGCGCACCCAGTCCAACGCCCGTGTTTCGGCGTACATGCGCAACCTGGAGACCTCCGGCTGGATGACCAACCCGGAACTGTCGATCATCGAAGCGCGTGACCCCGATAAGGACAAGGACGGCAAGACCGGCCCGGTTGCGGACATCAAGGCGCTGCCCTACGTGTTCGTGGTCAAGGTGAAGCTGCCGGCGCAGAGTGAGGAAGTGGCCGCTACGCCAGGCCTCAACGCCGATGGTTCGGTGGCAACGCCGGCGCCGCCTGCCGTGGCACCGCTTGCCGCCGGCCCGGATGCAGCGGCACCCGCCGCGCCGGCCGCAGGCCAGCCCGCTGCTGCTCCGGCTGCACCCGCCCCCGCCCCCGCCGCCGCTCCGGTCAACGCACCTGCTGCCACCCCGGCCGCGCCGAACCAGCCGGCAGCCCCGGCTGCCAAGCCTGCGCCGAAGCCCGAGGGCAGCCGCCTGGCGCAGCCGCCGCAGGCCTTCAACGCCCCGCTGCAGGGGGATCGCGCATGAGCCAGAAAATCGATCTGAAGAACCTGGATTTCAACGACATCGGCAACTGGCCGCAGAAGGCCAAGATCGTCTTCTGCTCGCTGTTGGCGCTGGTGATCATGTTCGTTGCGTGGATGCTGCTGATCAGTGGCAAGCGCGAGGAACTGGCCGGCCTGGAATCGAAGGAAGTCGACCTGCGTGCCGAGTTCACCAAGCAGCAGGAACGCGCGGTGAACCTGGCGCCGCTGAAGCAGCAGCTGGCACAGATGGAACAGGTGCTGCAGCAGATGCTGCGGCAGCTGCCCAGCAAGACCGAAATGCCGGACCTGATCATCGACATTTCGCAGACCGCGTTGTCCAGCGGCCTGACCAACGAGCTGTTCGAGCCGGAGCAGGAGCAGGTCAAGGAGTTCTACGCCGAAAAGCCGATCAAGCTGCGCATGGTGGGCAGTTACCACCAGTTCGGTGCCTTCGTCAGTGGCGTGGCGTCGCTGCCGCGCGTGGTCATCCTGACCATGCACGACATCAACCTCAAGCCCAAGGACAAGACCAGCGGCAATGCCCGCAGCGGTGCGCTGGAGCTGTCCGGAACGGTCAAGACCTATCGCTATCTGGATGAGACGGAAGTGCAGGCGCAGCAGGCTGTCGCCGATGCCGAAGCGAAAAAGAAGAACGGCAAGGGGGGCAAGAAGTGATGCGCACGTACATCGCACGCAGTGCAGTGGCGTTGGCGGTCCTGTTGCTGGCCGCCTGTGGCCGCGGCGTGACCAGCACGCCGGGTGATGCGCCGAATCTTGAAAAGTGGGTGGAAGGCGAGCGTGCACGACCGGCGCAGCCGCTGGAGCCGCTGCCGGTGATGCAGCAGTTCGAAACCTTCGAATACTCCGCACAGGGCCTGCGCGATCCGTTCACCGATGCCTGGACCAATCCGCAGCAGGGGAATGGCGGATTGCGTCCGGATCCGAACCGGCGCAAGGAGCCGTTGGAAGGCTTCCCGCTGGATGCACTGGACATGGTCGGTACCATCGGCACCGGCGCCGCTACCGTGGCGCTGGTGATGGGGCCGGACAAGGTGACCTACCGGGTACGCCCGGGTGGGTACCTTGGGCAGAGCGACGGGCGGGTCACGGCGGTCTTCGAGGACCACGTGGAGCTGATCGAACTGGTGCCGGATGGCGCGGGCGGCTGGCTGGAACGGCCGGCAACGCTCTCGCTTGAAGATCAATGATCGTTTACTGGGGATAGCACGATGACCTTTCACCAAGCCAAGGGGCTGCGTCCCATCCGGCGCTCTACCTTGAACCGTGTCAGCGCGTTGGGAGTCGCGCTGATGCTGGCCTGCGCTCCGGCGCTGGCCGCCGCACCGGCCGAGAAGCCGGTGGGCGCCACCGTGGCTCCGGCGGCAGCGCCGGCCGGCCTGTCGGTGGCCAAGATCGATTTCAAGCGCGGCGATGATGGCGCCGGGCGCCTGATCGTCCAGTTCGACGGCCAGGGCGCGGTGCCGGATCTGCGTACGCAGGGCAACAGCGTGGTGGTCGATGTCGGTAACGCTCGGCTGCCGGCCAACCTGCAGAAGCCGATGAACGTCACCGACTTTGCCACACCGGTGCAGCGCATCGACGCCAAGCCGTCCGGTGCCGGTACGCAGCTGGTGCTCAGTACCGGTGGCGCGGTGGAGTCGCTGGCCTACCAGAGCGGCAACGAGTACGTGGTGGAGATCAGCCCGCGGCAGGCGCCCGCCGCGGTGGGCGCGGTCACCGCCGGCAGCGTCACCCAGGCCGCCAAGGCGGTGGGGCAGCGTGGCTTCACCGGCAAGCCGGTGACCTTCAACTTCCAGGACGTGCCGGTGCGCACCGTGCTGCAGTTGATCGCCGAGGAATCCAATCTCAACGTGGTGGCCTCCGATTCGGTACAGGGCAATGTGACCTTGCGCCTGGTCAACGTGCCGTGGGACCAGGCGCTGGACATCGTGCTGCGCGCCAAGGGCCTGGACAAGCGTCGCGATGGCAGCGTCATCTGGGTCGCTCCGCAGGCTGAGCTGGCCAAGTTCGAGCAGGAGAAGGAAGACGCGCGGATCGCCATCGAGAACCGCGAAGACCTGGTCACCGATTACGTCCAGATCAACTACCACAGCGCCACGCAGATCTTCAAAGCGCTGACCGAGGCCAAGGGCATCGGTGGAAGTAGCAACAATAGTGGTAATGGAGGCAGTTCATCGCAGGAGGATAGTGGCTTCCTTTCTCCACGTGGCCGTATCGTGGCCGACGAGCGCACCAACACGCTGATGATCAGCGACATCCCGAAGAAGATCGCGCGCATGCGTGAGCTGATCGGTGTGATCGACCGTCCGGTTGACCAGGTGCTGATCGAAAGCCGTATCGTCATCGCTACCGATACCTTCGCCCGCGAGCTGGGTGCGAAGTTCGGCATCAGCGGCAGCCGCGACAACGTGTATTTCAGTGGCAACCTGGAAGCCAATCGCCTGACCCGCGAATCCCAGGTCAAGGCTGCACAGGATAATGCCAAGGCCGAACGTGACTGGATTACTGGCGGCCGCGTCGGTCCGCCGCCCGTGCCGACGGGTTCGGCAATTACCCGTGGCCTGAACTGGAGTGTGCCGGTAGCCGCGGCCAACAACCCCGGCTCGCTGGCGCTGTCGATCCTCAACGCAGGCTACCTGCTGGACGTGGAGCTGTCGGCCATGCAGGAAGAGTCGCGAGGTGAGGTGATCTCCAACCCGCGCGTGGTTACCACCAACCAGCGCGAGGCGATGATCAAGCAAGGCAAGGAGATCGGCTACGTCACCATCAGCGGCACCGGTGCTGCCGGTGGCGCCGGCTCCACCCCGAACGTGCAGTTCAAGGAAGTGGTGCTGGAACTGCGGGTGACCCCGACCATCACCAACGACAACCGCGTGTTCCTCAACATGCAGGTGAAGAAGGATGAAGTCGACCGCCTGATCGAACTGCAGGGCTACGGCACGGTGCCGTCGATCAACCGCCGCGAGGTCAACACTGCGGTACTGGTCGAGGATGGGCAGACCGTGGTCATCGGTGGCGTGTACGAGTTCACCGACCGCAGCAGCATCAGCAAGGTGCCGTTCCTGGGCGACGTGCCGTTCCTGGGCAACCTGTTCAAGAAGCGCGGCCGCAACAAGGACAAGGCCGAGCTGCTGGTGTTCGTCACGCCGAAGGTGCTGCGCGTGGCCAAGCAGAACTGAGCCCCCGCCACCCGCGCAACGCAGAAGGGCCGCCACGCGCGGCCCTTCTGCGTCTCCACCCGTAGATCCACGACGCCCATGTCCAGTAGATCCACGCCATGCGTGGACACTGTTCATCCTTTCTTGATGCCAATCGCAAGGCACCCTGCGATGATGTCGGGAACCCGTGCCGTCCCGCGCCGGTCAAAGGCCCCCATGAACCTGCCACCGCCGATGCCCGAAACCGTCTCGCCGCCGCCCGCGCCGGCCGCCTCCCGCCTGCATGGCGCCTTCACCCAGCTGCGCGATGCCCTGTCGGCCGAGATCGTCGGCCAGGCGGCACTGGTCGAACGCCTGCTGATCGCGCTGCTGGCCGATGGCCACCTGTTGGTGGAAGGCGCTCCGGGCCTGGCCAAGACCACGGCGATCCGTGCGCTGGCCTCGCGCCTGGAGGCGGATTTCGCCCGCGTGCAGTTCACCCCGGACCTGTTGCCGGCCGACCTGACCGGCACCGAGATCTGGCGCCCGCAGGAGGGCCGCTTCGAATTCGTACCCGGCCCGATCTTCCACCCGATCCTGCTGGCCGATGAAATCAACCGCGCGCCGGCCAAGGTGCAGTCGGCGCTGCTGGAAGCGATGGGTGAGCGCCAGGTCACCGTTGGCCGCCACACCTACGCGCTGCCGCCGCTGTTCCTGGTGATGGCCACGCAGAACCCGATCGAGCAGGAAGGCACTTTCCCGCTGCCCGAAGCACAGCTGGACCGGTTCCTGATGCATGTACGCATCGGCTACCCGGACCAGGCCGCCGAATCGGAGATCCTTCGGCTGGCCCGCGACCGCGCCCGTGGCGCGCTGGGCGAAGCCGCACCGGCGGCGGAAAAACTGCCGATGCAGGATGTGTTCGATGCCCGCCGCGAAGTGCTGGACCTGCACATGGCGCCGGCGCTGGAACGCTACCTGATCGAGCTGGTGCTGGCCTCGCGTGATCCGTCGCGCTATGACGCTGGCCTGGGCCGCCGCATTGCCTGGGGCGCCAGCCCGCGCGGTTCCATCGCGCTGGAACGCTGCGCACGTGCGCGCGCCTGGTTGGCCGGCCGCGACTTCGTCACGCCCGATGACGTGCGAGCGGTTGCCGCCGACGTGCTGCGCCATCGCGTACTGCCCAGCTACGAAGCCACCGCCGAAGGCTGGGACGGCGAACGCCTGGTGCAGGAACTGCTGGTCCGCGTGCCGGCACCCTGAGCCTGCGCATGGCCGATCCATCCCTGCACCACGCCTCTTCCGTCAGCGACGGTGACGGGCTGCGCCCGCAGCTGGCCGAACTGGTAGCGCTGCGCCGCCTTGCACAGCGACCGCCGCCGCCACGCCCTGGCCGCGCCGGCAACGCGGGGCAGGCGCCGTCGCCGCTGCGTGGGCGTGGCATGGAGTATGCCGAGTCACGCGAGTACGTGGCCGGTGATGATGCGCGCCATATCGACTGGCGGGTGACCGCACGCACCGGTCGTGCCCATACCAAACTGTTCCAGGCCGAACGCGAGCGGGTCAGCCTGATCGTGGCCGATACCTCGCCGGCCCTGTACTTCGGCACCCGCGTGCGCTTCAAATCGGTGCAGGCCGCACGTGCCGGTGCTGTCGCCGCGTGGTCGGCACAGCGTCGTGGTGATCGCATCGGCGCCCTGCGTGGCAGCGACCGTGAACCACCGATCGCACCGGCAGGTGGCCCGCGCGGCGTGCTGCGCGTGCTGGATGCGCTCACCCGGTGGTATGCGCAGCCACCGGCCGATGACCTTGGCCTGGAGCGCGCGCTGGACCATGCCGGTCGCGTCCTGCGCCCGGGTGCACGCGTGCTGGTGCTGGCCGACCCGCAGCAGGCCATCCGTATTCCGCCTGCGCGCTGGAGTGCGCTGGCCCAGCACCATGACCTCAGCCTGGTGCTGCTGGTCGATCCATTGGAACTGCAGCCTCCATCGGCCGCGCTGCAGTTCCAGACCATGCAGCAGCGCATCGGCCTGGACCTGCGGCGCAGCGAGGTGCAGGCGCATTGGCAGGCACACTTCGTCGAACCGCTGCAGGAACTGCGGCGTCAGCTCGGCGCACGCCGTGTCGATGTGCAGGTGCTGACCACCGATGCGCCCAGCGATGCCTGGTTGGCACCATCGCCCACCGAGGTGCCGGCATGAGTGCCAACCTGCCGCTGCGCGACGTCCAAGTGCCACCGCCTCCGTCGTGGTGGCCACCGGCACCGGGCTATCTGATGATCGGCGGTGGGGTGCTGCTGTTGCTGGCGGCGATGGCCTTCGTGTGGTGGCAGCGCCGCCGACGCTGCCAACGCTGGTTGCAGCTGTTCGATCAGGAGCTGGCAACCACCGGCGATGCTGCTGCAGAACTGGCGGCGATTGCAGGGCTGCTGCGTCGCGCCGCGCGCCAGGCACAGCCCGGCAGTGAATCCCTGCGCGACGACGCCTGGTGGCAGCGCGTGGATCCGGAAGGCACGCTGCCCGCGGCACGTCGCAGTCTGCTGGCCGAAGGTGCCTATCGCCCGCGGGTGGACGCCAACGATGTGGCGGCGCTGCGCAGCTGGGCGCGCGAGCGCTACCTGGCCATGCTGCTGGAGCGCCGCCGATGAACCTGCTGGCAAGTTACTGGCCATGGCCGGACCTGCAGCTGGCGTGGCCGCTGGCCCTGCTGACGCTGCCGTTGCCGTTGCTGATGCGCTGGTGGAAGCGTCGTGCCGACCCCGGCGCTGCGCTGCGCGTGCCATATGCAGCGACGGAACTGGAAGCGCTGGCCGGTGGCGGCCGCGTTGATGTGTCGTGGCTGCGCACGCTGCTGTTGTGGCTGGGCTGGTGCGCGCTGTGCGTCGCACTGGCACGCCCGCAACAGCTGGGCGAAGCAATCACGCCACCGCAGGAGGGCCGGCAGATGATGCTGGCGATGGACGTGTCCGGCAGCATGGGCGAGGGCGACATGGTCCTGGGCGGGCAGGCGGTGGATCGCCTGACCGCGGCCAAGGCCGTGCTCGCCGATTTCCTTGATCGTCGTGCCGGTGATCGCATCGGCCTGCTGATCTTCGGCGACCGCGCCTACACGCTTACGCCGCTTACTGCCGATCTGGCCAGCGTGCGCGACCAGCTGCGCGACAGCGTGGTCGGCCTGGCCGGGCGCGAGACGGCCATCGGTGATGCCATCGGCCTGGCAGTGAAACGCCTGCGCAGCCAACCGGAGGGGCAGCGCGTGCTGATCCTGCTGACCGACGGCGTCAGCAACGCCGGGGTGCTGGAGCCGCTGCGTGCGGCGGAAGTGGCCCGCGCCGAAGGTGTACGCATCCACACCGTCGCGTTTGGTGGCGATGGCAGCATGCGCCTGTTCGGCATTCCCATTTCCGCCGACCAGGATCCGGTCGACGAGGCCACGTTGAAAAAGATTGCCAGCATGACCGGTGGCCAGTTCTTCCGCGCCCGCGATACCGCGCAGCTGGCCGGCATCTACGCCGAACTGGACCGGCTGGAGCCGATCGCGGCGAAGGGGCCAAGCCTGCGACCGCGCGAGGAGCGCTATGCCTGGCCGTTGGGCCTGGCGTTGTTGCTGGGTGCGTTGGCATGGGTGTGGCCGGAGCGCCGCCGATGATCGCGTTGGCATCCCATCTTCCCGACTGGAATGCGCTGCACTTCCTGCGCCCGGAATGGCTGTGGGCCTTGCTGGCTTTGCCGGTCATTCTTGCACTGGCGCTGTACCGGCAGCGGCGCAGCGATGTGTGGCGAACAGCGGTGGATGCCCACCTGTTGCCGCATCTGCTGGCCGCGGGCACGCGCCGCCGCGTACGCCTGCCCTGGGCCGTCCTGCTGGGCTGGACGCTGGCCTCGCTGGCCATGGCCGGGCCAAGCTGGCGCCAGCAGGCACAGCCGATGTTCCAGGCCAGCGCGCCGCTGCTGGTGGTGCTGGATCTGTCCAGCCGTATCAATGCCACCGACCTGCCGCCGTCGCGCCTGCTGCAGGCGCGGGCGAAAGTGGGTGAGCTGCTGCGTGCCCGCCAGGGCGGACAGGTGGGCCTGGTGGTCTACGCCGAGGACGCCTACACCGTGGCGCCGCTGACCGACGACGGCAGCAATGTGGCGCTGTATCTGGACGCGTTGTCGCCGGATGTGATGCCACGTGACGGCCAGCGTGCCGACCGCGGCATCGACTGGGCAACACGGTTGATGCGCCAGATCGGGGCGCTGCGGGGGCAGATCCTGCTGGTCAGCGATCACGCCGATGATGAAGCGGCACTGGCCGCAGCGCAGGCGCGCAGCCTGGGCCTGCAGGTGTCGGTACTGGGCCTGGGCACCCCCGCCGGGGCGGCGTACCGGGATGGCAGTGGGCAGATCCGCCAGGCTGCGCTGGATGAAGGCAGCCTGCGTGCCGTGGCCACCGCGGGCGGTGGCCGCTATGCCCGCATCGCCGCCGATGCCAGTGATCTGCGCGCACTGGGCGTACTGGATGCACGCGAAGGCACTGCAGCGCAGCGGCCGGGCGAGGGCAAGCAATGGCGTGATGAAGGGTTCTGGCTGCTGCCACCGGTGATGCTGCTGGCGTTGCTGGCCTTCCGCCGCCGCGCGCTGCTGGCGGCAGTGCTGGCGGTGGGCTTGCTGCCATGGATGAGCGACGTGCAGGCGCAGGCGCCTGCCGCGCCCGCCGCACCGCCAGCGCAGGGCACGCTGTGGAAGCGCGCCGACCAGGTGCAGCACCAGCGCTTGGCCGAAGGTGCGCAGGCGTACCGCAATGGCGATTTCGCCGGTGCCCGCAAGCAGTTCGAGGGCATCGACAGCGATGCGGGCTGGTACAACCTGGCCAATGCACTGGCCCGCCAGGGCCACTACGACGAAGCCATTGCCGCCTACGACCGCGCGCTGGCGCTGCATCCCGGCATGGCCGATGCGGTCGCCAACCGTGCCGTGGTCGATGCCGCGCGCAAGCGCAAGCAGTCCGGTGGCAAAGGCCAGGATCAGCAGAATCCACCGCAGAACGGGCAGCAGAAGCCACCGCAGAACGGCCAGGGGCAGCAGAATCCGCAGGGCCAGAAGCCGCAGCAGGGCCAGCAGGATCCTGGCCAGGGCCAGCCGCAGTCGGGCCAGCAGGGGCAGCCCAAGCCCGGTGACGACAAGAACCCGTCGAGCCCGCAGCCCGGCGAGCGCGGGCGCGATGGACAGCCGGCGCCACCACAGGTGGAGGATGCCAAGGCACAGGCCCGGGCCGATGAGCAGCAGCGCCAGCGCATGCAGCGGGCAATGCAGCAGGCACGTGAGGGCAAGGGCGAACAGGACGGCAAGCCCGTGCCCGGCAGCGACGGCACCACCCCGCGCCAACGCGAGGAGCAACAGGCGGTGGAGGCGTGGATGCGGCGCGTACCGGATGATCCGGGCGCATTGCTGCGGGCCAAGTTCCAGCTGGAAAACCAACGCAGGAAGAGGGAAGGGCGATGACGCGGGCGATCAACATGCACAGGCACTGGCCCCGACAGGTACTGGCGGCGTTGCTGCTGTGGCTGCCGCTGCTGGCCTGGGCGCAGCCGCGCGCGTGGCTGGACCGCGACCGCATCGCGTTGGGTGACACGGTCATGCTCAATGTCGAGAGCGACCAGGGCGCGCCGGACTTCACGCCGTTGCGTACCGACTTCGATCTCAGCGGGCAGACCAGCAGCCGTCAGGTGGAGTGGCGCAATGGCAGCATGCAGCAGCGCACTCTGTATGGCGTGGCACTCACGCCGCGGCGTAGCGGCGCGCTGGTGGTGCCGGGCCTGCAGGTGGGCAGCGTACGTACCGCGCCGCTGACCCTTCAAGTGGATGCCGCTGCCGTGGCCGGCCCCGACAGCAACGCGGTGGCCTTCATCGAAACCGTTGTCGATGACGAGACGCCGTACGTGCAGCAGAGCGTGGGCGTGGTGGTGCGGCTGTATTTCGCCTCGCAGCTGGCGTCCGGCGAACTGGTGCTGGATACCCCGGCAGGCGCGTCGTTGCAGCGGGTGGGCGATGACCGCACCGATGTGCGGCAGGTCAATGGCCGTCGCTACAACGTGGTCGAGCGGCGCTTCCTGCTTGTTCCCGAGCGCAGCGGTGCACTCCGGCTGGCCGGTGCGCGCTTCAGTGGGCGCAGTGCCGGTGGCTTCTTCGACGATTTCTTCGGCGGCGGCGACGGGCGCATGAATGCCACCGGCGCCGACCGCACGTTGCAGGTACAGGCACAGCCGGCGCAGGCGCCGCAGCCATGGTTGCCGCTGCAGGGCCTGCAGCTGCGCTACACCAGTGCACCGACCAGCGCACGTACCGGTGAGGCGGCCAACGTGGTGGTCGAGGCGATTGCCGACGGTGCCACCCGCGCGCAGTTCACCGACCTGCCGGTGCCCGATGTCGGCAACGCCGCACAGGTGTTCGCCGAACCCGCACAGTACGAAGAGAGCTTCAACGGCAGCACGCCGCGCCTGAAGATCACCCGCCGCTATTCGATCGTGCCGCGCCAGCCGGGTTCGCTGGTGGTGCCGGGGCCGCGCCTGCCGTGGTGGGATGTTCGTGCGGGCAAGCCACAGGAAGCGAAGCTGCCGGACCTGACACTCGCCGTCGCAGCCGGTAATGGCGGTGGCAGTGCTTCACCTGCGCCGCTGCCGCCGATCGACACCGATGCTGCGCTGCCGGGGGGCGATGGCCAGGACAGCCGTATCGCGGCCACCGATCCGCGCGCCAGCGGCCTGGCCGAGCGTCCGTGGCCATGGATGGGCGCCGCTATCGGCCTGGCGCTGCTGTGGCTGCTGACCTTGCTGTGGGGCTGGCAGCGTGGCCGTCGCCCGCGCGTGGCGCCGCCTGAGGCGGGCAGGGGGGCTGTGCCGGCTGTCGCGACGGGACGTGCCGGCCTGGCCGAACTGCGCCGCGCGCTGGATGGTGAAGGCTTCGATCAGGTAGAAGCTCAGCTATGCGCGATGGCCGGCGTTGAACGCATCGAGCAGGTCATCGCCCGGTTGGATGACCCGGCCCAGCGCCAGGTGCTGCAGGACCTGCAACAGGCCCGCTGGGGCGGGCAGGGTGATCTGGCGCCGCTGCGCACGCGCCTGCGCGAGGTCTTCCGTGACGGACCGCACTGGTCGGCGGCGGCGATCACCGCTGACACTGGGCTGCCGCCGCTGTATCCACCGCGGCGAACCTGAACCGGCGCCGCTTGCGCGCTTTGTTAGAGTGCATTCATTTTTCGAGGAAACCCGCGCATGACAGCAGCTGCTGCCGACAAGAAGAAGTTGCCCCTGCATTGGAAGATGGGCATCGGCTTTGCGATCGGCCTGATCCTGGGACTGATCGTGCACGCCCTGGGTGGCAGCGTCGATGGTCTGCAGGCCGGTGCCAAGTGGGTAATGGACTACATCACCACCCCGGCGTCGGGCCTGTTCCTCAACCTGATCTTCATGCTGATCGTGCCGCTGATCTTCTCGGCGCTGATCATGGGCGTGTCGGAGATGGGCGACATCCGCGCTCTCGGCCGCATCGGCTGGAAGACCCTCGCCTACACCGTGCTGCTGTCCGGCATCGCCGTGGGCATCGGCCTGGTGCTGGTCAACCTGCTCAAGCCGGGCGCCGGCGTGGATCCGCAGGTGGCCGCCATGATGCTTTCGGAGAACGCCGAGCGCAGCAAGGAAATCGTTGCAGGCATCCATGGCACGCCGAAGGGCATGGACATGCTGCTGTCGATCGTGCCAAGCAACGTGCTGCAGGCTGCATCGGACAACGGTGCGATCCTGTCGCTGATGTTCTTCGCGCTGATGTTCGGCATCGGCATGGTGTTGACCGACGACGAGAAGGTCGCCCCGCTGCGCCGCGCCATCGAAGGCGTGTTTGAAATCTCGATGACCCTGATCAACCTGGTCATCCGCCTGGCGCCGTACGCGGTGGCCTGCTTCATGTTCAACCTGGCCGCGCTGTTCGGCTTCGAGCTGATCATCCGCCTGGGCGCCTACGTGGGCGTGGTGGTGCTCGCGCTGGGCCTGCACATGATCGTGACCTACGGCACCGCCGTGTGGCTGTCCGGCCGCTCGCCGCTGTCGTTCTTCCGCGATACCCAGGAAGCGACGGTGATGGCGTTCTCCACCGCCTCCAGCAACGCCACCCTGCCGACCGCGCTGCGCGTGGCCGACCAGATGGGCCTGCCGCAGCGCGTGTCGCGCTTCGTGCTGACCGTGGGCGCCACCGCCAACCAGAACGGCACTGCGCTGTTCGAGGGCGTGACGGTGATCTTCCTGGCCCAGTTCTTCGGCGTGGACCTGAGCATCGGCCAGCAGATCATGGTGATGGCGGTCTGCATCCTCGGTGGCATCGGCACGGCCGGCGTGCCCTCGGGCTCGCTGCCGGTGGTGGCGATGATCTGTGCGATGGTGGGCGTGAACCCGCTGGGCATCGGCCTGATCCTGGGCGTGAACCACTTCCTGGACATGTGCCGTACCGCGCTGAACGTGACTGGCGACCTGGCCCTGACCACGCTGGTGGCCAAGGGCGAAGGCCACGATGGCCCGGCGCTGGGCCCGCAGCAGGACTGAGTCCGGATTCCCGCCCCCGGACTCCGGGGGCGGGTAGTGCCGGCCGCTGGCCGGGTACGCGTCATCGCATGCGCGCTGCCGCTCCCACGTTTCGCGATGCGAATCGTAGGCCCCCCTTACCGGCTTCCACACCCCCGCGCCTAGGGCGCAGCCCCCGGACTCCGGGGGCGGTAGTGCCGGCCGCTGGCCGGCAACTTCATGATCTTCATTGAATTCTGCGCAGTTGGCGGCCAGCGGCCGGCACTGCCGGGCACGGTGAACCGACCCCCCGCCCGGCGACTATGGGACAATAGGCCGCCCGCACGTCCGCGGCCGCCTCCCGATTCCGACAGAACCATGACGCAGCCTACCCGTCGCCAGTTGGCCAACGCCATCCGCTTCCTTGCCGCCGATGCGGTTGAAACCGCAAAGTCCGGCCACCCCGGCATGCCCATGGGCATGGCCGACATCGCCGAAGTCCTCTGGAACGACTACCTCCGCCATAACCCGAGCAACCCGCACTGGTTCAACCGCGACCGTTTCGTGCTGTCCAACGGCCATGGTTCGATGCTGCAGTACGCGCTGCTGCACCTGAGCGGTTACGACCTGCCGATCGAGCAGCTCAAGCTGTTCCGCCAGCTGGGCAGCCACACTGCCGGTCACCCGGAACGCCACGAGACTCCGGGCGTGGAAACCACCACCGGCCCGCTGGGTCAGGGTTTTGCCAACGCCGTGGGCTTCGCCCTGGCCGAGAAGCTGCTGGCTCAGCGCTTCAACCGCCCGGAGCTGGAAGTGGTCGACCACCGCACCTGGGTGTTCATGGGCGATGGCTGCCTGATGGAAGGCGTGTCGCATGAAGCGGCGTCGCTGGCCGGTACGTGGGGCCTGCACAAGCTGGTCTGCTTCTGGGACAACAACCACATCTCCATCGACGGCAACGTCGAGGGCTGGTTCACCGACAACACCCCGGAGCGTTTCGAAGCCTATGGCTGGAACGTGGTCCGTGACGTCGATGGCCACGACCCGGAAAGCATCAAGGCCGGCATCGAGGCCGCGCTGTCGCAGAGCGACAAGCCGACCCTGATCTGCTGCCGCACCACCATTGGTTTTGGTTCGCCGAACAAGGCGGGCAAGGAATCCAGCCACGGCGCACCGCTGGGCAAGGACGAACTGGAAGCCACCCGCAAGCAGCTGGGCTGGGAGTACGGTCCGTTCGAGATCCCGCAGGCGATCTACGACGGCTGGCGCGCCAATGGCGCCGGTACCCTGCGCCAGGCCGAGTGGGAACAGCTGTTCGACAAGTACGCCAGCCAGTACCCGGGCGAGGCCGCCGAACTGACCCGTCGTTCGCACGGCGAACTGCCGGCCGACTTCGTTGCCAAGGCCGATGCCTACATCGCCCAGGTGGCGGCTGAAGGCCCGACGATCGCCTCGCGCAAGGCCTCGCAGCTGGCCATTGAAGCCTATGCCCCGCTGCTGCCGGAAATCGTCGGCGGCTCGGCCGACCTGGCGCACTCCAACCTGACCCTGTGGAAGGGCAGCACGTCGGTCGCCAGCGACGACGCCAACGCCAACTACGTGTACTACGGCGTGCGCGAGTTCGGCATGACCGCCATTGCCAATGGCCTGGCCCTGCACGGTGGCTTCATTCCGTTCGACGCCACCTTCCTGGTGTTCAGCGACTACGCCCGCAACGGCGTGCGCATGAGCGCGCTGATCCCGGCCCACGCCATCCACGTCTATACCCACGACTCGATCGGCCTGGGCGAAGACGGCCCGACCCACCAGCCGGTGGAGCACCTGGCTTCGCTGCGCTACATCCCGAACAACGACGTGTGGCGTCCGTGCGATGCGGTCGAGTCGGCGGTGAGCTGGAAGGCCGCGATCACCCGCCAGGACGGCCCGAGCTGCCTGGTGTTCAGCCGCCAGAACCTGCCGCACCAGCCGCGCAGCGCCGAGCAGATTGCCCAGATCGAGCGCGGCGGTTATGTGCTGGCCGATGCTGCCGGTACCCCGGACGTGATCCTGATCGCCACGGGCTCGGAAGTCTCGCTGGCCACCGAAGCCAAGGCCCAGCTTGACGCGGCCGGTATCAAGACCCGCGTGGTCTCGATGCCGTCCACCGACGTGTTCCTGCGCCAGGATGCGGCCTACCGTGAATCGGTGCTGCCAAATGCCGTGCGCAAGCGCGTGGCCGTGGAAGCCGGCGTCACCGGTTTCTGGCGCCAGTTCGTCGGCCTGGACGGTGCTGTGGTCGGTATCGACACCTTCGGTGCCTCGGCGCCGGCCGATCAGCTGTACAAGCACTTCGGCATCACCACCGCCCACGTGGTGGAAGCGGCCAAGTCGCTGTAAGCAGCATCGCAGCGTGATGCAGGAAAGGCCGGCGCACGCCGGCCTTTCCTTTTTTCTGTGGGGCGAATCGAATCGGTCGCCGTGCCGGTGGATCCACGCCATGCGTGGATGAGCGTTACATCGCGTCGCGCACGTCCATCAGCGCAAACCCCAGCAGGTTCAATCCGCGCCACCGCGCCGGGTTGTGCGCGTCGGCGTGGTCCTTGGCCAGGCCGATGCCCCAGATGAAATCCACCGGGCTGGCTTCCACCAGCACCCAACGCGCAGTGGCGCGCAGGAAGGCGCCCAGTTCCGGGTTCTGGCTGAACTTGGCGCGGTTGCCAGCCACCACCAGGTCGTAGCGCGCCTGTACCCAGCGCGCTTCATCGAAGCCTTCGATCTGGCGGCCCAGCGCCTTTGCCTTGTCCGGTGTGGCGCTGGTGATGATCTTGTCGAGCAGCGCGCTGGCGCCGAACAACCGCGCCTTGCCGGCCATCATGTAGTGCTCGGCGGTGCGGTAGTGCACGCCATCAATGTCGAAGCCGGCGTCATACCACTGGCTGAAGCAGGACGCAGACACACCGCTGCGCGGCGGCTGGTGGCCCCAGAAACACAGATAGCGCAGGTCTTCGCCTGCGGCCTGGCGTTGCTGCAGGTCGTGCAGGAAACGGGAATCGTCGCTCATAGGCATACGGTAGCGCGTTCGGCACCCCCCGTCCGCCGGGCACGGCCCGGCCCTCCCCCTGCCTACGCGGTGCGGGCGAGGGCCAGGCGGAGCAGTCGCGCGTCCAGGCGCTCTGCGAAATCCGTCGGGGCCTGTAGACCCATGCGCTGCAGGTACACCGCATCGCCGTCGCCGGCCGGTTGCCGCAACGCTGCCCAGACGGTACGCAGCTTGTCGCCGCGGGTCTGCGTGTTGGCCTTCAGCCAACCCAGCGCTTTCACCAGCACCTGCTCGATCTCGTTGAAGTCGCTGCCCAACGGATAGTCCGGCAGTCTGCCATCGGCGCGGAACGGTGCCAGCGCTGCCGCCAATGCCTGCGGCGTATTGCGCTGCAGGCGCACCGGGTGCGGTTGCGCGGTCGCCAGCAGCTTGCGCGCGGCATGTGCCTGCTGCAGCAGATCGCCCTGGAACGGGGCTTCGGTGATCGCGGTCATCGCATGCACGCAGTCCTCGTCGGTCAGACCTCGCAGGTCGGCGATGCCGTACTCGTTCAGGTAGATATCGCGCAGGTGGCGCGGGATGGTGGTGTGCCCGTAGTTCCAGCGCACGTTGGACTCGCGCCGGCCCTTGTCATCGCGCGCGGCGCGGAACATCAGCACGCTGCGCGCTTCCGGCAGGGCATGCGCCATCGCCACAAAGTTGTACTGGCCACCCACGCCGGACACCACGCGGCCATCGTCCAGCGCGTCCGACACCGCTGCACCCAGCGCGGTGGCCATCATGCAGGAATTGAAGAAGCGCGCGTGCCGGCGCTGCAGGCGTTCCAGCGTTTCGTTGCCACCGTACAGCTGGTTGATCTCGCTGATGCGGCGCATGCCGATCGCACGACACTCATCTTCCGGCAGCGTGCGCAACCACTCGTAGAACTCCGGCGAGCCCAGGTAGAACGCGCCGTGCAGGTACTCGCCCTCGGCGGCCAGGGTGGCGTGGTCGATGGACAGCGTGCTGCCATTTTCGATGCGCTGCATCAGCGCCAGGTCGTCGTGCACCTTGCGCTTGATCACCCCGGTCTGCACCAGCCGGCGGAAGCCCTCGTTGAGCATCTCGCTGCAGCCGTACAGGCCCACTTCGAACGGATCCAGCCCGCCGATCTCCTGCACCAGCGGGTGGCTGGCCAGCTGCGGATCCAGCGCGTGCAGCACGCGGCGGTAGCGGGCGTTGTCGGTGTGGCGCAGCACAAGCGCATGGCTGAGTGCATCGGCCAGCGTGCCGATACCGATCTGCAGGGTGCCGCCGTCGCGCACCAGCGTGCTGGCGTACAGGCCGATGGCGTAGTCGGCATCGCCGACCGGCTGCCGCGGCAGCCCGAACAGCGCCGGGTACGGCGGTGGCGGAGTGATCACCAGATCGAAGAACGACACATCGACCGTTGCCGAGCCGCCCAGATAGGGCAGCTGCGGATCGATCTCGGCGATCATCAATGGGCGCGGCAGGCCGCGCGCGGTCATCGCATCCAGCGTGTCCTGGGTGATGTCGTTGTTGCACGACAGGGAAAGCCGGCGGTCGTTCGGGCGCATCGCCACCTTCTGCACGATCACCTGCGGTGCGCGCTGCGCCACCGCGTCGGCGGCATGGGTGTAGTTCAGGCTGGTATAGCTGGATTGTGCCTGCCGCGACCCGAGCAGGGCGCCGGACTGCATGTAGAACTCTTCCACCTGCACATGTGCCGGCAACGCGTCGCGCGCGATCGCATCGGCATAGGCCAGGCGCGGGAAATCGTCGCCGAAATGGCGCTGCGCGAACGGCGCCAGGAAGCGCGCTTCCAGACCGTTGCCGCGCGCCTTCGGCGGGTTCAGCGACAGCGCGGTATACAGCTGCAGCGGCCGCGAAGGGTCGTGCTCGACGCGTGCGTAGAGGGCATTGAGCAGCCGGTGTGGCTTGCCCAGTGCCAGCGGTGCCCCGATCCGCAGCGGCCCGTCCACGCGCGCAAACAACCAGTCGACGGCGGCGTCCAGGTCGGTGAGGTGTTCGGTCATGCGGGGCGGTCCTGCGTGTGGGGGAGTGCGGGCATTACAGCATGTCGGGCTTGAACCGCCGTCGACGCGAGACTTCCGCGCCGGACACCATGAACTGCCCATCGCCGCGGTAATGCACCGTGCGCGGCAGCTTCGGCCGGGGCGCGACGTGGGCGCGCACGATTTCCCAGATGAACAGGTTGCTCGATTGCACCTGGCTGTCGTCGTAAAGACGGCATTCGAAGCAGGAATGGCATTGTCCGACCAGCGGCGCGCCAACCTCGCGCGCAGGTACTGCATCCAGCCCGAAACGCGCGAACTTGTCGACCTCGCGGCCACTGCAGTTGCCGATGTCGACCACGGTATCGAGCAGCTCCACGCCGGGTACGTTGATCACGCACTCGCCACTACTGACGGCCAGTGCATGGCTGTGGTTTTCATTCCACAGGTAGGTGGCGACCAGCGACGGCGAAAAGCCCATCACCATGTGCCAGCCCATCGTCATCAGGTTGCGCTGGCCCTGCCACGCGGTACTGACCAGCACGATCGGGCCGGGTTCGAGGAAGCGGCGCGCCTGCTCGACCGGGAATTCCTTCTTGGACAGCGCTTTCATCCGGGGCCTGGGGCGGGAGGAATCGATGCTGACGCAGCCGGGATGAACCCGGAGTCGAGGGGCTTGACAGATGATTCGATTACGCGCGTAATCGTGTTGTCGATTACGGATGTAAACCATGACCCCGATCAGCGAAGCCGAAGCCGTTGTGATGGAGGTGCTGTGGCAGCAGGCACCGCGTAGCGCCGATGACGTGGTGGCCGCGCTGGCCCATCGCGACTGGGCCGAGCCGACCATCAAGACCCTGCTCAACCGCCTGCTGACCAAGGGCGCGATTGCCGCCGAGCGCGATGGACGGCGTTACCTGTACCGGCCGCTGCTGCAGCGCCAGGCTTGGGTGGAGGCGCAGAGCCAGGACTTCATCGGGCGTGTCTTCGAGGGGCGCGTGGCGCCGCTGGTCGCGCACTTCAGCGAACGTGGCCAGTTGAGCGCACAGGACATCGCCGAACTGAAGAAGCTGATCCAGGAGCTGGACCATGACTGAGCTGCTCGACGGACTGTGGCAGGCCAGCCTGTGGCTGGCGGTGGGCGTGATCCTGCTGGCAGTAATGCGGCCGCTGCTGGTGCGGATGGGCGGTGTGGGTCTGGCCTACCGCAGCTGGTGGCTGCTGCCGATGCTGCTGGTGGCACTGATGCTGCCGTTGCCGCAGGTTGCGTTGTTGCAGCAGGTACCCACGCTGCCGCTGAAAGTGATGCCCGGTGCCATCGATGCTCTGAACGGGCCGTCGTTGCCATGGGCAGGGCTGTTGTTCGCGCTGTGGGCGCTGGGCGCGGGCATCTGCCTGCTGCGCGACCTGCGCGCACAACTCCGTTTCGAACGGCGGATGGGTCCACTGACGCCGCGCACCGATGGCAGCTGGCAGGCCAGCGGCGATCCCGGCCTGCCCGCGCTGGTGGGCCTGTGGCGACCGCGCATCGTGGTCGGCCCGGCATTCGACCAGCAGTTCACCGCACAGGAGCAGAACCTGATCCTGCAGCACGAGCGCAACCACCGTCGCAACGGCGATCACTGGGCCAACGGCGCGCTGCTGCTGGCGCGCGTGGTGTTCTGGTTCCACCCGCTGCTGCCATGGGCCGCACGCCGCTTCCTGCGCGATCAGGAACTGGCCTGCGATGCCCGCACCATCGGTCCGCAGCCTGCGCTGCGCGGCCTCTATGCCAGCACGCTGCTGAAGGCGCAGCTGGTCCACCCGGTTGCGCCCGCGGTTTGCCATTGGCGCAGCCAACCCGTGTTGAAGGAGCGTATCGCCATGTTGAAGCAGTCCAAGCGGAAGGCATTGCCGTGGGTGTCCGGGCAGGTGCTGGTGGTCGGGTTGTGTGTGGGCATGGGGGCGGTGGCATGGGCCAGCCAGGGCGGTGCGGCCGGTGGCACCCGGATCGGTGTCGAGCCGTTCGAACATGCGCAGGACGATGCGGCCAAGGCGGGGTTGGACCGGCCGATCCAGGTGGACAAGATGCCGCCGCCGTCCTATCCGAAGTCCGCCGTCGAGCAACGCCAGGTAGGCGTGGTCAATCTGCGCATCGAAGTGGATGCACAGGGCCATCCGACCGATGTGCGGGTACTCAGTGCGACCAATCCGGGGGTGTTCGACGCCGTCTCCGTCGCCGCCGCGCGCAGCTGGACCTATAGTCCCGCGGTGAAGAACGGCAAGCCGGTGGCCGGTGCCGTACGCATTCCGATCACCTACGCCATGGATGACACCGAGGACGCGAAGTGAAGTCCGCGCCGCTGTTGATGATGGCAGCGCTGCTGGTGGGGTGTGCAACCCAGGATCGCCTGACCACCGTCGATACCCGCAGCGAGAATGTCGGTCACCAGCGCCTGCAGCCGCAGGCGGGCGGCGGCAGTGGGCAGCTGCAGGTGTATTCGCTGGGTGCGACCGAGGGCTACCGGATGCCGCAACTGTACGCGGCACCGGACCCGGAGGTCGGGGATAGCGACCCGCGCGCGGAACTGGCGCCGACCACCATCTGCCTGCAGGTGGTGGTTGATGCCAACGGCGACGTCGAGCGCAGCCTGCCATTGACCGATCGCCCGGAGTGCGCGGCAGGGGCTGCACGCGAGAACGCGCCCCTGCTGCAGGCTGCGCAGGAAGCCGTGGCGATGTGGAAGTACTCGTCCGCAGCGGTCTGCCACTTCGCGGCCGGCAAGGTGCCTGCCGACCGCGGCGACTGCCGCGGCGCCGAGCGCGTCGAGCCGGTAGCGGTCACCCTGCAGTACGCCTTCACGTTCGAGATCGTGAAGGGACGGCACGTGGTGCGCACGCAGGGAAAATGACTGCTCGCGATGACCAGGATAGCGCCGGTCCACACCCGGCGGGCGCAGTGGCGTGGATCAGGCCCCGCCCTGGATGTTGGCCTTCACCGCTGGCTGCATCAGCTTCGGTTCTTCCAGCGTCGCATCGCGGGCCTGGCGCACGCTGACGAACTCCGCCTCGGCCACGCCGTCGTGCACGTGGATATTGTGCGCGCGCTGTTCGCCGATGGTGGTCTCGTTGGCGAACCCGCGGCCACCCGGGCCGTAGTCGTGGCAGACGAATACGCGCGTCGCATCGGGCAGGGCCAGCAGACGCTGGATCGAGCGGTACAACTGCGCGGCATCGCCGCCCGGGAAATCGCAGCGGGCGGTGCCGCCATCGGGCATGAACAGCGAGTCGCCGGTGAACAGCGCATCGCCGATCAGATAGGCGATGCTGTCGCTGGTGTGGCCGGGCACGGCGATGACCTGACAGCGCAGTTCGCCCAGAGCGAAGGTCTCGCCATCGCTGAACAGGCGATCAAAGATCTCATCGGCGGCCGGAAGCTGCAGGCCGTAGCGCGGCGCAAAAGTGGCCTGCACCGCACGGATGCCTTCGCCGATGCCCAGCGTGGCCTGCGGAAAGCGGTGCTTGAGCCGGCGCCCTGCCGACACATGATCGGCGTGGGCATGCGTCTCCAGCAGCCAGCGCAGCTGCAGGCCTTGTTGTTCGATGGCATTCAGCACGTCGCGCAGCGGTGCTTCGCTGCTGGCGTCGGTATCCGGGTCGTAGTCCAGTACCGGGTCGATCAGCGCTGCCTCGCCACTGGCCGGGTCGCTGACCAGATAGCTGAAGGTGTTGCTGTCACGGTGGAAGAACGACTGCACCTGGACCGACATTGGAACGCTCCTCAGCGCGTGCCGAGCACGCGGTTCAGCAACTGCGCCAGGTTCTCGCCGGCCAGTCGCAGCTGCGCTTCGGCCAGCGGCCGGTAGCGCTCGGTGTATTCATCACCGATCTTACGCGTGGCCGGATAAACGCCAGCTTGCATGGAAATGCGGCAGCTGGCCTCGGCCCAGGCCTGCGGGTCGCGCTGCGGGTTGGACTGGCGTGCCAGCTTCGGCGCGCGGTGGCTCTGCAGCAGCGGCAGGTAGCCGGCATCGTCCAGCTTGCGGGTGTTGAGCATGCCGCTGTCCCACAGCGAGTGCAGGTTCGTACCGCGGTTGCCGAACTGCAGCTGGAAATCGTTGCCGCCCTTGTCATGGGCGTAGCCGGCGTGCATCGGCTGGTGGATGTCACCCACCAGGTGCACGACGAACTTCAGCGCCTGCAGGCGCTCGCCGTCGGTCAGGCTGCGGTCGCCGAGGATGGCACTCTGTGCTTTCAGTGCCTCGACAATGCAGTTGCCGCTTTTGCAGTGCTTCGGTGCTTCGTAGTGGCAGTTGTCTTCGGCGATGTTGACGTAGTGCCAACCGGCCGAGCGACGGCCCAGGCCGGGGTCCTTGGCGCGCAGCTGATCGGCCCAGGGCGCGATGCTGGCCAGGGTGGCGTCTGGCTCGGTGGCCAGCAGACGGTCCACTTCGGCGCGGGCGGCGGGGTTGAGGCGGGCGTCGGCGACTTCGGCAACCAGGCGGTGGCCTTGTGCGCCCCAGGCATGGGCCGGGGCGGAAGCGGACAGCAGGGCCGGCGCCAGGGCGGCGGCGAGGAACAGGGAGTGCAGGGCTTTCATGCGCACATTCTAGCGGGCCTCGGCAGGCCCGGGCTTGATCACGCCTGGTGTTCGCCACGCGGCCTTGATGCGGCGGCCGCTAGGGTGGCCCGTGCACATGCGGGGAGGGGCCGATGGCGATCACGGACAGGCGCATCATGGCCGGGCATCCCGATGACGACGGGTTCGCTGCCGCGTTCGATGCCCAGGTGGTCTGGCGCATGCGCTGGGCCTGCGCCGTGGCCGGGGCGTTCTCGCTGGGCTTTGCCGTGCTCGATACCTACTGGTTGCCGCCGGACGTGCACGCGCCGGTGCTGCGCTGGCGGCTGGGCGTTCTGCTGCCGGCACTGCTGCTCGGCGTCGCGCTGACCTTCGTGCCGGTGCTGCGGCGCCACCTGCAGTGGCTGGGCGGCAGCGTCGTGCTGGTCAGCGGGCTGGCGCTGGTGACCATGATCTGGACCGCGCACCGTGCCGGCGTGGACTACCCCTACGAAGGCATCAGCCTGTTCCTGTTGTTGAACTACTTTCTGTGCGGGCTGCGCTTCGGGGTAGCGACGCTGACCGGAACCCTGATCGCGCTGGCCTTCGTGCTGGCCGAGCTGCAGGTGGGCCGGCACTGGGCGCAGATGCTGCAGAGCGTGATGTTCGTGCTGGCCAGCAACCTGGCCGGCATTGTCGGCAGCTACATCTCCGAACGGCAGGCGCGTGCAACGTGGCGGGCCGAGCAACGCCTGGATGCATTGGCCAACCACGATGGGCTTACCGGCCTGCTGAACCGGCGCGCCTTCGATCGCCAGGCCAACCAGATCTTCCAGCGCTATCTGCGTACACCGCATGCGCGTGGCGCACTGCGCATCGCCATGATCGATATCGACTACTTCAAGCGCTACAACGACCACCACGGCCATCCCGCCGGTGACACCGTGCTGCATGCGGTGGCGACGACCCTGGCTGCTCAGCTGCGTGGTAGCGACTCGGTGGTGGCACGCTACGGCGGCGAAGAGTTCGTGGCGCTGGGGCACTGGGCGCCGGGACAACCGGAATCAGCGCCGTTCGAGCAGCTTCGGCAACAGGTGCAGGCGCTGGCGATCGCACATGTCGATTCGGATGCGGCCCCGGTGGTGAGCGTGAGCATCGGTGTGGCACGCTGGCATGATGATGGTGGCGATACGCTGGAACAGGCATTGGCGCGGGCCGATGCAGCGCTGTACCGCGCCAAGGAAGGCGGCCGCAACCGGGTGGAAGTGGCGCCGGATCAATAATCGACTGAAAGGCGGCCCGTTCATGCTTCTGTAGAGCCGAGCCATGCTCGGCTGATCTTCTTCGGGTACCTGCGCGCTCCGCGCGATAGCCGAGCATGGCTCGGCTCTACAGAAGAGCGCGCCTCTGCATGCTTTCCAAAAAAAAGCCCCGGCAAAGACCGGGGCAA
The DNA here is from genome assembly GCF_059370315.1 of Stenotrophomonas sp. YJH_SMC_46. Classification (NCBI taxonomy): domain Bacteria; kingdom Pseudomonadati; phylum Pseudomonadota; class Gammaproteobacteria; order Lysobacterales; family Lysobacteraceae; genus Stenotrophomonas; species Stenotrophomonas sp. YJH_SMC_46. The sequence goes on from NZ_JCAFTO010000002.1 coordinate 835,711, forward strand.
CATGCTGCGAGGGTTTTGCGTTCAGCGGGGGAGCGGGGGGAAGCCCCCGCGCCCGGCACACGCTTAGAACTTGAAGACGTACGACGCGCCGTAGACCAGCGGATCGATGTTGACTGTGCCGATCTTCTCGCCGTTCAACTTCACCTTGCTGTCGATGTCGATCCAGCGCATGTCCACGCGCAGGGCGCCCTTCTCGCCGATCGCGAAGTCGATGCCGGCATGCGCGGCCAGGCCCCACGAATCCTGCAGCTTCAGCTTGCTGCCGGCCAATGCGCCGGTGGTGTCTTCGCTGAAGAAGGTCGTGTAGTTCACGCCGGCGCCGACGAACGGCGAGACCTTGCCCTTGCTGTTGAAGTGGTACTGCAGGGTCACCACCGGCGGCAGCTGCTTGGTGCTGCCCACGCGGCCCAGGCCGTTGATGTTGATGTCGTGCTTGAACGGCAGCGCGGCCAGCACTTCGATGCCCAGGTTGTCGGCGATGAAGTACTCGCCGGTGATGGTCGGCTTGACGTCGTTGTCGACGTCGACCTTCAGGGTGTGGCCGGCCAGCCAGCCGTTGTTCGACTTCGGCGCCACCTGGTGGACGCCGGCCGAGACGGTCCAGTCACCCTTGGACTGGGCCATGGCCGGGGCGGCGGCGAGGGACAGGGCGGCGGCCAGGCCGGCCAGGATCAGGGGGGAGGTCTTGCGCATGGGGGTGATCTCGTTGCTGGGTGGATGGCGACAGTCTCGGCCTCACGCCGCGCTAACGCTTTGATCCGGATCAAATCCTGTCCGCCCGCCCTCTGGCGCGGGGGCTGGCCCACGGTGGCCAGCCCCGGTTTGCTAGACTTGTGGGCCCTATCCATCCCGCCGCACCCGTCGCGGCCGCAGGAGCTTGAGAACATGGCAATCAAGGTTGGTATCAACGGTTTCGGTCGCATCGGGCGTAACGTCCTGCGCTCGGCGGTGCTGAACTTCGGCGACGACATCGAAATCGTGGCCATCAACGATCTGCTGGAGCCGGATTACCTGGCGTACATGCTCAAGTACGACTCCGTGCACGGCCGCTTCAAGGCCGACGTGGCCGTGCAGGGCAACGACCTGCTGGTGAACGGCAAGAAGATCCGCCTGACCCAGGAACGCGACCCGGCCAACCTGAAGTGGGACGAAGTCGGCGCCGACGTGGTGCTGGAAGCCACCGGCCTGTTCCTGACCAAGGAAACCGCGCAGAAGCACATCGATGCGGGCGCGAAGAAGGTCATCATGTCGGCCCCGTCGAAGGACGACACGCCGATGTTCGTGTTCGGCGTGAACGACAAGACCTACGCCGGCCAGGCCATCATTTCCAACGCGTCGTGCACCACCAACTGCCTGGCCCCGCTGGCCAAGGTCATCAACGACAAGTGGGGCATCAAGCGTGGCCTGATGACCACGGTGCATGCGGCCACCGCCACCCAGAAGACCGTCGATGGCCCGTCCAACAAGGACTGGCGCGGCGGCCGTGGCATCCTGGAAAACATCATTCCGTCGTCCACCGGTGCGGCAAAGGCCGTCGGCGTGGTCATTCCGGAACTGAACAAGAAGCTGACCGGCATGAGCTTCCGCGTCCCGACCTCCGACGTGTCGGTGGTCGACCTGACCGTCGAGCTGGAAAAGGAAGCCACCTATGCCGAGATCTGCGCCGAAGTGAAGGCACAGAGCGAAGGCGCGCTGAAGGGCATCCTGGGCTACACCGAAGACAAGGTGGTGGCCACCGATTTCGTCGGTGAAACCCACACCTCGGTGTTCGACGCAGACGCCGGCATCGCCCTGGACGGCACCTTCGTCAAGCTCGTGTCGTGGTACGACAACGAGTGGGGCTATTCCAACAAGTGCCTGGAAATGGCCAAGGTTGTCGCCGCCAAGTAAGGCCGGCGAAGATCGCACGCGGACCCCGGCCTGGCCGGGGTTCGTCGTTTATGGGGCCGGCCCTGTCGTAGCATGGCCCGGTCGACCGCTGCCGCTGGGGCGCGGGATTGCAATGGAAGCATGCAATGGAAGCACTCATAGCCCTGGTGGTACTGGTTCTGCTGGCCATCCCGCTGCTGCTGGTGGTGGCGCTGGTGATGATTGCCGGCCTGCGCCGCCGTGTGGCCGCGCTGGAGGCCGCCATGGCTGACGCGCCGGCCGCCCGGCCGGTTGCAGCCGAGCCTGCGCCGGAACGGTCTGCGCCCCTGCCTGTGGCCGGCGCCGATCCGCCGTTCCTGCGGCCGGTGGCAGCTGCCGCACCGCCTCCGCCCCAGCCAACGCCACCGCCGGTGCGCGAAGCGGTGTCTGCGGCAGTGGAGGCGCCGCGCCCGGTCGCACCACCGCCGGTGCCACCCGCGCCGGTGCAGCCGCCGTTGCCCCCCGAACCGGCACTGCCCAACTTCATCGAGCGCGGCATTGGCGCGGTCAAGCGTTGGTTCACCGAGGGCAACGTGCCGGTCAAGATCGGCATGCTGGTACTGCTGGCCGGTGTTGCTGCGCTGTTGAAGTACGTCAGCGACCAAGGCTGGCTGGTGTTGCCGATCGAGCTGCGCCTGGCCGGCGTCACGGTGGGTGCACTGGGCCTGTTGGCGTTCGGCTGGCATCAGCGCGAGCGCCGGCGCCTGTTCGCGCTGGCGCTGCAGGGCGGTGCCATCGGCGTGCTGCTGTTGACCATCTTCGCCGCGTTCAAGCGGTTCGAGCTGCTCAACCCAGGGTTTGCCTTCGCCAGTTCGATTGCGCTGGTGGCTGGGCTGTGCGTGCTGGCGGTGGTGCAGAATTCGCGCACGTTGGCGGTGCTGGGCATCCTCGCCGGCTTCATGGCACCGCTGTGGCTGTCCACCGGCAGTGGCAACCACGTGGGGCTGTTCAGCTACTACGCGGTGCTCAACGCTGGCATCTTCGCCATCGCCTGGTTCCGTCCGTGGCGTGCGCTGAACCTGCTTGGCTTCGCCTTTACCTTCGGCATCGGCACGTTCTGGGGCGTGTTGCAGTACGCGCCGGACAAGTTCAGCAGCACCGAGCCGTTCCTGCTGCTGTTCTTCGCCTTCTACCTGTTGATCCCGCTGCTGTACGCGCGCCGGCAGCCCGCCGGGCGACGTGACCTGGTCGACGGCAGCCTGGTGTTCGGCACGCCCCTGGTCGCCTTCTCGATGCAGGCGGGCATGCTGCACGAGCAGCCGATGACGCTGGCGCTGTGCGCGCTGGGCCTGGCGGCGATCTACGCGGTACTGGCGCGGGCGCTGATCGCGCGCGCGTCGTACACGGTGCTGGCGCAGTCGCATGCGGTGCTGGCGGTGGGCTTCGCCACGCTGGCGGTGCCACTGGCACTGTCTGCGCGCGCCACCGGCGCGGTGTTCGCGCTGGAAGGTGCGGGCCTGGCCTGGCTGGGCCTGCGCCAGAAGCGCTGGCTGCCGCAGGTGTCCGGTGCGCTGCTGCAGATCGGCGCCGCGTTCGCCTTTGTGGCAGGCGCCGACCACTGGCTCGACGACGCCCGCTTCCTGCTCAACCCGACCGCCATCGGTGCGTTGCTGCTGGCCCTGGCCGGGTTCGCCTCGGCGTGGAGCTACCAGCGCAGGGTGCGCCACGAGATCGCACTGGTTTACTACCTGTGGGGCCTGCTGTGGTGGCTGGGGGGGCTGGTGCACGAGATCTTCCGCTTCTTCCCGCACCGCACCCAGGCCGACGCGCTGCTTGTGCTGGTCGCAGCCACGGCCTGGCTGGCGGCTGAAATGCAGCGCCGCCAGCCGGCACGCGCGCTGGGCGTCACCGCGCTGGCGATGCTGGCCCTGGGCTTCCCGCTGGCGCTGATGCAGAGCGATGCGCACCAGCAGCCGTTCGCCGGCTATGGCGCGCTGGCCTGGGCGGTGTTCGCGGCGCTGGGCGTCCGTACGTTGCTGTGCCTGCGCCAGGGCGGCAACACCGTGGCACGTATCGCGCAGTTCCTGTGGTGGCTGCTGTGGCCGTCGCTGCTTTCGTTGCTGGCCCTGTGGGGCGGTGGCGAGGCCGGGCTGGCACAGGGCTGGACGCTGCTGTTGTTCACGCTGCCGTGGCTGCTGATGGCGGCGCTGTCGTTGTGGCGCTGGGACGCACTGCGGTGGCCCCTGGGGGCTGCCTTCGACAGCGTGCGCCTACCGTTGCAGTGCGTGCTGTTCGGCCTGCTGTCCGCAGGCTGGCTGTTCGGCCAGTTGCTGCCGGGTGACGCAGCGCCGCTGCCGTGGCTGCCGGTGTTGAACCCGGCCGAGTTGGAGCAGTGGTTGAGCCTGGCGCTGCTGGCGCGCTGGCTGTACAGCGGGCAGGCGCCGCAGGCACTGGTGAAGATCCGGCTGCCGCTGTTGGCATTGGCCACCTTCGTCGCGCTGACCAGCCTGGTGCTGCACGGCGTGCATCAGTGGGGCGGCCTGTCGTGGAGTTCGTCGATGATGCGTTCCAGCCTGGCGCAGACCAGCCTGACCGTGCTGTGGAGCGTGCTCGGCGTGATCGCCTGGGTATGGGGTTCGCGCCGCGGCCAGCGCGTGTTGTGGATGGTCGGTGCCGTGCTGATGGGTGTGGTACTGGCCAAACTGGTCATTGTTGATCGCCAGCACCTGGGCAACCTGCTGGGCATTGCATCGTTCATCGCCTACGGCCTGCTGTGCACGGTCGTGGGTTATCTGGCACCGGCACCGCCGAGCGCGGCGCCGACCGTGGAGGAAAAACAATGAAGACGTGGAGCAGGGCGCTGCTGCCGGCGATGTTCGGCATGCTGGCCGCCGTCACCGCACAGGCTGCCGATTACCGTACCCAGTACGCCGAACAGTGGCCGCTGACGTTGTCCAGCGCACAATCGGGTGCCTACCGTGTCGTGCTGGAACCGGCGATCTACCGTCGCTCCGGTAGCGCAGACCTGGGTGACGTGCAGGTGTTCAATGCCGCCGGCCAATCGTTGCCGTCGGCATTGCTCGCGCCGGACCAGCCGCTGGCACAACCGCCGGTGCAGCGGGAACTGCCGTGGTTCGCGTTGCCGCCGCTGGCCGAAGCACAGCGTAACGACCTGCAGTTGCTGACCGAGCGCGATACCGATGGCCGTGTCCGTCGCGTGGAAGCACGTGTGACTGGCGGTGCAAGGGCCAACGGGCAGGGCGGCTGGCTGATCGACGCCAGTGTGCTGGGCCAGCAGCCGCTGGCGGCGCTGGTACTGGATTGGGCCGACAGTGGCCAGCCGTTGCAGGCTCAGGTGCAGCTGGACGTCAGCGACGACCTGCAGCATTGGCGTGCACTTGGCCGCGACATTCCGCTGGTGGACCTGCAGCGCGCCGGCAAGCGCCTGCTGCAGCGCCGCCTGCAGGTGGATGGGGAAGCGCGCTATCTGCGCGTGCTGGCGCAGGGCGATGCGCGTCTGCCGACGCTGCGCAGCGTACTGGCCGAGCTGCCGCCGGCACCGGCCACACTGCCATGGGAGTGGTTGTCGCTGGCACCGACCTCGAAGGGCAAGGGCGAGTACACCTTCGAGATGGATGGCCGCTTCCCGGCGGCACGTGCCGACGTGGCCAGCACCGACAACAGCCTGGTGCAGTGGACATTGTTCAGCCGCGATGACCAGAGCGCGGAATGGCAGCGCCGCAGTGCACCGTGGATTGCCTATCAGCTGCAGCAGGGTGCGCAGGGCCAACGGCAGCAATCGGCCGCGCAGCCGCTGGGCGGGGTGCATCGGGATCGCTATTGGAAGCTGGTGGCGAACCCCGCCGAAACGGCAACCGCACCCACCCTGCGCCTGGGTTATCAACCCGAAGTGCTGGTGTTCCTGAGCCAGGGTGCAGCGCCGTATGCACTGGCGGTGGGCAGCGCGACCGCGCGCCGCATGGAAGCGCCGATTGGTGTGCTGATCGAGGAACTGCGCCAGCGCAATGATCCGTCGTGGCAGCCGACGCTGGCGCGCCTGGAAGGCAGTCCGGAACCGCTGGCCGGCGATGCGGCGCTGAAGCCGCAGCACGATTGGAAGGCGTGGTTGCTGTGGGTGCTGCTGGGGCTGGGTGTGTTGGTTGTTGGCGGCCTGGCGGTCAGCCTGCTTCGGCAGAAGCCGGCGCCTTCGGCGTAGGTTCCGGCGAACGGCGCAGCCCCTCGTGGGTGGGCGGTTGGTCGCGTAAAGCAAAAGCCGTGCTTGGCCGGGCGGGGTGGGTTCGCGGGAGACGCCGTGAACCCGTCCCTGGGGGCTTGGCCGCGGCATCCATGCCGCGGACACTCCCGCGAACCCACCCCGCCCGGCCTCTGACAATTTCCGTGTGCGTCCACCCACGGAAGGAAAAAAAGAAGAGCAAAAGCTGCTTGGCAGGGCGCTCTTTGTAGAGCCGAGCCCACGCTCGGCTGCTGTTCGCGATAGACCCAGCCGAGCACGGGCTCGGCTCTACATTTTTCTCCGACATCAGAAACCGCTCTTGCCTTTGCCGTCCGCTCCGCCTCATGAACCTGTCGAGGCCGGGGTGGTGTGGGCTCGCGGGGGCGTAAGCGCCATGGATGGCGCGCCCGAGCCTCCATGGACGGATTCACGGCGCCCCCTGCCAGCCCACACCGCCCCGGCCCACCCCCAGCATCATGAAGCGTCAGCGCTTTGGCAGTTGCTGTTGCCGTTGCCGTTGCCGTTGCCGTTGCCGTTGCCGTGCGCCTCTGCCTGCCGCAGGCATCGACCCTCCCACCACCCGCACCCGATACAATGGCCGTCTGCCGTACCCCGGCATCCCGTCCCTGAGCCAAAGAGTTGCCCATGTCCATCGTCCGCATGACCGACCTCGACCTCTCCGGCAAGCGCGTGCTGATCCGCCAGGATCTGAACGTGCCGATCGAGAATGGCCGCATCACTTCCGAACAGCGCATCACCGCTTCGCTGCCGACGCTCAAGCGCGCGCTGGAGCAGGGCGCGGCGGTGATGGTCACCTCGCACCTGGGGCGCCCGAAGGAAGGCGTGTGGAGCGAAGCCGATTCTCTGGCGCCGGTGGCCCAGCGCCTGTCCGAACTGCTCGGCCGCGAGGTTCCGCTGGTGCGTGACTGGGTCGACGGCGTCGAGGTGCAGCCGGGCCAGCTGGTGCTGCTGGAAAATTGCCGCATGAATGTCGGCGAGGGCAAGGACGATGAAGCCCTGTCGAAGAAGTACGCGGCGCTATGCGATGTGTTCGTGATGGATGCCTTCGGCACCGCGCACCGTGCGCAGGCCTCCACCCATGGTGTCATCCGCTTCGCACCGGTCGCGGCCGGTGGCCCGCTGCTGATGGCCGAGCTGGACGCGCTGGCGCAGGCGCTGGATGCACCGGCCAAGCCGTTGCTGGCCATCGTCGCCGGCAGCAAGGTCAGCACCAAGCTGGAACTGCTGGCCAACCTGGTCGGCAAGGTCGATCAGCTGATCGTGGGTGGCGGCATCGCCAATACTTTCATTGCTGCCGCTGGCCATAACGTCGGCAAGTCGCTGTATGAACCGGACCTGCTGGACACGGCGAAGAAGATCGTGGCCGATGCGAAGGCGCGTGGCGCCGACATTCCGCTGCCGGTGGACGTGGTCACCGCCAAGCAGTTCCTGCCCGACGCTGCCGCGGAAGTGAAGGCGGTCGATGTCGTTGCCGAAGACGACCTGATCCTGGACATCGGCCCGCAGACCGCCGCGCAGTACGCGCAGCTGATCGAGAAGGCCGGCACCGTGGTCTGGAACGGCCCGGTCGGCGTGTTCGAGTTCGAGGCCTTCAGCAAGGGCACCGAAGCGCTGGCCCGCGCGATCGCCAGCTCGAAGGCGTTCTCCATCGCCGGCGGTGGGGACACCCTGGCCGCGGTCGACAAGTTCGATATCGCCGGCGACGTCAGCTACATCTCAACTGGTGGTGGTGCGTTCCTGGAGTTCCTGGAAGGCAAGACTCTGCCTGCAGTGGCCGCACTCGACGCGCGCGGCGCATGAGTGGCGAGCGCGGCAAGGATGTGCTGTTCTTCGACCTGGACGGCACGCTGATCGATTCGCAGGTGGGCATCACCGCCTGCATCGCCTATGCGCTGCAGAAGATGGAGTACCCGGTGCCGCCGCAGGACACCCTGCGGGGCTGGATCGGTCCGTCGCTGCGTACCACCTTCATGCCGCTGTTCGGTGAACCGGCGCGGGTGGAACAGGCAGTGGGCTACTACCGGGAGCGCTTCGATGTCGAAGGCTGGCGCGAGCACACGGTGTACCCGCAGGTGGAGGACACCCTGCGCACGTTGCATGGTCGCGGCCACCGCCTGGCGGTGGTCACGGCCAAGAACGAGCCGCATGCGCGCCGCATCCTTGCCCACCTGCCGTTCGGCGGGCTGTTCGAGGAGATCGTCGGTTCGACCCTGGACGGCTCGCGCAGCCACAAGCCGGAACTGGTCGGCGAGGCGTTGCGTCGGCTGCAGGTGCAGCCTGCGCAGTGCTGGATGATCGGCGACCGCCGCATGGACATCGAAGGCGCGCGCCACCACGGCCTGCGCAGTGTGGGCGTGCTGTGGGGCTTTGGCGGTGAGGCCGAACTGACCGAAGCCGGCGCGGGCCAGCTGGCCCGTGAGCCGGCGCAGCTGACGACGCTGTTGGCCTAGGCTCCTGTAGAGCCGAGCCCATGCTCGGCTGCTTCGGCCTATGCCCAGCCGAGCATGGGCTCGGCTCTACAGAACTGCCTGCGCCGGCGTATGTCCGGGTGATGTCCGTTCCATGACCCGCGAAGACAAGCGGCACAAGGCTGTAACCGTATACATGCGACGTGAAGGATGTGCTAATTTCCGTCCTTTACCGGGAGAGGCCCATTCACCATGTTCGAGCGTCAGCGTCGCACCAAGATCCTTGCCACCCTCGGTCCGGCCACTGATCCGCCGGGCGTGCTGGAGGATCTGTTCCGCGCCGGCGTCAACGTGGTACGCCTGAACTTCAGCCATGGCGACCCCTCCGGCCAGGCCAAGCGTGCCGCCGAAGTGCGTGCCGCCGCTGCCCGCGTGGGCGTGGAAGTGGGCATCCTGGCCGACCTGCCGGGCCCGAAGATCCGCATCGAGCGCTTTGCCGAAGGCAAGGTGCAGCTCAAGGCGGGTGACCGCTTCGACCTGATCGCCAGCACCAACGTCGGCCCCGGCGATGCGACCCAGGTAGGCGTCAGCTACCTCGGCCTGCCGCAGGACGTCGGCCCGGGCGATGTCCTGCTGCTCGACGATGGCCTGATGCAGCTGCAGGTGGTGGAGGTGCAGGGCGAGCGCATCATCAGCACCGTGCTCAACGACGGCGCGCTGTCTGATCGCAAGGGACTGAACAAGCAGGGCGGTGGCCTCTCGCTGGGCGCACTGACCGAGCGCGACAAGGAACTGATCGGCATCGTCGCCAAGATCGGTGTCGACTTCATCGCCGTGTCGTTCTGCCGCAACGCGCAGGACATGAACGACGCGCGCGAGATCGCCCGCTCGCACGGCTGCGATGCCGCGCTGGTGTCGAAGATCGAGCGCACCGAGGCGATCGAGAACCTGGAAGAGATCGTCGAGGCCAGTGACGTTGTGATGGTCGCCCGTGGCGACCTCGGCGTGGAAATCGGCGATGCCGAGCTGCCCGGCCTGCAGAAGAAGATCATCAAGGCCTCGCTTGCGCAGAACAAGGTGGTGATCACCGCCACGCAGATGCTGCAGTCGATGGTTGAAAGCCCGATCCCGACCCGCGCCGAAGTGCTGGACGTGGCCAACTCGGTCATCGATGGCACCGACGCGGTGATGCTGTCGGCCGAGACCGCTGCCGGTGCCTGGCCGGTCAAGGCGGTGGAAGCGATGGCGCGTATCTGCCTGGGTGCCGAGCGCCAGTTCCAGACCGAGACCGACTTCAACGCCTCGCCGCGTAATCTGGAACGTGCCGACCAGGCGATTGCCATGGCCACCATGTTCCTGTCGCAGCACGTGGGCGTGCGTGCGATCGTGGCGATGACCGAATCCGGTGGCACCGCCCGCTACCTGTCGCGGTTCCGCGCCAAGGCGCCGGTGTTCGCAGTCACCCGCCACGACGGCGCGCGCCGCCAGATGGCCCTGATGCGCGATGTGTTCCCGATCAACTTCGACAGCCGCGGGCTGACCCCGCGCGAAGCCGCGCGCGGCAGCATCCGCCTGCTGGTGGAAGCCGAACTGCTGCAGGCCGGTGACCGCGTCGTGTTCACCAGTGGCGAGCACATGGAAACCCACGGTGCCACCAATACCCTGCGCCTGCTGGAAGTGGGAGAGGACGGCCGCGCCATCGGCCTGGGCGACCTCTGAGGCCCGCCGGGGTCGGATCCCCGCAAGGGCTCTGACCCCGTGCCGCAGGACATCGCTTGTCCTGCGCCGACATTGGAATCGTTTCCATTCTGGCCTGCACGCCGGCGCAACGGGCGGCGGGGCTATACTTGTGTTTTTCCCGCACCCGCCACAGGAAGTACATGAGCATCGAACAGCTGGCTGAAACCGCCCAGGCCATGGTTGCCCCGGGCAAGGGCATCATCGCGATCGACGAATCCACCGCTACCATCGCCAAGCGTTTCGCTGGCGTCGGTATCGAGAACACCGAGGAGAACCGTCGTGCCTACCGCGAACTGCTGCTGACCACGCCGAAGCTCAACGAGCACATCTCCGGCGCCATCCTGTTTGACGAAACCATCCGCCAGTCGACCAAGGACGGCGTGCCGTTCGCCAAGTACATGGCCGACCACGGCATGATTCCGGGCATCAAGGTGGACAAGGGCGCGCACCCGCTGGCCGGCTGCCCGGGCGAGCTGGTGACCGAAGGCCTGGATGGCCTGCGCGAGCGCCTGCAGGAGTACTACAAGCTGGGCGCGCGGTTTGCCAAGTGGCGTGCTGTGATCAACATCGGCGAGAGCATCCCGTCGGGCACCTGCATCGAGTCCAACGCCCATGCGCTGGCCCGCTACGCAGCGCTGTGCCAGGAATGCGGCCTGGTGCCGATGGTCGAGCCGGAAGTGATCATGGACGGCGACCACGACATTGAAACCTGCTACGAAGTCACCGAAGCGACCCTGCGTTCGCTGTTCGACGCCCTGTACCAGCAGAACGTGCTGCTGGAAGGCACCATCCTGAAGGCTTCGATGGTCATCTCGGGCAAGGACTGTGAAGAGCAGGCCGACGTCGAGGAAGTGGCCGAGTCGACCGTGATGTGCCTCAAGAGCACCGTGCCGGCCATCCTGCCGGGCGTGGTGTTCCTGTCCGGTGGCCAGAGCGACGAGCAGTCCACCGAGCACCTGAACGCGATGAACCAGCTGGGCAACCTGCCGTGGCCGCTGAGCTTCTCCTACGGCCGTGCCATGCAGCAGGCCGCGCTGAAGCTGTGGGCCAAGGACATGAAGGGCAACTACGCTGCTGCCCAGAAGACCGTGTACGAGCGCGCCAGGGACAATGGCCTGGCCGCGCTGGGCAAGTGGAACGGGTGATCCGTCCCATCGCTGGATGAACAAGGCAGCGCCGGCATCACGCCGGCGTTTGCTTTTGCGGGTATCTTTTCCGCCCCCATGCGCCCGGCCGGTGCGTGGGAACCACATGGAAGGCCAAGGAGAAACAACATGCGTTTGGCAGCAATCACACTGGCCGTAGCCACGGTCCTGGTCGCCGGCGGGTGCAACCGCATCGGTGGCGGCGGTGCCGAGGCAGGCAAGGCCGCGTCGCTCGATTTCGACAAGCCGGTCTCCGGCGAGATCACCTCGCGCAGCGGCATCAACTTCAATGACGGCAGCCATCACCAGCTCTACCAGATCAAGCTGGAAGACAGGGATCTGGTCGGCCTGAAGCTCACTGGTGCCCTCAGCGGCTCGATTGCGGTGTTCAACAACGGCAGCCTGGTATCCACCAGCAACACAGGCTATGAGCGCGAGGGGGACGTCTCGCTGGCTTTCCGTGCCAACGGCAGTGGTACCTACCAGGTGGCAGTCAACGCCGATGGCCCGACCGCGTTCGGCCCTTATCGCCTTCGCGCCGAGAAGCTGAAGCCGTACGACGGCAAGCCGCTGGCGGGCAGTGGCGAGATCGTCGATATGCTGGCCAGCAACTCGCAGGACTACACGTTGCAGGTGGACAAGGCGGGCCTGTACGAGATCCGGCTGGTCTCGGACGCCTTCGACCCGGTGCTGAAGCTGTCCGGGCAGGGCGTGGATGCCGAGAATGACGACGGCGGGGACAGCACCAACTCGCGCCTGACCCTGTCGCTGAAGCCGGGCAAGTACACGCTGACCGCGCGTGGCCTCGGCGACGGCGTCAGTGGCATGTTCACCTTGTCGGCCAATCGGATCGAGCTGCCGGGCAACCTGGTCGATCGCGATGGCACCGCACTGCCGAAGTCCGGCAGCGTGTACACGATGCTCGATAACGATGGCGTCCGCCGCTTCCTGCTGACGCTGGACCGTCCGACCAATGTGCGGCTGGATGCAATCTCCGGCCAGGTCGATACCGTGCTGCGCGTGGTTGGCGGCGATGTCGAACTGACCGACGATGACGGTGGCAACGATACCAACGCACGCCTGGAAGAAGCGTTGCCTGCCGGTCATTACACCGTCGAGGTGTCCAGCCTCAGCAACGGCGCGGGCATGGTGGAAGTGCGTGTGCAGGTGGACGGCGCCAGCGCCGATGGGGCTGCTGCCTCGGCGGCAAGTGCCGCTGCCGACGCGGCCGCTGCTGCGGCCGATGATGCCGCCGCGGTGGAAGCTGCCAGCCGTTGAGCGTGTTCCACACTCCGTGGGAGTGTGGACAACGGCGCAACAGGAAAGGCCGGGCAATGCCCGGCCTTTTCCTTGACGCTGACCGCCGGATTCAGTGCGCGGCGGCGAAGCCCGCATCACCCAGCGGCGACAGCATCGAGCCGCGCGGTTCGCCGTCTGCGCCTTGCCCGGCGGCGCTCAACGCTTGCTGGTACGCCTTGGCCGTCGCGGTATTGAACGCCACCAGCACGATGCGCATCGGCTGCGCATGGCTGCGCTGCCAGGCCAGTGTCTCGGTCACGGCGATCTGCGCCGCCTGGTACAGCGGATAGCCATACACACCGCAGCTGATCGCCGGGAAGGCGATCGACTGCACCCCCAGCGACTCGGCCAGCTGCAGTGATTTCCAGTAGCAGTTGGCGAGCAATGCCGGCTCGTCACGCTGGCCGTCGTGCCAGACCGGGCCCACCGTGTGCAGTACATGCCGTGCCGGCAAGGCGTAAGCGCCGGTGGCACGCACTTCGCCGGTCGGGCAACGCACGCCGGGGCGCAGCTCGGGCAACCGCTCGCACTCGGCCCGCAACGCGGGGCCGGCCGCACGATGGATCGCGCCGTCCACACCACCGCCGCCGAGCAATGTTTCGTTGGCCGCGTTGACGATCGCATCCACCGCCAGGGTCGTGATGTCACCCTGCCAAACTTCGATCTTCATGCGTCCGTCTCCTGCCTGTGAGGTGTTCCGCGCAGCCTCTGCGCCGGCTGTACCCCACGGTAGGGGACAGGGCATCGATACTGCGTCATGACCGTCTCACGCGCTGCGATCCGACGGCCTTCACGCACGATGGCGGTCGCTGCCTTCACGCAGGCTGAAGCGGTCACGGATTCGCGGCAGGCGGTGGCGCCAGGCAATGCCCGGCGGCTTGCGTCATGGCAGGCCAGCCAGCCAGTCGTCGTCGGAACCCTCGTTCACATCGGCGAACAGCGGCGTGGAGAAATAGCGTTCACCGGTGTCCGGCAGCATCGCCAGGATCACCGAGCCCGGCTCAGCGCGGGCTGCCACGTCCAGCGCGCTGGCCACGGTGGCGCCGGCGGAGATGCCGACGAAGATCCCTTCCTCCGCCGCCAGTCGGCGCGCGGTGGCGATGGCGCGGTCATCCTCCACCGACACCAGTTCATCCACCACATCGCGGTTGAGCACGTCCGGCACGAAATCCGGGGTCCAGCCTTGGATCTTGTGCGGTTTCCAATCATCGCCCTTGAGCAGGGCGGCGCCGGCGGGTTCGGTAGCAATGACGCGGGTCTGCGGGCGCGCGACCTTCAACACTTCGCCCACGCCGGTGAGCGTGCCGCCGGTGCCCCAGCCACTGACGAAGTAATCCAGCCGCTTGCCGGCGAAGTCGCGCAGGATCTCGGCGGCCGTGGTGTTGCGGTGATAAGCCGGATTGGCCGGGTTGGCGAACTGGCTGGCCAGGAACCAGCCATGCTGCTCGGCCAGTTCGCGCGCCTTGCGCACCATGCCGCTGCCACGCTCGGCGGCCGGGGTCAGGATTACCTTCGCGCCATAGGCGCGCATCAGTTTGCGACGCTCCACCGAAAAGGTCTCGACCATCGTGGCCACGAATTTGTAGCCGCGCGCGGCAGCGACCATCGCCAGCGCCACGCCGGTGTTGCCCGAGGTGGCCTCCACGATCGTGTCGCCTGGCTTGAGCAGGCCACGCGCTTCGGCGTCGAGGATGATTGCCAGCGCCAGGCGGTCCTTGACCGAGCCGCCCGGATTGAATGACTCGACCTTGGCGTAGACGCTGACCTGTGGCGGTGCCAGGCGCTGCAACCTGACGATGGGGGTGTTGCCGACGGTATCGAGGATGGACTCGTACAGGGCCATGGAAGCGCTCCGGAAACGGGGCCGCGCCGGGCTTCGGCGGGCAAAGGGGGAGGGCTGGCTGTTCAGGCCAGCGGCTGCCGGCTGACCGTAGCGCCGGCATATGACGCCCGGAAATGACCAGATACCTTTCTTAAACAACCTTTGGTTATAAGCTGGTGACGGCAATTGACCCTAGAGTGGACCTCCGCCCCACGCCGCCTGCCTCCCATGACGCTGACCCAGCTGCGCTACCTGGTTGCCATTGCCGATGCCGAGCTGAACATCACGCTCGCTGCCTCGCGCGTGCACGCCACCCAGCCCGGCCTGTCCAAGCAGCTCAAGCAGCTGGAAGACGAGCTCGGCTTTCTGTTGTTCGTGCGCAAGGGCCGCAGCCTGGAGTCGGTCACCCCGGCCGGCACCGAGGTCATCGCCCGCGCCCGCGCGGTGCTGGCTGAGGCCAACAACATCCGCACCTACGCGGCAAACCAGCGTCGCGAGAGCCAGGGTCAGCTGATCCTGACCACCACGCACACCCAGGCGCGCTTCGTGCTGCCGCCGGCGGTGGCGGCGATCAAGCAGGCCTACCCGCAGGTCAGCGTGCACCTGCAGCAGGCCGGTGAAGCCGACGCGCTGGACCGCTTGAACCAGGGTGATGCCGATATTGCGATCATCAGCACCGCAGGCGGTGAGCCCACCGATGGCATCGCAGTGCCGCTGTTCCGGTGGCGGCGCCTGGTGGTGGTGCCCAAGGGCCATCCGCTGGACCGCGCCGGCCGCGCACCGGACCTGGCCGCGCTGGCCCGCCAGCCATTGATCAGCTACGAATCCTCGACCCGACCGAATTCATCCCTGCAACGCGCCTTCGCCGCCAATGGGCTGGTGCCCGATCTGGCACTGACCGCGCTGGATGCGGACCTGATCAAGACCTACGTGCGCACGGGTCTTGGCGTAGGCCTGCTGGCCGAGATGGCGGTCAGTTCCAACGATGAAGACCTGCGTTCGTGGCCGGCCCCGGACCCGATCGCCGAGTGCATCGCCTGGGCGGTGTTGCCGCGCGACCGGGTGCTGCGTGATTACGCGCTGGAACTGGTGCACGTGCTGGCACCGCAGATTGATCCGCGCGACCTGCGCAGGGTGCTGGATGGCAACCAGGCGGCGGCGTGGCCGGTGCCACCGACGTGGGAGTCACTGACCCAGACCATCACGGTGTGAGGTGGGTCGAGCAGGGCTGCGCCCTGCACCTGCTGCAAACCGGAGCAACGTCAACGTCAAAAGCGGGCTATCCGCAGGGGGGCGGGGCGGTGTCGGAGTGCGGGGACGCCGCAAGTACGTCCATGTAGGCTTGGCAGCCGCATCCATGCGGCTGACACCCCGCACTCCGACACCGCCCCACCTCTGACAGATTCCGATGGCTGTTGGTAGGTGTCGACCTTGGTCGACACGGTAGATCCACGCCATGCGTGGATTCTTTTCGATTCCAATTCGAAATATTCGATTCCGATGGAGATTCATCCACGCATGGCGTGGATCTACTGCAGATCGCGGAGATCTGTCGAAGGCGGGGTGGGTCCGGTTGCGGGAGTGTCCGCGGCATGGATGCCGCGGCCAAGCCCCCATGGATGGGTTTACGGCGTCTCCCGCAACCGGACCCGCCCCGCCATCCCACGGATTGCCCGCTTTTGACGTTGACGTTGACGTTGATTCGGCGGGTGCAGGGCGCAGCCCTGCCGATAAACCCCTCCTGCGACGGTTCGTCGCACAGGGCAACCCTGGACCCGCCTCTACACTAGCGCGGTGACCCGCCTGTCCCGCCCGCAGCGCCTTCTGCTCCAGCTCGCCGTCCTGGCGACGCTGCTGATGGTGCTTGCGCCGCTGGTCAGCCGCGCGCTGCAGGCGCCGCAGATGGGCCACGCCGCAATGGCGGGCATGGACCACGCCGCCATGGGCCATGGCATGCACGACATGACCATGGCCGGGCACGACCCGCATGGCGCTTCGCAGGCAGCACCCAACCGGCCAGCCGACCCCCACGCCATGCATGGCGAAGTCTGCGAATACTGCGTGCTGGCCATGCGCCTGCTGCCGTGGCTGGCGGTGCTGGTGCTGCAGTTGCCGCTGCTGTGGCGGCCACGCCTGGTGTTCCCGTGGTCGCAACAGGTGCTGCCGGCACTGCGCTGGCCGGCGCATGCCGCACGTGGACCACCACGCTCCTCCATCGTCCGCTGATGTCCCTATCGAATCTGCCGCACGACGCCTGACCGGGCGCCGTGCGCGCGTGCGTACCTTGGAGCTGTTCCGATGAAAATGACTTCCCGCCCCGCGGGCGCCTGCGCGCGCCTGCCGGTTGCCCTTGGCGTGGCCGTGGCCGCGTCACTGGCCCACGCTGCGCCTGCCGAAGAAGCGCGCACCCTCGACACGATGGTGGTCACTGCCGCCGCGCCTTCGTCGCCACTGCACTGGGTGACCGATCCGCGCCTTCCGCGGCAGCCGGTCCCCGCCAGTGATGGCGCCGATTACCTGAAGACCGTGCCTGGCTTCTCCGCCATCCGCAACGGCGGCACCAACGGTGACCCGGTGCTGCGCGGCATGTTCGGTTCGCGGCTGAACATCCTCAGCAACGATGGCAACCTGATCGGTGCCTGCCCGTCGCGCATGGACAATCCGCTTTCCTATATCGCGCCGGAGAGCTTCGACCGGCTGACCATCATCAAGGGCCCGCAGAGCGTGCGCTGGGGCGCAGGTGCCTCGGCCGGCACCATCCGTTTCGAGCGCGATACGCCGCGCTTCGAGGAACCCGGTCTGCGTGCCGATGCCAGTGGACTGGTCGGCTCGCGCAACCGCAACGACCAGGTGCTGGACCTGACGCTGGGCAATCCGGCCGGTTACGTGCGTGCCAGCGGCAATCGCTCGGAAGCGGACGACTACAAGGATGGTCATGGTGACGTGGTGCCGTCGAAGTGGCGCAAGTGGAACGGCGACGTGGCCATCGGCTGGACGCCGGACGCCGATACGCTGCTGGAAATCTCCGCCGGTGCCGGCGATGCGATCGCGCGCTATGCCGGGCGTGGCATGGACGGCGCCGCGTTCGAGCGCACCAGCTACGCGGCACGCTTCGAGAAGCGCAACCTGCCGGGCGCGTGGGAAACGTTGCAGGCCAACGTGTACTACAACGAAGCCGACCATGTGATGGACAACTACACGCTGCGCACGCCGAATCCCAACAGCATGATGCGCATGCCGATGGCTTCGAATGTGGACCGCCGAACCCAAGGCGGCCGGGCCAGTTCCGAGTGGCGCTGGCAGGAGGTGCAGCTGGTGGCCGGTGTGGACGGTGAGGACAGCCGCCACCGTGGCCGCAACGGCATGGGCCGCGATACTTACCGCCAGGCCGCGTGGCAGACCGATGCGAACTTCCACCGCTATGGCGTGTTCACCGAGTTGACCCTGGGGGCCGGCACGGACCAGCGCTGGATCAGTGGCCTGCGCATCGACCGTGCCAGCGCCCGCGATGAGCGGCAATCGATCGGCGGCATGATGGGCAACCGGCCCAATCCCAGCGCCGGGCAGACGCGCAAGGAATGGCTCGGCAGCGGGTTCCTGCGCTACGAGCAGGACCTTGCCGACGGCCTGACCTGGTACGCCGGCCTCGGCCACAGTGAACGCATGCCCGACTACTGGGAACTGTTCTCGCCCAACCATGGCCCGTCGGGCGCAGTGAACGCGTTCACCGGCGTGCAGCCCGAGCGCACCACCCAGCTCGACATGGGCCTGCAGTTCAAGGGACCGCGTGTGCAGGCATGGGTATCGGCGTATGCCGGGCAGATCCAGGACTACATCCTGTTCACCTATCACGGCAGCGGCATGATGGGCATGAGCCAGGCCCGCAACGTCGATGCGCGCATCGCCGGTGCCGAAGCCGGGCTGGAAGTGAGCCTGGCTGCGCAGTGGAAGCTGGGTGGCACGCTGGCCTATGCCTGGGGCGAGAACCGCGACCAGCAGCGTCCGTTGCCGCAGATGCCACCGCTGGAAGCACGCCTGAGCGCGAACTGGGAAGGCGAGCGCTGGAGTGCCGGTGCGCTGCTGCGTGCGGTGACCCATCAGCATCGTGTCGCAGATGGGCAGGGCAACGTGGTCGCGCAGGACCTGGGGCCGAGTGCCGGCTTCGCTACCTTCGCGCTCAATGCCGCTTACCGTTTCAGTTCGCAGCTGCAGCTCAGCGCCGGCGTCGACAATCTGTTCGACCGTGCCTACAGCGAGCACCTGAACCTGGCCGGCAGCGCCGACTTCGGCTTCCCGGCCGACCCGGTGCGCATCAACGAGCCCGGGCGCAGCCTGTGGATGAAGGTGAACTACCGGTACTGATCGGCCGGGAAAAAAAACGGGGCCGGATCCCCGCCAGGATCCGTCCCCGCCCGACGCCCTCTGTCGGGCAGCTTCGACTCTACGATGACAACGCCTGCGGCGCACGGCGGGATACACCTCGACACATGCCGACACCGCTGCTGCGAGCCTTGCACGGAACAGGTTCACGGCGCTATCGCGCCGCCGGTGCCACGCCAGTAAACGCTTGGCACATATCGCTTCCACGGGTGCTTGCCTACACTCGGCGGCCGTGGATCTATCAGGACCGTTCATGTTGGCTCGCATTGCTTCGACCCTGGCCCTCGGCCTCAGCCTGGCCCTTCTGGCCGGGTGCGGGGGCAAACAGGAGGCCGCCGCCCGTCGGCAGGGCGAAGCGGTGCCGGTGACCGCGCAGGTCGTGCAGTCCTCGCAGTGGAATGACACGCTGCAGGCGCTGGGCACGGCCAAGGCGCGCGAGTCCATCAGCGTGACGGCCAAGGTCAGCGAAATCGTCGAGAAGGTGCACTTTGAAAGTGGCCAGCATGTGGCCGCCGGTGCGCCGATCGTGACCCTGCGCGGGCAGGCCCAGGAGGCCGCGCTGGTGCAGGCGCAGGCCACCTTCCACGAAGCCGACCAGCTGTACAGGCGCCAGCGCGAGCTGGCCTCCCAGCGGCTGGTGTCCAGCGCCACCCTGGATACGCAGAAGTCGATCCGCGATGCGGCCGAGGCGCGCGTGATGCAGATGCAGGCCGACATCGGTGACCGCCGCGTGCGCGCGCCGTTCGCTGGCGTGCTCGGCATCCGTCAGGTCAGCCCCGGCTCGCTGGTGACCCCGACCACGGTCATCGCCACGCTCGATGACATCGAGCACATGCACGTCGATTTCCAGGTGCCGGAAGTGGAACTGGCTGCGCTGGGCGTCGGTGACAAGGTCAGCGCCACCAGCGTGGCGTGGCCGGGCCGCACCTTCGAGGGTGAGGTCAGCACCATCGATGCGCGCATCGATCCGGTCACCCGTGCGGTGACCGTGCGCGCCGACTTCGCCAACGGCGATCATGCGCTGCGCCCGGGCATGCTGCTGGACGTGCGGCTGTTCCGCCCCGAGCGCCCGGCGCTGGTGGTCCCGGAAATCGCCGTGGTGCAGGTCGGCCGCGATACCTTCGTGTACCGCATCAAGGCCGACGACAGCGTCGAGCGCGTGGACGTGGTCACCGGTGCGCGCCGCGCCGGCGTGGTCGAGATCAAGCAGGGGCTGGAAGCGGGCCAGCGCATCGTGGTTGATGGCACCGGCAAGCTGCGCCCGGGCCTGAAGGTCGCGGCCAGGGATGCGGCACCGGCCAGCGGCGCGAAACCGGATGCCGCGCCGGCACCGGCCGCGGCCGAGGGGCACGGCGGATGAAACTGTCCGACATCTCCATCCAGCGGCCGGTGTTCGCCGTGGTGATGAGCCTGCTGCTGCTGGTGCTGGGCGTGATGTCCTTCACCCGCCTGACCCTGCGCGAGCTGCCTGCCATCGACCCGCCCATTGTTTCGGTGTCGGTGGATTACACCGGTGCCTCGGCGGCGGTCATCGAAAGCCGCATCACCCAGGTGCTGGAAGATGCACTGGCCGGCATCGAAGGCATCGATACGATCAACGCGCGCAGCACCAACGGCCGCTCGCAGGTCAGCATCGAGTTCACCTCCAACCGCGATATCGAAGCGGCGGCCAACGACGTGCGCGATGCGGTCAGCCGCGTCGCCGACCGCATGCCGGAAGAAGCGCGGCCGCCGGAAATCGCCAAGGTCGAAAGCGATGCCGACCCGATCATCTGGTTCAACATGGTCTCTTCGACCATGGACACGCTGGAACTGAGCGATTACGCCGACCGCTATGTGGTCGACCGCTTCTCCAGCCTCGACGGCGTGGCCCAGGTCCGCATCGGCGGCCGCCAGCGCTATGCGATGCGCATCTGGCTGGACCGCGACCAGCTGGCCGCACGTGGGCTGACCACCGGCGACGTGGAAACCGCACTGCGCAACGAGAACGTGGAACTGCCGGCCGGCCGCATCGAGTCGACCGACCGCGATTTCACCCTGCGCGTGGAGCGCAACTACATCAAGCCCGAGGATTTCGCCACCATCCCGCTGGGCAAGGGCCGCGACGGCTACGTGGTGCGCATGGGCGACGTGGCGAAGATCGAACTGGCCTCGGCCGAGCGCCGCGCCTACTACCGCAGTAACGGCGAGCCGGGCATCGGCCTGGGTATCGTCAAGACATCTACCGCCAACTCGCTGGACGTGGCGCGCACCGCGCGCGCTGAAGCCGAGCGGGTGGCACTGACCCTGCCCAAGGGCACGCAGATCTTTGTTGCGTTCGACAACACCACCTTCATCGAAGCCGCCGTTGACCGCGTCTACGCCACGCTGGTGGAGGCGATGATCCTGGTGCTGGCGGTGATCTGGCTGTTCCTCGGCAGCTTCCGTGCCGCACTGATTCCGGCGGTGACCGTGCCGGTCTGCCTGGTGGCCGCGTTCATCGCACTGTACGCGTTCGACTTCTCGATCAACCTGCTGACCCTGTTGGCACTGGTGCTGTGCATCGGCCTGGTGGTGGACGATGCGATCGTGGTGGTGGAAAACGTGCAGCGCCGCATCGACCTGGGCGAGCCCCCACTGGTGGCCTCCAAGCGCGGTACCACGCAGGTTGCCTTCGCGGTGATAGCCACCACCGCCGTGCTGGTGGCGGTGTTCCTGCCGGTCGGCTTCCTGGAAGGCAATACCGGGCGCCTGTTCCGCGAGCTGGCGGTGGCGCTGGCGGCAGCGGTGGCGCTGTCCGCATTCGTAGCGCTGACGCTGACGCCGATGATGGCGTCCAAGCTGCTCAAGCCGCACACCGGGCAGGCACCACGTGGCCTGCATGGCTTCATCAACCGCAATCTGGAGCGCCTGGCTTCGGGCTATGGCCGCGTGCTCGACCACCATGTCGACCGCACCTGGATCTACCTGCTGGTGATGGTGGCCGCACTGGCTGCCAGCTGGGGCCTGCTCAAGCTGCTGCCGTCGGAACTGGCGCCGGCCGAAGACCGCGGTTCGTTCCAGATCATGATCGACGGCCCGGAAGGCGCCGGCTACGACTACACCGTGCAGCAGGTGCAGCAGGTAGAAGCGCTGCTGGCGCCGCATGTCGGCCCGGACAAGCCGATCGTGCGCGCCAACCCGCGCGTGCCGGGCGGCTGGGGCGCCAGCGAGGAGATGCACACCGGCCGCGTCAGCATCTTCCTGCAGCCGTGGCGCCAGCGCAGCGAGGGGACGCCTGAAGTGGCCGACGCGCTGCAGAAAGAACTGGACACCATCCGCGGTGTGCGCGTGCGCACGCAGGTGGGCGGTGGCCTGGTGCGCAGTGGCGGGCAGCCGTTCCAGATCGTGCTGGGCGGCCCCGAATATGCCGAGATCGCGCAGTGGCGCGACCGCATCCTGCTGCGCATGGCCGACAATCCCGGCCTGGTTGGCCCGGACTCGGACTACAAGGAAACCCGGCCGCAGATGCGGGTGAACATCGACCGCCAGCGCGCGGCCGACCTCGGCGTGCCGGTCACCGCGATCGGATCGGCGCTGGAAACCATGATGGGTTCGCGCCGCGTCACCACCTTCGTCGACAACGGCGAGGAGTACGACGTGCTGGTGCAGGCCGGGCGCGATGGCCGTGCCAGCCCGGCCGACCTGGCCGCGATCCGCGTGCGTGCCACCTCCGGCGAGCTGGTGCCGCTGTCCAACCTGGTCACGCTGAGCGAAGTGGCCGAGGCCGGAACCCTGAACCGCTTCAACCGACTGCGCTCGATCACCATCAGTGCCGGCCTGGCGCCAGGCTATCCGTTGGGCGAGGCCATTGCCTGGGCACAGAACGTGGCCCGGGAAGAACTGCCGCAGTACGCACAGGTGAACTGGAAGGGTGAGTCGCGTGAGTACCAGAGTGCCGGCGGCGCGGTGCTGCTGACCTTCGCGATGGCCCTGCTGGTGGTGTACCTGGTGCTGGCCGCGCAGTTCGAAAGCTTCATCCACCCGCTCACCATCATGCTGACCGTGCCGCTGGGTGTGCTCGGTGCGCTGGTCGGCCTGTGGGTGAGTAGCGGCACGGTGAACCTGTTCAGCCAGATCGGCATCGTGATGCTGGTTGGCCTGGCCGCGAAGAACGGCATCCTCATCGTCGAATTCGCCAACCAGCTGCGCGATGACGGGCGCACGGTGCGCGAGGCGATCATCGAATCGGCGATGGTGCGACTGCGCCCGATCCTGATGACCTCGATCGCCACCGTGGTCGGCGCGATTCCGCTGGTGGTGGCCGGTGGCCCCGGCTCGGCCAGCCGTGGCACGATCGGCATCGTGATCATCTTCGGCGTAACCCTTTCGACCTTCCTGTCGCTGTTCGTGGTGCCGGCGTTCTACGCACGGCTGGCCCCGTACACCCGCTCGCCGGAAGCGGTGAAGCGCGAGCTGGAGAAGCAGGAAGCGGAATCACCGTCGGTGGGTGGCCATGCCTGACCCGACCACCGTGCTGCGAGGTGAAGGCTTCCAATTGCGCCCCTGGCGCCCGGATGATCTGGAATCGCTGCTGCACCACGCCAACGACGCCGAGGTGTCGCGGGGCCTGCGTGATCGCTTTCCGTACCCGTACACGCGCGGGGATGGCGAGGCCTTCCTCGCCGGCCGCGTGCTGGCTCCCGGCACCCTGAACCTGGCCATCGAGATAGACGGCCAGGCCTGCGGCAGCGTCGGTGCCCAGCAGGGCGTGGCCGAGCGTGGGCATACCGCCGAACTGGGTTACTGGCTGGGCCGGGCCTACTGGGGCCAGGGCCTGATGACCGGGGTGGTCGGTGTGTTTGCGCCTTGGGTGATGGACGAGCTGCGCCTGTTCAGGCTGCAGGCCACGGTGGTCGACTTCAATCTCGGCTCGGCCCGGGTGCTGGAGAAGAACGGCTTCCAGGAAGAGGGCGTGGAGCGCTGCGCGGTCTACAAGCGCGGCGTGCTGCACGACCTGCGCCGCTTCGCCCGCGTACGCACGCAGCTGCCCTGAACGCGCGGGCTGGCCGCTGTAGCGCCGAGCCCATGCTCGGCTGATTCCGGGGCCCAAGCCGGACATGGGCTCGGCGCTACAAGACAGCGCTACCGCAGCGGCCTTCGATCAGGGAGAATCGACCGGTCCCCTCCAGCCGACGGGACGTCCTTACAACCCGCCGACTGGAGAGAGCGCGCGTGGAAGCAACCGTACACTTCATCAACAGCATCATCTGGAGCAAGGCACTGATCTTCGTGTGCCTGGGCGCCGGCCTGTTCTTCAGCCTGCGCACGCGCTTCATGCAGATCCGTGGCTTCTTCGAAATGTGCCGCCTCACCGTCAGGGGTGAGAAATCCGACGCCGGCGTGTCCTCGTTCCAGGCGCTGGCCATGTCGATGGCCGGCCGCATGGGCATCGGCAATATCGCCGGCGTGGCCACCGCCATCGCCTTCGGCGGCCCCGGGGCGATCTTCTGGATGTGGGTGATGGGCTTCCTCGGCGCGTCCACCTCGTACGTGGAATGCACCCTGGCGCAGATCTACAAGACCAAGGACGCCGAAGGCCGCTACCGCGGTGGCCCGGCGTACTACATCGAGAAGGCGATGGGCCTGAAGTGGTATGCGCTGGCCTTCGCCATCGCCACGATCATCGCCGCAGGTTTCCTGATGCCGGGCGTGCAGGCCAATGCCATCGCCGACAGCATCATCAACGCCTGCCGTGGCACCGCGCTGTGCGGGCCGCTCGACGGCCAGGCCTTCGGCATGGAATCGGTGCAGGCGCTGAAGCTGGGCATCGGCATCGTGGTCGCGCTGCTGCTGGGCGTGGTGATCTTCGGTGGCGTCAAACGCATCGCCAACTTCGCCGAAGTGGTGGTGCCGTTCATGGCTGCCGGTTTCATCCTGATGGCCATCATCATCATGGTCATCAACTACGACCGCGTGCCGGAAATGTTCGGCATCATCTTCCAGAGTGCCTTCGGCACGCATGCCGCATTCGGCGCGATGATGGGCCTGGCGGTGGAGTGGGGCATCAAGCGCGGCATCTACGCCAACGAAGCCGGCCAGGGTTCGGGCCCGCATGCAGCGGCCGCCTCGGAAGTCTCGCACCCGGCCAAGCAGGGCTATGTACAGGCCTTCGCCATCTACTTCGACACCATGATGGTGTGCACCGCCACCGCGTTCCTGATCCTGGCCAGCGGCACCTACAACGTGTACTCGCCGGCAGGTGCCAGCGCACCGCCGATCTTCCAGGGCCTGGCCGGCATTCCCGAAGGCGCCGGTTACGCCCAGGCCGGCGTGGAAGCGGTGCTGCCGGGCTGGGGTTCGGCATTCGTGTCCATCGCCATTTTCTTCTTCGCCTTCACCACCATCATGGCGTACTACTACATGGCCGAGACCAACCTCAGCTATGTAAACCACAACAGGAAGCGCCCGCTGACGGTGCTGGTGCTGCGCCTGGGCATCATCGGCATGGTGGTGTTCGGCGCGTTCCACAATGCCACCCTGGCCTGGGCGCTTGGCGACATCGGCGTGGGCCTGATGGCCTGGCTGAACATCATTGCCATCCTCATCATCCAGAAGCCGGCGATGCTGGCCCTGCGTGACTACGAACGACAGAAGAAGCTGGGCCTGGATCCGGTGTTCGACCCTGATGCCTTGGGCATCAAGAACGCCGATTTCTGGCGCCAGCGCAAGCAGGAGAGTGTGTAAGTGAACAACCCTTGGAACAACCGCCGCCCGTCCGCCCGTCCGCCGCGCGCAACGCCGTTGCCGCGCCCGGAGGTGCCGGCAACGGGCGGTGGTGGGCGCGGTGGCAGCGATGAGCTGCGTCTGTACGGCCTGAATGCCGTGCTGGCTGCGTTCGAAGCGCGGCCGCAGGCGCTGCGCAAGCTGTACCTGCTGGAAGCACGCATTCCGCGCCTGCAGCCGTTGTTGAAGTGGTGCGTGGCCAACCGCGTGGGCTACCG
This sequence comes from Stenotrophomonas sp. YJH_SMC_46, assembly GCF_059370315.1. Taxonomy (NCBI): domain Bacteria; kingdom Pseudomonadati; phylum Pseudomonadota; class Gammaproteobacteria; order Lysobacterales; family Lysobacteraceae; genus Stenotrophomonas; species Stenotrophomonas sp. YJH_SMC_46. Next base: position 861,570 of record NZ_JCAFTO010000002.1, read on the forward strand.
CGTGGTCGAGGATGGCGATCTGAACAAGCTGGCCGGCACCACCCATCACGAAGGCGTGGTGGCCGACATGCTGCGCGCACCGGCACTGCCGCTGGCGCAGTGGCTGCAGCAGGTCGGTGACGGCCCGGCGCTGGCGCTGTGGCTGGATGGCGTGGGCAACCCGCACAACCTCGGCGCGATCCTGCGCTCGGCCGCGCACTTCGGTGCCAAGGCGCTGCTGTTGCCGGCCGGCAGCACGCTGGCCCTGTCCGGCGCCGCCGCGCGCGTGGCCGAAGGCGGCGCCGAAGCGGTGCCGCTGGTGCAGCTGCCGGAGACCGCTCAGGCAATGGCACAACTGCGCGCAGCCGGTTTCGGCCTGGCCGCGACCCTGGTCGAGGGCGGTGATGACGTGTTCCGCGCGTCCCTGCCAGACCGGCTGGTGTACGTGATGGGCGCCGAAGGCGAGGGCATGGACCGTGGCCTGGCGAGCCAGTGCGATCTGCAGGTCTCGATCCCCGGCAGCGGCGCGGTGGAAAGCCTGAATGTCGCTTCCGCCACGGCCGTGCTGCTGGCGCAGTGGGCGAGCCGCCACGGCTGATCCCGTCGTGCTGATGCTGTGTTGATCTCCTGACCCGGCCCTCGCGGCCGGGTTTTCTTTTGCGCGGCGCAAGAGCGCAAACGATGCATGCGCAGCAAACTGGGTCATCTGCGTCAGCTTACGTTGCTTCAAACACGCTTGATGGGAAGACAAGCGATTTTAGTATTTGTCCCATTGTTGGGCCGCTTCCTGCGCCGCACGGTGGAGTTCCTTCCAACGTCGTACAGGAGTGGTTCCATGCATCGAATCCAACGCCGCACACGTCGCACTTGCCTGGTGCTGGCACTCGCTGCGCTTGCCGCACCATCGCTACAGGCCGCGGAACGCAGTCTCGATGGTGTCAATTTCACCGGCCCGTTGATCACGCCGAATCCGGCCGGCCTGCCGCAGGGCAACTGGTACATCGAGCCCTATCTGGTGCGGGTCGACAGCCGCGACCACTACGACAACAACGGTGATCGTCGCCGCAGTGCCGAGCACAGTGGCGCCTGGGCCACGGTGGTGCCGATCATCTATGGCTTCAGTGACCGGGTGATGGGCCAGGTCAATCTCAGCGCCTCGCGCTCCGAATCCGGCAGTGCGCGCAGCAGCGGCTTCCGCGCCGGTGACACCACCGCACGCCTGCAGTACCTGCTGCAGGCGCCGAATGCCGATGGCACCCGTCCGGCCATCTCGGTCGCGCTGGTGCAGCGTTTCAGCACCGGCAGCCACGATCGCATCACCGGCAATCCGCTGGATGCACAGGGCGACGGCGTACAGCGCACCACCGCTGCGCTGGGCGTGCAGCAGGTGGTGTGGCTGGGCAATGACCGCCCCGTGCGCTGGCGCGCCCAGCTCAGCGCCGGGCCGGCACCGTCGCGCACCGCCATTTCCGGCACCAGCGTGTACGGCACCGATGACAGCTTCCAGGGGCACATTTCGCGCGGCTCGGTACTGGGCCTGTCGGTAGGCGCCGAGTACAGCTTCAATTCGCGCTGGGTGGGCGTAATGGAAATGGCCGCCAGCCGCGAGACTGGCCAGCGCCTGAGCGGCTTCGCACGCAACGGCAGTGGTGCGATCGAACGGATTGAAGAGCACCGTCCGGCCAGCCGCGACGTCAGCCTGGCGCCGGCAGTGGAATATCACTTCAGCCCGTCGCTGGGCCTGATCGCAGGCGTCGAATTCACCGTGGCCGGGCGCAACACCGGCCGCATCATCAGCCCCCAGGTCGCCCTGGGCATGTTCTTCTGAGGGGCTGCCGATGAACATCGAATCCATCGTCAACACCATCCTCGGAATCGTCTGGAGCCCGTACCTGGTGGTGCTGTGCCTGCTCGCCGGCCTGTACTTCAGCGTGCGTACCCGCTTCATCCAGTTGCGCGCGCTGCCGGAGATGCTGCGCCTGATGTTCCGGCATGAGCGCTCCGAAGCCGGCGTGTCACCGTTCCAGGCGTTGTCCATTTCGCTGTCAAGCCGCGTGGGCGTCGGCAACATCGCCGGCGTCGCCATGGCCATCGCCTTCGGCGGCCCCGGCGCGATCTTCTGGATGTGGATCGTCGCCTTCCTCGGCGCCTCCAGCGCCTTCATCGAATCCACGCTGGCACAGATCTACAAGGACCGCGATGCCAAGGGCCAGTACCGCGGTGGCCCGGCGTACTACATCGAAAAAGGCCTGGGCCAGCGCTGGTATGCAGTGCTGTTTGCGCTGGTCACCGTGCTGGCGGGTGCGATGCTGGCCGGCACCCAGTCCAATGCGATCACCAGTGCGGTGAACGAAGCCTGGGACGTGCCGGTGATGACCACCACGGCGGTACTGCTGGTGGTGCTGGGCGCGATCCTGATCGGCGGTGTGCGCCGCATCGCGCGGGTTGCCGAGTGGGTGGTGCCGTTGATGCCGGTGGCGTATCTGCTGGTGGCGGCGCTGGTGATGGTGCTTAATGCAGAGAAAGTGCCGGAGGTGATCATGCTGGTGCTGCGCAGTGCATTCGGTGTAGATGCAGCGTTCGGTGCAATGATCGGCACCGCCATCCAGTGGGGCGTGCGCCGTGGCGTGTTGTCCAACGAGGCCGGCATGGGCAGCGGTGCGCATCCAGCCGCCGCCGCCGAAGTCACCCATCCGGTCAAGCAGGGCCTGGTGCAGTCATTTTCGGTCTACATCGACACGATGGTGGTGTGCAGTGCTACCGCCTTCCTGATTCTGTCCACGGGCCTGTACAACGTCTACGACCCGGCGGTGAATGGCATTCCGGATGAGGCGCGCCTGCTGCTGGGCAATCTGCCTGGCGTCGAGGCCGGGCCGCGCTTCGTGCAGCACGCGGTGGAGTCCGCGCTGCCTGACTTCGGCCGTTCGTTCGTGGCGCTGGCGATCCTGCCGTTCGCCTTCACCACGCTGCTGGCGCTGTACTACATGGCCGAGACTAACGTCAGTTACCTGTGCCGCGACCGTCCGGCGCCGTGGGTGATCGGTGGATTCCAGTTGATGTTCCTGGCGGCTACCGGCTACTCGGCGGTGAACAGTGCAACGGTGGCCTGGTCGCTGGGCGACATCGGCGTCGGCCTGATGAGCTGGTTGAACATCATCGCGATCCTGCTGCTGCAGAAGCCGGCGTTGGCGGCGCTTCGTGACTATGAGCAGCATCGCCAGGTGGGCAAGGATCCGTTGTTCAACCCGAAGTTGCTGGGTGTGCGCAACACCAGTGTGTGGGAGGGTTAGCAGAATCGCGATCAAGTCCCTTGCCACGGCGAGGGACCTGACCCACGCCATTGCCCGGTGGGTGCGAACCTTGGTTCGCACCGCTCCCGCCACTGCGCTCGCCGGGCATGGCCCGGCGCTACCGCATCATTCGTTCGGCGGCGTGGTCGCCTTGGCCTCGCTGCCGAAGCTGCCGTCGGCTTCCGCCGCCAGGTACGCGAACACGGTGTACGCGGCCACGTTCTGTGCCAGTGCCTTCGGGTCGATCTTGTCCAGCGTGTCGTCGGCGGTGTGGTGCAGGTGGAAGTAGTCCGAGCCGTCCTGCGCCAGCCACGCCCACGCACCGCCCTTGGCGGCCAGCGGGCCGACGTCCGGGCCCGGGCCACCCTTGTCGGCCTGGTACTCGATGCCCAGCGGCTTCATTACTTCGGCAATCTGCTTCGTCGCTTCGCGCGAGCCTTCCGGATTCGGCGAACCGGTATTGAAGGCGTAGATGCGTCCCGCGCCGAAGTCGCTCTCGGCGGCCAGCTGGTGCAGGGCCACGTCCTTCGCGTGCGCTTCGGCATAGGCCTTGCCGCCATACAGGCCCTGTTCCTCGTTGGCGAAGGCGATCACGCGGATGGTGCGCTTCGGCGCCTGCTTGAGCTGGCCGATCAGGTGGCCTGCGGCCATGGTGATGCCCACGCCCGCGCCGTCATCCACCGCGCCGGTGCCCAGGTCCCACGAATCCAGATGCCCGCCAATCACCACTACTTCCTTCGGCAGGCTGCGGCCGGTGATCTCGCCGATCACGTTGTACGAGGTCGCCGTACCATCCCAGCCGCAGTCCAGCGCCACCTTCACCGTGGTGCTGCCACGGGCCAGCAGGCGGGCCAGCTGGTCGGCATCGGGCACCGACAGTGCCGCAGACGGCACCGGGGTCAGGCCGTCATCGAAACGGGTGATGCCGGTGTGCGGCACGCGGTGCGAGTCGGTGCCGGCCGAACGCATCAGGAAACCGACCGCGCCCTTGCGGATCGCCTCGGACGGACCCTTGCTGCGGATCGCGCCGCCGCGGCCGTAGTCGCGGCCATCGCGGAACGGCAGCATCTGGTAATCGACGAAGGCGATCTTGCCCTTGAGCGAACCGGCCGGCGCCGCCTGCAGTGCGGCCAGGTCGGCGAAGCGCACCACCTCGGCTTCAACGGTGCCGCCCGGGCTGCCGCCCAGTGCGGTGATCTGCAGCGGCTGCGGATTTTTGCCGGTCACGGCAGCGTGTTCACTGCGGCGCTCCCACTTCGGGAAGGTCACCGGTTCCTTCCACACCTTGTCGAAGCCCAGTGCCTTGAACTTGGCTTCGGCCCAGGCCACGGCGCGGGCGTCAGCTTCGCTGCCGGCGATGCGCGGGCCGATCTCGGTGGTGAGCGATTCGACCACCTTCCAGCCGGTGTCATCGGCCAAGGCCTGGTCGCGCAGCTGTGCGGCGGTGGCCAGCGACGCCGGGGGCAGGGTAGTGGTGTGCGGCGCCGCGAAGGCCGGGGCGGCCAGCAGGGCGAGGGAGGATGCGATGGCAAGAACGCGGCGACGCATGGACAACTCCGGGAAGGGACCTAAGCCTTGGAGCTTAACAGTCGTTCAGCCCGGCGCATGGGCGGGAGGTCATGGCTGGCGCGGATGCTGTTTCCCGCCATGACCGGCAAAGCGAAAGCCCCGCCGGGGCGGGGCTTTCGCCTGCTTCTGCGGTAGCGCCGGGCCATGCCCGGCGAGCGCAGCGGCAAGATGGCGTCCCGCCGGGCATGGCCCGGCGCTACTACCTTATTTCTTCAGGCTGTCGCGGATCTCGCGCAGCAGCACCACTTCCTCGGCCGGTGCGGCTGGTGCAGCTTCCTTCTTGCGAGACAGGCGGTTGATCGCCTTGACCACGATGAAGATCGCGAAGGCCACGATCACGAACTGGATCAGGGTGTTGATGAAATCACCGTAGCCGATCACCACCGCCGGAATCTCCTTGCCGTCCGGGCCGATCCGTGCCGGCGACAGCGTCCACGCCAGCTGCGAGAAGTCCACCTTGCCGATCAGCAGGCCCAGCGGCGGCATGATGATCTTCTCGACCAGCGCCGTCACGATCTTGCCGAAGGCCGCGCCGATCACCACGCCGACGGCGAGGTCGATGACGTTGCCGCGCATGGCGAATTCCTTGAACTCGGTGAGCATTCCCATTGTTGTTTTTCTCCGGTGGGGAAGTGGACAGCGCGCAGGGTAGCGCAGGTGACGTCAGCCGGCGATCACGCCGTGGCGCTCGGCCACGTTTTCCAGGCGGGCACTGAAGCGGTCGCCGGGCTTCAGCGCAGCCACCCCGGACGGGGTGCCCATGAACACCAGGTCACCGGCACGCAGCTGCCACAGCTTGGACAGCTCATGCAGGATCTCCGGCACGTTCCAGATCATCTGGTCGAGCAGTGCCTGCTGGCGCACCTCGCCGTTGACCTCCAGCGACAGGTTCAGCGCAGCCAGGTCGCCGACTTCTTCGGCGTGCACGATTTCGCTGATCGGCGCGGAGGCATCGAACCCCTTCGCGGCATCCCAAGGATGGCCCTTGTCCTTGGCTGCGGCCTGCAGATCGCGGCGGGTCAGGTCCAGGCCGACGGCGTAGCCATATACCAGCGCATCGGCGTCGGCGACGGCCAGCTCGCCGGCGGGCGCATCGCGACCGATCGCCACCACCAGTTCCACTTCGTGGTGCAGGTTGGCGGTTGCTGGCGGATAGGGGATGGCATCGTCGTGGCCGACCACGATGGCGTCGGCCGGCTTGCTGAAGAACATCGGGCGGCCGCGGTCATCGGCCGCCGGCACCGCCGCGCCCATTTCGCGGGCGTGGTCGGCGAAGTTGCGGCCGACGCAGTAGATACGGTGCACGGGGAAGCTGCCGCCACCTGCTACCGGTACACGCGGCAGGGCTACGGCAGGGATCACATCGGAGACATCGGACATGCGGGCATCCAGGAAGGGCGTGCCCGCAGTCTAGAACGCATGGCGCCCGCCGTCAGCGGGCGCGGAAGGCCTGGATCAGCGCGAGGCCGGCAACACCGGCTTGCGCACCACGCGGTACTCGCCCTCGACCACGGTCGGGTCCACCGGACGCGCGGCGCCCGGCTTGCGCGAGGCCAGCAGCTTCCATGCCAGGCCAACCAGGATCATCGCGGCACCGACGAACACACCGATGAACACCATCGCGGCCAGGATCGCCAGGCCAAGCAGGCCCACGGCAACGCGCACCAGCGGATGACGCGGCTTGCGCGGTGCGAACAGGGTGCGGAACTGGTTGAAGGCGGATGCGCGATTGAACATGGCGGCTCGATAGGCTGGGATCAGCGAAACCAGAGTATCGGGAGGCGCCACTGTCATTGAGTGAAAAACTCGTTAAATATAGCCTGTGCTTATTACGGATCAATGACTTGTGTTCATGTCGCAGCCAGTCACCTGAGCAGGCATGCGACAATTCCGGTTTACCGTCCGAGCTTTCGCCATGACTATCGCTGCTGCCCTGATCGCCCTTGATGCCATTGCCGATGGCGCGTTTGCCGAGGTCGAAGCGGTGATCGATGGCGATGCCGAATCGCTGGTGCTGTACCGCGACGGCGCGCAGGTGCGCGCATTCCTGAACATCTGCCCGCACGCCGGCCGACGCCTGGACTGGGCCCCGGGCCAGTTCCTGAAGAGCCGCGAAGGCCACCTGGCGTGCGCCGCGCATGGCGCCTCGTTCGCCCTTGACAGCGGCGACTGTATCGCCGGCCCGTGCAAGGGCGACCGCCTGCGTGCGGTGCGGGTCGATATCCGCGATGGGCAGGTCTATCTGGCCTGAGGCCGGAAGCAGTCGAGCACGGCTCGACTCTACAAAAGCCGTGTCGACCAAGGTCGACACCCACCAGAGCAGAACGCCGTTCCGACAGCTCGCGGAAAACTGTCGAAGGCGGGGTGGGTCCGGTTGCGGGGGCGTGAGCCGCATGGATGCGGCGACCGAGCTTACATGGGTGAGGGCGCTTTGCTTGCGAAGCACTGCTTCGCAAGCGCCCGAACGCACAGCCGCCAGCGGCTGGGCCGGGCCCCGGAGGGGGACTTGCAGCGTCCCCCGCAACCGGACCCACCCCGCCATCCCACGGAATGCACGCTGTTGCTGTTGCTGTTGCTTCGGCTTCGGCTTCGGCTTCGGCGGGTGCAGGGCGCAGCCCTGCCAACAAACCCAACCCTCAGAACATCAGGTTGATCATCAACACCACCACGCAGGTGTAGATCAGCGACAACGGTCCGCCGACCCGCCACATCTCGCGCGGGGTGTAATTGGCCGGGCCGGTGATCATCGAAATCACCGGGTTGGAGGCCGTCATCAGGTTGTTGGACGCCGACAGCGCCACGATCAGCGCGAACGCGGTCGGGTTGCCGCCCGCCGCCAGTGCCAGGTTCACCGCGATCGGTACCATCACGATGGTCGCGCCCACATGGCTGATCACCAGCGAGAACGCCGTGGTCAGCAGTGCCAGCGCCACCTCCAGCACCCACACCGGGATGCCGGTGGGCAGCTTGTCGATGGTGTGGCCGGCCACCCATGCCGCCGCACCACTGGAGTCCATCGCCCATCCGAGCGGGATCAGCCCGGCCATCATGAACACCGTTTTCCAGTTGATCGAGGCATACGCCTCGTCCATGCGCAGCACGCCGGTCAGCAGCATGCCGGCCACGCCGGTCATCAGCGTCAGCGCGACCGGCAGCTTGCTGGTCAGCGCGATCAGGATGGTCAGCGCGAAGATCGCCATCGCAATCTTGAACTTGTGCGGGCGCTGCTCGCCGGTCGGATAGTCGGTCACCACCACGAAGTCGCGGCTCTTGGCCGCCTGTGCCAGGTCGGTCCAGATGCTGTGGAAGACCAGCATGTCGCCTGCACGCAACTGCACGTCGCGCACGTCCTCGCGGATCACCTGCTTGTCGCGGTTGATCGCCAGCAGGCTGATGCCACGCTCCTTGCGCAGGCGCAGGTCGGCCGCGCTCTTGCCGATCACGTTCGAGGTCGGCGGTACCACCGCCTCGGAAATACCGGCGCGGCTCGGGTTGAACAGGTCACCCAGGTGCTTCAGGCGCGAAGACATGCGCAGGAACTGGTTCTGCGCGAAATCGTTGATCTGCTGGCGCGGGCCCATCGCACCGAGCACGCTGCCTACCCAGATGCGCATCTCCGCCGGCGGCGCCAGGCGGGTGTCATTACCGGTTTTCAGGGCCAGCAGCAGCGGGGCGTCGTGCAGGTTCTCGGCCTCGCCCAGGGTCATGCCCACCAGCGGACTTTCCGCGCTGACCACCAGCTCGAACACATCGCCTTCGATGCCATAGGTCTTGGCGAAGTAGCTCTCGGTGCGTGCTGGGGTGACCCCGTCGTTGACCAGGGTTTCTTCCTCGATCAGCTTGCGGTCGCCGTAGTAGCGGAAGTACAGCAGCGAGGCGATCAGCAGTGCCACGCCAATCGGCAGCGGCGCGAACATGCGCAGCGGCTCGATGGTGGCCAGGCCGGAAGGCAGGTTGTTGTTGGCCGAGGCCAGCAGATCGTTCAGCAGGATCAGCGGCGAATTGCCGACCATGGTCAGCGCACCGCCCATCACGATCGCCGCCGAGATCGGCAGCAGCAGGCGCTGCATCGTCAGCCCGGTGCGCGCTGCCAGTCGCGAGGCGACCGGCAGATACAAGGCCATCACCGACGGGTTCTGCATGAAGGACGAGTTCAGGCCGGCGATGGCGGTGGTCATCATCAGCAGTCGCTGTTCGACGCCGTGGCCGCGCCGCAGCAGCCATGCGGCCAGCCGGTTCAGCGCCCCGGTGCGGTCCAGGCCCGCACCGAGGATGGTGGTGGCGATGATGCTCATCACCGCGTTACCGGAGAAACCGCCGAAGATCTCCTCCGGCGCGATCAGGCCGGTGACACCGAGTACCACCAGCACCACCAGCGCGACCACGTCGGCGCGGATGCGCTCGAACAGGAACATTGCCATCGTGAAGCCGACCAGCCCGAGCACGAGCTTCATGTCGTTGGTCAGCGTCAGCGCGGTATCCATGTGGGGCGCGGCGTCCTTAGGCGATCGTCAGGTGCGGTCGTACAGCAGGTCCCAGACGCCGTGGCCGAGTTTCTGGCCGCGGGTCTCGAAGTGGGTCTGCGGGCGCCAGTCCGGACGCGGCACGCTGCCACGCGGGCCGGCGCGGTTGACCAGGCCGGCAGTCGCGTCAAGCACGTCCCACATCTGCTCGGCGTAGTCTTCCCAGTCGGTGGCGCAGTGCAGGCGGCCACCCGGGCGCAGCTTGCGCACCAGCAGCTCGGCAAATGCCGGCTGCAGCAGGCGGCGCTTGTTGTGGCGCTTCTTGTGCCACGGGTCCGGGAAGTAGATGCGCACTTCATCGAGCGCGCCATCGGCGATCTCGTTCTGCAGCACTTCCACCGCGTCATGGTGGTACAGGCGCACGTGGTCGGCATTGTCCTCAGCCAGCGCGTTCAGCAACCGGCCCACGCCGGGGGCGTGCACTTCGATGCCGATGTAGTCGCGCGACGGATCGTGCTGGGCGGCGAAGCGCAGCGCGGCACCGTTGCCGAAGCCGATTTCCAGCACCTTGTGTGCCGGGCGGCCGAAGGTGGCATCCAGGTCACGCGGCTGGCCGGTGTAGTCGAGGCCGAAGCGCGGCCAGCGTTCGTCGAACGCGCGCTGCTGGGCGGGGGTGAAACGTCCCTGGCGCAACACGAAGCTGCGCACCTCGCGGCGGCCCTCGCTTACGGTGAAGGGCTTGGGTGGGGCCTTGGAGCCGGCGCTGTCAAAAGGATTGGTCATCAGCCGATCAGCCCGTCCACCGGAGAGGATGCGCTGGCGTAGCGCTTGCGCGGGATGCGCCCGGCCAGGAAAGCCTCGCGGCCGGCCTCGACTGCCTTGCGCATGGCAGTGGCCATCAGCACCGGGTTGCGCGCACCGGCAATGGCGGTGTTCATCAACACGCCGTCGCAGCCCAGTTCCATCGCGATCGCCGCATCCGACGCGGTGCCCACGCCGGCATCGACGATGATCGGCACCTTGGCGTCTTCGATGATCTGCAGCAGGTTGTACTTGTTCTGGATGCCCAGGCCCGAACCGATCGGCGCGGCCAGCGGCATCACTGCGGCGCAGCCGATCTCTTCCAGGCGCTTGGCCAGGATCGGGTCGTCGGAGGTGTAGACCATCACCTCGAAGCCGTCCTTGACCAGCTGCTCGGCGGCCCTGAGGGTCTGCACCACGTCCGGGTACAGGGTCTTCTGGTCGCCCAGCACTTCCAGCTTGGTCAGGTTGTGGCCGTCCAGCAGCTCACGGGCCAGGCGGCAGGTACGCACCGCGTCTTCGGCGGTGTAGCAGCCAGCGGTGTTGGGCAGGATGGTGAAGCGCTCCGGTGGCAGCACGTCCAGCAGGTTCGGCTCGCCCGGGTTCTGCCCGATGTTGGTGCGGCGGATGGCCACGGTGACGATCTGGGCGCCAGCAGCCTCGGTGGCCAGGCGGGTTTCTTCCAGGTCCTTGAACTTGCCGGTGCCGGTGAGCAGCCGCGAGCCATAGGTCTTGCCGGCGATCACCAGCGAATCGGGGGAGACATGAACGTTCATGGCGCGATTATCGCCTATCCGCCTGAAGATGGGATCACGCAATGGCGTGCCGGCCGTGGATCGGCATGGGTAGTGCCGGCCGCTGGCCGGCAAACCCGGACAGGCCTCAGCCCCCACCCAGCGCGTGCACGATCTCGACAATGTCGCCTTCAGCCAGAACATGCTCGCGATGGCGGCTGCGGCTGACGATCTCGCCGTTGACCTCCACTGCCACCCGGCGCTGCAGCAGCTGCTCGGCCTCGAGCAGGTCGTGAAGGGTCGCCGAGGCGGGCAGGGTGCGGGGTTCGCCGTTGAGCTGGATGTTCATTCCTGCATTGTCGCTTATAGCTCTTCGTGATCGGAACGTTTGGAATTTGATCGGGGCGCCAGCTCCAGCACAGCAGGCTTCGGCGTGCTCAGGCGACAATCCATGCGGCGGCGCAGCGTGAGCAAACGGCGGCCCGGTGAAACCATTGACCGTGCGCCGGCGTACGTGTGCCGGATTCCAACCTATTTACCCCACAGGAGTTCCTAGATGCAGCTCAGCAAACACCCGATCCGCTCCCTGATGGCGGCTGCGATCGCACTCGCCGCGCTGCCGGCCATGGCAGGCGAAAGTCCGTATTCCAAGGCCGTGTTCTTCGGCGACAGCCTCACCGACGCCGGCTATTTCCGGCCGCTGCTCGATCCGGGCGTGCAGCCGGTCACCGGCCAGTTCACCACCAACCCGGGTTGGGTGTGGGCACAGCAGGTCGCCAACTACTACGGCCTCAACGGGGGTGCCAACGGCAACGGCCAGAGTGGCGACAACTACGCCGTGGGCGGTGCCCGGGTATCGGTGGACGAGGCCGGTGGCCTGGGCGTGATTCCGTCGCTGAAGTCGCAAGCAACCCGCTACCTTGCCGCGAACGGTGGCAAGGCTGACGGCAACGCCCTGTACACCGTATGGGGAGGCGCCAATGATCTGTTTGCGGCCACCCGTGCGGCGGCAGGTGGCGCGTCGCAGGCCCAGGTGCAGGGCATCATCGGCGCAGCGGTCACCGACCAGATCGCGCTGGTAGGTGCGCTGAAGCAGGCTGGTGCCCAGTACGTGCTGGTACCGAACCTGCCGGATGTGGGCATCACCCCGCAGTTCCGCGGCCCCAATGCCGCCGCCGCCACCGCATTGTCGGCCGGCTACAACAAGGCGCTGTACGGTGGCCTGAAGCAGGCAGGCATCGAGTTCATTCCGCTCGATACCTTCAGCATCCTGCGCGAAGTGACTGCCAATCCGGGCATGTACGGCTTCACCAACGTCACCAGCACCGCCTGCAGGATCGATCCGAACAACTCCACCGCCAGCATCATCGGCTGCAACCCGACCAGTTACGTCAGCCCGGATGCAGCCAACACCTACCTGTTCGCCGACGGCGTGCATCCGACCACCGCCGGCCATCAGCTGCTGGGCCAGTATGCTGTCTCGGTGCTGGAAGGCCCGCGTCTGCAGCAGGTGCTGAGCCACTCGGCCCAGACCATCGGCCGTTCGCGTGCCGACCAGGTCAGCATGCACCTGGGTGGTCGCCCGGCCGATGGCCTGTCCTGGTGGGGCGGCGTGCGCGGTGACCTGCAGCGTTATGACCATGCCGACCTGTACGACGGCCTGGCGCCCGCCGGCCTGTTCGGTATCGACTGGGCACGCGACGGCATGGTGTTCGGCGGCTTCGCCGGCTTCGGCCGCCTCAACGCAGACTTCGGCAACAGCCGTGGCGACTTCACCCAGAAGGACACCACTGCCGGTCTGTTCGCCGGCTGGTATGGTGACCGCATCTGGATCAATGGCCAGGTCAGCTACACCTGGCTGTCCTATGACGTGAACCGCAAGGTCCAGCTGGGCCCGGCCACTCGTGAGCACGGCGGTTCGCCGGACGGCAGCAACCTGACCGCCGCGCTGAACGCCGGCTACGAGTTCGGCACCGAAGGCGGTTTCCGCCACGGCCCGATTGCTTCGGTGATCTGGCAGAAGGTGAAGATCGATGGCTACACCGAAAGCGCTGCGGCCGGCACCCTGGCCACCGCACTGGGCTACGACCGCCAGAACGTCGATTCGACCGTCGGCCGCATCGGCTGGCAGGCCCGCTTCGATGGCGGCACCGTCAAGCCGTACGCGCAGGTGACCTACGACCACGAGTTCGAAGACACCAAGCAGGCCAGCGCATGGCTGCAGACCCTGCCGGAACTGGGCAGCTATCGCGTGCCGGGCCTGAACTTCGACAAGAACTACGCCACCGTGGTGCTGGGTGCCCGTACCGAGCTGTTCGGCCTGCAGAGCAACTTCGGCCTGAGCGCTTCGGCCGGGCAGAAGCGTGCCCAGGACGCGACGCTGTTCGCCAACTTCAGCGGCAGCTTCTAAGCAGAAACCAGGCGGGGCCGGATCCCTTTCGGGAACGAAAGGGCGCCGGCCCCGCTCTGATGCGGGGGCACCATTGCGCAACACCGGCCCCAGCGCATAGACTTTCCACCGCAACGCGGGCGTAGCTCAATGGTAGAGCTGTAGCTTCCCAAGCTACTGACGTGGGTTCGATTCCCATCGCCCGCTCCATGTCTCCAGGGTATTCACCCCCGGAAGACGCGGCGTACTCGATGCACCACACCCAGCTCGAGCGTGTGGCAGCAGCGCCGCAATCTCCTCCTCAGTGTTGGGCTGTGGCCCCTTCGAACCATAGCTCGAGTGGCTTATGCGCCCGCTTGCGGCCGGGCGAAGTCCACCAGGTCGGAAGGATAGTGCGGGCAGGTGCGCAGCGCGGCATCGTCGCCGCCATACAGCACCACCAGCGCTGCTACCTCAAGCGCCCAGTAACCCCAGGCATTCGGTCCGGTCAGGCGTCGGGTCCGCTTCTGGGCTTTGGGCGACAGCAGGAAGAAGTCGCGGTACTGCACCTGCAGGTAGCCGGCCAGCAGTGAAGGGTCGAACGCTTCACCGTCGCGCAATGGCGCGAACAGCTCGGCGAACGGGCGCGGATGGAATATCGCATCGCTGGCTTCGGCAAGGCCGAGTGCCGGCGCGCTGAGGTAGTCCAGCACGCGGTCGGTTTCGAAGCAGAGCACCTGCTCCACCAGCGCCGGAAGACGATCCTGCGCATCCAGCAGCACGCCCAGTGACAACAACTGTAGTGCGTATTCGTAGTGCTGCGTTGTACGCGGTTGCAACGACGCGGCCAGCGCGATGTCGTGGCCTTGCTGTTGCAGGCTGTTCCGGGCAATGGCCAGCAAACGTGCATGCTCGAGCCAGAGTTCTGCAACGTCGGCATGCATCTGCTGCAATGCCGTGGAGGCGAAGCCACGGTCGATGCCTTTCAGCAGCAGGTTGCTGCCGGTCTGGGCAACCGCTTCCCAGCCGTACGCATGTTCCAGCGCCGCATGCCCCTGCAGCGGTTCCTCCGCAGGGTCACCGCCATTGCGCGCATGACGCGCAAGCAGGGCCATGCCCGCGTTCCAGTCTGCCTGCCAGTCCGGCAGGCGAAGCATGCGGCGCGGTACTCCCGGATCCTTGGCCAGTGCTCTCCATCGCGGTAGTACGTCCAGCAGCAGATTCCGGCGGTTCACGGCAGTCATCGGTTCCATCATCAGGGAAAGTCTAGCGGCAATGCCGGTTCGACCCCCATTGCCTGGCACCGCGTTGAAGGTTTGAATGGTGCGCAATCGCAGTCACCATGCCCGCATGACCGTTGATCGAATCGCCCTCCGCCGTTTCACCCAGTGGCTGCCGTTCCTGGTCCTGGTCGCCATCTGCGTGGCCTGGTGGTCGCCGCTGGGCGTGGTTGTCGCCATGGCCGCGTGCCTTGCAGTGGGTGGTGTGCTGCAGCGCCTTGATCTGGTCGGCGATACCGTAGGCGGCGCACTGCTGCGCTCGCGGGCGACGCTGCCCTTTGCTACCCGGCCGCCCACGCATGATGTCCTGTTGGATTGGGGCGAACTGGGCATGGGGGGTCCGGCCTACAGCACCCAGATGCTGCGCGATGGAGCCATTGTCGAGGGCGTATCCACTGGAGGCAGCCACGATGCCAGTGGCGAGTGGCAGACGCTGGCGGGAAGCGGGCTGCGTGTGGCCAGTGGCTATGTTGATCGCAGCGAAGCGGTGATCGTCTACGACGAAGCGGACAAGCGGGTGATGCACCTGCAGGCGATTGTTCCCAGCCTGTTCTGGCAGGAACTGCACGAGCGCCGGCAGCTTGGCGGGGATGCCGAAGCCGCAATGTGGTTGCGGGATATCCCCTGTCGATCGACCACGCTGCGGCCCTGCCGGGGTCTATGGCTGGAACCGGAGCATCCCGCGCTGGCCGCCGGGTTGCCGCAGGCATTGCGGCATGTCCTGCCGGATGCCCGGGTGCTGCAGGCCATACCGCTGCTGCCCGACGATCTGCGCCTGACCGCGCACCCGACGCTGTTCGCGCGCATCTGCCCGTACGCGCTCTGTCTTGATGGCGAGCCCAGTGGCCGTCACGCCCGCGATCTGGAAACGGTGATTACCAGCCCGTCCGGACGGTGCGTGGCGGTGGCGGGCAGCGTGCTTGATGGGGATCTGCGTCCCATCGAGGGCGTATGGCTCGTTCACTGGCAGGGGTGTTGGCAGGCCATTGGCCGCCGTGCGACGGGCGGCAGCGGCAAGGCCCGCAGTGGTGCCTGGATCGATGTGATCGAGGCCGGCGATGACGGTTCGCTTCGCTGCGAAGCCTATGAGGAACACTGGACGTTCGACGCGATCACACGCATCCCCACGCCACACACGGCGCTCGCCCTGCCCGTGGAATGGCGGGAAACCGCGCTGGCCGTGCGTGTCCGCGATGGGCACTTCTCGCTGCGCCTGCCCCCGCGCTGATCAGCGGCGGCAGGCATCCCTTGGATGAGCCATGAGGATGTCCCCGGCGACGGTGCGGTCATCGCCGGAGACGGTGCGGCGACTACCGGCTGTCAGTCTGAGTAGAAGCCGTTGCCAAGGGTGCCGGGCAGGCTGGGTTCCGGCCACGGCATCAGTGATGTGCAGGCGTCATACAGCGTGCAGAAGTCCTGCCGCAGTTGCGCAGGCACCCAGCTGCCGTAGGACACGTCGGTCGAGTCGCCCTGGCAGGCGTAGGAAACATCGATCCAGCGGGTATTGGCGTGTGAGGCAACGCCTTGGTGCTGTGTCTTGCCCGTGCAGTAGCGCAGGCCCTGGCCGATCAGGGTGTTGTTGGCATCGAAGTAGAGCCGGGAGACTGCGTGGGTCGGCGCAGCCCCTACGTCTGCGGCGCCGCCCACCAGGCCAAACAGCAACAACAGCGGAATTCCCATTCGCATCTGTGGTTCTCCTTGGATTGTGCAAGCCGGCCGTTTATGTCCATCAGCCGGCAACGGCATATTCGCACAGCCCCGGCAGGCATGCAGATGCGGTGGCCTGCGGGGCATCATCCACCCGCCACACGCCCGCGCTATGCTGCGCGCCTGCCGCCCGATCCTGCCGCGATGAAGCTCGCCATCCTGTCCCGCAACAGTTCCCTGTATTCCACCCGCCGGCTGGTCGAGGCGGCACGCACGCGTGGCCATACCGTTCGCATCCTCGACCCGCTGCGCTGCTACATGCGCATCGCCGCCGATGGTTTTTCGATGCACTACAAGGGCCGGCCGATGACCGGCGTGGACATGGTCATCCCGCGCATCGGTGCCTCGATCACCCGCTATGGCACCGCCGTGCTGCGGCAGTTCGAGCTGATGGGCGCACGCACCCCAAACCCCTCCGACGCGATCCTGCGTTCGCGCGACAAACTGCGTGCGCACCAGCTGCTGGCCGCCAAGGGCATCGACATGCCTGTCACCGTGTTCGGTGACAACCCGGATGACACCGTCGACCTGTTGTCCATGCTCGGCCCGCCGCCCCACGTGGTGAAGCTCAACGAGGGTACCCAGGGGCGGGGCGTGATCCTCACCGAAAAGGCCAGCGCATCGCGCGGCATCGTCGAGGCCCTGCGCGGGCTGTATGCCAATTTCCTGATGCAGGAGTTCATCGGTGAGGCCAAGGGCGCCGACCTGCGCTGCTTCGTGGTGGGCGACCAGGTGGTGGCCTCGATGCAACGCCAGGCGCCGGAAGGCGACTTCCGCTCCAACCTGCATGCCGGTGGCACTGCGGTGGCGGCCAAGGCCAGCCGCGCCGAACAGCAGGTGGCGGTGCGTTCGGCCAAGGCGCTGGGCCTGTCGGTGTGCGGGGTGGATCTGATCCGCTCCGCGCGCGGCCCGCTGGTGCTGGAGGTCAACTCCACGCCGGGGCTGGAGGGGATCGAAGCCGCCTGCGGGGTAGATGTGGCCACGCGCATCATCGAGCACGTCGAGAAGCTGAAAAAGCCATGACAAATCAATATTTTGAGATTCTCAAGGGCAAATGAGGCCGGCTTTAACATGCCTTTAATCGGCGCCGGCGTAGCCTTCAGCGAACCGCAGCTCTGCCTCTCAGCAGGATCGGTATCGGGATACGACTTCAGACCCAGGCGGGCCACCGCCTGGGTCTTTTTTATACCTGCCGGAAGTCCCTTGTGGAGGCCGCGTGACGGCCGTAGAGTGGCCATCGTTCCTGGATGGATCCGGAGGCTGGCGATGTACCGCATCACGATGATCGCGTTGTTGCTGGGGTTGTCTGGCACTGTCTCCGCCAAGCCGGAGAAGACCGCCATACAGATGGACGGGCAGGCACCGGTGGCCGAGCAGGTCCGGCGGGTTGAAAGGGCCCTTGATGACGGCGAGTACAGCGAGATTTCCGCTGAAGACCGCGCCCAGGTGCAGCAGGCCCTGGCGCGCATCACCCAGCGCATGGGGGACCACAGCACGCTTCAGGAGCTCCCGCCGCAGGTCCAGGCAGAGGTCTTCAACGACCAGGAGCGGATCAACACCGTTCTTGTCCGCGCCCACGAAGACAGCCGCCAGATCTGCCAGCACACCCGCACCACGGGCAGCAACATGCCCAAGAGCCGCTGCCTGACAGTGGCCGAGCGCCGCCGGATCGAGGAAAAGGGCAAGGCCCTGCTCAACGACCAGCGCACCTTCAACAATCTCACGCCTCCCAGTAACCGCTAGCCGGGCCGATTGCCGCCCGAGCGACCGGCACTTGCTCGCGTGAAGGCGGTGCGAATACAGTCAACCCTCAACTCAAACAAGGATTCGTTTGTCATGAAGTCCCTCCTGATGTCGGCGGTCCTGGTCTCGGGCCTGACCCTGGCCACCGCCGCCTCCGCATCCAACCAGGCCGGTGAGGTCTTTATTCCGGGCAAGCCGCTGCAGCAGCAGATCGAGCGCATCGAAATCGAACTCAACGATGGCGAGACCTACAGCGAACTGAAACAGGCCGACCGCAGCCGCGTGCGCGAGGCGCTGGTGCGCATGCGTACGGCCGTCGAGCAGCATCCCGACCGCGATTCCATGCCTGAACAGGTACGAACCGATGTCTTCAACGACCAGCAGATCGTGAACACGGTTTTGACACAGGCCCGTGAAGATAGTCGTCTAATATGCCAACGTGAAAAGGCCACGGGTTCGAACCGGTCCACGACGCAGTGCACTACCGTAGCCGAGCGCGCGCGACGGAAGGACAAGGCACAGCGTGATATGGGCCAGGCCCAGCGCGTCGGCAAATTCGTCAATTAGAGGTGACAGTGAGAATCCTGGTAATCGAAGACAACAGCGACATTGCGGCCAACCTGGGCGACTACCTGGAGGACCGGGGCCACACCGTGGACTTCGCGGCTGACGGGGTTACCGGTCTGCACCTGGCCGTGGTGCACGAGTTCGACGCGATCGTGCTGGATCTCAACCTGCCAGGCATGGACGGCATCGAGGTCTGCCGCAAGCTGCGCAACGAAGCGCGCAAGCAGACCCCGGTACTGATGCTCACCGCCCGCGACTCGCTGGACAACAAGCTGGCCGGCTTCGATTCCGGCGCGGACGACTACCTGATCAAGCCGTTCGCGCTGCAGGAAGTGGAAGTGCGTCTGAACGCCCTGTCGCGACGCGGCAAGGGCGTGCAGACCCGCGTGCTGGAAACCGGCGATCTGGAATACAACCTGGATACGCTGGAAGTGCGCCGCCAGGGCAAGCTGCTGCAGCTCAACCCGACTGCACTGAAGATCCTGCAGGCGCTGATGGAAGCGGCCCCGGCCGTGGTGACCCGCCAGGAACTGGAAACCCGCGTGTGGGGCGAAGAACTGCCCGATTCGGATTCCCTGCGCGTGCACATCCACGGCCTGCGTGCGGTGGTCGACAAGCCGTTTGAAGTGCCGCTGATCCAGACCCGCCATGGCATCGGATACCGCATCGCCACCCCGGAAGCCTGATTCGGTGGCAAGCAAGGGGGAGCGCCGGCGCACGCCGTATCGGCGGCGCCTGCGCAGCCGCATCATCGTTTCGTTCGTGTTGTTGGGCTTCTGCCTGACAACACTGTTCGCGTTCGCCACCAACTGGGCCCGCCTGCGCGTGGAAAACCAGCTGGTGGAAGAGCTGATGAACCGAAACATCGACGAGTATGCGCGCCGCTATTACGAGCACCCCGGGCATAACCCGGATGCACCGGTGCTGCAGATCAGGGCTTATGCCTATTCGAAGGACAAGTTCGACCGGGTGCGCGAAGAACGCGCGCAGTGGGCGGGCTTCTCCGATGGCATCCACAGCGTCAGCGGTGATGAGCACGGCGAGCCGTACTCCTACAAGCTGGCCGTGCGCAAGACGCCGGACGCCTGGTTCTTCCTCGCCTATGACATGACCGACAGCGTGCGCGGCGGCAAGCAGCTCAACCGCGCGCTGGTGCTGTCGGTGCTGGTGTTCAGCCTGCTGTCACTGGTGCTGGGCTGGTGGTCGGCCTCGAAGGTGATGAAGCCGGTATCGGACCTGGCCGCACGGTTGCGCGCCTACCGTGGTGGTACCAGTGACCCTGAGCCGCTGGCGCCGCGTTTCCCCGATGACGAAGTGGGGCAGCTGGCACAGGCACTGGACGACTATTCCTCGCGGCTGACCGAAGTTGTGCAGCGCGACCGTGAGTTCAATGCCGACGTCAGCCATGAGCTGCGCACGCCGCTGGCGGTGATCCGGGGTGCCACCGAGCTGCTGCTGACCCGGCCCGGCCTGGACGAAAAGGTGCTGCAGCGCCTGCAGCGCATCCAGCGTGCCGAACAGCAGTGCAGCGATCTGATCGGCGCGTTGCTGCTGCTGTCGCGCAACGAACGCGGTCAGGGCACCAGCAACGTGGCCCGCGTAGCCGAGCAGCTGCTGGATGCGCACCGTGCGCAGCTGGGCGGCAAGCCGCTGGAGCTGGTGCTCGAAGGTGAGCGCAACCTGGTGGTCGACGCGCCCGAGGCAGCGCTGTCGGTGGCACTGGGCAACCTGATCGGCAATGCGGTGAAGTACTCGCAGGACGGCGAGGTGCGCGTGTTTGTCGGCGCCAATTCGGTCTCGGTGACCGACAGTGGCCCGGGCCTGAGCGAGGAAGATGCCGCCAAGCTGTTCCAGCGTGGCTACCGCGGCACGCATGCCGGCCATTCGCAGGGCGGCGGCATCGGCTTGTCGATCGTCAGCCGCCTGTGCGATCTGTACGGCTGGCAGGTGAGCGTGCGCCCCGGTGGCCAGCGTGGCGTGATCGCCACCCTGACGTTCTCGCCGAAGCCGTTGTAAGGGCCCCTGCTTTGGTGGGTGCCGACCTTGGTCGGCACGGACCCTGCCGACCTTGCATCGCGCTCTGTGTCGCTTGTGCCACTGAATTACCCTCGCGCGATGATCAGGCATCAGGCCCAACGCGACACCACCGTGATCGCTGCCGCGCCCCGCGCGTGTTCCAGTGCACGCATTGGCAAGCCCGCGCCGCACTTGAGAATTTCCTTACAGATTGCCGTGCGCGGCGATGGCCTGATGACCTGGCCGGGGCAGGTGCCTTGGCCGGGATTGGCGTCCTGAAATCAACTGTTAGATGGAAAGCTTCCGATGCCTCGCGCGGCATCGCGGACAATGCACTGTGCCCGCTTCATGGCGGGCGGTGCGTGGGGATTCCCGGGAATCCGCCGGAGTTTCCATCCATCTGGGAGTTGTCCGGTACGCCAACCCGCACCGTCCGCCACCTTGCATCTGCAGGTGGCCTGCCGACTGCGAGGAGCTCCACCATGTCCACCCGCCCGCTGTTCCCCCAGCTGCACGCCCTGATCGGCGATGCGGCCCACCTGCTGCCTGCCGACGTCGCCGAGCGTGTCGAAGTGCTGCTGGATGACCCCAAGGACCTGCTGCCCGCCCTGCTGGCGCGCATGGATGGCCGCGACGCCGCCGACGGCCAGCGGCTGGACGTGCAGGGGGCCAGCCCGGCGCAGGCCGCCACGATGGCCGGCCTCAGCCGCACGCTTGCCGGTCTGAACACCCTGATCCAGCTACTGCACGCCGCCGAAATCGCGCGGGAGCAGGGCGGTGCCCGCCAGCAACTCAATCCCGATGTCGTCGACGGCCTGCTGCTCGGCGCCCGCGAACTGGCCCGCTACGCCCGCCTGCAGCTGGAGTAGATCCACGCCACGCGTGGATGCAGAGCGTTTTGTAGAGCCGAGCCCCAGATCCATGCCATGCGTGGATGCACTTCGGTAGTGCCGGCCGCTGGCCGGCAACCTGGCCTCACCCCCCGGCCAACTTCAGATACCGCGCGTGCAGCTGTTCCACCTGCACCTGCAGGTCCTCCGGCTGCCCATCATTGACCACCACGTCATCGGCCAGCGCCAACCGCTGCGCGCGGCTGGCCTGCGCAGCAATCATCCGGTCGGCCAGCGCAGCATCAATGCCATCGCGCTGCATCAGCCGGGCATGCTGCACGGCCTCCGGCGCGTCCACCAGCAGCACCCGGTCCAGCCATGGGTAGGCCTTCCGCCCACCCACCTCGGTCAGCAGCGGAATGGCGGCAACCGCATAGGGGCTCTCAGCCTGCTCGCACTGCTGCTGCATCAGCAGGCGGATGGCCGGGTGGGTGATCGCTTCCAGCGCCGTCCGTTCGGCCGGGTCGGCGAACACGTGAGCGCGCAGGCGGGCCCGGTCCAGGCTGCCATCGGCCAGCAGCATGTCGGCGCCGAAGCGCTCGGCGATGCGGGCCAGCGCCGGGCTGCCGGCGGCCACCACGGCCCGTGCGGCCAGATCGGCATCGGCCACCACAATGCCCAGCGCCTCGAAGCGCCGGGTCACTTCGGTCTTGCCGGAGGCGATGCCCCCGGTCAGGCCAACCACATAGCGGCTCATGGGGACTCCCCTCAGCGCAGCCCGCTCATCACCAGGTACTGATCCACCAGCGGTGCGCCCCACATGAAGTACAGCCAGCCGGCGATGGCCAGATACGGCCCGAAGGGAATGGGCGTGGCGCGGTCACGGCCCCGGCTGTACAGCCAGATCGAGCCGATGATGGCGCCCAGCACCGACGACAGCAGGATGATCGGCAGGATGCCCTTCAGCCCGCACCAGGCGCCGAGCGCGGCCAGCAGCTTGAAATCACCGTGGCCCATGCCTTCCTTGCCGGTCAGCTGCTTGAACAGCCACCAGACCATCCACAGCGACAGGTAGCCCACCGCCGCGCCGACCAATGCAGGCTTTGCCGGCATGTACAGGTTGTCGATGTTGCCTATCAGGCCCAGCCACATCAGTGGCAGGGTCAACTGATCGGGCAGCAGCTGGGTGCGCAGGTCGATGCCGGACAGGGCGATCAGGAAGCAGGTCAGCACGATGGCGCCGAAGCCCTGCCAGCCGAAGCCGAACTGCCAGACGCAAGCCAGCACCAGCACCGAGGTCAGCGCCTCCACCAGCGGGTACTGCAGCGAGATCGGTGCCTTGCAGTGGCGGCACTTGCCGCCCTGGATGATCCAGCTGAACAGCGGGATGTTCTCGTACCAGCTCAGCTTGTGCTTGCAGTGCGGGCAGTGCGACGGCTCCACCACGATCCCCGGTGGGGGGGGCTCATAGAAGTCCGGTTCCTCCAGGACTTCGCGCGCATCGCGCTTCCACTGCCACTCCAGCCGCTTGGGCAGCCGCAGGATGACCACGTTCAGGAAACTGCCCAGCAGCAGTCCCAGGGCGGCCGCGGCGGGGTAGCCGAGGCCGGGATGCTGGTCGAGAAATGCCATTGATACCTTTAGCCGACGACGGCGCCGAGTTTGAAGATGGGCAGATACATGCCGATGACCATACCGCCAACGACGACACCGATGAAGACCATGATCATCGGTTCGAGCAGGCTGCTCAAGGCGTCAACGGCATTGTTGACCTCCTGCTCATAATACTCGGCCACCTTGAACAGCATCGAATCCAGTGCGCCCGCTTCTTCACCGATACCGGTCATCTGGATGACCATGTGCGGGAACAGGTTGAGCTGCTTCATGGCCATGTTGACCGGGTAGCCTACGGAGACGTCATCCCTCATGCGGAGGACAGCTTCCTCGTAGATCTTGTTGCCGGTGGCTCCAGCGACGATACCCAGCGCTTCCACCAGTGGGACGCCGGCCTTGAAGGTCACCGCCGTGGTGCGGGCGAAGCGCGCGATCGAACTGTCGTGCATGATCTGGCCGATCACCGGCACCCTCAGGATCAGTCGGTCCATGGTGTGCTGCATCTTGGGTGATCGTTTGTAGGCCATGATGAACGCCGCGCCAGTGCCAACTACCACGATTGCCATCAACCACCACCAGGAGACCATGAAGCGCGAAAGGTTCACGATCATCTGGGTGAACGCAGGCAGGTCTGCGCCGAAACCGCGGAAGACTTCCTCAAACTGCGGTACGACAAAGATCAGCATGATGGCACTGACCAGCAGCGCCACCACCACAACCATGGCCGGGTAGAACAGCGCCTTCTTGATCTTGCCCTTCAGCGCTTCGATGTTTTCCTTGTAGGTGGCAACGGTGTCCAGCACCGTTTCCAGTACGCCGGCACCCTCACCGGCCCGGACCAGGTTCCGGTAGAGTTCGTCGAACTGGACCGGATGCTTGCTAACTGCTTCGTACAACGAGGAGCCGCCTTCGATATCGGTCCTGATGCCATCCACCATCTTCTTCATCCGCGGGTTCTTGTGCCCGCTGCCGATGATGTCCAGTGCCGAAACGATCGGCACGCCGGACTTCATCATCGTCGCCATCTGACGGCTGAAG
The DNA here is from genome assembly GCF_059370315.1 of Stenotrophomonas sp. YJH_SMC_46. Taxonomy (NCBI): domain Bacteria; kingdom Pseudomonadati; phylum Pseudomonadota; class Gammaproteobacteria; order Lysobacterales; family Lysobacteraceae; genus Stenotrophomonas; species Stenotrophomonas sp. YJH_SMC_46. The sequence continues at coordinate 885,569 of NZ_JCAFTO010000002.1, forward strand.
AATGCGATGTCTTTGGCGCCTACCGCTTTGCCGGCTGCCCCGAACAGTGGTTTTGGCTTGGGCTTCACCTGCCCGGGATTGATTCCTTGTCGACGCAGTTCTGCGCGCAGCAGATTGGCGTTCTTTGCCAACTGCTCGCCCTTCATTTTAACGCCCCGCTTGTCGGTCCCCTCCCAGACAAATGGTTGCAACTCCATCGTGGCACGGGCCACGGGCTCCTTCTTGATCGCACTGCGGCTAACGGACATGTTGGCTCCCCAAGACCCGCCATCCCCAGGCGGGCAACTAGCGGTTGATGGTAGCGGGTTCATGGCCGTATGGGCAGTTCGAAGGCCTCCAAGGTTGCGATTTCGTGCCAGGAGGCGGCCAAAGGTGACGCACTGCGTCACATTGCCGCGTCCATCGCAGATTCGCATGCCAGGGGTTCCCATCCGCGAAATTGCTGCCATCATGGGCGCGGGGAAATCTAGGGGGAGGCGTGCCTGGTTGGCACGCAACCTGCGTTGATCCACCCGCAGGGTGCAGGACCCGCTCAACCGGCCGATGGCCGGCCGATCCTGTGCGCTGACTCAACCACCACTTATCTTGGGGATGTATCAAATGAAGAACCAGAAGGGCTTCACCCTTATCGAACTGATGATCGTCGTTGCGATCATCGCTATCTTGGCCGCCATTGCTCTGCCGGCTTACCAGGACTACACTGTTCGTTCGCGTGTCTCGGAAGGCGCCGTGCTGGCTTCCGGAGCCAAGGCCACCGTCGGTGAGAATATCGCTAATGCCGGCGGCACTATCGATGACACCGCCTGCAACGGCGTTGCCACGTTCACGACCCCGACTAAGAACACCGCAAAGCTGGAATGCGCCAATGGCACCATCACAGTGACCGGCACTGCGGCGGCCAAGAATGTCGCTCTGCAGTTTGAGCCGAAGAGCGCCAGCGCTGGTATCACTTGGACTTGCACCTCAACCGCCGATAACAAGTATCTGCCGGCCGAGTGCCGTAAGGCTGCCCCGTAATCGACCTGTTGGACTGATTGCCCAGGCATCTGTGCCTTAGGATCAGTGAAAGAGGGGCCCTGTATGCAGGGCCCTTTTTTTGTCAAGAGTGAGGTAGGGGATGAGAGGGATCGCCGTGCGCCAGTATGTGGCGGCCGCGCTCATGGGACTGACCCTGCTAGGGCAGCAGGTTTATCAGATCGCGGGTCGTTTCGGCAACGAGGGCAAGCACGCCCGTACCGATCTCATGCAGCAGTTCGCGATTGAGCTGTTGGGGGAGCCGATATTCACTGGCAAGATCATACTGTTCGTACTGTTCGCAATTGGCAGCCATCTTTTGCTGACCGTTGGCGGTATGTGGGTCTATCGTCGGGCCTGCAGCCAACTACTGCCTAAACAGCGGGACGCGTTCTGGCGCAGCATACTGTTTGTCACTTCGGTCGTCTTGCTGGCGATGTTCGCCAACCGATGGCTGTATCCACAATCGGCCTCCTTCATGGATGCCGAACTGTTGATGATCCAGTGGTTATCACCATTGTTTGTGGGTGCCTGCATCACCGTAGTAGCGATCGGAGTGCTGACCGCGCTTTACTCCCTGTTGCGCTGCCGACGCAACCTGTTCGTCGTTGGATCCTTATTTGCCTTAGCTTTTTGCCTCGGGGCATGGGGATGGAATGGCAACGTTCGTGAGCGCGTGGATGAGGACAGGCCTGATGTGGTCATCTTGGGGGTGGATTCACTTCGCCCAGACTATCTGGCTTCCTATGGCGAATTTCCCGGCGGACTGGCCCCTGCCATTGAGCGGACGCTGGCCAGCTCGGTAGTTATGGAAGATGTCCGTACCCCGCTAGCCCGCACCTTTGTTTCCTACAACAGTACCTTGACCGGAATGAATCCGCTCAAGCACGGCGCGCGATTCAATTTGTATCCACGATCGGAATTCTCCCGCGATCAGAATCTTGCTTGGGAACTGAAGCGGCACGGCTACTTCACCTTGCTGGCCATGGATGAATCGCGCTTCGCCAATTTTGACCAGAGTTTTGGCTTTGATAAAACAGTTACTCCCACTGTGGGTGGGCTTGATTTCATCGTTGGTGGAAGTTTTGACTTCTTTGCAACCAACCTGCTGTTGGCAATGCTGCCCGCTTCAGAGTCGATGAGTGTGATCCAAGGCAACCGTGCTGCGTACCGTAGCTATCGCACCGTGGATCATCCCGAACGCCTGGTGGCAGAGCTGCGGCGTGCACCGGCTGACATGCCGCTGTTTCTTGTTAGCCACCTCTGCCTTCCGCATTGGCCATATCTTCCAGGTGATCTCCGTGAAGACAACTCCCTCGAATGGGTAGGCAAGATCAAGGGATACGAAGATTCGCAGCGTCAGTATTTGAACGCGATCAGGGCAGTCGATAATCAGTATGAGACGCTGGTTGATGAGTTGCGTCGCTTGAAGCGTTTGGACAATGCGGTCCTGGTTGTCATGTCGGACCATGGTGAAGACTTCGCAATGCGCCGCGACAAGTTCACCGACAGCGACACCAGACAAACGGTAGGGGCATACGGCCATGGCAGCTTCGCACTATCGGACGTGCAGAATCATGTCGTGATGGCAGTGCAACAGTTTAGGCATGGCCAACCCGTTTGGGCTCACCGCCGAGTTGCGGGAGCTGGTTCGGTGATTGATGTTGCGCCGACCGTTGCGGAATTGGTCGGTTTGAGACGTGATCGTTATGAAGGGATTTCGTGGCTGACAGCGATACGTCAGAACAAGGAGCTTCCAGGCAATCGCGTTCGCTTTATGGAGAACGGTCTACGTTCCACTGGCGTGGAGCGGGCTCACATCAATGAGGGCCAGGTGGCAACGGAAATGTCCTATCTGTATCGCCTGACTGAGGACGGGCGGTTTGAGGTCCGTCCAGACCTGTTGCCCGAGAAACTCCGGGAGAAGCAGCGAGGCGCAATGCTTGGGCGATGGGGCGTGATGACTGATCCCGCGTCCAGCAATGCTCCGGGAGCCAAGCAATGCTGGAGGGTAGTCGACTACGAACGGCGGACGATCGCCTGCACGCCATATCCTTCGTCTGAACCTGCCGTTGCCAATCTGCAGCAAGAAGTGTGCGAGTACTATCGCGAGGACGGAGATTTCCACGCCGCGTGGTGTGCTTCAGGAACTCGTGCGGATCGACGCCCGTCTGCCGGTTTATCAGGAAGAATGGAACGGCAAGACGGTAAGATGCAGTCGGCTCTTTGCGACGGGCGTCGATGCTCAGCGCTGGCGGCAGAATGACTAAGAGGGCACTATGAATACCGCTATCACCGCCAACCTCGTCGGCATCACCGGCCTGGCCCGCCGCTTGGTCCAGGACGGCGCCCTGGACGAGGCCTCCGCCCGCGATGCGATGGCCAAGGCCACGGCCGCCCGCCAGCCGCTGCCTACCTGGTTCGCGCAGAACAAGCTGGTCAGTGCCTCGCAGCTCGCCGCCGCCAACGCGGTCGAGTTCGGCATGCCGCTGTTCGACGTGTCCACGTTCGACGCCAGCCAGAACGCCATGAGCCTGGTCAGCGAGGAGCTGCTGCGCAAGCACAACGTGCTGCCGCTGTTCAAACGCGGCGGCAAGCTGTTCGTGGGTACCAGCAATCCGACCCATGCGCTGGACGAGATCAAGTTCCATACCAACCTGGTGGTGGAGCCGATCCTGGTCGATGAGGACCAGATCCGCCGCACGCTGGAACAGTGGCACGCCAGCCATGACACCATCGGCGACGCGCTGGGCGGCGACGACGAGGGCATGGCCAACCTCGATGTCGGCCTGGGCGACGACGAAGGCGCGGGCACCGACGCCGGCATCGACGCCAAGGGCGACGACACCCCTGTAGTGAAGTTCGTTAACAAGGTACTGGTCGATGCGATCCGCAAGGGCGCTTCGGACATCCACTTCGAACCGTACGAAGACGATTACCGCGTGCGCCTGCGCATCGACGGCCTATTGAAGATGGTGGCGCGCGCGCCGGTGAAGTTGAACCAGCGCATTGCCGCGCGCCTGAAGGTGATGGCGCAGCTGGATATCGCCGAGAAGCGCGTGCCACAGGACGGTCGCATCAAGCTCAACCTGTCCAAGACCAAGCAGATCGACTTCCGCGTCAGCACGCTGCCGACCCTGTTCGGCGAGAAGGTGGTGCTGCGTATCCTCGATGGCAGCGCGGCCAAGCTGGGTATCGACAAGCTGGGCTACGAGCCGGACCAGCAGAAGCTGTTCCTGGAGGCCATCCACAAGCCGTACGGCATGGTGCTGGTGACCGGCCCCACCGGTTCGGGCAAGACGGTGTCGCTGTACACGGCGCTGGGCATCCTCAACGATGAAACGCGCAACATCTCCACCGCCGAAGACCCGGTGGAAATCCGCCTGCCCGGCGTCAACCAGGTACAGCAGAACAACAAGCGCGGCATGACCTTCGCCGCGGCACTGCGCTCGTTCCTGCGACAGGATCCGGACATCATCATGGTCGGCGAAATCCGCGACCTGGAGACGGCCGAGATTGCGATCAAGGCGGCGCAGACCGGCCACATGGTGCTGTCCACGCTGCATACCAACGATGCGCCGCAGACCATCGCGCGCCTGATGAACATGGGCATCGCGCCGTACAACATCACCAGCTCGGTGACGCTGGTGATCGCGCAGCGCCTGGCACGCCGGTTGTGCGGCAACTGCAAGCGCCCGGCCAACCTGCCGGAGCATGCGCTGCTGGCCGAGGGTTTCACCCAGGCGCAGCTGGATGCGGGCATCCAGCTGTACGAGGCGGTGGGCTGCGATGAGTGCACCGAGGGCTACAAGGGCCGAACCGGCATCTACCAAGTGATGCCGATGACCGATGAGATCGCTACCATCGTGCTGGCCGGTGGCAACGCGCTGCAGATTGCCGAGGCGGCGCAGCAGATCGGGGTGAATGACCTGCGGCAGTCGGCGTTGAAGAAGGCCGCCGCGGGCGTGACCAGCCTGGCCGAGATCAATCGGGTTACCAAGGATTGAGGTAGAGCCGAGCCCATGCTCGGCTGAGGTACCGAAGAGCAGCCGAGCGTGGGCTCGGCTCTACAGTAGATCCACGCCATGCGTGGATGATCGGCCACGGATCCCATAGTAGTTCCACGCCATGCGTGAATGGCGCGGACCCGACCACCGCGCAGCCGGGCATGGGCTCGGCTCTACTCCATCCCCAGCTTCTTCAGCTTGTAGCGCAGCGCGCGGAAGGTGATGCCCAGCTGCGCGGCGGTCCGGGTCTTGTTCCAGCGGTTCTCTTCCAGCGCGCGCTGGATGGCGCTGCGTTCCAGCTGCTCGATGTACGAGGGCAGGGCGGCGCTGCCGGGCTGCAGGTCGGCCACGGCTTCGGCCGGAGCTGCGCCGCCGGGTGCACGTGGGGCGTGCTGCGGCAGGCGCAGGTCGTCGGCACCGATGCGGTCTTCTTCGGCCAGTGCCAGCGCGCGTTCCAGGATGTTCTCCAGCTCGCGCACATTGCCCGGGAACGCATAGTGGGCCAGCGCCTCCAGCGCCGACGGCGCCAGCAGCGGGGTGGCACGGCCGTGGCTGCGGGCCAGCCGCGCCAGCACGGCGGCCGCCAGCTCCGGCAGGTCCTGGCGGCGCTCGCGCAGCGGCGGCACCTTCAGTTCGATCACGTTGATGCGGTAGTACAGGTCGTGGCGGAAGCGCCCATCTTCGACCAGCTCGGCCAGGTCCTTGTGGGTGGCAGAGAGGATGCGTACGTCCACCGGCTCTTCGTTGGCCGCACCGACCGCGCGCACTGACTTCTCCTGGATCGCGCGCAGCAGCTTCACCTGCATCTGCAGCGGCAGTTCGGCCACTTCGTCCAGGAACAGGGTGCCGCCGTGTGCCGCCTGGAACAGGCCGGGCTTGTCGGCATGGGCGCCGCTGAAGCTGCCTTTGCGGTGGCCGAAGAATTCGCTCTCCATCAGCTCGCCGGGAATGGCGCCGCAGTTGACCGGCACGAACGGCCCGGCCGCGCGCGCGCCCTGGGCGTGGATGGTGCGAGCAACCAGTTCCTTGCCAACCCCGGATTCACCGAGGATGTAGACCGGCGCCTGGCTGCGCGCGACCTTGCTGATGGTGGTGCGAAGTACGTCCATGGCCGGCGAAGCGCCGAGCAGGCGTGCTGCCTGTTCGGTGGCGGGGCCGGGCGCAGGGCGCTCGCTGTTGTTGAGTTCCAGCGCGTGCTTGACCAGGCCACGCAGTACCGAGATGTCCACCGGCTTGCTGACGAAGTCGAAGGCACCGGCCTTCAGCGCTTCCACGGCCAGGTCCATGCTGCCGAACGCGGTGATCATCGCCACCGGCGTGCGCGGGTAGTGCTGGGCGATCTCGCTGACCAGCTCGATACCGTTGCCATCCGGAAGCCGCATGTCGGTGATGCACAGATCGTACGGATTGCTGGCCAGCAGCTCGCGGGCTTCGGCCAGGTTGGCGGCGGTACTGATGCGCAGGCCCATGCGGCCAAGGGTCAGTACCAGCAGTTCGCGGATGTCGCGTTCATCGTCGACGACGAGGGCGCTGCGGGTTTCGTTCATGGGCGTGAAAGATAAACGAGGGGGCTGGAAGCGACAAATGTTTGACGCACAGATCTGCAATCAGGTGGGCAGCAGCGTGTGGGGGCCGGGCAGCACCAAACGGAAGCAGGAGCCGCCGGCGGGCACGGGAATGTAGTCCAGGCGTGCCTGGTTGGCCCGGCACAACTCGCGGGCGATATACAGGCCCAGCCCGGTGCCGTGCTCGGATGTGGTGAAGAACGGACGGAACAGCTGTGCGGCCACGCTCTCGGGAATGCCCGGGCCACGGTCCATCACGTCGATCACCGCGCTGCGCTCGTGCTGGGCCACGCGCAGGCGCACCCGTGCCGGCTGCTGGCCGATACGGCCGTACTTCAATGCGTTGTGCACCAGTACGGTGAGCACCTGGTACAGGTGCTTGGTATCGACCTGCGCCATCACCGCCGTATCGCTGATGATCGGTTCGATGCTGTCGGTTTCCAGCGTCTGGCCCTGCTTGTACTCCAGCACGAAGCGGCGCACGAAGGCGACCAGGTCGACGTTCTCGGGCGTGGCGCGTTCGCGCCGTGCCAGCCCCAGCACGCTTTCGACGATGCCATTGGTGCGCTGGCATTGCTGGCGGATGATCTGCAGCAGGCGGCGGTCGCTTTCGTTGAAGCCGGTGCCTTCTTCCAGCAGCTGCACGGCATAGTTGATCGCCGCCAGCGGGTTGCGGATTTCATGGGCGAGGCTGGCGGAGAAGCGGCCCATGGCCGACAGGGTGAGCGATTCGGCGCGCCGCGAGACCACGCTGGAATCGTCCAGGAACACCAGGGCCAGCTCGCTGCCCGCCAGCAGGCGGGCGAAGCGCGGTTGCACTTCCGGCTGGTCGGGGTTGAGCTGCAGCGGCAGTTCGTCCTGCGCCCAGCCGTTGCGCCAGCGCTGCAGGCGGCGCGCCAGTTCCGGCGCGGCACTGGCCAGATCCAGGCGTCCTGTCTCACCGATGCCGTCATTGTCACCGAGCAGCATCGAGGCCGCTTCATTGGCCAGGGTGATGCGGTTGTCGGCGTCTACCACCAGCACGCCAGTGCGCATGCGGCGGATGATCAGTTCGTTGATCTGGAACAGGTTGGCTACTTCGTCGCCGCGCTGGTTGGCCAGCTGCTGGTTGCGGCGTGCGCGGCTGCCCACCTGGTAGCTGATGAAGGCCAGCGCCAGATAGCTGGTGGCGAACATGGCCAGCTCGGCCAGCGTGCGGGTGGGATCGCCGCCTTCCAGCACTTTCCACAGGTATTCGGTACCGGTGGCCAGGCTGGCCGCGACTGCCAGGCCCAGCCCCCAGCTCAGCGGCAGCAGGGTGGCGGCCGCGGCGATGTTGAACAGCAGCGACATCGAGATGCCGGCGCTGGCGCCGGGTAGGGCGTGCGCCAGCAGGGTGGCGGCGATGATATCCACCAGCACGCTGGTGACCACGATGGGGCGCAGCCAGCGTTCGTTGCGGCCGATCGCCAGGGCCAGCAGCGACAGCACCAGATAGATGGCCGCAACGGTATCGGCCAGGCGCGGGTGGTGGGCCTCGCCGACCATGCCGGACAGGGGGCTGTAGAGCAGGCCGGCGATGACTGCGGCGATCAGCACCCGGTACAGCGCGAAGAAGTACAGCTCACGCCGCGGAATCGATTCGATGCGGTCGATCAATGAAGCACTGGGTGACACGCCGGAACTCCCCTTCTGGCTGCCTGGGTCTGGAATCTGCGGCGGGCCTGCCTGGCATCCCCTGAGGCCGGGCGGGCACGTCGCGTCGATGTAGTGTCGAGCGTGCTCGAGAGGGCCAGTATAGGGCCCCTGCGCTGGCGCCGCGGGACCGCCCCGCATCGCGCATTTGGCCCGCCGCGGAGACCGGTGGCCAGCGCCAGGGCGGGCGCAACTGCCTGAATGACCGCGAAAATCCGCCCGCGTCTGGCGTTTTGTACAGACTTCTTTGCGCCCCGGCGCCGGCTCGGCCACAATAGTGGGCCCGCCGCGGTCCGTGCCGGTGCCTCTTCCAGGGGGCCCTGAGGAATTGCGTGCGGTCGTTCCTATTCCCACGGTGACGCATGAATTTCCACGAATACCAGGCAAAACAACTGCTTGCCGAATACGGCATCCCGGTCCCGGCCGGCAAGGTCGCGGCGACCCCGGACGAGGCGGTTGAAGTCGCCCAGTCGCTGGGCCAGGGCCCCTGGATGGTCAAGGCGCAGATCCACGCTGGCGGCCGCGGCAAGGCTGGCGGCGTCAAGTTCTGCAAGACCGTCGATGATGTGAAGGCCGCAGCGGCCAAGATGCTCGGCACCAAGATGGCCACCTACCAGACCGCCGGCGTCGAGCTGCCGATCAACCTGGTGCTGGTGACCACCGCCGGTGAGATCGTCAAGGAGCTGTACCTGTCGGTCCTGGTGGATCGCGGCACCCGCACCATCAGCTACATCGCCTCTTCCGAAGGCGGCATGGAAATCGAGCAGGTCGCTGCCGAGACCCCGGACAAGATCCACACCCTGAACGTGGACTTCGTCGAGGGCGTGCAGGGTTACCACGGCCGTGACATCGGCTTCAAGATGGGCCTGACCGCCAAGCAGGCCGGCCAGTTCGCCAACATCATGGTGAACCTGTACCGCATCTTCAACGAAAAGGACCTGGCGCTGGTTGAGATCAACCCGCTGGCCATCCTGGACGATGGCAACCTGTACGCGCTGGACGGCAAGTTCAACAGCGACGACAACGCCAACTTCCGCCACAAGGAACTGGTCGCGATGCGCGACAAGTCCCAGGAAGATGAAACCGAAGTGACCGCTTCGGAGCTGGACATCAACTACGTCACCATGGACGGCAACATCGGCTGCATGGTGAACGGTGCCGGCCTGGCCATGGCCACCATGGACGTCATCAAGCTCAACGGCGGCGAGCCGGCGAACTTCCTGGACGTGGGCGGCGGTGCGAACAAGCAGCGCGTCATCGAAGCGTTCAAGCTGATCCTGTCCTCGGACAAGGTCGAAGGCATCTTCGTCAACATCTTCGGCGGCATCGTCCGCTGCGACATGATTGCCGAAGGCATCATCGCCGCCGTGAAGGAAGTGGGCGTCAAGGTTCCGGTCGTGGTGCGCCTGGAAGGCACCAACGTGGAAGAAGGCAAGCAGCTGCTGCGTGACAGCGGCATGGCCATCATCCCGGCTGACAACATCAACGACGGCGCCAAGAAGGTCGTTGAAGCGGTCAAGAACGCCGCCTGATCCACGACACCGAAGGAAATTCCCATGTCTGTTTTGATTAACAAGAACACCAAGGTGATCGTGCAGGGCTTCACCGGCCAGCAGGGCACCTTCCACGCCACTCAGATGATCGAGTACGGCACCCAGGTTGTTGGCGGCGTGACCCCGGGCAAGGGTGGCACCACCCACATCGACCTGCCGGTCTTCAACACCGTTGCCGACGCCGTGCAGAGCACCGGCGCCAACGCGTCGGTCATCTACGTGCCGCCGCCGTTCGCGGCCGATGCGATCCTGGAAGCCGCTGCTGCCGGCATCAAGGTCATCGTCTGCATCACCGAAGGCATCCCGGTGCTGGACATGCTGCGCGTCAAGAACGTGCTGACCCGTTCCTACCCGGACACCGTCCTGATCGGTCCGAACTGCCCGGGTGTCATCACCCCGGGTGAGTGCAAGATCGGCATCATGCCGGGCCACATCCACAAGCCGGGCAAGATCGGCATCGTGTCGCGTTCGGGCACCCTGACCTATGAAGCGGTCAAGCAGACCACCGAAGTCGGCCTGGGCCAGTCCACCTGCATCGGCATCGGTGGCGACCCGATCAATGGCCTGAACTTCGTCGACTGCCTGAAGCTGTTCAACGAAGATCCGCAGACCGAAGGCATCATCATGGTCGGCGAAATCGGCGGTGACGCCGAGGAAGCCGGTGCCGAGTACATCAAGAACCACGTGAAGAAGCCGGTCGTCGGTTTCATCGCCGGTGCGTCGGCTCCGGCCGGCAAGCGCATGGGCCACGCCGGCGCGATCGCCTCGGGCGGCAAGGGCACTGCCGAAGGCAAGTTCGCCGCCATGGAAGCTGCTGGCGTCGTCACCGTCCGTTCGCCGGGCGACCTGGGCGCTGCCATCGCCAAGCTGGTGAAATAAGAACGACTGCCTCTGGCAGCCGATTCTGTAGAGCCGAGCCCACGCTCGGCTTGCTTTGGAAAAGCCGCCCTCGGGCGGCTTTTCTGCGTCTGGCGGCCGCCTGGTCGGCCCATCCACGCATGGCGTGGATCTACTGAGCCGGGGCTGTCCACGCAGTGAACGCCCCCGGCGCGCGCACGACGCGGCGCTACAATGGGCGTATTGCAACCACAGGCTGATTCCCATGGCTTCGATCCGCATCGCGATGGCGCAGTTCGATTTCCCGGTCGGCGATGTCGCCGGCAACACCGAGCGCATCATCGAGATGATCGGCCAGGCGCGCGACGAGTATGGCGCCGAGCTGGTGATGTTCCCCGAGCTGGCAGTGAGCGGCTATCCGCCGGAGGACCTGCTGCTGCGTCCCGGCTTCCTGTACGAATGCGAGCAGGCGATGGGCCGTATCGCTGCTGCCTGCCGTGGCATCACCGCCGTGGTCGGCTGGCCGCAGGCGGCTGGTGCGGTGGTCTACAACGCCGCCAGCGTGCTGCGCGATGGCCTGCTGGAGCAGACCTACCGCAAGCGCGAGCTGCCCAACTACGCGGTGTTCGACGAGCGTCGCTACTTCGATGTCGATCCGGACGGCGGCAGCTGTGTGTTCGAGGTCAATGGCATTCCGGTGGGTTTGCTGATCTGCGAGGACCTTTGGTTCGCCGAGCCGCTGGCCGACACCGTGCGCGCGGGGGCGCAACTGGTGGTAGTGCCCAATGCCTCGCCGTACGAGCGGGGCAAGCACGCCCAGCGCGACGCGGTGCTGGCCGCACGCACCCGCGAGAGCGGGGCGGCCATCGCCTATCTCAACGTGGTCGGTGGCCAGGATGCGCTGGTGTTCGACGGCGCGTCGGTGGTGGCAGATGGTGACGGCACGGTACACCCGGCTGCCGCTGCCTTCGTCGACCAGTGGCTGGTGGTGGAGTACGACGGTGAGACCCGCCGCTTCATGCCGCACGTGTGGATGGACGATGGCGACGAGAGCATGGACGCGCTGGCCTGGCGTGCCGTGACCCGTGGCATCCAGGACTACTGCCGCAAGAACGGCTTCAAGAAGGTGTGGCTGGGGCTGTCCGGTGGCATTGATTCGGCGCTGGTACTGGCGCTGGCGGTCGACGCGCTCGGCGCTGGGAACGTTACCGCCGTGCGCCTGCCGTCGCGCTATACCGCCGGCATGTCCAACGACCTGGCCGCCGAGCAGTGCCAGGCACTGGGCGTGAAGCTGGAAGCGGTCTCGATCGAGCCGGCGTTCAAGGGCCTGATGGAATCGCTGGCGCCGATGTTCGAAGGCACCGCGCCGGACGTGACCGAAGAGAACCTGCAGTCGCGCAGCCGCGGGGTGATCCTGATGGCACTGGCCAACAAGTTCGGCGGCCTGTTGCTGACCACCGGCAACAAGAGCGAGTACGCCGTCGGCTACGCCACCATCTACGGCGACATGTGCGGTGGCTATGCGCCGTTGAAGGACCTGTACAAGACCGAGGTGTTCGGCCTGTCCAAATGGCGCAATACCGTGGGCGGCGCGCCGGTGATTCCGCCGGCGGTGATCAGCCGCCCGCCATCGGCCGAGCTGCGCGAGAACCAGCTGGACCAGGATTCGCTGCCGGCCTATGACGTGCTGGACGGCATCCTGTACCGCTACATCGACCAGGAACAGTCGCGCACGGAGATCGTGGCCGCCGGCTACGACGCGGCCGTGGTTGACCGCGTGCTGCGCCTGGTACGCATCAGCGAGTGGAAGCGGCACCAGGCCGCGCCGGGGCCGAAGGTGTCGCGCCGGGCGTTCGGCCGTGAGCGTCGTTACCCGATCAGCAACGGCTACAAGGGCTGAGGCCCGGTCCAGCAGACGACAGGGAGTGCCGGCCGATGGCCCGCAACCCGTTGGCCCTCTCCGGTGGGTGCGGACCTTGGTCCGCACGATGGTCGAAGATCATCCACGCATGGCGTGGATCTACCGGGCTTCGCCGAGCAGCTGTTCGAGGCCGGCGGTTTCCGCAGCGTCGCTGAAGTGGCCGCCCTCAAGCCGTGCACGCACAAATGCCAGGCCATCCGCCGCCGCCGCATCCAGCGTGCCGCGGTGGTCGACCGGGTAGCGTCGGAACGCGACCGGCTCGCCTCGCAGGGCCAGGCCTGCGGCGTACAGCAGCGTGGTCAGATAGGGCACATCGCGGTCCGCGCTGCCATGGCCCAGCATCAGTGGTTGGCTGAAGCCGCGGCGCGGTACGCCGAGATAGTCGTACAGCACCGCCCAGATGCCCGGCACGCTGGTCAGCGGTGCAGTGAACATGCTGCCGGTATCCGCACCGTCCAGGGTGGCGGCCAGTTCGCCCAGGCACTGCTCACGTGCCACTGCCACGCGGGCGCGGCCGGTGTCGCTGAGGACGCGGTCGATCTGCGGCGCGACCTGCAGCAGGCCATCGAGCAGATACGCGTGATACGCGTTGACTGCACCTGGATTGGCGGTGCGGTTGTCCGGTTTCATCACCAGCGCGGTCAACTCCACTGCCGTGGGCGTACCGGTGGTGAAGCTGCCGCGGTAGTGCAACGCCGGCCCTCCATAGGTGGGGGCGATGTGGCCTGCCGTGAGCGCGGCGGCGCCACCCTGCGAATGGCCGACCGAGACCCAGCGCGGCGACAGCGCTGCGTTGCCCAGGTACTGGCGGCTGGCTTTGACGAGGTCGATGGCGTTGCGCGCGGCAGTGCGCACATGCAGATAGGCATGGTCACCTGGACTGCCGAGGCCCTGGTAGTCCGCGGCGACCACCGCATAGCCCTGTGCCAGGAACTGATCGAGGAAGCGCCCGTCGCGTTGGGGTTGGTAGGGGCCGGACACCGAGGGCGCACAGCGGTCTGCGATGCCCTGGGTGCCATGTGCCCAGGACACCACCGGCCAGCCGCCTGCAGGCGCCGCGCCGGCGGGCAGATACAGCAGGCCGGTGCCTTCGGCCAGCTGGCCGCGATGATCCGGGGTGCGGTAGTGCAGCTTGTAGGCCTGCGCGGCCTTGGACGGCACCCATGACGCGCGATAGGGGGCAGCAGACAGCAGGTCGCCCGGTGCAACCGGTGCGGCGGCCAGGGGGCCCGGGGACAGCGCCAGCAGGGCAGTGGCGAGGAGGCAGGCGCGGGGACGGAAATGGCGTGGCGGTGGGGTCATGAGGCGCTCCTTCACGGCCGGGATGGCCGTTGCGCCGCAGTGTGGAGGAGCTCGCCCGCGCCGATTGGGACCGGCGTCGCATCCGCCGGGGATTCGTAGAATTCCTAGTGTCGTGGTCCATGGGCGCACGAACCCTCCACGCATGGCGTGGATAACCGACAAAGAAAAGGCCCCTTGCGGGGCCTTTTTCTTATTTCTTTTCCAGTCGCGCGTTGCGCTGGCCGGTGCTGGCGGACTTCTCGCCAGCGAACGGGTTCAGCTTGCGGATCATCCACGGGTACTTCGGCCACTTGCCTTCCAGCCACGGGTGGTCCGGCTGGTTCAACTGCAGGACGCGGCGCGCATCATCGGCCAGGGTCTTGTTGCCCAGGTGGGTGTAGGAATCGGCCAGGACAGCGACGGCGTCGTACTGGAACGCGCTCTGCGGATAGGTTTCCAGCAGGTAGTTGGCGCGGCCGGCGGCCGAGACCCAGGCGCCGCGGCGCATGTAGTACAGGGCGTTGTCCAGTTCGTGCTGGGCGAACACGTCACGCAGTTCCAGCATGCGCTGGCGCGCATCGGCGGCGTAGCGGCTGTTCGGATAGCGGTCCACCACGATGTTGAAGTCCGAATACGCCTGGTGCGGCGTGGACAGGTCGCGGCGGCTGGCATCCAACGACCATACGCGACGCAGGAAAACCGTACTGCGGTTGGAGTTCGCCAGGCCGCGCAGGTAGTACAGGTACGCGATGTTGCGGTGGGTCGGGTAGGTACGGATGAAGCGGTCGATGCTGGACACCGCGTCATCGTGCTTGCCGGCCTTGTACTGGGCGTAGGCGGTCTCGATCATCGCCTGCTCGGTGTACGGACCGTACGGATACTGGGCCACCAGGCGGCGGAAGCTGGCCTCGGCGCCGCTCCAGTTGCCGCCCTGCATCAGCTTGTGGCTTTTCTCGTACAGCTGTTCGACCGGCACGCCTTCATCGGGGCGATCACCCTTCTTGGCGCCGCGATGGCAGCCGGTGGCGGCGATGACCAGCACCAGCAGCAGGGCGGTGAGGCGGACGGGCGCGGAGAGCATGGCGGAGCGTCGGATCATGGGGTCGAGGCGGGACGCGGCTGGAATACGAAGGGTCGATGATAGCCTAGTGTCCTGTCCAGCGACTGAAACCGGCCGCCGGGACCCCAAAATTTCAAAGAATGCCCCCTGCCATGTCTGAACAACCTTCTGAATCGGCCCGCCAGGCCATCGTCCCCGACACCGCTGCCGGGCGCCGTTTCGACGCCGTCGTGGCCGAACTGTTCCCCGAATACTCGCGTTCGCGCCTGACCGAATGGATCAAGGCCGGGGAGGTGCTGCTGGACGGTGCCCAGGTGCGCCCGCGCGATCCGCTGCGCGGCGGCGAGGTGGTGACCCTCAACGTGGTACTGGAAACCCAGACCGACGCCCAGCCGGAGGACATCCCGCTGGACGTGCTGTTCGAGGACGAGCACCTGCTGGTGATCAACAAGCCGGTCGGCCTGGTGGTACACCCGGGCGCGGGCAACCACAGCGGCACCCTGGTCAACGCCCTGCTGTTCCGCGACCCGTCGGTGGCGGTGCTGCCGCGCGCCGGCATCGTGCACCGCCTGGACAAGGACACCAGCGGCGTGATGGTGGTGGCCAGGACCCTGGAAGCGCAGACCGCGCTGGTCGAGCAGCTGGCGGCACGTGACGTGCACCGTCAGTACCTGGCCATCGTGATGGGCGCGCTGGTGGCCGGTGGTACTGCCGATGCCCCGATCGACCGCCACCCGCGCGATCGCCTGAAGATGGCGGTGCGTGAGGACGGCAAGGAAGCGGTGACCCACTACCGCCTGCGCGAGCGCTTCCGGGCACACACCGCGCTGGAGTGCCGCCTGGAAACCGGTCGTACCCACCAGATCCGCGTGCACATGGCGCACGTGCGCCATCCGATCATCGGCGACCCGCTGTATGGCGGCGCGCTGAAGCTGCCCAAGGGCGCCAGCGACGAGCTGGTGGCCGCGCTGCGCGGCTTCAAGCGCCAGGCCCTGCACGCCGAGACGCTGGAGTTCACGCACCCGATCACCGGTGAGCCGGTGCGCAACACTGCGCCGGTGCCGGAGGACATGCTGCACCTGATGAAGGTGCTGCGCGAAGACAGCGAAGCCTTCGCCGCACGCGAGCGGGACCGCTGGTGATGGCCGCCGCGCTGCCCTTGCTGCAGGCGGACTGGCCGGCGCCTGCGGGCGTCCACGCGCTGACCACGCGCAGGCACGGCGCGGGCATCTCGCCGGCGCCGTTCGCGCAGTTCAACCTGGGCAACCGGCACGCGGCAGATGGTGATACCCCGGCGAACGTGGAGCACAACCGCCAGCTGCTGCAACAGGGGCTGGCGCTGCCGTCGGCGCCGCACTGGCTGCGCCAGGTGCACAGCAGCACCGTGCTGCGCTTCGATGCACCGCCGGTGCCCGGCGCGAGCGAGCCGGTGGCCGACGCGGCGGTAACCTCGGTGCCGGGCGTGGTGCTGGCGATCCTGACCGCCGACTGCCTGCCGGTGGTGTTCGCCGCCGCAGACGGCAGCGAGGTGGGCGCGGCCCATGCCGGCTGGCGGGGGCTGGCCGACGGCATGCTGGAGGCCACGGTGGCCGCCCTGCAGACGCCGCCGGCGCAGCTGCGGGCCTGGCTGGGCCCGGCCGCCGGGCCGTCCGACTATGAGATCGGCGAGGAGGTCTATCACGCCTTCGTCGGCCATGATCCGGCGGCCGAAGCAGCGTTCGTGGCGACGCGCCCCGGTCACTGGAAGGTGGACCTGTTCGCGCTGGCGCGGCAGCGGTTGCAGTCGGCGGGCATGGACCCGGCGCAGGTGTATGGCGGCACGGTGTCGACCATGGCCGATCCGGACCTGTATTCGCACCGGCGCGACCGTCGCACCGGGCGCATGGCGACCCTGGCCTGGATCGCGCCCTGACTCCGCCGCTGTTCGCGTGTGTGCTGGGGCCGGCCTTCGCCACCCTGGCCGCGCCGGTGCAGGCGCTGCATGCCGCGCCGTTGCCATGCCGCTACGTGGGGCAGGCGCGCATCGTGAGGGGGTGGCACTGGCTGGTGCCGCTGCTGGCTGCGTTGGCACGGTTGCCAAAGGACGGAGACGCGCTGCCGACCGAAGTGGCGTTCAGGGCACACGGGCAGGGCGAGCAGTGGGCGCGGCGTTTTGGGCGCTGGCCGATGGTGTCGCGGCTGTGGGCGCATGAGGGATACCTGCGCGAGCAGTTGGGCGCGGTGCGCTTCGAATTTGATCTGCAGGCCCGCGAAGGTGGCATCGACTGGTCGGTGCGGCGGGTCTGGGCCTTCGGGCTGCTGCCGCTGCCGAGGCGCTGGTTTGGTGGCGTGCGTTGCCGCGAAGCCTGGCAGGGTGAGCGTTACACTTTCCTGGTCGATGTGACGCTGCCCTGGGTGGGAGCTCTGATCCGCTATGAAGGCTGGCTCGAACCGCAGTGAGGCCGCCGCCGAGGCTGGGAGCGCGGTGATCGTATTCGATGGCGTATGCGCGCTGTGCAACCGCTGGGTGCGCTTCCTGCTGCGCTTCGACCGCAGGGGGCGCTATCGCTTTGCGGCGATGCAGGGCGCACAGGGCAGCGCGATGCTGCGCGCGCACGGGCTGGACCCGCAGGACCCGATGTCGTTCCTGCTGCTGGACGCGCAGGGCGCCTGGACCGATACCGATGCGATGCTGCGCGTCCTTGAGGGGCTGGGCGGCGCCTGGCGCCTGGCCGGCGTGCTGCGGCTCGTGCCGCGCGGCTGGCGTGATGCGGCGTATCGCGCGCTGGCACGCAACCGCTACCGCTGGTTCGGTCGGCATGAGGCCTGTTACCTGCCCGCACCGGAGCAGGCCGCGCGGTTCCTGGATTGATCGCCTGTCTTTTGTAGAGTCGAGCCATGCTCGACTTGCTTTTTTCTCCTGCCAATAGCAGCCGAGCATGGCTCGGCTCTACAAAACGCAGCCGAGCATGGCTCGGCTCTACAGGAACGCGTGCTTCAACCCTCCAGCGCGTCCAGGTAGCTGCGGCGCCAGTGGTTGATGTCGTAGGTGCGCAGGTGCTCCATCATCGCGTGCCAGCGCTCCTTGCGCCTGCTCAGCGACATCGTGGCTGCGGTGGCGATCGCATCGGCCACGCCGTCCAGATCATGCGGGTTCACCAGCAGTGCCTGCTTCAGTTCGTCGGCGGCGCCAGCCAGCAGTGACAGCACCAGCACGCCCGGATCCTCCGGGTCCTGCGACGCCACGTATTCCTTGGCCACCAGGTTCATGCCATCGCGCAGAGGCGTGACCAGGCCGACCGCCGCCGCCCGGTAGAAGCCGGTGAGCGTGGCATGGGTGAAGTTCTGGTTGACGTACCGCAGCGGCGTCCAGTCCGGCTCGGCATGGCCGCCGTTGATGTGGCCAGCGATCTGCTCCAGCTGGCTGCGCAACTGCCGGTACTCGGTGACATCACCGCGCGAGACCGGGGCGATCTGCAGGTAGGTCAACGAGCCGCGCTGGTCAGGGTGGCGCTGCAGGTAGCGCTCGAAGCCAAGGAAGCGCTCGGGGAGGCCCTTGGAATAGTCCAGGCGATCCACGCCGATTGCCAGCTGGCGGTCGCGCAGGCTGGCGCGAAGATTCTTCACGGCGGTCTTGGTGGCGGCTGTGGCGGCCTGGCGTGCGATCAGCTCGGTGTCGATGCCGATCGGGAAGGCTGCTGCACGGAAGCGGCGCCCGCCCGGCGCTTCCAGCTCGCCGTTGTCGAGCACGCGCCCGCCGCCGAACAGGCGCAGGTAAGTCTGGAAGCGATCGGCATCGCGCTGGGTCTGGAAGCCGACCAGGTCGTAGGCGTACAGCGCGGAGAACAACCGCAGGTGATCGGGCATCGCCTGCAGCAGGTCGGCCGACGGCATCGGGATATGCAGGAAGAAGCCAATGCGGCAGCCGATGCCGCGCTCGCGCAGCAGTGCGCCGAGCGGGATCAGGTGATAGTCATGAATCCAGACGATGTCATCCTCGCGCAGCAATGGCGCGAGCTTGTCGGCGAACAGCGCATTGACCTTGTGGTAGGTCTCGCGGGTACCGCGGTCATAGTCGACCAGATCCAGGCGGAAGTGCAGCAGTGGCCACAGCGTGCGGTTGGCAAAGCCGTTGTAGTAGCCATCGACCTCGCGCTTGCTCAGGTCCATGGTGACGTAGTCGATGTCACCGTCCTTCTGCCGGTGCAGCGTGCCGCTGCCTTCCTTTACGGTCTTGCCGCTCCAGCCGAACCACAGGCCGCCGCGCTCCTTCAGGGCGGCCAGCAGGCCGACCGCCAGCCCACCTGCGCGGTTCTCGCCGGGCACGGCCACACGGTTTGAAACCACGACCAGACGACTCACGATGCCTCCTGCCAGGACCGCGACAGGCGCATCGCGGCGGTGATCAGGCCGACGTGCGAATAGGTCTGCGGGAAGTTGCCCCAGGCCTCGCCGCTGTCGAAGGCCAGATCCTCCGACAGCAGGCCCAGGTGGTTGCGCTGCTTCAGCAGCAGCTCGAACATCTCGCGTGCTTCATCCATGCGCCCGATCGCCGCCAGCGCATCGATGTACCAGAACGTACAGATGGTGAAGCTGGTTTCCGGTTCGCCGAAGTCATCCGGCGCGACGTAGCGGTACAGCGAATTGCCGTGCTTGAGGTCGCGGCCGATGGCATCGACGGTGGCAATGAACCGGGCGTCCATCGCGTCGATGAAGCCGATGTCGGCCAGCAGCAGCAGCGAGGCATCCAGGCGATGGCCGCCGAAGGTATCGGTGAAGTGGCCCAGCTCCTCGCTCCAGGATTCGGCCATGATGCGGGCGTGGATGGTGTCGGCGCGCTCGCGCCAGTAGTGTGCGCGGTCATCACGCTTCAGGCGCACGGCGATCTTGCACAGGCGGTCGCACGCAGCCCAGCACATCGCGCTGGTGTAGGTGTGCACTTCGGTGCGGCCGCGGAATTCCCACAGGCCGGCATCGGGGACGTCGTGCAGGGCGAAGGCCTGTTCGCCCAGGGGTTCCAGGCGGGCAAACGTGTGCGCGTCGCCGGGATCCTGCAGGCGACGGTCAAAGAACAGCTGCGTGGACGCCAGCACCACGCTGCCGTACACGTCGTGCTGGCGCTGCACCCAGGCCAGGTTGCCGCGGCGCACCGGGCCCATGCCGCGGTAGCCGGACAGGCTGGGCACCTCATCCTCGTCCAGCTTGGCCTCGAAACCAATGCCATACAGCGGTTGCAGCGTACCGTCGGTGGTGGCCAGGTTGAAGATGTAACCGAGGAACTGTTCCATCGTGCGCGTTGCGCCCAGACGGTTCAGCGCGCGCACCACGAACGCCGCATCGCGCAGCCAGCAGTAACGGTAATCCCAGTTGCGCACGCTGCCGGGGGCTTCCGGAATGGAGGTGGTCATCGCCGCGATGATCGCGCCGCTGTCCTCGTACTGGCACAGCTTCAGCGTGATCGCACTGCGGATGACCGCGTCCTGCCATTCCAGGGGAATGGACAGGTAGCGCACCCATTCGCGCCAGTAGTCGCGGGTGCGCTGGAAGGCTTCCTGCACGTAGCCGCTGATCGAGCGGTTGAGCGATTCGTCCACGCCCAGGATCAGGTGGACGGGATGGCTGAGCACGAACGGCAGGCCGTCGCGCACGAAGCGGACCGGCACATCGGTGGTCAGCCGCAGCACGTGCTCGGGCAGGATCCAGCGCACATGGTTGCTGCCCCAGGTGGACTCCGGCACGCGCGCGCCCCAATCGGCCAGCGGGCGGGCGCGCACGGTGATGCGTGGGCTACCGGCCAGCGGGCGCACCTGGCGGATCAGGCTGACCGGCCGGTAGAAGCGGTCGTTCTGCCGCCAGCGGGGCGCGAAGTCGAGGATCTCCAGTTCGCCGCCGTGCGTGTCGCGCAGGACGGTGCGCAGGATCGCCGTATTGGTCAGGTACTCCTGCTCGCTGCTGGCGAAGTCTTCCAGCTCGATGGCGAAGTCACCACCGGTCTGCTGGTTGGGGCCGAGCAGGGCACAGAAGGTGGGGTCGCCGTCGAAGGTGGGCAGGCAGCTCCAGACAACGCGGGCACGTTTGTCGACCAGGGCGCCGAAGCTGCCGTTGCCGACCACGCCCAGATCAAGATCGGGTTGGGTCATCACGCGGTACATCTCGGTTGCGGCCGTGGGGGGGCCGGGTCAATAGGCATTCTCACGCAGCCAGGCGTGCACGCTGCGTATGTCGGGCAGCGCGAACACCGCCTTGCTCGGTTCCCGCTCGCCCACCAGCACGCTCCAGCCATGCTGGACGTTGGCGGCGTCGAAGCCGAATTCATCGGTGAGGTCGTCACCGAGGAACACCGGCAGGCGGCCGCGGAAGGGCAGGTACTGCATCATCCGGCGCACGGCACGGCCCTTGTCGGTGCCGACAGGCACGAACTCGACCACATGGTCGCCAGGTTGCAGGCGGTAGCTGGCACGGCCACGCACGTGGCGGTCGGCGAAGGCGCGGACATCGCTGGCGGCATGCGGCGCGCCGCGCCAGTGCAGGGCCAGGCCGACGCCCTTGTCTTCCACCAGCACGCCGGGATGGCCGTGGGCGAAGCGCATCGCCTGCTGGTGCAGTGCGTGCAGCCACTCGGCGGTGTCGTCATCGTGTTCGTCACGCAGCACACGACCATCCTGGCCACGCAGTTCATGGCCGTGCAGGCCAGCGGCAGGCAGTTGCAGGGGAGCGAACAGTTGATCCAGCTGTTCAAGCGGGCGACCACTGACCAGTGCCACGGCACCTTCCAGTCGGTCGCTGATGCGGCCGATGGCTTCACGCACATCCGGCAGCAGCTGCACGGCATCCGGGCGCGCAGCGAATTCGATCAGGGTGCCGTCGACATCGAGGAACAACGCGCAGGCGTCATCCAGCAATGGCGGTGGCGGACGCAGGGGGAGCGGTTCAGCCATGACGCCCAGCTTGCCAGCGTGGGCGTGTACGTGGGGTCGAGGGCAGGCTACGGCCTTGCTTCGGTGGGTGCCGACCGTGGGTCGGCACAAAGGGTCAGCCTGCATTGAACCCAGACAGTGCGGACCAACGGTCCGCACCCACCCAAGGCAATTACACCCAGAGCAATCAGAAGGTATAGCGAACGCGGCCGTAGTAGTAGGCGCCGTTGCTGCCGATCGGCGACAGCACGTCGTACGGCAGGTTGCCGAAGTAGTGGATATCGCTGTTGGATCGATCCGGGTAGTTGTCGGTCAGGTTCTGCCCGCCGATGGCCACGCTCCACTGCGGGGTGATGCGGTACTCCACTTCCGCGTCCAGCTGCCACTCGGCCTGGTAGGTCTGGCGCGGGATGTAGCCATCACCGAAGTTGAACACGCGGGTGGCGCTGCCGTAGCGGTTCACGCGGCTGCTCAGCGACCAGTGGTCATTGCTCCAGGCAGCCGAGAAACTGCCACGTGTACGCGGTGTGGCATCGGTCAGCGTGTTGGTCTCTTCAATCCCGAACAGCACATAATCCGGGTCCAGCGCCTGCAGCTGGGCCGGCGTGGCCAGCACGTTCTTCAGCGTGGTCTTGGTATACGCATAGGTGCCGGTCAACAGCAGCTGGCCATCGCCCAGCGACTGGCGCCAGTTGCTCACCAGCTCGGCGCCACGGGTGCGGGTATCGGCGGCGTTGACGAAGAAGCTGGCGCTCTGCAGGCCGCTGACACCGTAGTTGGCTGCCACGTAGCCGGTCAGTGCATCACCGGTGATGCTCTCCGACAGTGCGATGCGGTCGTCGATGTCGATCTGGAAGAAGTCCAGCGAGAGGTCGAAGTGTTCGCCGATGCGGCTGGTGAAGCCCAGCGACGTGTTCAGGGATTTTTCCGGTTTCAGGTCCTGCGCGCCAAGGCCACGCGCGATCGGATTGTTGACCGACAGCAGTCGGCCCTGCACCAGCTGGCCACCAGCGTTATAGCCGGTGGAGGTGGATTCGTAGCCGATCTGCGCCAGTGAAGGTGCGCGGAAGTTGTTGGAGATGGCACCGCGCAATGCAAACGCCGGCGTGAACTCGTAGCGCAGGCCGAGCTTGCCGGTCAGCTCGCCGCCGAAGTCGTCGTTGTGCTCGTAGCGCGCGGCCAGATCGGTGGAGAACTTCTCGCCGAACTGGCTGGACAGGCTGGCATAGGCGCTGGCCACGTCGCGCGACAGGGTGGCGGCGTCCTGTGGGGTCAGGCCGCCACCGGCCTGCGAGCCGGTCGGGCGGTCGGTGTACGGGCCCGCCGCATAGCTGGCCGGGTCGCCGGGGCGGGTCTGGTAGCGCTCATGGCGCGCTTCCACGCCCAGGCCCAGCGTGTGGCTGATGCTGTCGCTCTGGGTGAACACGCGGCTCAGGTCGAGGTTGCCCACGGTCTGCGCGTACTCGTAGTCGGCGGTCTTGAAGCGGGTCGGGCTGGTCGGGCCCAGCGACGCGTTGAGCGAATCACGCAGGCGGTAGGTGAAGTCGTTCTGGCCGTAATCCAGGCTGCCGTCGTAGCTCCACTCGCCCCACTGGCCGCGCACGCCGGCCACGGCCTGCACGTCGCGGTTCTCGCCTTCGGAGATCGGCCGGTAGCCGTTCGGATAGACCTGCTTCCAGTTGGCATCGCCATCGGGATAGCGGAAGTAGTTGGCGCCTTCGGTATCGCGCTGGTTGAAGGTGCCGAACGCGTAGAACGTCGAGGTCTGGCCCACCGGAATCTCGGTGTTCAGCCACAGGTTGATGTCCTTGCTCTTGCCATCGCCCAGCACGTAGTTGCGCTTGCCCTGCAGCGCCAGGTTGCCCGGGGTCTGGTCCCACGGCGGAATCTGGTCGAAGCCGGCGCGGTTGGTGCCGTTGCGGTGCTTGTATTCCAGGCCGACGCGCAGGAAGCCACCGTCTTCGCCCAGCGAGGTGCCGACCTTGGCGCTGATGTTGCCGGTCTGGCCATCGGTGAGGGTGCGGCCGATCGGCTTGAGGTCGGTGTGGTTGGCACCGTAGCTGGCCTCGATCTCGCCGCCGTCGCCGCCGTTGTCGAGGATCACGTTGATCACGCCGGCCACGGCGTCCGATCCGTACAGCGCACCGGCGCCGTCGCGCAGCACTTCGATGCGCTTGATCGCGCTGACCGGGATCGCATTGAAATCGACCGGGGTGGTGCCCTTGCCGATCTTGCTGTCGGTGTTGACCAGTGCGGTGTGGTGGCGACGCTTGCCGTTGACCAGTACCAGCACCTGGTCCGGCGACAGGCCGCGCAACTGCGCGGCGCGCACATGGTCGGCGCCACCGGAGTTGGACTGGCGCGGGAAGTTGAACGACGGCAGCAGCGCCTGCAGCGCGCTGCCCAGTTCACCGTTGACCACGCCGGCCTTGCGGATGTCCTCGGCGGTGAGCACGTCCACCGGCGAGGTTGACTCAAGCACGGTGCGATCGGCGGCGCGGGTGCCGGTGACGATCACCGTGTCCAGGTTGGTGGCGTCCTGGGCGAGGGCCGGGACGGCAGCGGAGGAAAGCGCGATGGCGAGGCCGAGCGGCGACGCGGGCAGGCGGAAGGACATGGGGGCTCCAGCAACAACGACGACGGGGAAGGGGAGATAGTTTCACTTACATCCATCCGGATGAAGCGATATATTATCTTCGCGTGATGGCCGGTGCCGATGCAAGCCCCTGCCGGCCTGGCATGAGTTGATGCCCTGCTGGCATCAGCACGCCGGGCCGGTGGCGCTGTACGCTGCCGGCTCGCCTTGTCCCCCTTCCCCCGGAGCTGTACCGATGAAACACCTTGGCCTCGTCTTTGCCGTGCTGCTGGCCACCAGTGGCTGCGCCAGCCTGTCCTCGCAGGCGCCCAGCGCCTATGCCACGGCCACCACCGCCGAACTGAAGGGCGATGCTGCACGCCCGTCCGCCGGCCACGGCTGGGTGCGCAGCGAGCTGTACTTCGGCGTGGGCGAGGTGCAGGGCGCCGGCAACCGCCCGCAGGCCGATACCATCAGCGAGGCGCAGTGGCGCACCTTCCTGGACAAGGAGGTGACCCCGCGCTTCCCGGATGGCCTGACCGTGTTCGATGCCTATGGCCAATGGCTGTTCCGCGGTGATGCCTCGCCCAACCGTCTGCGCACCAAGGTGCTGGTGGTGCTGCACGAGGACACCCCGCAGCGCCGCGCCGACATCGAAGCGATCCGCCTGGCGTGGAAGCAGCAGACCAGGCATCAATCGGTGCTGTGGTCGCGGCAGCCGGTCGAGATATCGTTCTGAGTTGAAGGTGCCGCCGCGGTGCCGCAGGGAGCAACGATGAATTACAGGGAATGCGTGCTGGGCCTGGTGCTGGCGGGAGTGCTGGCACCGTCGGCGCAGGCAAGTGGCGACGACGGCGAAACGCTGCGGTTCCAGGTGGCCGCGCATGTGCAGGCGCATGCCGATCCCCTGCAGGACGGCAGCATTGCAGTGCAGCTGTCGCCATCGGGCAAGCGCCAGACGTTGGAGGGCGCGGTGGATGCCGACGGTCATTCGCGCTGGTCGCTCGAAGATGTCGATTTCGATGGCTACCCGGAACTGGTCGCACGCGCTTCGGTGGGCATGGTCAACGAAGCGGTGGCGGTGTACCGGTTCGATCCGGCCAGTGCCGGTTTCCGCGCACTGCAGGCCGATACCCACGGCAAGGACAGTTGTGGTGACCTGATGGGGCTGAGTGTCGACCGTCCGAGCCGCACCCTGACCAGCAGCTGCCGCAGTGGCCCGATGTGGTACACCGACCAGTACCGGTTTGCAGGCGCGAAGCTCCATCTGTACCGCTCTGAGAGCGTGCTGATGCTGGGCGATACCTTGAACGCCGCGCTGCAGTGGGAACAGACCGATGAGCAGGGCCCGTTGGCGGTCTGGCGCACCTATGATCCGGCCGGCCGTGTGCTGGAAAGTGCCATCGCCGATGGCCTGGGTGCACCGCCGGATGGACCGTTGCGTGGCCAGCAGGCCACCGTGGTACCCGCGCGCCTGTTCCTGTTCGACCGCCCCGGTGCGCCCAGCACCAAGCGTTACCTGGTGCAGGGGGATCGCGTGGAACTGCTGGATGAACAGGAGGGTTGGCTGAAGGTGCGGTATCACAACCCGAAAAGCGGCGCGGTGGAGGGCTGGATCAACGTCAACGATTGACGAGACGTCTACCCGCAGTTTGCACATCGAGGCAATGGGCAACTTGCCCACGGGGGCATCACTTCATCAGGTCTAGCCTCGGACGTTCCCCCGTTCGAGGATGTATCCGATGAGCAAGCGCGTGGCCGAAATCGTGGTGGACGCCCTGCAGCAGGCTGGTGTCCGCCGTTGCTACGGCATCGTGGGCGATACGCTCAACCATGTGACCGATGCGATGCATGGCAGCGAGATCGCCTGGGTGCACGTGCGCCATGAAGAAGTGGCAGCGTTCGCCGCCGGCGCCGATTCGCTGGTGAGCGGCGAGTTGACCGCCTGTGCGGGTTCTTGTGGTCCCGGTGGCCTGCACTTCATCAACGGCGTGTTTGAGAGCAACCGCAACCGTGCGCCGATGGTGCTGATCGCCAGCCAGGTGGTGACCAGTGAGCTGGGCATGGAATTTCCGCAGGAAGTGGATTTCAAGGCGGTCTATGGCAGCTGCACGGTGTTCTGCGAGCAGGTGCACAGCCCGGAGCAGGCGCGACGCGTGGTGGCCCTGGCCTGCCAGGCGGCGATCAGCCGGCGTGGCGTGGCGGTAGTGATCCTGCCGGCCGACATCAGCCAGGCTGAGGTGAAGCACGATGTGCCGTTCTCGGTGCACTACACCCAGCCGGTGCTGCGCCCGTCCGACGCCGAACTGCAGCGCATTGCCGAGCTGCTGGGGCAGGGCAAGCGTATCGGCGTCTATGCCGGTGCCGGTTGCCAGGGCGCGCACGCGCAGCTGCTGGAACTGGCCCGGCGCCTGCAGGCGCCGGTTGCGCATACTTCGCGCGCCAAGGATTTCGTCGAGCCGGACAACCCGTACAACATGGGCATGACCGGAATCTTCGGAATCGAGTCTGGCTTCCACACGCTGATGGAGTGCGACACGCTGCTGCTGCTCGGCGCCGACTTCGCCTGGGGCCAGTTCTACCCCGACAAGGCCACGATCATCCAGGTCGACCGCGATGGCAGCCACCTTGGCCGCCGCCACCCGGTGAACCTCGGCGTGGTCGGCGATATCGCGCCCACGCTGGATGCCTTGCTGCCGATGCTGCCGCCGCGCGAGGACAGCAGTTTCCTGGACGAATGTATCGAACGTCGCGACAAGGCGCTGAAGAAGCGCGAGCAGGAAGAACAGCCCGGCGAGGGCGAGCTGATCCACCCGCAGCATCTGACCGCGCTGCTGTCGAAGCATGCCAGCGACGATGCGCTGTTCACCGCTGACGGCGGCTCGCCGATGGTCTGGGTGCTGCGGCATATCCGCGTCAACGGTCGCCGCCGCACGCTGACCAGCCTGCTGCACGGCACGATGGCCAATGCAATGCCGCAGGCCCTGGGCCTGCAGAAGGCGTTCCCCGGCCGGCAGGTGATTTCGCTGTCCGGCGATGGTGGCCTGGCGATGCTGTTGGGCGACCTGCTGACCGCGGTGCAGGAAAACCTGCCGATCAAGGTGGTGGTGTTCAACAATGGCTCGCTGAACTTCGTCGAGCTGGAGCAGAAGGTGGAAGGCCTGCTGGACAACTACACCGACCTGAAGAACCCGGACTTCGGTCGCCTGGCCGAGGTGATCGGCTTCCACGGCCGCACCGTGACCCGCAGCGAGGATCTGGAGGAAGCGGTGCAGGACTTCCTGTCGCAGCGTGGCCCGGCATTGCTGGACGTACACACCAGCCGCGCCGAGCTGGTGATGCCGCCACAGATCGAAGCCAAGCAGGTGGCCGGTACCGCGCTGTATGCGGCCAAGGCGGTGTTGAACGGCCGCTTCGACGACGTGAAGCATCTGCTGGTGGACAACTTCCTGAAGAAGTAGGGGGTGGTCGATGCAGGGCTGCGCCCTGCACCCGCCGAAACCACGGCAACCGCCGAAGCAAGGTCAAAAGCAGGTTTGCCGTGGGTAGGCGGGGTGGGGCCGGTTGCGGGGGCCGCTGCAAGTACGTCCATGTAAGCTCGGTCGCCGCTTGCTCGTGTGCGCAATCCTGCGCACACGGCAAGACCGGGGTTGGGCGTCCTGCCCAACCCGCCCGAGGCATGCCTCGGGCCCATGCGGCTCACGCCCCCGTAACCGGACCCACCCCGCCTTCGACAGCTTCCTGCAATCTGCCGGAACGGGATATTGCACTGGTGGGTGTCGACCTTGGTCGACACGGTGGATCCACGCCATGCGTGGATGAACGAAAGAATGATCGGAATGATCTTCTGTAGAGCCGAGCCATGCTCGGCTGAGAGGCTTCGCGTACAGCAGCCGAGCATGGGCTCGGCTCTACAAAGAGAGCCTGCCTTTGCTTTTGATCTTTTGATTCTTTTCCGTGGCTGGCACGCGCAGGAAACTGTCAGGGGCCGGGCGGGTAGGCTGCGCAGGGGCGTGAGCCGCATGGATGCGGCGACCGAGCTTACAGGGACGTACTTGCAGCGACCCCTGCGCAGCCTACCCGCCCGGCCCACCCCCTGAGGTCCGCTGTCCGCGACCAACCCAGCCACGAGGGGCCCCGCCGTTGGCTGGAACCCATCATTCCACGACGGAATTGGCGCGCCGGCCCCGCTGGGCCTACCATCGGCGGTCCCCACCCCCACCGCCCCTTCCATGTCCGCTCCCGCTTCCGCCGCACCGCGTCGCTGGTTCGTCGCCGGCGACTTCAACGGCTTCTTCGGCCTGGTCGTCGACAACCTCTCCATCCTCGGCTTCATCGCCATGGCCCTGGTCGGGATCTTCCAGTTCCCCGCCGACGTGGTGTTCGGCCGCATGTTCCCCGGCACGGCCTTCGGCGTGCTGATCGGCAACCTGCTGTACACCCTGATGGCGCGCCGGCTGGCCGCGCGCACCGGCCGCGACGATGTCACCGCCATGCCGCTCGGCCTGGATGCCCCGACCAGCATCGGCATGGCGCTGCTGGTGCTCGGCCCGGCCTTCATCGCTTTCAAGCAGCAGGGCATGGACCCGCACGCGGCGGGCATCGCCACCTGGCAGCTGGGCATGGCCGCGCTGGTCATCATGGGCGTGCTCAAGTTCGTGCTGTCGTTCTTCGGCGAAGCGGTCACCCGCGCGCTGCCGCGTGCCGCGCTGCTGGGCTCCATTGCTGGCATCGCGCTGGTGCTGATGGGCCTGCTGCCGCTGCTGGAAACGCTGCGCTCGCCGCTGGTCGGCTTCACCACGCTGGGCCTGCTGCTGTACGTGCTGATCGCCAAGGGCAAACTGCCGGTGCGTGGCCCGGGCGTGCTGCTGGCCTTCGTGTTCGGCACCGTGCTGTATTACGGCCTCGGCCTGGCCGGGCTGGGCGCGCCGGGCTTCCATGTGCCGGCGTGGGTGCCGCCGCAGGTGGTGCTGCCGCTGCCGACGCTGGGCTTCCTCGACGGCCTGCCCACCGCGATGACCTACCTGCCGCTGCTGCTGCCGTTCGGCCTGCTGATGGTGGTCGGCGGCATCAACGTATCCGAAAGCGCGCGCGCGGCCGGTGACGACTACCGCACCCGCGACATCCTGCTGGTGGAAGCGGTGGCCACGCTGGTGGCCGGTGTGTGTGGCGGCGTCGCCCAGACCACGCCGTACATCGGCCAGCCCGCCTACAAGCACATGGGCGCGCGCAGCGGCTATACGCTGCTGACCGGCCTGTTCGTCGGCATCGGCGGCATGCTCGGTATCATCTCCGGGCTGGTGCAGTGGTTGCCGCTGGCGGTGCTGGCACCGATCATCGTGTACGTGGCCATCGACATCACCACGCAGGCGTTCCAGGCCACGCCGCGCCACCATGCCGGCGCGATGGTGCTCGGTTTCCTGCCGTCGGTGGCCTACCTGCTGGCGATCAAGGCACCCGGCTGGATCGCACCGGATCAGCTGGCGCAGCTGCTGACCAAGCTCGACGGCCACGGCCTGCCGGAGCTGGCGGTGATCTTCACTCTCGGCAACGGCTTCATCATCACCTCGATGCTGTGGATTTCGGCGGTGGCGGCGATGGTCGATGGCCGCCTGCGCCGTGCCTGCGGGTTCCTGCTGGTGGCTGCGTTGCTGACACTGTTCGGGCTGATCCACTCGGTGGATCCGCGCGGCGGCATCTACCTGCCGTGGGACCTGGAAGGATTGGCGCGCATCATCAGTTTGCAGTTTGCCGGCGCCTACGTGGCCCTGGCGGTGCTGCTGGGCCTGCTGTCGCTGCAGAAGCAGCCGGTGCAACCGCTGGCTGATCGCACCGATCATTGACCGGTGACGCCGGGCATGGCCCGGCGCTACCGCTCCTTCCACTTCTGGTGCTCTGTAGAGCCGAGCCTGCGCTCGGCTGCTCTGAGCCGAGCATGGCTCGGCCCTACAGGGGCGTGTTGCAGGCGGCGAATGATCACAGCGCGCTCTGCCGGCCAGCGGCCGGCACTACCGTTCGGCGTCCAGCTCCGGGTAGTGGCGGAAGATGCCATTCGTGTTGAACGCCAGACGTCGTTCCGAGGCCAGATAGGCGGCGATGTTCGGCCGCTTCGCCACCCGCGCCTGCAGCGCGCGCAGTAGGGGCAGGGTGGACGCCAGTGCCTGCATGCGGCGTGGAAACATGTAGTCCAGCCCACTCAGTAGCTGGAACAGCGACAGATCCACGTACGAATGCTCGCGCAGTGCATGGCGGCCACCGTTGGCGGCCAGCACCCGTTCGAAGTAGCCCAGGAACTTCGGCAGGCGCTCGCTGCGCAGCGACGCGGCACGTGCCTTGGCCTCGGTCTTCTGCGCTTCGTAGTACTTCGATGCGGCAATCGGATGGTGGGTGTCGTGCACCTCGGCCACCAGGTCGGCGATGGTCAGCTGCAGTTGCAGCGCCTGCATCCGCCGCGAGGCCGCCTGTGGCACCAGGTCCAGCGTCGGGCCGAGGAAATCCAGGATCGCCGCGACCTGCGCGATGACCTGGCGGCCGGCCTTCAGGAACGGCGGCGCGAAGGGCTGCGGGCCTTCGCTGTGGCCCTCCAGGAACGGCTGCATCACCGCATCACCGTGCACCCGCGCCATGTCGATGTAGTCGGCGCCGGCATCTTCCAGCGCCAGCCGCACGAACTCGCCCCGGCCCTGGATGCCGGTCCAGTAATACAGCGCGTACTGCATGGCAGTGTCTCCGCAGGACAAGGCCCCCAGCCTCGCGCGCGGCATGCAAAGCAGGCGTGAGCGCGGCTTTGGCGCAGGGCGAAGCCGAACGGCAGCGGAACAGGCGGGGAACCGGCTGGAACCGGTGGGGTCACACCTTCTCCATGCGTGTGAAACGAGGTGCTGCATCATGCAGAGTGCAAAGGCGGTATGGCCCTGGGTGCTGGGTGTGGTGGTGATCGGCGGCGCGGGCGGTTGGTTGTTCCGGGATCAGCTGAAGCATCTGGCAGATGGTGTTTCGGTGCCGGTGCAGTCAACTGCCGTCAGCACCAGCGCAGCGCCACAACCGCAGGCGGCCGCGGAACCCTCGCCAGCACCGCCGCCGATCAGGCATCCGCTGGACACCGAGGCCGCCGCCGACCCGGCGCTGCCGAAGCTGGCTGACAGCGATGCCGCGGCCTGGGGCGCACTGAGCCAACTGTTCCAGGGCGAGGGGCCGCTGACCCTGCTGCTGCGCGATCACCTGATCCAGCGCCTGGTCACCCAGGTCGACAACCTGGACAAGCCAAGCGTGCCGCCCACTGCGCTGGCCGCACGGCCGCTGCCGGGCAACCTCCAGGTCGAGCCCGGCGAAGGCGGTGATCGCACCGCCGCCAGCAACGCGGCGCGCTATGCGCCCTATGTGCAGGCCTTCACCGCGCTGGATCCGGCAGCAACGGCAACGGCCTACAAGCGCTTCTATCCGTTGATCCAGCAGGCCTACGTCGACCTGGGCCGGCCCGACGGATATTTCAATGATCGCCTGGTCGCGGTGATCGACCATCTGCTGGATACCCCGGAACTGGCCCAGGCGCCTCTGGTGCAGCGCGATGAGCGCGGCCGTTACCGCTTCGTCGATCCCACCCTGCAGTCACGCTCGATCGGGCAGAAGGCCCTGCTACGCATGGATCCTGCACAGGCGCGGGCGATCAAGCAGCAGCTGCGGGCGATCCGCAGCGCGATCACCCGCTGAGCCCGTCCACCGTGCGGAACTGATCGGGATCAACGCGCCGACCACACGCGCTCCGGCATGCTGGCCGCAGGCTGACTGGCCCCGGGGTGCAGTCGCAGCCGCCCTTGAAACCGGGTGGGGCAACCGCATCTTTCCAGCATTGCCGGCCTAGGCCGGCCCTGAAGACCGATGAGGATTCGCAATGCGGATGGACAAGCTCACCTCGCGTTTCCAGCAGGCGCTGGCAGACGCACAGTCGTTGGCCGTGGGCCGCGACAACAGCATCATCGAACCGGTTCACCTGTTCAGCGCGTTGCTGGACCAGCAGGGTGGCAGCACGCGCCCGCTGCTGGCCCAGGCCGGGGTGAACGTGCCGGTGCTGCGCGAGCGCCTGACCGAGGCGCTGGACGCTCTGCCCAAGGTATCTGGCCAGGCCGGCAACGTGTCGCTGGGCAACGATCTGGGGCGCCTGCTGAACCAGACCGACAAGCTGGCCCAGCAGCATGGTGACGCCTTCATTGCCAGCGAGTGGTTCGTGCTGGCCGCGCTGGAGGATGGTGGCACGCTGGGCATGGCGCTGCGCGCCGCTGGTGCCGACAAGACGCGCCTGCAGGCGGCGATCGACAAGCTGCGTGGCGGCGAGAACGTGCAGTCGGAGAATGCCGAGGAGCAGCGGCAGGCGCTGGAGAAGTACACCATCGACCTGACCGCGCGCGCCGAGAGCGGCAAGCTCGACCCGGTGATCGGCCGTGACGAGGAAATCCGCCGCACCATCCAGGTGCTGCAGCGCCGGACCAAGAACAACCCGGTGCTGATCGGCGAGCCCGGCGTGGGCAAGACCGCGATCGTGGAAGGGCTCGCGCAGCGCATCATCAACGACGAGGTGCCCGAAGGCCTGCGCGGCAAGCGCGTGCTGTCGCTGGACATGGGCGCGCTGATTGCCGGTGCCAAGTTCCGCGGTGAATTCGAGGAACGCCTGAAGGGCGTGCTCAACGACCTGGCCAAGAACGAAGGCCAGATCATTCTGTTCATTGACGAACTGCACACCATGGTCGGTGCCGGCAAGGCCGATGGCGCGATGGATGCCGGCAACATGCTCAAGCCGGCCCTGGCGCGTGGCGAGCTGCACTGCATCGGCGCGACCACGCTGGACGAATACCGCAAGTACATCGAGAAGGACGCTGCGCTGGAGCGCCGCTTCCAGAAGGTGTTCGTCGGCGAACCCACGGTGGAGGACACCATCGCGATCCTGCGCGGGCTGAAGGAAAAGTACGCCGTGCACCACGGTGTGGAAATCACCGACCCGGCCATCGTCGCCGCCGCCACGCTGTCCAACCGCTACATCACCGACCGCCAGCTGCCGGACAAGGCCATCGACCTGATGGACGAAGCCGCCTCACGCCTGCGCATGGAGATCGACTCCAAGCCGGAGGAGCTGGATCGCCTGGAACGCCGGGTTATCCAGCTGAAGATCCAGCGCGAGATGCTGAAAAAGGAGAAGGACGAAGCCTCGCGGCAGCGCCTGGCCGATCTGGAGAAGGACATCGATGCGCTGGAGCGCGAGTTCTCCGATCTCAATGAAATCTGGAAGTCGGAGAAGGCCGCGCTGCAGGGCGCAACCAAGATCAAGGAACAGGTCGAGCAGGCCAAGCTCGAGCTGGAAGCCGCGCAGCGCCGCCAGGATTTCGCCAAGATGAGCGAGATCCAGTACGGCCTGTTGCCACAACTGGAAAAGCAGCTGGCTGCGGCCCAGGAAGCCGAGCACAAGGACTTCAAGCTGGTGCAGGACCGCGTGACCGACGAGGAGATTGCCGAAGTCGTATCGCGCTGGACCGGCATCCCGGTCAACAAGATGCTCGAAGGCGAGCGCGACAAGCTGCTGCGCATGGAAGAGGTGCTGCACAACCGCGTGGTCGGCCAGGAGGAAGCGATCAAGGTCGTCTCCGATGCCGTGCGCCGCTCGCGTGCAGGCCTGTCCGATCCGAACCGTCCGGCCGGCTCGTTCCTGTTCCTCGGCCCGACCGGCGTCGGCAAGACCGAGCTGTGCAAGTCGCTGGCCGAATTCCTGTTCGACAGTGCCGACGCGATGATCCGCATCGACATGAGCGAGTTCATGGAGAAGCACAGCGTCGCGCGCCTGATCGGTGCGCCTCCGGGCTATGTCGGCTACGAGGAAGGCGGCTACCTGACCGAGGCCGTGCGTCGTCGCCCGTACTCGCTGATCCTGCTGGACGAAGTGGAGAAGGCGCACCCGGATGTGTTCAACATCCTGCTGCAGGTGCTCGACGATGGCCGCCTGACCGACGGCCAGGGCCGCACCGTGGACTTCCGCAACACCGTCATCGTGATGACCTCGAACCTGGGCTCGCACCAGATCCAGGACATGAGCGCCGACGACAGTCCGGAGGCCTACACGCAGATGAAGGCGGCGGTGATGGGCGTGGTACAGGCGCACTTCCGTCCGGAGTTCATCAACCGGCTGGACGACATCGTAGTGTTCCACCCGCTGGACAAGCAGCAGATCAAGCAGATCGCGCGCATCCAGATGCGCGGGCTGGAGAAGCGGCTGGCCGAGCGCGGGTTGAAGCTGGCGGTCTCCGATGCGGCGTTCGACCTGCTCGGCAACGTCGGCTTCGATCCGGTGTATGGCGCGCGCCCGCTGAAGCGCGCGATCCAGTCGCAACTGGAAAATCCGCTGGCGCAGCAGATCCTGTCCGGCGCCTTCGTCAACGGCGACACCATCGAGGTTGGCAACGACGGCGGTCGCCTGGTGTTCGCCAAAGCGTGATTCACACGGGGCGCCGCCTGGCCGCAGCGCCCCGTTTCCTGCGAGGCATGCCGGGCCATGCCCGGCGCTCACTCAGAAGCGGTGCGTATAGCCGCTCATCAAGCCGAACTGGTTCGCCTTCTGCACGATCGGGCTGTCGGCGGCATCACCGAGCAGGCGCGTGCCTTCGGCCGAGATGTACCAGTTGCCGTTGCGGCCCACGCGGTGGCTCCACTTCAGGCCGACACCGGCACTGACCAGGCCGGCCTTTGGCTTGTGCTCGGCAAAGCCGGTACGCGCCGCCTGTTCCGGGCTGACGCCGTACCAGGTCTGCATGTAACCGCGGTTGCCGTAGTCGGTGGACACGCTGCCGCTGACCACGCCGCCGGCCAGGTCGAACAGCGGCATGCTCAGGTTCAGATGGATCTGCTGGGTGGCCAGGCCGTTCTCGGCCTTGTCCTCGTCCTTGCGGGTGAACTGCCAGGAGCCGCTCAGCACGGCTTCGCCCAGCGTATAACCAGCCGAGACGCCGACCAGGGGACGGGTATCGATATCACCCATGCCGCGCAGGAAGTCGGAACCGCCGAGCAGCGAGTCCTTTTCCTTGCGGATGCCGCTGGCGCCGACATACGCGCGCACGCGGGTGTGCTCACCGATGGAGGTGCCCCAGCCAATGCCACTGGTGCCCAGAAACCAGCCACCGGGCGAGGTGACATCGAAGGACAGCGACGGCGTCGCACGATACTCCTCGCTGCCGCTGTAGCGCGGTGCCACGCCGCCACCGGCGGCTAGCTCGAAGGTCCAGCGGTCATCCTGGGCGTAGGCGGTCGGTGCGGCGAACAGCGGCAACAGGGCCAGGCAGAGCAGGGCGGGGGAACGGCGAAGCTGGGACATGGAAACTCTCGACAATGGGAGGAAGGCAGCGCGCGCATCCGGCGAGTGCTGCAGGGTCGCTAGCGTGGCGATACGCCGGCGACCGATCCGTCCGCAGTTGTGCGGGAGTTGTAATCAACTGTAATTGCACCCAAGGGCGTTCAGCTGGCAGCCAGCGGCCAGTGCATCTCCAGGCGCGCGCCGCCCAACGTGGCGCGGCTGATGCGAAGCTCGCCGCCGTGGCGGACGGCAATGCGGCTGACGATGGCCAGGCCCAGGCCGAAGCCGCCGGTATCGCGGCTGCGGCTGTCATCCAGGCGGGTGAACGGGCGCATCACCTTCTCCCGATCGGCTTCGTCGATGCCGGGGCCATCGTCATCCACGCGCAGGCAGGCGCGGCCGCCGACACCGACCAGCGAGACTTCCACCTGCGAGCGCGCATGGCGCAGCGCATTGCCGACCAGATTGCTGAGTGCCAGCTGCAGCAGGCGTGGTTCGGCATCCACCCGTGGCAACGCACTGGGCTGCACGCGCAGTACCACCCCGGCACGTTCGGCATCACGGCGCGCATCGGCCAGGCAGGCCTGCAGCCAGTCATTGGCTTCGATACGCTGCATCGGTTCGCCTTCGCTGGGGTGCTCCAGGCGCTCATACGCCAGCAGTTCGCTGACCAGCCGGTTGAGTTCGGCCAGATCGCCGTGCAGCCCCTGTGCCAGCCGTGCACGGCGTTCGTGATCGTCGCTGTCCTGCATCAGGTCCAGGCCGAAGGCCACGCGCGCGATCGGCGTGCGCAGCTCATGCGAGATCGCATGGGTCAGGTCGCGCTGGCGCTGCACCAGTTCGGCCACGCGTGCCGCCATGCGGTTGGAGTGGTCGACGATGACCCGGATCTGCGAGCGTGGCGAGACCTGCGCACGTGCCTGCAGATCGCCAGCGCCGATGCGGTCGGCGTGCAGGCGCAGCGCTTCCAGGTCGCGCCAGAGCAGGCGCACCCACGCGTACAGGCTGGCGCCCACCAGCAGCAGGATGCTGAGGTAGGCGGCGATGGTCATGTACGTCGTCATCTGCACCGCGCCAGGCAGGCGCAGGTGCAGCCAGCGGCCATCGCTGCCCTCGATGGGCAGCAGGACCTGCTGGTATTGATCGCGCACGATGAAACCATCGGCCTTCACGGCCACCTGTTCCTGCGCGTCGAGTGCTGGAGGTTTGTCGAGCAGGGTCAGGGCGATGCCGTAGTGTGGCTGCCACTGCTGCAGGCGCTCACGCTGCTGGTCGGCATCCAGGCCGGCCAGGCCACTGCGCAGGGCGTACACCTGACCACGCACCTGCTGGACGAAGACGCGATCCTGCACGGGCGTGTAGATGCCGTCCAGGATGTGGTTGAGGAAGAACACCGACACCAGGAAGCAGGCACCCGTGATAAACCACAACCACAGGAACAGCCGCTTCATGCCGTCCAGGCCGACGGATTGAACTGGTAGCCACGGCCCCACACGGTCTTGATCCGCCGCGGTTCGCGCGCATCATCGCCGAGCTTGCGGCGCAGCTTGCCGATGCTGACATCGACACTGCGGTCCAGGCCGTCAAAGCCGATGCCGCGCACCGCCTGCAGGATATGGTCGCGCGACAGGATCTGCCCCGGCTGGCTGGCCAGCAGCCACAGGATCTCGAATTCCGTGGTGCCCAGCTCGACCGGCTGACCGTGCAGGTGCACTTCGCGCTGCATGCGGTCGATCAGCAGTTCGCCATGCATCAGACGGCTGGGTGTGCCGGTGTTGCTGCTGCCATGGCGGCGGCGCAGCAGGGCGCGCAGGCGGGCCAGCAGCAGGCGCGGCTCGATCGGTTTGTGCACATAGTCATCGGCGCCCGATTCCAGGCCCAGCACCTGTTCGATGTCGTCCTCGCAGGCGGTCAGCATCAGGATCGGCACATCGGAGAAGCTGCGGATCTGCCGGCACACGTCGATGCCGCCCAGGCCGGGCAGCATCAGGTCCAGCACCACCAGCTCCGGCGCGTGCTGGCGGCAGGCGGCGCCGGCCAGGTCGCCGCGGGCCACATGCTGCACGGCGAAACCATGTTCGTGGAGATAGTCGCTGACCAGTTCGGCCAGGCGACGGTCGTCCTCCACCAGCAGGACCTGCGTCGGAGTACCGTTGGCGGTTGGTGTCCAGGGGGATGGCTGCATGCGCGTGGGGCCTCCGTGCCCGGGCAGGAGCGCCCGGCGGCGAAGCCTATCAACGCCCCGTGACCGCTGCCTGAATCGCGGCCAACCTGATAACCCCCGGTATGGGCGTCATCGCCAGCAGCTTTCAGCGGCGGGCGACGGCTGGCCTATGGTGGCGGTTTCCCCGGATGGAGCCTGGCGCAATGAGCGATCCGCAGTGGCAACTGGAAACCCTGGCCGTGCACGGCGGCTACCGTCCCGACCCGACTACCCGCGCGGTGGCGGTGCCGATCTACCAGACGGTGGCGTATGCCTTCGATGACACCCAGCACGGTGCCGACCTGTTCGACCTGAAGGTACCGGGCAATATCTATACGCGCATCATGAACCCCACCACCGACGTACTGGAGCAGCGCCTGGCTGCGCTGGAAGGCGGCATCGGTGCGCTGGCGCTGGCCTCGGGGCAGGCCGCGATCACCTATGCCATCCAGACCATTGCAGAGGCCGGCGACAACATCGTCGCCTCCAGCGCGCTGTATGGCGGCAGCCTCAACCTGCTGGCGCACACGCTGCCGCAGTACGGCATCCAGGCGCGCTTTGCTGATCCGGCTGATCCTTCTGCGTTCGCCGCGCTGATCGACGAGCGCACCAAGGCGGTGTTCGTCGAATCCATCGGCAACCCGCGTGGCAACGTCACCGACATCGCTGCGATTGCGGAGGTCGCGCATGCCGCCGGGGTGCCGCTGATCGTCGACAATACGGTGGCCACGCCTTTCCTGCTGCGCCCGTTCGAGCACGGCGCCGACATCGTGGTGCACTCGCTGACCAAGTACCTGGGCGGCCACGGCACCAGCCTGGGCGGCGCGATCATCGATTCGGGCAGCTTCGACTGGACCGCACAGCCCCAACGCTTCGCGCGGCTCAACCAGCCCGACCCCAGCTACCATGGCGTGGTCTATACCGAAGCCCTGGGGCCAGCGGCCTACATCGGCCGCGCGCGCGTGGTGCCGCTGCGGAATACCGGCGCAGCGTTGTCGCCGTTCAATGCGTTCCTGATCCTGCAGGGCATCGAGACCCTGGCCCTGCGCATGGAACGCATCAATGCCAATGCGCTGGCCGTCGCGCAGTACCTGAAGGCGCACGCCAAGGTAGCGTGGGTGCGCTACGCCGGACTGGCCGACGACCCCGAGCACGCCGCCGCGCAGCGCTATCTGGGTGGGCACGGCTCGGGCGTGCTGACCTTCGGCCTGCCGGGCGGGCGCGAGGCAGGCGCACGTTTCCTTGACGCGCTGAAATTGTTCACCCGCCTGGTCAACCTCGGCGATGCGAAGTCACTGGCCACCCATCCCGCCTCGACCACCCACCGCCAGTTGGATGCGGCGGAACTGGCCAAGGCCGGCGTCAGTGAAGACACCGTGCGGCTGTCGATCGGCATCGAGCACATCGGCGACCTGCGCGCCGACCTGGAGCAGGCCTTGGCCGCCGCCTGATAGCCACGCGCTTGGTCGTCATCGCCACAGGCGATCACCGCCGGCCACGCGATGCGCTAGGGTGGAACTGCCTCTCCAAGGCGTGGCAACGTGGCGATCCAGATCCCCGGTCGATGCGGGTCGACCGGGGATTTTTTTTGTTTCCGGGGTCAGATCCGTTTTCCTGCGGCAACGGATCTGACCCAATGCACCAATAGCAGCGGGGAACTGTCGAAGGCGGGGTGGGTCCGGTTGCGGGGGCGTGAGCCGCATGGATGCGGCGACCGAGCCTACATGGACGTATTCACGGCGTCCCCCGCAACCGGACCCACCCCGCCATCCCACGGAATGCCTGCTTTTGCTTTTGCCGTTGCAGTTGAAGTTGCTTCAGCAGGCGCCGGGCTGCAAGCCCTGCCGCAAGCACACTTCTCACACCACCGGGATACTGTGCTGCCCCAGATTCCGGTACGGCGGTGTGGACATGATCATCTCCGCCAGCGAGTACGCCAGCTCACGTTCGGCCATCACCGTGCCATCGGCACCGTGTTCCAGCAGATGCTTCACTTCCGCATCGCTGTGCGCGCGCGCCAGCAGGGTCAGGTCCGGGTTGATCGCACGCAGCTTGGCCAGCGCCTCACCGGCTTCCAGCGGCTGCGGAATCGCCAGCACCGCAATCTTCGCCCGCTCAGGATGGGCCTCGGCCAGCACCCGGTCGGCCGCCGCACTGCCGCGGATCGCCGCCAAGCCCTTGGCGTGCGCCGCCTCGACGTGTTCCTTGTTGTCATCGATCACCAGCACCGGCACGCCACGGTCGCTCAGCACCTGCGCCAGTTCGCTGCCGACCCGGCCATAGCCGATCACGATGGCGTGGTCATGCAGGTCCCGTGACGGGCCGATGGCTTCAGGCGGCTCGGGTGCCTGCGGGGACTGCTCCTGCTTGGCCTGCCAACGGTCGAGCAGGCCGAACACCAGTGGGTTGAGCATGATCGACACCAGCGCACCGGCCAGCACCAGCGACTGGCCTTCCTTCGGCAGGATCTGCAGCGCCACGCCCAGGCCGGCGATGATGAAGGCGAACTCGCCGATCTGTGCCAGGCTGGCCGAGATGGTCAACGCGGTGCTGGTCGGGTGGCCGAACGCACGCACGATGAAGAACGCGGCGGCCGACTTGCCGAACATGATGATCAGCACCGTGGCCAGCACCTGCCACGGGTGCTGCACGATGATGTTGGGGTCGAACAGCATGCCGACCGACACAAAGAACAACACCGCGAACGCATCGCGCAGCGGCAGCGAATCATGCGCGGCCTTGTGGCTCAGTTCTGATTCGTTGAGCAGCATGCCGGCAAAGAACGCGCCCAGCGCGAACGAGACGCCGAACAGCATCGCCGAGCCGAACGCCACGCCCAGCGCGATCGCCAGCACGGACAGGGTGAACAGCTCACGCGAACCGGTACCGGCGATGCGTTCCAGGATCCACGGGATGACCCGGCGCCCGACCACCAGCATCACCGCCACGAACAGGCCCAGCTGCACGAAGGTCCAGCCGATGTCGGCCAGCACGCTGCCCAGCGAATGCGATTCCTTGGCCGCGTCGGGACCAAACACGCCGGCCATCACCGGCATCATCACCAGTGCCAGCACACAGGCCAGGTCTTCGACGATCAGCCAGCCGACCGCGATCTTGCCGCGCATCGTCTCCAGCAGCCGGCGTTCCTCCATCGCCCGCAGCAGCACCACGGTACTGGCCGTGGCCAGCGAGAAACCGAAGATGACGCCATGGATGGCCGGCCAGCCCATCAGCGAGGCCACGCCCCAGCCGAGCAGGGTGGCCACCGCGATCTGGCCGATGGCACCGGGAATGGCGATGGCCTTGACCGCCATCAGGTCCTTCAGCGAGAAGTGCAGGCCGACACCGAACATCAGCAGCATCACGCCCAGTTCGGCCAGCTGGTTGGCCAGCGCCTGGTCGGCGACGAAGCCGGGGGTGAACGGGCCTACGCAGATGCCAGCAACCAGGTAACCGACCAGGGGAGACAAGCGGAGCTTGTTGGCCAGCGCGCCGAAGATGAAGGCGAGCCCCAGGCCAACGGCCACGATGTTGATCAGGTCGGTGTCATGGTGCATCGGCACTCGCAGGAAATCGGGGGGATGCCCCGATTTTCACCGATGCGGCCACATACGGCAAACCCGGCCAGCGTATCGGATCGTTGCGTGGGCGGAGCCATCAGTGGTCGGCGTCCGGCCTGGCGTGTGCGGCGCGATCGAGGGTGGCGCTGTCGGGATCGGACCTGTTTGGGGTGACCAGTTGCTCTCGACCGTGAACCGGAGCCAGACCGACGCCACCCGAGACGGGCACGGGAAGGAGGATGGTTTCGATACGCGGCGGTGCCATCGCAGGACCCTTTGCCCCTGTGCGAAGGTTTTTCAGTCGATCCAATGATATACGAGGGTGGGAAGTCATTCTGGTGGCGCGCGTTCTGGGCAGGACGCCTGAGGTCTGGCCGAAGTTTTCCCGAGCCCCGCACGCGTCACCATGTGCTCATTGCCCCTTCTGCTTGCCAACCAGGCGGGGCCTGCTCTCTTCAGACTGCGTGGGTGGATGACCGCATGAAGCTTCCCGACATCGACGTAGTGATTCAGGCGGTAGGCCAGGACACGAGTTCTGCTTCCATGTCCCGGTTGCTCCTTGAACTGGAAATCGGCGAGGTCGACTTCCGTCGCTATCCGTTCAACTTGGCCGGAAGGCGAATATGGACCGACAGCGAGGGTTCGCTGCAGTTGGAATTCAAGGACATCGGACTACTGAAGGACATTCCGTATCACGATCTGGACGATGGCCCATGGGTGCTGACTGACGCGATCTTCTGGGGAGTCAGGAAAAACAAGCGGGCCTACGCTGGGTCTTTACCCCACGGAGTGAGCTTTTCCATGCTGCGTCCACATGTCAGGGAGCGACTTGCCGTTCTGGGTGCAGGGAACGCTGTCGAGATGGGCTTTTCTGGAGAAGTGGATATCTGGTGGGTCAGCGGTCTGGAGCTTACGGTGGATTTTTCCGGTCCCGGAGATTCGATTCGCTGCGTATCCGTTGGCATTCCGGTGGACCGTACTCATAGCCAAGCGTAATCGCGGCGTATGCGCAACCCGCTCGAATGGACAGTGGGGCTTCCATGATTCTTCCAACAAATATGGTGCACATCCAGGCAGTAACAGCCCTGTTTGGCAGAAGCGCCACTGACCCAGCCGTCTCAACGATGCTGCAGTCGC
Organism: Stenotrophomonas sp. YJH_SMC_46; assembly: GCF_059370315.1. Taxonomy (NCBI): domain Bacteria; kingdom Pseudomonadati; phylum Pseudomonadota; class Gammaproteobacteria; order Lysobacterales; family Lysobacteraceae; genus Stenotrophomonas; species Stenotrophomonas sp. YJH_SMC_46. The sequence continues at coordinate 928,181 of NZ_JCAFTO010000002.1, forward strand.
TTGGCGTCAGGCGAAGGCCAGAGCTGGCCCGTCCTGCCAAAAGCCCTTACGAGGCGATTGTGCGTGTGAGCGCGCGGGGCATGCTGTTCTCCTTCAGCGAGCGCAACTACTGGAACGGGCGATCCATTGCTTCGCACGGCAAGAGCGGTGAGCTGATCTTCACCAACGTTGCGGTGACGGCCGGCATTCCGGATGTCATGCGCAGGTACGAAGGCGACCTGCTGTTTGGCCTGCAATGGGAGGACGACAGGACGACAGCGCGCGAAAGGCTCGCCACGGCGGGCTTTGGGGACAGCTTGCACGCCGGCAGGCGTGACGCGTGGTGGCTGCCTGACTACCGCATCCGTCTGACGTATCAGGCTGGATGCATCAAACAGGCAGGAGCGCGTGGGATCTTCGATATCAGCTTGGGAATTCCCATGCATCCATTGGCTTGCGCACCGGCAACGCGCGAGTACCCTTCGGCGGAGCAGGTGCTCGCTGTCCTCGGCAGATCGACCAATGACCCCGATTTCCAGGTCGCGTTCCGGGACCTTGGTCTTGCGAGTCTGATGGCGGAGGCGAGCAGCGAGGTCGTTGATAGAGCCGACGAGCATGGCTTCATCCTTTACTTTGACAGTAGGCAGGGCGTGCCCGGTAGCCATCCGGTATGCACCGGCATCAGTTTCGTCCGCGATCGACTGGGAAACTCAAGAGCCTGGGCTGGGCCGCTGCCATTCGGCCTTCAATTCGATGATCCGCCGTCCATTCTCGAAGAGCGCATGGATCAACGAGCCAGTCGTTGGCTTGATGAAGGAACGTTTGGCAGCGCGAGGTGGTCGCTGCCTGGTCTTCAAGTGAGCGTGAATTTTGACAGTCTGGACAACTGTCTCGAGTCTGTCCGTGTGATCGTAGAAGGTCATCGCACGTCCAATTGCCAGCCGCGCGGCTGATCTTGCCCGCAGCACATAACAAAACACCCGCCGGATCACTCCGGCGGGTGTGAGAGATGTGGCTAGGAGTTGTCGGCCCGCGGCCGGCACTACCAGAGCCTCGCTTACCAGGTGTACTTGATCCGCCCGTACACATACGCGCCGTTGAAGCCGAACGGCGAGTAGTTGCTGTAGGGCAGCATGCCGAAGGTGGAGTTCTGCAGGTCTTCGGTGCGGTCCGGGTACTTGTCCAGCAGGTTGTCGGCGCCCACGGTCAGGGTCCAGTTGCTGCTCGGCTTGTAGCTGGCCGAGGCATCCACCACCCAGGCATCGCCGTAGGTCTGGTCGCGCAGCGCGGTGGCCGAGTTGCGCACGGTGAACTTGCCGTAGCGGGTGGCGGCCAAGCCCAGCTCCCAGTGGTCCGAACGCCAGGTGCCGCTCAGGATCGCCTTGTCGCGCGGGTAGCTGTCCTCGATGCGGCCAATTTCATCGCGACCGATCAGCGACTGGGTCAGGCCCAGCGTGCCGAACACCGGCGGGGTGCCGCCGACACGGCGCACTTCGGTGTCGTTGTAGCTGTACGCAGCGGTCAGCTCCAGGCTGCTGGCGCTGAACGGCACGGTGTAGCTGGAGACGAAGTCGACGCCGCGGGTGCGCGTATCCAGGCCGTTGGTGAAGTACGAGAACGCGGTCACCTGCGGCAGGCCGAGGGTGCCCAGCAGCGCGCTGGTGGCGGCGTTGGTGGTGATGCTGGACGAGAGCGCGATGCGGTCATCAATGTCGATCTGGTACGCATCGACGGTGATGTACAGGCGGTCCACCGGCTGCAGCACCAGGCCCAGGCTGTAGGAGGTGGAGGTCTCGGCCTTCAACGGCGAGGCGCCCAGCGCCTGCGCGGCCGGGCTGGTGGTCGGGAAGGTGCCACGCTCGACGAACACGCCATTGAGGAACTGGCTGGTCACCGCCTGGTAGCCCTGCTGCGCCAGCGACGGTGCACGGAAGCCGCTGGAGGCGGTTGCCCGCAGCGCGACCTTGTCGGTGAATGCATAGCGCGCCGACAGCTTGCCGGAGAAGCGGTCGCCGAAGTCCGAGTAGTCCTCGTAGCGGCCGGTGATGCCGGCCGAGAACTTCTCGGTCAGGTCCGCTTCCAGGCCGGCATAGACCGCGTAGTTGTGGCGGTCGGCATGCACTTCATTGGTCGGGGTGAAGCCCGCGAAGCCCTGCGCGCCGCTGCCGGTGTACGAGTTCAGTTCGCCCGGGTTCTGGTCCCACTTCTCCTTGCGGTACTCACCGCCGAAGGACAGCGTGACCGGGTAGGCCAGGCCCCAGTCCAGTGACTTGGTCAGGTCGGCATTGAAGATGTCCTGCTGGTACTTCAGCGTGCCGTCGTAGAACGAGCGCGGGCTGGTGGCGCCGAGGCTGTAGTTGATGCTGTTGCGGGTGTGGAAGTCGAGGGTGTTCTCGCCGTGGTTCAGGCTCAGGTCCCAGGTCCAGCCGTTGTCGGTGTTGCCCTTGACCCCGGCCACCAGCGAGCGGTCCTTGGAGTACTGGTTGATCTCCGGCACGTAGCCGTCCGGGTAGGTCTGCGCCAGCAGCGCGCTCTGCCCGCTGTGGTTGCGCGAACGGTAGAACGCGAACGAGGTGATGTCGCGGTTGCTGAGCAGCGCGCTGGCGTAGCCGGTCACGTGGTCGCTGAAGTCGAAGCTGGCGTTGGCCGAGGCGGCGGTGGCATCCACGCGCGGGTCGCCGACGATGAAGGTCTTCTGGCCGATGCTGGGGAAGTTGCCGGTGTTCGGCGTGGTGCCGCGGTACGGGCCGGCGCGGTTGCTCTCGTCCTGCTGGCTGATCTGGCCGGCCACGTGCACCCGGCCGCGGCCGTTGCCGAACTCGACGCCGGTGTCGCCGGAGAGCTGGTACTTGTTGCCGTCACCGGCCGAGTACTGGCCGTAGTCCACGGCCAGGCTGCCGCCACGGCCGCTGCCCTTGAGCACGATGTTGATGACGCCGGCGATGGCGTCCGAGCCGTACTGCGCCGACGCGCCGTCGCGCAGCACTTCCACGCGCTCGATCGCGGCGATCGGGATCGCGTTGATGTCCACCGCCGACGAGCCACGGCCGATGCTGCCGTTGACGTTGATCATCGCCGAGGTGTGGCGGCGCTTGCCGTTGACCAGCACCAGCACCTGGTCCGGTGACAGGCCGCGCAGCTGCGCCGGGCGCACGCCACTGGTGCCGTCGGTCAAGGCCGGGCGCGGGAAGTTCAGCGAGGGCAGGGCGCGCGACAGTGCGGTGGCCAGCTCACTGGTGCCGGTGGACTGCAGCACTTCAGGGGTGATGATGTCGATCGGCGACTGCGATTCGGCGACCGTGCGGTCGGCCACGCGGGTGCCGGTGACGATCACCGTGTCCAGGGTGTTGGCGGCGGTGCCGGCCTGCTGGGCAGCGGCACCGAACGGAGAGCCACCGAGTGCGACAGCGACGGCGGCGGCGATCAGGCTGGTCTTGCGGGTCATCGGGATGGGGCTCCGGTTGGCGGGGGCGGCACCGGAATCGACATCACGGGGGTGAGGCGGACGGCGGTTGTTGCGGTGCGCAATACAGCAATTAACGGGATATTCAGTGCCTGTCAAATGCCGGTCATCGAAAAAAACGTTGCAGCAGCAACCATTTAGCCCGGACAGGCATCGGCGGGGAGGAGACCCGGGACGCGCGCGGCGGGGACGTGGGAGAGAGGAACGTCGGCCACTGCGCATCCCGGGACGCGTCAAGTATTCGTTAACGCTAGAATTGCGTCGCAGGAACAGTGCTCACCAGCACATTCCATCCGGTTATATGGACCCCTCCCCCGATGATCTCCCTTCGTAATTTCGCCTTGCGCCGCGGCGAGCGGCTGCTGTTGTCCAATGTCGACCTGACCCTGCACGCCGGTTACCGGGTAGGTGTGGTCGGCCGCAACGGTGCTGGCAAGTCCAGCCTGTTCGCGGCGGTGAAGGGCGAGCTGGAGGCCGACAAGGGTGACGTCGACCTGCCCGGCAAGGTCCGTATCGCCAGCGTGGCCCAGGAAACCCCGTCGCTGCCGGACCCGGCGCTGAGCTTCGTGCTGGGCGGCGACACCGAGGTGGCCGCGGTGCTGGCCGAAGAGGCCGAGGCGACCGCGCGCGAAGACTGGGAGGCGGTGGCCAACGCACACACCAAGATGGCCGAGATGGGGGCCTACGACGCCGAAGCGCGCGCCGGCAAGCTGCTCCACGGCCTTGGTTTCCCGGCCGAGACCCATCACCGCGCGGTCTCCTCGTTCTCCGGCGGCTGGCGCGTACGCCTGAACCTGGCCCGCGCGCTGATGATGCCCAGCGACCTGCTGCTGCTGGACGAACCGACCAACCACCTGGATCTGGACGCGGTGTACTGGCTGGAACAGTGGCTGCTGAAGTACCCGGGCACCCTGCTGCTGATCTCGCATGACCGCGAGTTCCTCGACAACGTGGCCACCCACACCCTGCACCTGCACGGTGGCGGCGCCAAACTCTACCCGGGCGGCTACACCGATTTCGAGCGCCAGCGCGCCGAACAGCTGCGCCAGCAGCAGATCGCGCACGAGAAGGAGCAGGCCGAGCGTGCCCACCTGCAGAGCTTCATCGACCGCTTCAAGGCGCAGGCCAGCAAGGCCGCGCAGGCGCAGAGCCGCATGAAGCGCCTGGCCAAGCTGGCCGGCACCGAAGCGGTGCGCGCCGAGCGTGAGTGCCGTATCGAGTTCGCGCCGCCGGCCAAGCTGCCGTTCTCGCTGATCCGCCTGAACCACGTCGAGGCCGGCTACGGCAAGGACGCGGTGATCCTGCACAACGTCGGCTTAGGTCTGGAAGCGGGCCAGCGCATCGGACTGCTCGGCCCGAACGGTGCGGGCAAGACCACCCTGGTGAAGACCCTGGTGGGTGAACTGGCGCCAATCGTCGGCGAGCGCATGGCGCACCCGGACCTGAAGATCGGCTACTTCGCCCAGCACACGGTGGAGTCGCTGCACGAAGGCCAGTCGCCGATGGAGCACTTCCGCGAGATCGCCCCGGACGCACCGAACCAGTCGTTCCGCGACTTCCTCGGCAAGTGGAACTTCCCGGGTGACCGCGCGTTCGAGCCGGTCGACGGCTTCTCCGGTGGCGAGCGCGCACGCCTGGCGCTGGCGCTGATCGCCTGGCAGCAGCCGAACGTGCTGCTGCTGGACGAACCGACCAACCACCTTGATCTGGAAATGCGCGAAGCGCTGGCCGAAGCATTGGCCACCTTCGAAGGCGCGATCGTGATGGTCTCGCACGACCGCCATCTGATCGGCCTGGTCTGCGATACCTACTGGCGCGTGGCCGATGGCGAGGTCGAGCCGTTCGATGGCGACCTGGATGCCTATGCCGCGTGGCTGCGGACCCGCCCGCAGGCGCAGGGCACCAAGGCGCGCATGGAACAGGTGGAAGAGCCGGTGGTGGTCAAGACCGCCCCGGTGGCGCAGGTGGTGCAGAAGAAGCCGGTGAACCCGCACAAGCTGGCCGCGGCCGAGGCCAAGGTGGCCGAGCTGGAGGGTGCACTGGCCGAGCTGGACCGGCAGCTGGCCGACCCGGCCAACTACGCCGATGCCACGCGGATGGCGGTACTTGGCCGTGACCGCGAAACCGCCGCCGCGCAGCTGGAAAAGGCCGAAGCCGCCTGGATGGAACTGCTCGAGTCCTGATGCCATCGGTAGCGCCGGGCCATGCCCGGCGAGCGCAACGGATCGCAAAAGCCGCCGGGCATGGCCCGGCGCTACCCACGTCCCCTGCGTTTCATCCTTGCGCCTGCAGCCACTCGCGGAACCGCTTTGCCGGCTCGCGCTCTGCACGCGAGCGCAGCCGCGTCAGCCAGTAGCGTCCCAGCTCCAGTGTGGTGCCGAACGGCTGCAGCAGGCGGCCTTCGGCCAGCTCCTGCTCGAACATGCGCAGCGGCAGCAGCGCCACGCCGGCACCACCGGCCGCGGCCATCGCCACGGTCAACGACGAATCGAACACCGGCCCGCGCGCTTCCACGCCACTGACGCCTGCCGCCTGCAGCCAGCGCGGCCATTCGTCGCTGCGATAGGAGCGCAGCAGCGGCAGCGTGCCCAGGTCGCGCGGCTGTTTCAGCCGCCGCGCCAGTGCCGGCGCGCACAGCGGCGCGAACGGCGCGTCGAGGATCGCCGTGCAGGCCTGGCCCTGCCAGTCGCCATCACCAAACCGGATGGCCAGGTCCAGGCCTTCGCCGGCCAGGTCGATGCGGTTGTTGTGGGTCTGCAGGCGCAGCTCGATGTCCGGGTGCGCTGCCTCGAACGCGGCCAGCCGTGGCAGCAGCCAGCCGGTGGCGAAGGTACCGACCACGCCCAGGGTCAGCACTTCACGCGCAGGTCCGCCGGTGTAACGCGCGATGCTGGCCGAGATGCGTTCAAACGATTCGTTGAGCACCGGATACAGCGCCGCGCCTTCTTCGGTGAGCGCCACGCCGCGCGGCAGGCGATGGAACAGGCGGATGCCGAGCCGGTCCTCAAGCCCGCGAATCTGGTGGCTCAGCGCGGCCTGGCTGACACACAGCTCCAGCGCGGCACGGGTGAAGTTCTGGTGGCGGGCGGCGGCCTCGAAGGCGCGCAGCGCGTTCAGGGGCAGGGTAGGGTGCAACATCGCGCAGTCGTGAGCTGGAGTGATGGCTGATCCTAACGCTTCAACCATGGATTTCGGAAAATTAAGGGGTTGAATGCGTCAGGCATTAATTCACTTCATGCCTCCTGTTGATTTTTTGCGCTGGTCGCCCCCGATAGCGGCTTCAATAATCGAGCGGTCCCCAGGAGAACCCGTATGCTCGCCCGTCGCCGATTCCTGCAGTTCAGTGGTGCCGCCGTGGCTTCCCCGCTTGCCCTGCCGCTGCTGGCACGTGCTGCGGGCAAGACCACCGCCAACGCACCCACCGATGCCGCCATTACCGCCGCCACTGACTTCGCCGCGCTGGAAAAGGCCTGCGCCGGACGCCTCGGCGTGACCCTGCTGGACACTGCCAGCGGTCGCCGCATCGGTCATCGCCAGGACGAGCGCTTCCCGATGTGCAGCACCTTCAAGAGCATGCTGGCGGCTACCGTGCTCAGCCAGGCCGAGCGCACGCCGGCATTGCTGGACACCCGCGTGCCGGTGCGCGAGGCCGATCTGCTCTCGCACGCACCGGTTACCCGCCGCCATGCAGGCAAGGACATGACGGTGCGCGATCTGTGCCGTGCCACGATCATCACCAGCGACAACACCGCCGCCAACCTACTGTTCGGCGTGGTCGGTGGCCCGCCCGCAGTGACCGCGTTCCTGCGCGCCAGTGGCGATACGGTGAGCCGCAGTGACCGCCTGGAGCCGGAGCTGAACAGCTTTGCCAAGGGCGACCCGCGCGACACCACCACGCCGGCGGCGATGGCCGCGACCCTGCAGCGCGTGGTGTTGGGCGAGGTACTGCAACCGGCTTCGCGGCAGCAGCTGGCCGACTGGCTGATCGACAACGAAACCGGCGACGCCTGCCTGCGCGCGGGCCTGGGCAAGCGTTGGCGCGTGGGTGACAAGACCGGCAGCAATGGCGAAGACGCGCGCAACGACATCGCCGTGCTGTGGCCCGTAGCCGGAGGCGCCCCGTGGGTGTTGACGGCTTATCTGCAGGCGGGCGCGATCAGCTACGAGCAACGCGCTAGCGTGCTGGCACAGGTGGGGCGGATTGCCGACCGGTTGATCGGATGAGGTAACCGGGGTCATTCAAACGTGGGTTGCCGGATCGGTTCGGCGCGCGCATCCTGCGCGCGTTCGAACCCCACGGAAGACCCCGATGAGCCATGAGTTGATCTACCTGCTGCTGATCTTCGCGCTGCTGGTGATCCCGCGCGCGCTGCAGCGCTTCAGCCTGCCCGCACCACTGACCTGCCTGCTGTTCGGCATCATCGGCATGCTCTGGCTGGGGGATCAGGCACATGATGCGGTGATCGGACTGCTGGCCACCCTGGGCATTTCCTCGCTGTTCCTGTTCGCCGGCCTGGAAGTGGATCTGCAGGCGCTGCGCCGGGGCATGTGGCCGCTGCTGGCACATCTGGTCATCCGTACCGGCACGCTGTTCGGGGTGGGCTGGCTGGCTTGGCGCTATGCGGGGCTGCCGTGGCAGGCCGCTGGCCTGTTGGCGTTGGCGCTGCTGACGCCGTCCACGGGCTTCATCATGGATTCGCTGTCGCGGCTGGGCCTGAGCGAGGACGAGCGGTTCTGGGTGACCAGCAAGGCCATCGCCGGCGAACTGCTGGCGCTGGCGGCGTTGTTCATCGTGCTGCAGGCCGGCGATCCGGGGCATATGGCGCTGTCCAGCCTGGCGCTGCTGGCGATGATGGTCGGCCTGCCGTTGCTGTTCATCGCGCTGGGTCGCTGGGTGGCACCGCATGCGCCCGGCTCGGAATTCTCGCTGCTGGTGATGGTCGGCATGGTGGCGGCCTACATCACCTACCTGCTGGGCGTGTACTACCTGGTTGGCGCGTTCATCGCCGGCCTGGTCGCGCGCCTGCTGCACCAGCGCATGCCGCTGCTGGCCTCGCACGAGAACCTGCACGCGCTGCGCTTGTTCGCCTCGTTCTTCGTGCCGTTCTACTTCTTCAACGCCGGCACGAAAGTTCCCAGCGAAGCGCTCAGCTTCGAGGCGCTGGGGCTGGGCATCGTGATCACCCTGGTGGTGCTGCCGCTGCGCATCGGCGTGGTCTGGCTGCAGCGCCGGGTGATGTTCGGCGAGAGCTTCCGCAGCAGCCTGCGGGTCTCGCTGGCGCTGGCACCGACGCTGATCTTCACCCTGGTGCTGGCGGCGATCATGCGCGAGCGCTTCCAGATCCCGGCGGTGCTGTTCGGTGCGCTGTTGCTGTACGCGGCGCTGACTACGCTGCTGCCTTCGCTGGTGTTCCGTACCCCGTTTGACGTTGATCCGGTGGAGCAGGAGCCGGCCGGTCAGGGCGAGGCCGCACCGGTGGCGGCGACCGAAGCACTACCGACAGCACCGTCTGCCGAGCGCTGAGCGGGACTGGCGCGCGGTTTGCGCCCATCGTCCATGGCCGTTAGGGTTGGGGCATGAGATCGATTGCCGTTGCCACTACCGCCGCTTTCCTGCTCAGCCTCGCTGCGTGCACGCAGCGCTCCGATACGGTCGCCCATGATCTGGCGACCGCACCGGCCGACGCCTTCATGGCCGCCATCGCTGCACATTGCGGCCAGGCCTACGCCGGCAAGGTGGTGGAGGACTCGCCGGCACCGACCGGCAAGGATCCGTTCGCCGGGCAGCGCCTGGTCATGCATGTGCGTGGCTGCGCCGACCCGGCGCATGAGCTGCGCATCCCGTTCCACGTGGGTGATGACCACTCGCGGACCTGGGTGCTGACCCGCACGCCGAACGGGCTGCGGCTGAAGCACGACCACCGCCACGAAGATGGCAGCCCCGACGCGATCACCCTCTACGGTGGCGACAGCACGCCACCGGGCACCGCCGAGCGCCAGCAGTTCCCGGCCGATACGGAGTCGGTGGCGATGTTCCGCCGCGCCGACATGCTGGCGTCGACCCACAACACGTGGGCGATGGAGATCGATCCCGACCAGACCTTCGTCTACGAGCTGACACGCCCGGACGGCCGCCGCTTCCGCGTGCAGTTCGATCTGAGCAGGCCGGTCGACCTGCCACCGCCGCCTTGGGGTGATGAGGCCGCGCAGCCAGCCCGGTAGCGCCGGGCCGTGCCCGGCGGGTTTTCTGCAGTTGACCGCGCCACTGCGCTCGCCGGGCATGGCCCGGCGCTACCCCTCACCGCGTGCCGAAACGCGCCCGGCAGCCGTTGCTCACCCACACCTGGCCACGCGAGTAACCCCAGCTGCGGCCTTCCTGGCAGGCGCTGCCCGACAACTGCTGCTGCAGCACCGGCCGGCCCTGGCGCTCATCCCAGTCGCAGGTCTGCGAGCGGTTGTTGTTGCTGCTGCAGGTGACGGAATAGTTGCTGTTGCCACCGCCCCAGCCGCCACCGCCACCGCCCCAGCCGCGCGCCTCGGCGAATTCGGCGCGGCAGCCATTGCTGACCCATACCGCGCCATTGCGCACGCCCCAGGTACGACCTTCGTCGCAAGGGCTGCCGGACAGCTGGCGGACCAGGCGGGCATTGCGCCAGCCGACCGGGCAGCTGCGCTCACGGTTGTTCTGGCTCTCGCAGCGGATGGTCTCGCCGGGCCGGCCGTTGTTGCCGCCCCAGCCACCGCCATTGCCGCCGCCCCAGCCACCGCGGGCCTCGACGAACTCCGCTCGGCAGCCGTTGGTGACCCAGATGCTGCCGTTACGGCTGCCCCAGGTTCGTCCTTCATCACAGTCCGAGCCGGACAGCTGGCGCACCAGCTGCGCATTGCGCCAGCCGGTGTTGCAGACCCGTTCGCGGTTGTTCTGGCTTTCGCAGCGGACCACGCCGCTCTGCGCATGCGCGGAAGGGGCGGGCAGGGCAAGGGTACCCAGGGCACCCAGGCTGAGGGTTACGGCCAGGCTGGCCAGGGACAGCGGTTTCATGGCGGCATCCCATACGGTGGCAGGTGCCCGACTATAGGGAGGGGGGCGATCAAGCCGGTGTGACTGGCCGGATTTGCCCCGGCCGGGGCCTCGGCCGCAGAATACGAGGCTTTCCGGCCCCCATCCGGTGCCGGCGTTCTCCAGCGGAGCTTCCCCCCCATGCGTACCCACTTCTGCGGCCTGGTCGATGAGACCCTGATTGGCCAGACTGTCACCCTCGCCGGCTGGACCGACGTGGCCCGTAACCAGGGCGGCGTCTGCTTCATCGATCTTCGAGATCATGAAGGCATCGTGCAGGTGACCGTGGAAGTCGACAACGCCGACGTGTTCGCCGTGGCCGCGTCGCTGGGCTATGAGGACGTGCTGCAGGTGGAAGGCGTGGTGCGTGCCCGCCACGCGGTGAACGACAAGATGCGCACCGGCAAGGTGGAAGTGATCGCCACTGCCATCACCGTGCTGAACAAGGCCGCGCCGCTGCCGTTCCACGCCCACGAGAACCCGGGCGAGGAAACCCGCCTGAAGTACCGCTACCTGGACCTGCGCCGCCCGGAAATGCAGCGCATGCAGCGCACCCGCATCAAGCTGGTGCAGGCCCTGCGCCGCCACCTGGACGAGAAGGGCTTCCAGGACATCGAGACCCCGATCCTGACCAAGGCCACCCCGGAAGGCGCCCGCGACTTCCTGGTGCCGGCGCGCATGCACCCGGGCGAGTTCTACGCCCTGCCGCAGAGCCCGCAGCTGTTCAAGCAGATCCTGATGGTGGCCGGCTTCGACCGCTACTACCAGATCGCGCGCTGCTTCCGCGATGAAGCACTGCGTGCCGACCGCCAGCTGGAGTTCACCCAGCTGGACATGGAATTCGCCTTCGTGCGCGAGCGCGACGTGCAGGACTTCGTCGAAGACATGATCCGCGCCATCTTCAAGGAAGTGGTCGACGTCCAGCTGGATGCCAGCTTCCCGCGCATGACCTGGGCCGAGGCGATGCGTCGCTACGGTTCGGACAAGCCGGACCTGCGCATCGCGCTGGAGCTGGTCGACGTGGCTGAACTGGTCAAGGACAGCGAGTTCGCAGTGTTCACCGGCCCGGCCAACGATGCCGAAGGCCGCGTCGCCGCGCTGCGGATCCCGGGCGGCGCAGCGCTGAGCCGCAAGCAGATCGACGAGTACGCCGCGCACGCCGCCAAGTACGGCGCCAAGGGCTTGGCCTACATCAAGATCGCCGACAACGGCGAAATCAGCTCGCCGATCCAGAAGTTCTTCAGCGAGGCCTCCTTCGCTGCGCTGGTCGCCCATGTTGGCGCCGGCAACGGCGACATCGTGTTCTTTGGTGCCGGCGGCTACAACAAGGTCTCCGACTTCATGGGCGCGCTGCGCCTGAAGGCCGGCAAGGACTTCGGCCTGGTCGCCGACGGCTGGGCGCCGCTGTGGGTCACCGACTTCCCGATGTTCGAATGGGACGAGGAAGAACAGCGTTACGTCGCCCTGCATCACCCCTTCACCGCGCCGGCAGTGGACGACATCGCCGACCTGCGCGCCAACGCCCGTACCGCCGTTTCGCGCGGCTACGACATGGTGCTCAACGGCAATGAGATCGGCGGCGGTTCGATCCGTATCCACCGTCCGGACATGCAGAGCGCGGTGTTCGAGCTGCTGGGCATCGGTGCCGAAGAAGCCCGTGCCAAGTTCGGCTTCCTGCTCGACGCTCTGAACTACGGCGCGCCGCCGCACGGTGGCATTGCCTTCGGCATCGACCGCATCGCCGCGCTGATGGCCGGCACCGAATCGATCCGCGACGTCATCCCGTTCCCGAAGACTACCGGTGCACAGGATCTGATGACCGACGCGCCGTCGCCGATCGTCGACGCGCAGCTGGCCGAAGTGCACATCCAGGTTCGCCCCAAGACCAACTGATCAGGAGATCCAGGCAATGACCGAGTTTGCGTTTTCGCTGGAGTGGGAAAAGCTGGGCAATGAAGGCTCCGAGGCCAACCTGGTCACCGAGCGTGCACGGGTGTTCGGTGGTTGGCTGGTCCGCGTCGGTACCAACCCGGCGGCGATGGCCCTGACCTTCGTCGCCGACGGCGAAGGCCGTTGGGACGGTGAAGACTTCGGCGTCGAGGATTACGAGGACGACGAAGAGGAAGAGTACGACGAGGACGAGGAAGGCGAGGAAGAAGAGGACGAGGACGAAGAGGAGTACGAGGAAGAGGACGGGGAAGAAGAAGCGGAGTCGCCTGAAAAGGCTTGACCCCTGCTTCGCCCTGGCGTCAACTTCCTGCATGTATTCGATCCGCCGCGCCACTGTGGACGACGCGCCGACCCTGTCGGCGCTGGCCGCCCGCACGTTCACTGAAACCTTCGGCCATCTGTACCCGCCGCAGGACCTGCAGGCCTTCCTGGAGGAGGCCTACGCGGTCGAGCGCCAGCGCGTGATCCTGGCCCACCCCGATTACGCGGTGTGGCTGCTGGAACTGGATGGGGGGGCGGTCGGCCATGCCGCCGCCGGCCCCTGCGGTCTGCCGCACCCGGACGTGAAGCCCGGTGACGGCGAACTCAAGCGCCTGTACCTGATCAAGACGCAGCAGAGCTGCGGCTGGGGCAGCCGCCTGCTGGAAACCGCGCTGGCCTGGCTGGAACACGAGGGCCCGCGCACCCTGTGGTTGGGCGTGTGGTCGGAGAACTTCGGCGCACAGCGCTTCTACGCCCGCTACGGTTTCGAGAAGGCCGGCGAATACCTGTTCCCGGTGGGCGACACGAACGATCTCGAATTCATCCTGCGCCGCGCACCGCGCGCGGCCTGATGTTCACTGCCGCTTGCTGCGCGCGCGTGTTCAATCACCGTACGTTCCTGCCCCGCTGACCGCCAGGCTGTTTGCATGACTCCCCCCGTATTGCTGCTGCATGGCATCTGGAATGCCCGCGCCTGGGTCGGGCCGCTGGCCTGGCGCCTGCGCGCGCGCGGCTTCCAGGTGCACGCGTTTGGTTATTCCTCGGTGTTCGGTGGCCCGGACGTGGCCGTACCGCAGCTGCTGGAGCGGCTGGCCGACGCCGGCCCGCTGAGTTTGGTCGGCCACAGCCTGGGCGGGCTGCTGGCGCTGGAAGCGCTGCGGCGCAATCCGCAGCTGCCGGTGCAGCGCGTGGTCTGCCTGGGTTCGCCGCTGCGCGGCAGTGGTACCGCACGCTCGTTGTCCGAGCACGGCTGGGGCCTGGCGCTGGGCCGCAGCAGCGAGCTGCTGCTCGATGGCCTGCCGGACTGGCAGGGCCGGGCGGAGGTTGGCCTGATCGCCGGCTCGGTACCGCATGGGCTGGGCAGCCTGCTGGGTGCCATCGACGATGCCTCCGACGGCACCGTGGCACTGGCCGAGACCCGCCTGCCGGGGCTGGCCGACCATTGCGTGGTGCGCACCAGCCACAGCGGCCTGGTGGTATCGCCCGACGCCGCGCGGCAGACCGCGCATTTCCTGCGTCATGGCCGTTTCGACCACAGCCGCGACGCCGTCGCCGCGTAAGTTGGTGGGAGCGAACGGCCTGCCAGGGTGCGTGCGAACGGCCTGCCAGGGTGGGTGCGAACCGTTGGTTCGCACGCTCTTCGCCGGGCATGGCCCGGCGCTACCGGGAAAAGCACCACCAGATCGCCAGCGGTAGCGCCGGGCCATGCCCGGCGAGCGCAGCGGCATCCATCGGGCCTAGACACGGTTGCAGCGCCCGATCAGGTAGAATCCGCGCCTTGATCCTGAAGCAGCCAGACGGTAGCACCCATGGGTAGAGGCCCCTCCATCGAAGCCCGCAAGAACGCGTCCGACGCGAAGCGTGGCAAGATTTTCACCAAGATCATCCGCGAGATCGGCGTCGCCGCGCGCGGCGGTGGAGGCGACCCCAACAACAACCCGCGCCTGCGCGTGGCGGTGGACAAGGGCCTGGCCGTGAACATGTCCAAGGACGTGATCGAGCGCGCCATCAGGAAGGCCACCGGTGAACTGGAAGGCGTCGATTACGAGGAAGTCCGCTACGAGGGCTACGCCCCCGGTGGCGTGGCCGTGATCGTCGACTGCCTGACCGACAACCGCGTGCGCACCGTGGCCGATGTCCGCCATGCGTTCAGCAAGTGCGGCGGCAACATGGGCACCGAAGGCTCGGTGGCCTTCATGTTCAAGCGCCTGGGCGTGCTCAGCTTCGCCCCGGGCGCCGACGAGGAGGCCATCACCGAAGCCGCCATCGAGGCCGGCGCCGATGACATCGTGGTCTATCCGGACGACGGCTCGATCGACGTGGTCACCAGCCCTGACGCCTTCAACGCGGTCAAGGACGCGATGACCGCCGCCGGCCATGTCGCCGATCACGCGGAAATCACGTTCCGCGCGGACAACGACATCAAGGTCGAGGGCGAGGTCGCCCTGCAGGTCAAGAAGCTGCTGGACATGCTGGAAGATCTGGACGACGTGCAGGACGTGTACTCCAACGCCGAACTGGGCGCCGACGCCTACGCCTGAGCCGTCCTCGACGGCCTGGGCGCGGGCCGTTGAACGGTCACCGCGGACAGTCATGAGCCCATACGCCTCCCAGCGCACCCCGTTCCACCCTGCCAGGAGCGCAGCATGACCCGCATCCTCGGCATCGACCCCGGTTCACAGCGGACCGGGGTCGGCATCATCGATGTCGACGCCGCCGGGCGCGTCACCTACGTGCACCACCAGCCGCTGGTGCTGCTGGGCGCGGAGGATTTCCCGCAGCGCATGAAGCTGCTGGTGCTCGGCCTGGCCGACCTGTGCCGCGAGTTCCAGCCGCAGGAAGTGGCCATCGAACGCGTGTTCATGGCCCGCAACCCCGATTCGGCGCTGAAGCTGGGCCAGGCCCGGGGCGCGGCGATTTCCGCCGTTGTGCTGCGTGACCTGCCGGTGCATGAATATGCCGCCAGCGAGATCAAGCTGGCGGTGGTCGGTCGTGGTGGTGCCGAAAAGCAACAGGTTCAACACATGGTCGGGCTCATGCTCAACCTGAAAACCAAGCTGCAGGCCGACGCGGCCGACGCGTTGGCGGTGGCGATCACCCATGCCCACGTAAGGGCAACGGCCAACCGCCTGGGGCTCAGTGCCGGCCAGGCGTGGGGCCGCAAATGAGGAGCTGCACGCAATGATCGGTCGACTGCGCGGCATCGTCGCCTACAAGGCGCCGCCGTGGCTGGTGGTGGACGTGAACGGAGTGGGCTACGAGCTGGAGGCGCCGATGAGCACCTTCTATGACCTGCCCGAACTCGGCCGCGAGGTCACCCTGTACACCCATTACGCGCAGAAGGAAGACAGCGTCTCGCTGTACGGCTTCCTGCGCGAGGGCGAACGGCGGCTGTTCCGCGACGTGCAGAAGGTCAGTGGCATCGGCGCGAAGATCGCGCTGGCCGTGCTCTCCGGGGTCACCGTCGAGGAATTCGCGCGCATGGTCCAGGCCGGTGACATCACCGCGCTGACCCGCATCCCGGGCATCGGCAAGAAGACCGCCGAGCGCATGGTGCTGGAACTGCGCGACCGCGCCGCCCAGTTCGGTGCCGGCGGCGCGCTGCCCACCGGCAGCGGCCCGGCCGCGGCCGACCCGCTTTCCGATGCCACCGTGGCGCTGCAGCAGCTGGGCTACAAGCCTGCTGAAGCGGCCCGCATGGCCCGCGACGCCTTCACTGAAGGCGATGAAGTGGCCACCGTGATCCGCAAGGCGCTGCAGTCCGCGCTGCGCTGAGTCGGCTTCCTTTCTCTCAACGAACCGCCTGAGCCTCGCCAGGAGTCCCATGTCCAGCAGTCAAACCACGCACGCAGCTGCCCCCGGCGGCCACGGTCACGCTCCTCCCGCCGGAGGCCTGGCGCTGATCATCGGTGCGATCGGCGTGGTCTTCGGTGATATCGGCACCAGCCCGCTGTACACCCTGAAGGAGGCGTTCTCGCCGCACTACGGGCTCAACAGCGACCACGACACGGTACTGGGCGTGCTCTCGCTGGCGTTCTGGGCACTGAACATCGTGGTCACGCTGAAGTACGTGACCATCATCATGCGCGCCGACAATGACGGCGAGGGCGGCATCATGGCGCTGATGGCGCTGACCCAGCGCACGCTGCGCAACGGGTCGCGCTCGGCCTACGTGGTGGGCATCCTTGGCATCTTCGGCGCCTCGCTGTTCTTCGGCGACGGCGTGATCACCCCGGCGATCTCGGTGCTTGGCGCGGTCGAAGGCCTGGAGGTGGCCGCGCCCGGCCTGCATGCCTTCATCGTGCCGATCACGGTGGTGGTGCTGCTGATGGTGTTCGCCGCGCAGCGCTTCGGCACCGAGAAGATCGGCAAGGCGTTCGGCCCGATCACGTCGGTCTGGTTCATTTCGCTGGCGGCGATCGGCATCTACAACATCGTCGATGCGCCGGAAGTGCTGAAAGCCTTCAACCCGTGGTGGGCGATCCGCTTCTTCATGGAGCACAGCTGGCACGGCATCTTCATCCTCGGTGCGGTGGTACTGGCGGTGACCGGCGGCGAAGCGCTGTACGCCGACATGGGCCACTTCGGTGCCAAGCCGATCCGCCATGCCTGGTACTTCTTCGTGCTGCCGTGCCTGGTGCTGAACTACCTGGGGCAGGGCGCACTGGTGCTCAACCATCCCGAGGCGCTGAAGAACCCGTTCTTTGAGGCAGTGCCGTCGTGGGCGCTGTACCCGATGATCATCCTGGCCACCATGGCGGCGGTGATTGCCTCGCAGTCGGTCATCACCGGTGCGTTCTCGGTCTCGCGTCAGGCGATGCAGCTGGGCTACATCCCGCGCATGCGCATCAAGCACACCTCGCACGACACCATCGGCCAGATCTACATCCCGGGCATCAACTGGGGCATCGCGGTGATGGTGATCGGCCTGGTGCTGGCCTTCCGCAGCTCGTCCAACCTGGCCGTGGCCTACGGCATCTCGGTGTCGGCCACCATGCTGATCGATACCCTGCTGCTGGCCCTGGTGGCCCGCTCGTTGTGGCCGAAGGCACGCGCCTGGCTGCTGCCCCTGTGCGTGGTGTTCTTCATCATCGACCTCGGCTTTGTCATCGCCAACGGCGCCAAGCTGCTGCAGGGCGCCTGGTTCCCGGTAGTGCTGGGCATCTTCCTGTTCACCATGATGCGTACCTGGCGCCGGGGCCGCGAGCTGCTGCGCGATGAGATCCGCAAGGACGGCATCCGCCTGGATACCTTCCTGCCTGGCCTGATGCTGGCGCCTCCGGTACGCGTGCCGGGCACCGCCGTGTTCCTCACTGCGGATCCGACCGTGGCCCCGCACGCACTGATGCACAACCTCAAGCACAACAAAGTGCTGCACGAACGCAACGTGTTCCTGCATGTGGAAACCCTGCCGATCCCGTATGCGATGGAAGGGCAGCGGCTGAAGATCGAATCGGTGGGCGACGAGTTCTACCGGGTCTATGTGCGCTTCGGCTTCATGGAGACCCCGGACGTCCCACTGGCGCTGATGCGCTCGTGCGACCACGGCGGCATCTACTTCGACCCGATGGACACCACCTTCTTCGCCAGCCGCGAGACCATCGTGGCCACCGCCAACCGCGGCATGCCGATCTGGCGCGACAAGCTGTTCGCGCTGATGCACCGGAATGCCGCGCCGGCGACCGGCTTCTTCCGGATTCCGGGTAACCGGCTGGTGGAACTCGGCGCGCAGGTGGAGATTTAATCTCCACCGTCGATTCCTCCAGAGATCCGTCCACGCATGGCGTGGATCTACCGTGCCGACCAACGGTCGGCCCCCACCAAAGCAGAACGCCGTTCCGACAGACCGCAGGAAACTGTCGAAGGCGGGGTGGGTCCGGTTGCGGGGGCGTGAGCGCCATGGATGGCGCGACCGAGCCTACATGGACGTATTTACGGCGTCCCCCGCAACCGGACCCACCCCGCCATTCCCCAGGAAGCCCGCTTCGGCTGTTGCTCTGGATGTTGCCGTTGCCTCTGCGGGCGCCGGGCGCAGCCCGGCCGAACCCCGCACTTTTGCCGCATAATCTGCACATGACCGACGACCGCATCATCGGCGCCGGCGCCACCCGCGAGGATGACGCCGCCGACGCCAGCATCCGCCCCAAGCGCCTGGCCGACTATCTCGGCCAGGCCCCGGTGCGCGAGCAGATGGAGATCTACATCGAAGCGGCCAAGGGGCGCGGCGACGCGCTCGACCACGTGCTGATCTTCGGGCCGCCCGGCCTGGGAAAGACCACGCTCAGCCACGTCATTGCCAACGAACTGGGCGTGGCCCTGCGCGTGACCTCCGGCCCGGTGATCGAGAAGGCTGGCGACCTGGCTGCGCTGCTGACCAACCTGCAGCCGCACGACGTGCTTTTCATCGACGAGATCCATCGCCTGTCGCCGGTGGTGGAGGAGGTGCTGTACCCGGCGATGGAAGATTTCCAGATCGACATCATGATCGGCGAGGGCCCCGCTGCCCGCTCGATCAAGATCGACCTGCCGCCGTTCACCCTGATCGGTGCCACCACCCGTGCCGGCCTGTTGACCGCACCGCTGCGTGACCGCTTCGGCATCGTCCAGCGGCTGGAGTTCTACAGCGTCGAAGAGCTGACCCGCATCGTGCGCCGTTCGGCGGCGATCCTGGCCATCGACTGCACCGCCGATGGGGCAGGGGAGATCGCGCGCCGCGCGCGTGGCACCCCGCGTATCGCCAACCGCCTGCTGCGCCGCGTGCGCGACTACGCGCAGGTAAAGGCGGGCGGCCACATCGACGAGGTCGTGGCGCAGGCCGCGATGAAGATGCTCAAGGTTGATCCGGAAGGCTTCGACGAGCTCGACCGGCGCCTGCTCAGGACCCTGGTCGACTACTTCGATGGCGGCCCGGTCGGCATCGAGTCGCTGGCCGCGGCGCTGTCCGAGGAGCGCGGCACGCTGGAAGACGTGGTCGAGCCCTACCTGATCCAGCAGGGCTTCCTGGTGCGTACCGCGCGCGGCCGCATGGCGACTCACAAGGCCTACCGGCACATGGGCCTGAAGCCGAAGAATCCGCCGCAGGACCTGTTCGCGGAGGTTCCCGATGTCGGTTGAGCCACTATTCAGTTGGCCGACACGCATTTACTGGGAAGATACCGACGCTGGCGGCGTGGTCTACCACGCCCGCTACGTGGCCTTCATGGAACGGGCCCGGACCGAATGGATGCGTGCGCTCGGCTACGGCCAGGAGCGCATGCGCGCCGAGCATGGGATGGTCTTCGCGGTGCGCTCGATGCAGATGGATTTCATCAGGCCGGCACGGCTGGATGACACCCTGCAGGTGAGTGCCCGCCTGGTCCAGCTGAAGAAGGCCAGCATGGTCTTCGACCAGCAGATCCTGCGCGACGGCGAGTTGCTGCTGTCGGCCCAGGTCCGCATCGCCGCACTGGACGCGGCCAGTTTCCGCCCGCGTGGCATGGACGAGGCCGTCCTTGCCGTGCTGCAACCCCACCTCCACCCCGAATCCGAACACTGAGGAACAACGGATGATCGCAACGCTCCTGGCCCTGCAGGCCACGGTCACCGAGGCACTGCCGGCCGACGTCAGCAACGCCGCGACACAGACCCTTGCCCAGGCCACCACCGGCGGCGGCATCAACTACCTCGAACTGATGGCCAAGGCCAGCCTGCCGGTGAAGATCATCGTGCTGCTGCTGCTGGTCGGCTCGTTCGTCAGCTGGGTGATCATTTTCCGCAAGGCACGCGTGTTCAAGCAGGCCACCCGCGAAGCCGACGAGTTCGAGAACCGCTTCTGGTCAGGCGCCGACCTGGGCAAGCTGTACAGCGCCGCCACCGACCGCAGCCGCAGCGTGAGCGGCCTGGAAGCCATCTTCGAAGCCGGTTTCCGCGAGTACACCCGCCTGCGCGACAAGCGCCGCCTGGATGGCCGTGCGCAGCTGGAAGGCGCGCAGCGTGCCATGCGCACCACCTACACCCGCGAAGTGGACCAGCTTGAGCGCAACCTGGAACTGCTGGCCAACATCGGTTCGACTGCCCCGTACGTGGGCCTGGTCGGTACCGTGTTCGGCATCATGGTGACCATGCACGACATGATCAGCAGCGGTGCGCAGGCCGGTATCGCCGCCGTCGCGCCAGGCATCTCCGAAGCCCTGTTCGCCACCGCCATCGGCCTGTTCGTGGCGATCCCGGCGGTGTGGGCCTACAACCGCTTCACCACCCGCGTGGAGCGCATGTCGGTGCGGTTCGAGACCTTTGCCGAAGAGTTCAGCTCCATCCTGCAGCGCCAGAGCGCTGGCGACGAGTAAGCGCCTGACCCGGGAGTCCAAGCCATGTCCGCTGCCATCGGTCGCCGCAAGCGCCGCAAGCTGAAATCGGAAATCAACGTCGTTCCCTACATCGACGTCATGCTGGTGCTGCTGATCATCTTCATGGTCACCGCGCCGCTGCTCACCCTGAGCTTCGACGTCGACCTGCCGCAATCCAACGCCAAGGCGCTGGAAAGCAAGCAGGACCCGGTGATCGTCTCGGTGCGCCAGGACGGCCAGCTCAGCCTGAAGCTGCCCGACGCCAAGGAACCGACCGCCGTGTCGGCCGAGGAACTGGAGGGCCGCCTGGCCGGCATCGCCGCCCAGGACAAGGGCGTGCGCGTGATCGTCGCCGCCGACCGTGCCGTGGCCTATGAAAAGGTCATCGCCGCGATGGATGTGATCAAACGCGCCAAGGTAGACAAGGTAGGCCTGGCCACCGATGCACGCTGAAGCCCTGCCACCTTCGCATCAGCGCGAACCCGGCTGGGGCCTGCCCCTGGCACTGGCACTGCTGGTGCACCTGCTGGTCGCGCTGGTCTTCATCGTGGCCTGGTTCTGGTCACCCGAGCGCAACACCGATGCCGCCGCCGGTGACCCTTCGGTGGAGGCCAGCCTGGCGCTGTCCGCGTCTGAGGCGTCCGCCGCGCGCCAGGCCCTGCGCCAGTCGGAAAAGCTGGAAGACCTGCCGCCGCCGGTGGCCGAGCCGATCCCGGTGCCGGAAGACACCATTCCGCCGCCGCAGCCGATTCCCGAGCCGCGCCCGCAGGACGCCTCCACGCCCCAGCAGCAACAGGCGCAGGAGCGCGTCGCGCAGCCGGACACCAAGGACCAGGAAGCGGTGAGCGCACTGGCCATCTCGCAGGAGAAGGCCAGGCAGGAACAGGAAGCCAAGCGCCGCCAGGAGCAGATCGACCTGACCGAACGCAAGCGCCAGGAAGAGGCCGAGCAGAAGCTGCGCCTGGCCAAGCAGCAGGAAGAAGACGCGAAGAAGAAGCTGGCCGATCAGGCGCGTCAGGCCGCGGACAAGGCCGAGGCCGAGAAGCAGAAGAAGATCGCCGAGATCCGTGCCCGTCGTGAGCAGGCCGAGAAGGAAGCCAAGCTGGCCGAGCAGAAGCTGCGCCAGGTGGCTGCTGCGCGCAATGCCGCCGGCAGTGCCGCCGCCGGTTCCAGCGGTGCGTCCCAGCCGGCTGCCGGTGGTGGTGGCAACAGCGATGATCTTTCGGCCAAGTACGCTGCGGCGATCCAGGCCAAGGTACTGTCGCAGTGGGTACGGCCGGACACGGTGCCGCTGGGCCAGCGCTGCCAGATCACCATCACCCAGATTCCGGGTGGCACAGTGATGCAGGCCAAGGTCAGCCCGAACTGCCCGTACGACGAGGCCGGCAAGCGTTCGATCGAGGCCGCCGTGCTCAATGCGCAGCCGTTGCCGTACCGCGGCTTCGAGTCGGTGTTCGCGCGCACGCTCAACTTCACTTTTACCGCCCAGGATCGCTGAGGCGGGCAGGGCAGGGGGGGGGGCTCGGGCCACTCCTGCCCACGGATGTCGCGCTTGCCTCTGGTGTGCTCGGTTTCGGCCGGGCAGGCTTTAGGCTGCTGTCGAACACCGCCCCGCTGGGCGGAGTGACCGGGGCAGGCAGGTGCGATGTTAGCCACGACGTTAACGGTGCGTGAGAGGACGGGCTGGAACTGACCCGGAATTCACGTACCCTTGGTTCATGATTGCGAAGCGGTTCACTCCTGCTTTGCTATCCCTCGTTCCGGTTTCCCCCTATTGAGCGCTCCATGAAAAAGATGCCTCGCTGGCTTGCCGTGTTTGCGGCCCTGTTGCTGCCCTTTGCTGCCGTCGCGCAGCAGAAGGGGCTGGATATCGACATTATCGGCGGCAATGCCTCCGCGCTGCCGATCACCATCGTGCCGATGCCCTACCAGGGTTCGTCGGCCGCTCCGCAGACCGACGTCGCTGGCGTGGTCCGTGCCGACCTGGAGCGTTCGGGCCAGTTCCGCACGCTGCCGGAAGCGCAGATCGTCGAAAAGCCGGTGCGTGGCGGCGACATCCAGTTCGCCACCTGGCGCGCGCTGAAGCAGAACTACATCGTGGTCGGTCGCGTACTCGACGCCGGTGCCGGTGCCTACCGCGTCGAATACGAACTGTTCGACGTGCCCAAGGGCGAGCGCCTGCTGGGCCTGGCGATGACTGCCCGCGGCAACGCCATGCGCGACGTCGCCCACCAGATGGCCGACGCCATCTACGAGAAGATCACCGGCATCCGCGGCGCCTTCTGGACCCGCATCGCCTACGTGACTGCCAGCGGCAAGGGCGACGCCATGCGCTATGCGCTGATGGTGGCCGACTCCGACGGCTTCAACCCGCAGACCATCGTGCGTTCGGCCGAGCCGCTGCTGTCGCCGTCGTGGAGCCCGGATGGCAGCAAGCTGGCCTACGTCAGCTTCGAGCGTGGCAATTCGGCCATCTACATCCAGAACATCGGCACTGGCGCGCGCGAGCTGGTCACCAGCTTCCGTGGCATCAACAGCGCCCCGGCGTTCTCGCCGGACGGCCGCAAGCTGGCCCTGACCCTGTCGCGTTCGGGCAACCCGGAGATCTACGTGATGGACCTGGGCAGCAAGCAGCTGACCCAGCTGACCAACCACTTCGCCATCGATACCGAGCCGACCTGGGCACCGGACGGCAGCGCGGTGTACTTCACCTCCGATCGCGGCGGCCGTCCGCAGGTCTACAAGGTTGGTGCCGGTGGCGGCAGCGCCGAGCGCGTGACCTTCCAGGGCAACTACAATGCCAAGCCGTCGGTGTCCTACGACGGCAAGAAGATCGTCGTCGCCCAGGGTTCTGGCAACAGCTACAAGATCGCGATGATGGACAGCTCGCTGGGGTCGCCCCGCTGGAGCACGCTGTCCCCGGGTTCGCTGGATGAATCGCCGAGCTTTGCGCCCAACGCAAGCATGGTGCTGTACGCCGCCCGCGAAGGTGGCCGTGGTGTGTTGTATGCCGTTTCGGCCGATGCGCGGGTTCGCCAGCGCCTGGTCCTGGCTGACGGTGATGTGCGCGAACCGGCATGGTCCCCATACCGTACCCAGCGCTAAAAGAGTGTTAATATTTTCGTTGTCTTGAACCCCTCATCGGCTTAGGAGCCACAAAGGTATCGCCATGAACAAGTCCACCCGCGTTCTGCTTGTTTCCCTGCTGTCTGTGGCCGTCCTGGCCGGTTGCTCGAAGAAGGTGAAGGAAGAGCCGGCAGCCCCGGTCGACACCGGCACCTCGACCACCACCCCGACCGGTCCGTCGACCTCTGGCCTGTACGGCCCGGGCGACCTGGACACCGACGCTTGCCTGCGCCAGCGCGTGGTCTACTTCGACCTGGACAAGGAAGACGTGAAGCCGGAATTCCAGGCCATCATGGCGTGCCACGCCAAGTACCTGCGTGACCGTCCGTCCTCGCGCATCACCCTGCAGGGCCACACCGACGAGCGCGGTTCGCGCGCGTACAACCAGGCCCTGGGTGAGCGTCGCGGCAACGGCGTCAGCTCGGCCCTGCAGGCCAACGGTGGTTCGGCTTCGCAGCTGACCGTCGTGTCCTACGGTGAAGAGCGTCCGGTCTGCACCGAGTCGAACGAGTCCTGCTGGTCGCAGAACCGTCGCGTCGAAATCGTCTACACCGCGCAGTAATCCATGCGCATTGGCATCAAACTGATGCTGGTCGTTGCGGCAGCCCTCGTGGCTGCCGCACCGGCGCACGCACAGCGACAGAGCCTGGCTGACCGTGTCGGCGCGCTCGAGCAGCAGATGTACAACAACAGTGCCAACCAGGACCTGTTGAACCAGATCAATCAGCTGCGGCAGCAGGTCACCAGCCTGCAGGCCTCGATCGAGCAGTTGCAGCACGACAACGCCCAGCTCAAGCAGTCCGCCCAGGACCAGTACCTGGATCTGGACAGCCGCCTGAACCGGTTGGAAGGGGGCAACGCCGCCCCGGCCCTGCCGCCCGTTCCGGCGAGCGCGCCCAAGGCCGCACCGGCCCCGGCAAAACCCGCAGCGGCGGCCACTTCCGAGCGGCCGCCTTCCGTCCATGGTGATGCCGGCAGCCTCGCCGCCACCGGTGACGAGCGCACCTCCTACAACGTTGCCTTCGATGCCTTGAAGGCCGGCAGGTACGACGATTCGGCGCAGCTGTTCCTGAGCTTCCTGGAGTTGTACCCGAATGGCGTCTACGCGCCGAACGCGCTGTACTGGCTGGGCGAGAGCTACTACGCCACCCGCAATTTCCCGATGGCCGAGACCCAGTTCCGTGAACTGCTCTCGCGCTATCCGACCCACGACAAAGCCGCGGGCGGCCTGCTCAAGATCGGCCTCTCGCAGTACGGCGAGGGCAAGGTAGACCAGGCCCAGCAGACGCTGGAGACCGTCGTGGCGCAGTACCCCGGCTCGGACGCCGCGCGCACCGCGCAGGACCGTCTGCAGTCCATCCGCCTGGGCAAGCAGATCCGCTGATCCGCTGACCGGGCGTACAATGGGTGCCCTGTAGAGCCGAGCCCATGCTCGGCTGCTTTCGTTTCCGGACCGGCAAACCCGCCCGGTTGCTGTTGTAGAGCCGAGCCATGCTCGGCTGCTTTCGTTACCGGCCACGGTAGCCCACCCGCCACGTGTCCCACCAAGAAGTGCCCGCCATGACCGCCGTTACCCCATCCAGCGCCGCCGCCACGCCCAGTGAGATTGTGCAGTCGCCCCTGCCACGCCTGAAGATCACCGAGATCTTCACCTCGCTGCAGGGCGAAGCCGATACCGCCGGCTGGCCGACCGTGTTCGTGCGCCTGACCGGCTGCCCGCTGCGCTGCCAGTACTGCGATACGGCCTATGCCTTCCATGGCGGCACCTGGTGGGACATCGACGACATCGTGGCCGAGGTGCTGGCCCAGGGCGTGCGCCACGTCTGCGTGACCGGCGGCGAGCCGCTGGCGCAGAAGCGCTGCCTGGTGCTGCTGCAGAAGCTGTGCGACGCCGGCATGGATGTCTCGCTGGAAACCTCCGGCGCGCTGGACGTCAGCGCGGTGGACCCGCGTGTATCGCGCGTGGTCGACATCAAGACCCCGGGGTCGGCCGAAGTTGCGCGCAACCGCTGGGAGAACCTGCCGCTGCTGACCGCACGCGACCAGATCAAGTTCGTCATCTGCAGCCGCGAGGACTACGACTGGGCCAAGGCCCTGGTCGCCGAGCACGAGCTGGTGAAGCGCTGCACCGTGTTCTTCTCGCCCAGCAAGGGCGAGATCACCGCGCGCCAGCTGGCCGACTGGATCGTCGAAGACCGCCTGCCGGTGCGCTTCCAGATGCAGTTGCATAAAATCCTGTGGAACGACGAGCCGGGCCGATGAGCCTAGGCAACGTTCCCTGATGTAACTCCGGCGCGGGACAGCGTGCTGGCTTTCCCCTCCCAACCGGATGTTTTACCCATGAAGAAGGCAGTCGTGCTTCTCTCCGGCGGCATGGATTCAGCCGCCGTCATCGCCATGGCCCAGGAACAGGGCTTCGCCGTGCATGCCCTGAGCGTGCGCTATGGCCAGCGCCACACCTCCGAACTGGATGCCGCCGCCCGCGTGGCCGAGGCCCAGGGCGTGGTCGCGCACAAGACCGTGGACGTGGACCTGCGCAGCATCGGTGGCTCGGCGCTCACCGATGACATCGACGTACCCGAGGCCGGCGGCGCCGGCATTCCGGTCACCTACGTACCGGCGCGCAACACCATCATGCTGTCGCTGGCCCTGGGCTGGGCCGAAGTGCTCGGCGCCAACGACATCTTCTGCGGCGTCAACGCGGTGGATTATTCCGGCTATCCGGACTGCCGCCCCGAGTTCGTGGCCGCGTTCCAGGCGCTGGCCAACCTGGCCACCAAGTCGGGCGTGGAAGGTGCGGGCATCAAGGTACACGCGCCGCTGCAGTTCCTCAGCAAGGGCCAGATCGTCAGCGAAGGCGTGCGCCTGGGCGTGGACTTCGGCCTGACCGTGTCCTGCTACAACGCCGACGCCAACGGCGCCGCCTGCGGCCACTGCGATGCCTGCCGCCTGCGCGCGCAGGGTTTCGCCGAAGCCGGCGTGCCGGACCCCACGCTGTATGCCTGAGGTGATGGGGCTGATGCCCCAATGGTGGGTGCGAACCGTTGGTTCGCACTCTCTGTCCCGGCGCTACCAGCGGCTGGAGTCTGGTAGTGCCGGCCGCTGGCCGGCAGCCTCATCAGGCAACCACCCCGATGCCTCGATGAACGCCCGCACCGCCCCCGCATCGGCATAGTCCAGCTCGATCATCCGCGCGATCCCCGCCTTCTCATCAGCCTGCTGTCGTATGTACTCCTGCGCGATGCGATACCCGGCGTAGTACCCCACATCACTCACCCCGAACGGATTTCGGCCGTTGTTGTACAGCCAGTTGTCCAGGTCATCGCCGTCCATTTCAGCGACAAAACGCGCGCGGATCTCCTCCTCGTGCGCGGGCCCGTAGCTGTACAGTGGCAACGCCGGCCGACGCCCACTCAGCCGTTCGGCCACATACTCCGCCACGCCTTCGCGCACCGCGTACTGCGCCAGGCTGCCGGTAGTCTCGCGCTGCTGGGTATGCACGTACTCGTGCAGGTTGTTCTGCGCGTTGTTCGCCCCCGGACGGCTGTCGTAGAAGATCCGCAGGCGATCGCGCATTTTCGCCGGCAACTCGCTCACGTCCACGCGCTCATCGCCCAGCGCCATCTCCGCACCGATCAGCACCTTGTCACCCAGCGTGGTCCCGCCAGTACGCAGCACGCCCACGGCATAGGTGATGGTGGCCGGGCGCAGGGCGGGGTAGAGCGTGCGGAAGGCGGCCAGGTCCCGCTCCAGAGTGGCGCTGGCCTGCTGCGCGTTGGCGGTCAATGGGCGTACCGACGTCCAGAAGCGCGGCCACGCGCGCATGGCCTCGGCGTATTCGCGGGCGGTATAGTTGCGCACCTGCATCAGCGCATGCAGGCCGGGGCTGCCTGGATCGATGTAGCGCTCCTGCACGAGTGCGACCTGGCGTTCAACGTCGGGCTCGGCGCGTACCGCGTCATAGGTGGCCCAGAAGCGGCCGATGTCGTCGGTGACGACCTGGGGCGGGGCGGCCAGTGCCTTGCAGGGCAGCAGCAGGGCGGCAACGAGGCAGAGGGGCAGGCGCATCCGTGGCTCCGGGCAGGAATCACAGCTGGGATGCGCGTGAGGCCCGGAAGGTTTAAGCGGGTTCGCCAGATCGGGTAGTGCCGGCCGCTGGCCGGCATCCTCGACACGCTGGGGTTTCACCCGGCCCGCCAAAGTAGGGTAGAATGCCCACCCCGCCGAAAGGCTGGGGCAGTGCAATGGGCCGTTAGCTCAGTCGGTAGAGCAGAAGACTTTTAATCTTTTGGTCGAAGGTTCGAATCCTTCACGGCCCACCAATTGCATCCAATGACCCAGGTCATTCAGAAGGGCACCGCAATGCGGTGCCTTTTTTGTTGCGCTTCTCCACGGCAACTACTTCGTCCGCGCAGTCTTCGCTTTAGCCGCCGCCGCGTCAGCAGCCTCCTGTGCGGCCGTTGCTGCTGCATTCGCAGAACGTGCCGCCTCCGCTCTTGCCGCCTCGAAATAGGTGAGCCGCTGCAGACTGGTTCTGCGTTCCAGTTCCATTGCTGCGGCGAAGCTCTCCGGATGCTTTGCAGCACAGGCCTCCTGCACCAGTTGCACGGCACGATCAGACAGCCCGGGCTGGATGTTGCCGAGCAGGCAATCGGCATACGGTACGGGCGCGGCCGAGCTGGCAGCCAGCGCGACAATGAGCAGGGCGCTCAACATGCAAACCTCCTTGTAGGTTTCAAAGGGACTGGCAACCAGTCCGTCCCAAGTATGGACCGGATCTGGGTGCAACGGCGGCTACGCCGGCCGGATATCCCGGCACACCAGTTCCGCCAGCCCGCGGCAGGCGAAGAACAACCCATCGATTAGCCCCTCATCCAGATGGCGGTCGGGCGTGGCCATCGACCGGCAGCGTTCCGCGGCGTGCAGCATTTCCGCCACGGTCAACATGCCAACGGCGGCACGCTCCGCGTGTGCCATCGCCTGTTCCCGCCCGGGCGGCAGATCGGTTTCCGGCCAGGGCAGGCCGTCGGCGCCGTCGCCATCGCGGATGCGCTTGAGGCATCCCCAGAATGCGCGTCCACGCATGGCGTGGATCTACTTTCGCCTGAGAACAATCGCTGCGATGACGGCTGCGATGCCGACCGGGATCAGGACGACCGCCAGAAGAATGATCCAGTGCTAAATGCTGAATCCCCCATGTCCCAACTCCTTGGAGGAAACGATGAATGTTAGCAAACGCGATTGCAGTCATCTCCCGATACAGTTCAAGCATCGCGCAGCGCCGTAGCATACGTGCAGGCATGCCGAATCGGCCGACGCCTTGGCCTTGGCGTTATGCTCGGCACTTTCTCAGGATGGGCCGCCCCATGCGTCTGATCGTGCTGTCGCTGTTGTTGTCCGCTGTCTCCGCCGCGCCGCTGATGGCTGCAGAAACCGCGCCGCCCGCTGCCGCCTCGCCTTTGGCCATCGGCGAGACCTTCACCATCGGGTCGAAGGCGCTGGGCGAAACCCGCCGCATCAATGTTTACCGCCCGCAGCCGTGGGGCCTGGATCCGAAGGCGCCGCTGCCGGTGCTGTACATGGCCGATGGCGGCATCGGTGAGGACTTCCTGCATGTGGCCGGGCTGGTGCAGGTGCTGAGCGGCAACGGCAGCATGCGTCCGTTCCTGCTGGTTGGCATCGAGAACACCGAGCGCCGCCGCGACATGACCGGCCCCAGCAACGACCCGCAGGACCGGAAGATCGCGCCGCGCATTGGTGGTTCGGCGGCCTACCGCGCGTTCCTGCGCGAAGAGCTGATGCCGCAGGTGCGCCAGCGCTACCCGACTACCGACGAACGCGCGCTGATCGGTGAATCGCTGGCCGGCCTGTTCGTGGTCGAGACGCTGCTGCAGGAGCCAACGTTGTTCAACAGCTACATCGCGCTGGACCCCAGCCTGTGGTGGAACCGTGGCGCAATGCTGGCCGGCGCAGCCAAACAGCTGCCGGCGGTGACGCGAGCGCAGCCGCGCGTATTCCTGGCCGGCAGTGGGCAGCCGGAGCTGGCCGCATCCACTGCACGACTGGCCGAGTTGCTGCAGCAGGCTTCGCCGTCGCCGCTGGTGAAGTACCTGCCGTTGCCGGAAGAAACCCACGCTACGATCTATCATCCGGCCGCATTGCAGGCGCTGCGCACACTGTTCCCGGCGCCGCCGGCCTCGCCCTGACCGCACTGGCAGTGGATTGCGCACCATGCAAGGATGCGGCAGCGGCGCCATCCGGTGCGCCGCCCGCAATGGGAGCGTGTGGATGCAGCGTGTGCGTGGATGGAGTGTGGCGGCTTGCCTGGCCGTGAGTGGCTGTGCGATGTCGGTGGCGCCGCCGGCAGCGCAGAGTGAAGCGAAGGAGAGCCCGGCCGCCGCTGTGTCGGGCGTGGTGCTGCCGGATACCGAAGCGCTGCGCGTGCACGATCCGATCGGCCGCGATTATCCGGTGTGGGTGGCGTTGCCGGCCGACTACGCCGCACATCCGGAAAAGCACTATCCGGTGCTGTACGTGACCGACGCGCTGTACAGCTTCCCGCTGGTGCGCAGCGTGCGCAACCTGGTGGGCCAGAAGGGTGTCAACCTGGAGGATTTCATCCTGGTCGGGCTGCCGCCGCAGGAAGGGCTGACCTCCAAGCAGAGCCGCTCGCGCGATTACACGCCCAGCGACCCGGCGCGCACCGATCCGCGTGATTACAGCGATGACGTCAGCTACGGCGGCGCGGCGCACTACCGCGATTTCCTCGCTGGGCAGGTACTGCCGATGATCGATGCGCGCTACCGCACCGATCC
Source organism: Stenotrophomonas sp. YJH_SMC_46 (assembly GCF_059370315.1). NCBI lineage: Bacteria > Pseudomonadati > Pseudomonadota > Gammaproteobacteria > Lysobacterales > Lysobacteraceae > Stenotrophomonas > Stenotrophomonas sp. YJH_SMC_46. Next base: position 958,880 of record NZ_JCAFTO010000002.1, read on the forward strand.
GGCGCGGCGTGCCTATGCGGGTCATTCCTATGGTGGCCTGTTCGGCGCCTACGTGCTGACCACGCGCCCGGATATGTTCCGCACCTACATCCTGTCCAGCCCATCGCTGTGGTTCGACGACCATCGGGTGCCGCGCATGCAGGCCGAAGCCAAGGCGCCGGCGCAGCCGACCACGGTGGTGCTGTCGGTGGGCAGCTTTGAAACGGTCAAGCCCGAACCGCGTTATTTCACCCGCAACGACATGCTGCGCCACAACGCAGAATTCGCCGAGCAGCTGCGCAGCAGCGGGCGATCATTGAAGGTGGAGAACATGGTGATCGATGACGAGGATCACTTCACCGTCTACCCGGACATGATCACCCGCGCACTGCTGAAGGTGTTCCCGGGTACCGGACCGTACAGCAGCGGTTGATGATGGGCGCCATCAACGCATGGCGTGGATCTACAGGGCCATTGCAGTAGATCCACGCCATGCGTGGATGAACGCCTCAGGCCGCCTGTGCATCCGGCCCGGTCAATACGCCCACATCGGCATGCCGGAAGCACAGCCGGATGGCGTCGAGCAGCTCGCTCATGTTGTACGGCTTGGGCAGGAAATGGATGCCGTCGCGCAGCTGCGGCAGCACCTGGTGCTGGTCCATGCCCGACGTCACCAGGATCGGCAGCTGGGGATACAGGCTGCGGACCCGGTTGGCGGCTTCGATGCCACTGATTGCACCCAGATTGACGTCGGTGAACAGCAGATCGAAACGCTCACCGGCGGCCAGTAGGCCCAATGCCGCTTCGGCAGAGCTCACGCCCGCCACGTGGCAGGCCTGGCTTTCCAGCGCCAGCCGACTCAGTTCGCGGGTTTCCTCGGCGTCCTCGATGAGCAGGACGCGGGGTTCGACGTGGCGCTTGGACAGCAACATGACGCGGCAACTCCGGACAGCAACGGTGAAAAGGCGCGCAAGTATGCGCAAGCCGGTAGTGATCCCGGCGTGCACGGCAAGCTAAGTGGGCGTTACAACCGCGTCTGGCGCCGGCGATGCACGTGCCAGGCCAGGATCGCGACCGCGAACAGGGCGGTGCCGATGCGCAGGCCGGTGGCCTGCCAGCCCAGTGCAACGGCGTCATCAAGGCTGAACACGTTCCAGGCCAGGTTCATCGACACGTGCAGGACCAGGCCGCACCACAAGGTGTCACCGTCGAGGTGGTCGAGCCAGGCGAAGATGAAGCCGCCTAGGGCGATCACCGCCCCGACGAACAGCGCGAGGCCGCCGCCGTCGAACCCGCCGAAACCCAGCCAGTGCACCCAGCCGAACAACAGCGCCTGCGGCAGTGCGAGCCATGGCCAGGGGGCGCGCACGATCTTCACCAGCAGCACGAAGCCGAGGCCGCGGAACAGCACTTCCTCGGCCAGTGGGAACAGCACTGCCAGCATCGTGGCGTCCAACGCGGTCAGCGCGGTGTTCGGTGAACCGAGCAGCGCCAGGCCCAGCCAGCAGGGCAGGCTGGCCAGCAGTACCCACATCGGGCCGCTCCAGCCGTTGCCGCGCAGCCCCAGGCTGGCCATCAGGCCCATCCCGCGTGGCCGCAGCAGCGCGGCCAGCAGAAGTGCCACGAGCACGGCCAGCGCGTTGTCGAGCAGGCTGCCGCCGTAAGCAATGGGCAAGGCGGGAATCGGCGTGCCTGCGGCGGCTGCGATGTCGCGCAGATTCAGGCCAACGCCAACGCCGAACAGCACCAGCAGCAGGCGCGCGGCGCTGGGCAGGCGGGACAGGACGGTCATGCACGTACTCCCTGCGGAACCAGCTTGCAGTGTGGAAGATGGCGAGGGACGCTGGCACGCGCCGGAAGTCCCTGCGCCATCGGTCATGTGTTGCCGCACAGTCATCACAGGGCAGGTACAGTCGTTACCAGACCGACAGGAGCAATGCCGATGCTGTGCCCCGTGTGCAAGACCCAGACCCTGCAGATGGCCGAACGCCATGGCATCGAGATCGACTATTGTCCTGGCTGCCGAGGTGTGTGGCTGGATCGTGGCGAGCTGGACAAGATCATCGAACGTGCGGGCGCCGGTGCTGCGGTACCTCCGCCAGCGCCCGTGCAGGCTCAGCCGGCGTCCGCGCCGCCACCGGTGATGCACCGTGATACCCGCCACCTCGGCCAGCGCTACGAGGACAACCGTGGCCACGGCTACAAGAAAAAGAAGAAGGAGAGCTTCCTCTCCGAGTTGTTCGACTTCTAGGCGCTTCGCTCTCTGTAGAGTCGAGCCATGCTCGACTGGCTGTTGCCGCCAATAGCCGAGCATGGCTCGACTCTACAAAGACGTGATCACGGCCGCCGAAGGATGAACTCGCGGTCGTGGGTATCGCCGACGATGAAGTCGTACTCGCCCACTTTGCTGCAGCCATAGCGCGCGTAGAAGCGCTGCGCGCCGAAGTTTTCTTCCCATACGCCCACCCACAGGGTGCGGCGCTGCGGCTGGTCCAGCCAGGCCATGAACGCGTCCATCATGCGTGCACCATGGCCGCCGTTCTGGTGTGCAGCCAGAATGTAGAACCGCTTCAGCTCGATGTCACCCTCGCGTGCATCCGTGTGCGGCAGGGTGTTGGCACCGGCGGCCAGATAGCCGACCACGGCATCACCGTCCAGCAACAGCCAGATGGCACTGCGTGGGTCGGACAGTTCGATGCGCTGCGGTTCGCTGCTGTAGTGCGCCTGCAGGAAATCGTGCAGCTCCTGCGGCGGATAGGAATCGCCCCAGGTTTCGTTGTACGTGGCGATGGCGATCGCCGACAGCGCATCGACATCGGCAAGGGTGGCGCGGCGGATCTGCAACGACATGGCGGTGCCTGCATTGGAACGTGGCGCAGTGTAGCCGGCCCCGGCGGCTGCCGGGGCTGGCCACTGCTCACAAACCGCTGCTCAGAACCACATGCGCACGCCGGCCACCCAACGCGTGTCGCGCGCGTGGTCACCGGCATAGTCGGCGGTGTCGCCAAAGGTACGTTCGTGGCTGATGCCGATGTACGGCGCGAAGCGACGGCTGAACTCATAGCGCAGGCGCAGCCCGGCTTCGACCTTGTTCAGTCCGCGACCAATGCCGTACTCCGGTTCATCCTTGGCCGCAACGGTGGCTTCCAGCAGCGGCTGCAGGATCAGGCGGTTGGTCAACAGCACGTCGTACTCGACCTCGGCCTTGGCCAGCATCTGGCCGCCGGAGCCCATGTACAGCGTGGCCGAGCTTTCGAACTTGTACGGCGCCAGACCCTGGATGCCGATGGCCGCCCATGTGCGCGAGTCGGACGGGCGGAAGTCCTGGCGCACGCCGACCAGCACGTCCCACCACGGCGACACGCTGCGACCATACAGTGCTTCCAGTGACGACGATTCGGTGCGGCCGCGGCTGCGTTCGCCATCGGTGCGCAGCCACAGGCGGTTGATGTTGCCGCCGATCCAGCCGGTGGCTTCCCAGGCCTGGCCGTTGCTGCTCTTGCCATCCCAATGCTCAAGCCGGTCGATCAGCAGCAGGCTGTTGATCTCCGGCGCGTGTTCCATCGCGCCATGCGCGATCGGCGGGAAGGCGGCGGCGCGGTCGGCATCAGTCGGGACCGGGATCGGTTCGCGCGGTTCGGTGGGTGCAGGCGTGCCGTGGCCCATCGCCCCGTGGTCCATCTGCGAATGGTCCATCGCCGCTGGCTGCATCGCGCCATGGTCCATCTTCGAGTGGTCCATCGTGGAGTGGTCCATGCCGGCGTGATCCGCCGCACCCATGTCCATCTCCGAATGATCCATCTTTGAATGATCGACCGTTTCGGCCGGGGTCTTCGCGCTCTTCGCAGGCACGTTCATCGCGCCCATGCCATGGCCGGCGTGCGACTGCGCGAACACCGGCATTGCAGCAGCCAGGCCCAGCGCCAGCAGGCTGGGGGAAAGCAGTGAGCGGCTCATTCTTCGATCCTCACTTCGCGCATCATGCCCGCTTCCATGTGGTACAGCAGATGGCAGTGATAGGCCCAGCGGCCGAGCGCGTCGGCGCGCACGCGGTAGCTGCGGCGTGTACCGGGTGGCATGTCGATGGTGTGCTTGCGCACCTGGAATTCGCCTTCTGCGTTTTCCAGATCGCTCCACACGCCGTGCAGATGGATCGGGTGCTGCATCATGGTGTCGTTGACCAGCACGATGCGCATGCGCTCGCCGTAGTTCAGCCGCAGCGGCTCGGCGCTGGCGAACGGGATGCCGTCGAACGACCAGGAGAATTTCTCCATGTGGCCGGTCAGGTGCAGCTCGACTTCACGACTGGGCTCGCGGCCATCGGGGTCTTCGAACAGGCTGCGCATCGCGCCGTAGGTCAGGACCTTGCGGCCGTTGTTGCGCAGGCCGATGCCGGGGTCGTCCAGCTTCGGTTCGGTAGCCGAACTCTGCATGTCCACCAGCGGGTTGTTGCGCTCGCTGGGCGGGTGCTTTGGCGCCTTGCTGGCGGCATCACCGCCGCCATGCGCACCGTGGCCCATGCTGGCGCCGCAGCCGCCTTCCATGCCCTTCATCGCGGTCATGTCGTGCCCGCCATGACCGCCACCGCCCATGTCATGCCCCATGTCGCTCATGGTCAGCAACGGGCGCGGGTCGCGTGCAGGGATCGGCGCCTGCAGGCCATGGCGTACCGCCAGCGTGCCGGCAGCGAAGCCGGTGCGGCCCATGTCCTGGCAGAAGATGGTAAACGCGTCCTGGCCGGTGGGCTCGACCAGCACATCGTAGGTTTCGGCGGGAGCGATGCGGAACTCATCGATGCTGACCGGATGGATGTACTGGCCATCGGCGGCGACCACGGTCATCTTCAGGCCGGGAATGCGCACATCGAAGTAGGTCATCGAGGCGCCATTGATGAAGCGCAGCAGTACCTTTTCCCCGCTGCGGAACAGCCCGGTCCAGTTGCCGGCTGGCGCCGTACCGTTCATCAGGTAGGTGTAGGTGTGCGCGTTGATGTCGGAGATGTCGGTGGGCGTCATCCGCATCCGGCCCCACATGCCGCGGTCGGACAGCGCGGCCGACCAGCCGTCACGCTTCGCATCGCGCAGGAAGTCGGGCAGGGTGCGCTTGTAGTAGTTGTCGTGCTCGGCAAGCTTCTTCATGCGGCGGAACAACGCACCCGGGTCCATGTCGGTCCAGTCGGACAGCAGGATCACGTGCTCGCGGTCGTGGTGGTAAGGCGCTGGCTCGGCCGGATCGATGATCAGTGCACCGTACAGGCCGGCCTGCTCCTGGAACATCGAATGGCTGTGGTACCAGTAGGTGCCCGACTGCTTCAGCTGGAAGTGGTAGTGGTAGGTGTCGCCGGGGCCGATGCCGTTGAAGCTCAGGCCGGGCACGCCGTCCATGTTGGCCGGCAGCAGGATGCCGTGCCAGTGGATCGAGGTCGGGTGGCGCTCCAGCGTGTTGCGCACGAACAGGTCCACGGTCTGGCCTTCGCGCCAGCGCAGGATCGGTGCCGGCAGCGATCCGTTGACGGTGATCGCCGGGCGGGTGCGCCCGGTGAAGTTGGCCAGCGATTCGCCGATGGCCAGTTCGATGCGGGTGTCGCTGAGTACAGCGGGGGCGCCGGCCAGGCGAGGCGTGGCGCGGGCGGCGGCAAGCGCGCGCTGCGGCACGCCGACAGCGGCGATGCCAGCGGCCACGCCGCCAGCAGCCAGGCCTTGCACGAACAGGCGGCGTGACGGCATGGGCACAGCGCCCGGACCGGGGGGAATGCGGTTATTCATGGTGGTGACTCCAGACACGTAAAGGCGCCGGCAGGGGGCCGGCTACGGTGCGCAGGGCGCACGATGCGTGTGGAATCAGCCGATGGGAGGGCGTGAGATGGGCGGCAGCGGCGGCGCCGGCCGGCCAGTGGCCGGCATCGGCTGCGGCGCCAGCGACAGTGCCGGGCTCGCCAGATACGGCAACGGCTGCACCACCAGCAGCGGGTGCTGGGCGCAACTGCGCACGCAGTCCTTGATCTGGCAGTGGGCGTCGTGGGCGGGGGCCTTGGCCTGCGGGGCCTCGTCGGCCTGCATGGCGGCGTGGTGGTGGCAGTCGGCATCGCCGCCATCAAGGGCGGCTACCGCGTGGGCCATCCGGCCCATTTCCTCGTGACCACTGGCCATGGCCGCGTTCAGCCCGTTGAGCAGCAGGCTGAGCATGAGCACGACACGGAGCAGGGTCGAGGCGAGGGACATGGCGCTAATCTAGCCGCAAGCGGCCGTGGATGCACCTCCGGCTGAATGGGCGGTTCAAGGTTGGACCTGCACCAGTGTAGAGCCGAGCCCACGCTCGGCTGCCGTTCACGCAGAAGCAGCCGAGCGTGGGCTCGGCTCTACAGGGGGACGAGCGCACGGTTGGCGATGGGGAGGCGCCTGGCCAGGCGCCCGGCGCTACCCTTCTTCGCGCACGATCTCGACTAGGCGCGGGCCGTAGCGGCTCAGCTTGGTGCCGCCGATGCCGCCGACCCGGGCCAGTTCATCCAGGCTGGTCGGGCGTTGCTCGGCGATGTTGCGCAGGGTGCTGTCGTGGAAGATCACGAAGGCCGGCACGTTCTGTTCGCGGGCCAGTTCGGCACGCAGGCCGCGCAGCGCGTTGAACAGGGCCAGATCCTGCGGCAGTACCGACAATCCGGTGCGTTGTGCGCTGCGCTCGCGTCCGCTGGTGCTGCTGGCCGGGTCGCGGCGCATGCTGATCTGGCGGCGGCCGGTCAACACGTCACGGCTGGCATCGGTCAGGCGCAGGCCGCCGTGGCCCTCGCTGTCCACTTCCAGCAGGCTGGCGGCCACCAGCTGGCGGAACACGCTGCGCCAGGTGCGCGCATCCAGGTCGCGGCCGATCGCATAGGTACTGAGCTTGTCGTGGCCCTGCTGTTTGACCTTCTCGTTCTCGCTGCCGCGCAGAATGTCGATCAGGTGGCCGACGCCGAAGCGCTGGCCACTGCGGTAGACACAGCTCAGCGCCTTCTGCGCCGGAATGGTCGCATCCCACGAGGCCGGCGGCGTCAGGCAGTTGTCGCAGTTGCCACACGGCTGGGGATAGGTCTCGCCGAAACCGGCCAGCAGCACCTGGCGGCGGCATTGCATGGATTCGCAGTAGCCCAGCAGGTGGTCGAGCTTGCCCCGTTCCAGCTGCTTGCGTTCTTCGCCCGCCTCGGATTGTTCGATCATCTGCTTGAGCAGGACCACGTCGCCCAGGCCGTAGCACAGCCAGGCTTCGGCAGCTTCGCCATCACGACCAGCGCGGCCGGTTTCCTGGTAGTAGCCTTCCATCGACTTGGGCAGGTCGGTATGCGCCACGAAGCGCACGTCCGGCTTGTCGATGCCCATGCCGAAGGCGATGGTGGCGCACATGACGATGCCGTCCTCGCGCAGGAAGCGGCGCTGGTTGTTCGCGCGCACTTCCGGCGGCAGGCCGGCGTGGTAGGGCAGGGCGTTGAAGCCCTGGCCGCACAGGAATTCAGCGGTCTCCTCGACCTTGCGCCGCGACATGCAGTAGACGATGCCGGCCTCGCCACGGTGGCCGCGCAGGAAATCGGTCAGCTGCTTGCGGGCGTTGTCCTTCTGCACCACGGTGTAGCGGATGTTGGGGCGGTCGAAGGAGCTGACGAAGTGGCGCGCTTCCTGCAGATCCAGACGCTCGGCGATCTCGCGCTGGGTCGGCGGGTCGGCGGTGGCGGTGAGCGCGATCCGCGGAATCTGCGGCCAGCGCTCGTGCAGCACGGTCAGCTGGCGGTATTCCGGGCGGAAGTCGTGGCCCCACTGCGACACGCAGTGGGCTTCGTCGATGGCGAACAGGGCAATCTGACTGCGTGACAGCAGCGACAGGAAGCGGCCGGTCAGCAGCCGCTCGGGGGCGACATAGAGCATGTCCAGCTCGCCGGCCAGCAGCTCGCGTTCGACGCGGCCGGCGGTCTCGGCATCCAGGGTGGAATTCAGGTACTCGGCACGAACGCCGAGCTGGCGCAGGGCTTCGACCTGGTCCTGCATCAGCGCGATCAGTGGCGAGATGACGATGCCACATCCGTCACGCAGCAGGGCCGGCACCTGGTAGCACAGCGACTTGCCACCGCCGGTGGGCATCAGCACCAGGGCATCGTGACCGGCAGCGACATGCTCCACGATGTCCTGCTGCGGACCACGGAAATCGTCGTAACCAAAGACGCGTTGGAGCAGGTCGTGCGCGGGACGGGAAGGCATCCGGCTAGTTTACCTCCCGGAGGCGGCGGCAGGGCTGCGCCCTGCACCTGCTACAAGCCAGAGCAACGTCAAAGGCAACAGCCGGCTCTGGGGTGTCTTCTGGTTGGGCGGGGCGGTGTGGGCTTGCAGGACACGCCGTAAACCCGTCCTTGGGGGCTCGATGGCGCCATCCATGGCGCCAACGGTCCTGCAAGCCCACACCGCCCCGCCTTCGACGGTTTCCCGGTCACGGAGGGTCCATCCACGCCATGCGTGATGAAAACAGTCAGATATCGACAAACAAGATGGGGTCAGATCCGTTTTCCTGCGGAAAACGGATCTGACCCCAATGGCTTTGCTGGCAGATCGCGGAAAACCGTCGAAGGCGGGGTGGGTCCGGTTGCGGGGGCGTGAGCCGCATGGATGCGGCGACCGAGCCTACATGGACGTATTCACGGCGTCCCCCGCAACTGGACCCGCCCCGCCAACCCACGGATAGCCCGCTTTTGACGTTGACGTTGACGTTGCAGTTGCCTCTGCGGGTGCAGGGCGCAGCCCTGCCGCCCCCGCCAACCCTTACTGCAACAGGGAACGCAGCATCCAAGCGTACTTCTCGTGGGTCTGCAGCCGCTGGGTCATCAGATCCTCGGTCGGCGCATCGTCCCCCTTGGCCGCCACCTCCAGCACTTCACGTGCCGTACGGCATACCGCTTCGTTGGCGACCACCAACTGGCGTACCATTTCACGCCAGTCCGCACTGTCGGTCAGGCCCGGTTCCTCGACGATCGAGGTCAGCGCAGCGAATTCCCGGTAGGAGCCCGGGGCATTGAAGCCCAGCGCGCGGATGCGCTCGGCCACATCGTCCAGTGCCGCCCACTGCTCGGTGTACTGCGTCTCGAACATGGTGTGCAGCGAGTTGAACATCGACCCGGTCACGTTCCAGTGGAAGTTGTGCGTCTTCAGGTAGAGCGTGAACGCATCGGCCTGGAAGCGCGACAGACCGTCGGCGATCTTCTTGCGGTCGCCCTGGGTGATCCCGATATCGATGTTCGGCGCCGACGGTGCCGCCGCCGCAAGCTTCTGCTTGCCGGTCTTGGCCTTGGTCGTGCTCTTGGTCTTCGCCATGGGGTTCCTCCTTGTGGAATCGTTGGCCTTCACAATAAACCGGTCGTGATGACTGGTCGCTTTCAAAGTTTTGAACGAACCGATTGATGAACTCTATCGATAAAAATCCATCGCCCCGCCTGCGCCAACAGCGCGCCGCCATCGACGGCGCCATGAGCCGCGACCGGGGCCGTTTGCTGGGGATGCTCTCGCGTTGCCAGGCCAAGCCACAGGATGCGGCACTGGCCGCCACCTTCGAGCAGGCCTTGCAGGCGTCGGTGCAGCGCCGGCAGGTGCGGGCGCAGCAGCAGCCGTCCATTACTCTGGACCCGCAGCTGCCGATTGCGCGTGAAGCCGACGCCATCATCGGGCTGATCCGCGACCACCAGGTCGTGGTGATCGCTGGTGAAACCGGTTCGGGCAAGACCACCCAGCTGCCGAAACTGTGCCTGGCCGCCGGCCGTGGCCAGGCCGGCATGATCGGCTGCACCCAGCCGCGACGGATTGCCGCACGTGCGGTAGCCAGCCGTGTCGCACAGGAACTGCAGAGTGAACTGGGCCAGCTGGTGGGCTACCAGGTGCGCTTCAACGACAAGGTCAGCGAAGACAGCCGCATCAAGTTCATGACCGACGGCATCCTGCTGGCGGAGATTGCCAGCGACCGCTGGTTGTCGAACTACGACACGATCATCGTCGACGAGGCGCACGAGCGCAGCCTCAACATCGACTTCCTGCTGGGCTACCTGAAGCAGCTGCTGCGCAAGCGCCCCGACCTGAAGCTGATCGTCACTTCGGCCACCATCGACACCGGACGCTTCGCCCAGCATTTCGACAATGCGCCGGTGATCAGCGTTGAGGGCCGCACCTACCCGGTGGAGGTGCGCTACCGCGCGCTGGAAGGCGAGGGTGAAGACCAGGGCGAACGTACCGTCAACGATGCCATCGTGTCGGCTGTCGACGAGATTACCCGCCTGGATGCACGCGGCGACGTGCTGATCTTCCTGCCGGGCGAGCGCGAGATCCGCGATGCGCACCAGTCGCTGGAACGGCGAAAGTACCGCAACACCGAGGTACTGCCACTGTATGCGCGGCTGTCCAACCAGGACCAGGACCGGGTGTTCAATCCCGGGCCGAACCGGCGCATCGTGCTGGCCACCAATGTGGCGGAAACCTCGCTGACGGTGCCGCGCATCCGTTACGTGGTCGATCCGGGCCTTGCCCGCGTCAAGCGCTACAGCCCGCGCAACAAGCTGGACCGCCTGCACATCGAGCCGATCTCGCAGGCCAGCGCCAACCAGCGCAAGGGGCGCTGCGGCCGTATCGCCGAGGGCATCTGTTACCGCCTGTATGCTGAGGCCGATTTCCAGGCGCGGCCGGAGTTCACCGATCCGGAAATCCGCCGCTCCAGCCTGGCCGGGGTGATCCTGCGCATGCTGCAGTTGGGCCTGGGCCGCATCGAGGAGTTCCCGTTCCTGGAAGCACCGGACGAGCGCGCGGTTGCCGATGGCTGGCAGCAGCTGACCGAACTGGGGGCGATCGATGCCGAACGGCGCCTGACCACCATCGGCAAGCAGATGGCGCGCCTGCCGGTGGACGTGAAGCTGGCGCGCATGCTGGTGGCCGCGCAGGCCGCCGGCTGCCTGCGGCCGATGCTGGTGATCGCCTCGTTCCTGGGCATCCAGGATCCGCGCGAACGACCGCCCGAGGCGCGCGGTGCGGCCGACAGCGCGCATGCGCAGTTTGCCGACGGCCGATCCGAGTTCGTCGGCGTGCTGCGCCTGTGGGATGCCTACCGGCAGGCACATGAAGACCTGACCCAGTCCAAGCTGCGCGACTGGTGTGGCCGTCATTTCCTCGGTTTCCTGCGCATGCGCGAATGGCGCGAGCTGCACCGGCAGCTGCGCCTGCTGTGCGAGGAACTGGGCTGGAAGGAAGGGCCCAGCGAGGCATCGATGGCGCCGCTGCTGGCGGGCAGCACTGCACCGGCCCCGGCGCGCGATGACGCGGCGGCGGTGAAGGCGACCCGGGGCCAGCTGCACCGGGCTGCACGCCTGGCCCGCGAAGGCAAGGCGGAGGCCGCACCGGCGCCGGTGGCCGTGCGCGCGCAGAAGGAACAGGCGCCGGTTGGCGGCGGTTTCAGCGAACGTGTGCGTGGCGCTGCCTACCAGACCCTGCACCGTGCGTTGGTGGCGGGCCTGCCGACGCAGATCGGCCACCGCACCGAGAAGGGCGATTTCCAGGCGCCGCGCCAGCGCCGCTTCCTGCCTTTCCCCGGTTCGGCGCTGGCCAAGCGGCCACCGCCGTGGCTGCTGGTGGCCAACCTGCTGGATACGCAGAAGGTATGGGGCATGACCCTGGCCGCGATCGAGCCGGACTGGGTGATCGCCGAACTGCCGCACCTGCTGCTGCGCAAGCACTTCGACCCGCACTGGTCGCGCGCGCAGGGCCAGGTGCTGGCGTCTGAGCAGATCAGCCTGTTCGGCCTGGTGCTGGCACCGAAGAAACCGGTCCATTACGGCCGCATCGCGCCGGGCGAGGCGCATGACATCTTCGTGCGCCAGGCACTGGTGACCGGCGAGATCAATACCCGCGCCAGTTTCGTCGCCGACAACCAGAAGGTGCTGGAGGTCGCGCGCGAGGAAGAAGCCAAGCTGCGCCGCGCCGGCATCGTTGCCGACGAAGACTGGCAGGCACGCTGGTACCTGGACCGGGTGCCGCCGCAGATCCATTCGGCCTCCGGCCTGGATGCCTGGTGGAAGGGTCTTGCGCCGGAACAGCGCAAGACCCTGCACTGGACGCTGGCCGACCTGTTGCCGGGCGAAGGCAGTGAGCAGGAGCGCTACCCGAAGTACCTCGCGCTGGGCCAGGCACGATTGCCGCTGCATTACCGCTTCGAGCCGGGTGCCGAGGATGACGGCGTAACCCTTGACGTACCGCTGCACCTGCTCAACGCATTGGATCCGGTGCAGCTGGGCTGGCTGGCGCCCGGCTTCGTTGCCGACAAGGCTGCGGCGCTGATTCGCAGCCTGCCCAAGGCGATGCGCCGCAACTACGTGCCGGCGCCGGACTTTGGTCGCGCGTTCTACGAGGCGTTCCCGCAACCCAGTGCCGATGCCATCACCGGCGAACTGGCGCGTTTCCTCTCACGCGCGACAGGCGCCACGGTGACCGCGCTCGATTTCGAGCCCGGCTCGATCGAACCGCACCTGCACATGAACCTGCGCCTGCGCGACGAGCAGGGCAGGGTGCTGGCCACCTCGCGCGACCTGGACGCATTGCGCGCGAAGTTCGGTGGGCGCGCGGGCGACGCCTTCGCTGCACGCGCCGGACGTGAAATGGCGGCTGATGGCCTGCGTACCTTCCCGGCCACGCCGATTCCGCTGCAGGTGCCCGGCGAAGCCGGCGTGCCGGCCTATCCGGCGCTGCTGGACGAGGGCGACAGCGTGGCGCTGCGCATCTTCGCTGATCGGCAGCAGGCGCAGGCGGCTCATCCGCTGGGTGTGCGCCGCCTGCTGGAGATCGCGCTGGCCGAGAAGATGAAGCAGGCACGCAAGCAGTTGCCGGTGGGTGCCAAGACGGGCCTGCTGTATGCGGCGATCGAATCGCAGGAGCGCCTTCGTGGCGACCTGGTCGATGCGGCGATGAACGCCGTACTGGCTGAAGGCCTGGAAGACATACGCGATGCGGCGGCCTTCGAGCAGCGCCGCGAGCATGCGGCCAAGGCGCTGTTCGGTGAGGCCATGTCGCGGCTGAAGCTGGCCGAGACCATCCTGGCGCTGGTGGCCGAACTGAAGCCGATGCTGGAAGCGCCGCTGATGGGCTGGGCGCGCGGCAACCTGGACGACATGGAGGCGCAGCTGGCCGGGCTGATCCATCCAGGCTTCCTGCGCGATACACCGGCCGACGCATTGGCGCAGTATCCGCGCTATCTGAAAGCGATGATCCTGCGTACGGAGCGCGCCAAGCGTGATCCGCCGCGCGATCAGGCGCGCATGCTGGAACTGCATCCGTTCCTGGAAGCGCTGGAAGTGGCTGAGCAGCAGGGCCTGCGCGAGCACCCGCAATGGCAGGCGCTGCGCTGGGATCTGGAAGAGCTGCGGGTGTCGCTGTTCGCGCAGGAGCTGGGCGCGCGGACCGGCATCTCGGCGAAGAAGCTGGCGCAGCGGGTAGCCGCACTGCGCCAGGCGTGACTCCGATGATGTGATGACGTAGAGCCGAGCCCATGCTCGGCTGCTTTTTTGATGCCTCGTCATCTTCCCGTGCAGATCGCAGCCGAGCGTGGGCTCGGCTCTACACGATGGGCGTCGTTACTTGGTACGACGCACCTTCGGCTGGGTGTTCACACCGTCGACCTTCAGGTACCAGACGCCCATCACACCGGGCTTGATGCTGACGGCGGGCGACTGCCTGCGCACGCCTGCCAGGGTGGTTGCATCGATCTGCTCCCATTCCTGGCCGTTGTCCAGCACGTAGACGCGGCCCTTGCCGAACCCGCGGAACTCACCCTGCAGCACGCCGACGATCGGCTCACTGCTGCCGAAATCGAAGAAGCCGCGATTCTTCACGATCACTTCCTGGCGGCCTTCCTCGCGCGCCGATTCCCGTACCGCTGCAACTGCCTGGCTCGTGGCCGCCTCGACCTTGCCCTGCAGCCAGCGGTTGAGCGTGGCCAGTTCCTGCGCACTGAGCTTGTCCAGGCCAGCAGCCTTGAATTCGGCCGGTGACATCTGCTGCTGCAGGTCACCCTCTACCACGCGCTGGGCCAGCGCAGGCGCCGACAGGGACAGCAACAGTGCGGCACAAGCCAGCAGCCGTAGGCGGAAACGCGGGACGATCGGGGACATGACGGGACTCTCCTGGGTTTGCCCGCGAGTGTAGCGGCATGTCTTCATGCCGGGGGATGGTGGCCACGGTCATTGTCCCTGAACGGCGCCGGCGCTAGTGTAGGGGCCTCTGTCTTGCCTGCTTGATGCTGTGAACCGCGCTTCCGTCCCCGGCCTGGATGCCTTGTTGAACCGTCCCTCGGCAGCGGTGCTGCCTGCTCCGCTGTGCCAGGCCCTGCGCGAGCATTGGGAAGCGCCGGATTGCGACCACCAGATGCGTACCACCTGGTCGGTGCTGGGCGATACCCTCGATGCGCTGGCGATGCTCTCGGCCGACGAAGGCGCGGTGGTGGCAGCATTGCTGTTTGACCTGCCGGGCCTGCGTACCAGCCTGGACCTGCTGCCGCTTGGCAACCACAAGGCGGCGGTGATCGGCCTGCTCGACGGCCAGGATGCGGCCGACCCGGTGTGGGCACTGCACGCCGGCCGTGAGGCCGGACGCAACAGCGAGGGCCTGCGCCGGCTGCTGCTGGCGATCATCCGCGACCTGCGCGTGGTGCCGATCCTGCTGGCGCGCCAGCTCGCGAGGATGCGCGCGGCCGACAAGCTGGACGACGAGCAGCGCCGCGCGCTGGCCCAGCTGACCCGCGACATCCACGCGCCCCTGGCCAACCGCCTGGGCATCTGGCAGCTGAAGTGGGAGCTGGAGGACCTGGCGTTCCGCCACCTGGAGCCGGAGACCTACCGGCGCATTGCGCGGGAAGTCGACGAAACCCGCATCGCCCGCGAGCGCTACGTCGAGAATGTCAAGAAGGTGCTGTCGCGCGAGCTGGTTGCGCAGGGCATCAAGGCCGAGGTCAGTGGCCGCCCGAAGCACATCTACAGCATCTGGCGGAAGATGCAGAAGAAGCGGCTGGCGTTCGACCAGCTGTACGACATCCGTGCGGTGCGGGTAATGGTCGACGATGTCGCCGCCTGCTATGCCGCGCTGGGCGTGGTGCATGCACTGTGGGCACCGGTGCCGAGCGAGTTCGACGATTACATCGCCCGGCCCAAGGCCAACGACTATCGCTCGCTGCATACCGCCGTGGTTGGTCCGGAAGGGCGCACCATTGAAGTGCAGATCCGTACCCACGAGATGCATTCGCAGGCCGAGCTGGGCGTGGCCGCGCACTGGAAGTACAAGGAAGGCGGCAAGGGCGCGGAGAAGTCCTTCGACCGCAAGATCACCTGGATGCGCCAGCTGCTGGAGCAGGCCCAGGACGGGCAGGGCAACGAACTGGCCGGGGCGCTCGATGCCGAACTGACCGAGGACCGGGTCTATGCGCTGAGCCCGAAGGACGAGGTGCTGGACCTGCCGCAGGGCGCCACGCCGCTCGATTTCGCCTATCAGGTGCACACCATGGTTGGCCACCGCTGCCGTGGCGCGAAGGTCAATGGCCGCATCGTACCGCTGACTTACCGTCTGCGCAGTGGCGACCGGGTCGAGATACTGACCGGCAAGGAGGCCGACCCGCGCCGCGACTGGCTGATGCCGGCCAACGGCTTCCTGGCCAGCAACCGTTCGCGCGAGAAGGTGCGCAGCTGGTTCCACAAGCTGGACCGCGCGCGCAACGTGCAGGCCGGGCGCGAACTGCTCGAGCGCGAGCTGAAGCGCCTGGGGCTGCAGCACTCGGACCTGGCCATCGCGGCGAAGAAGTTCCATGCCGACAGCGTTGACGACCTCTACATCCAGGTGGCGCTGGGCGATACCGGGCCGAACCAGGTCAGCCGTGCCCTGCTGGAAGCCGAACGTGCAGCAAGCCAACCGGCGCCCGCGCCGAGCCTGCCGCGGCCGACCGCGCGCCGCGAGAACCTGGGCAAGTCCAAGTTCACCGTACAGGGCGTGGGCAACCTGCTGGTACAACTGGCGCGCTGCTGCCAGCCGGTGGCCGGCGAACCCATCGTCGGCTACCTGACCCGTAGCCGCGGTGTCACCGTGCATCGTGCAGACTGCGCTGCGCTGGCCCGTCTGGCGGCCACCAGCCCGCAGCGCATCCTGCCGGTGGAGTGGGGCCAGGCCGGGGGCGGCTACGAGGTGGACGTCGTGGTCGATGCGGTCGATCGCCGCTGGCTGCTGAAGGACATCACCAACCTGATCGCCCAGGAAGACGCCTACGTGCTGGACATCCATAGTGACAACGTGCGCAACAGTGGCCGTGCCCACCTGCGCCTGCGGCTGAAGGTGAGTGACTACGGCCAGCTGTCGACCCTGCTGGGCAAGCTGGACGCGCTGCCCGGCGTGAGCGAGGCGCGTCGCCTCGGCTGAGCTTCACGCTGCCCCGGCTACCCTGCACGCATGGAACGCGAGCCCCCGCATCGCCCGCATGGCGCTGAACTTCCTGCGCTGGACCGCGTCCGCCGCGAAGGCCGTTGGTGGTGGCTGCAGGCACGCCACGCGCGCCGGGTGTGGCGCTGGGCGCTGGTCGCGGCGCTGGCGGTGTTTGTGCTGCTGGTGCTGCTGCGCAAGCCGCTGGCCGACTGGTTCTGGGATGAGCCTCGGATCGAGCAGCTGCTGGCCGAAGGTGATGACGCACTGGCGGCCGGGCGGCTGAGTGCCGCCGATGGCAGTGGTGCGCGCGAGCGCTACCAGGCCGTGCTGGCGCTGGATGGAGATCGTCCGCAGGCCCGCGAAGGCCTGGCCCGTACCGGCGCGGCGGCCCTGCAGCAGGCCCGCGAAAAGATGCAGGCCAACGATCTCGACGGCAGCGCGCAGGCGCTGGCACTGGCCCGGGAACTGCAGGTACCACAGGGCGAGGCGGACGCCGTGGCGCGCCAGCTGCGGGCCCGGCGCAGCGCAGGTGCCGGCATCGGTGCACTGCTGGCGCAGGCACGCAACGCCTTCGCTGCGGGTCGGCTGGATGAAGGTGACAGCAGCGCGCTGCCCCTGTTCCAGCGCATCCTGTCGCTGCAGCCGGACAATCTGCCCGCGCTGGAAGGTCGCGAAGATGCACTGAGCGATCTGCTGCAGCAGGCGCGCGCGCTGGCGGGACGCGGCGAGCTGGCCGAGGCCGCCGCACTACTGCAGCGTGCGCGCCAGTTCGATGCCGGCCATGCTGATCTGCCCGCCAGCCAGGAAGCATTGGCGCAGGCCGTCGAGCGGCGCCTGCGCCAGGCCCAGCGCGCCCTGCAGCGCGGGCAGCTGGAGTCCGCAGCGAAGGGATTTCTCGCCGTTCTGGCAGTGGCGGCCGATGATGCCAGCGCCCAGCGCGGCCGTGAACAGACGTTGCAGGCGGTGCTGGCACGCAGCCAGACGCAGGCCGACGACTTCCGGTTCGAGGCGGCGCGGGCCGATGCCGCGCTGGCGGAGGAGCTGGGCGCTTCGCCGGCCGCGCAACAGCAGCTCGCGCAACGCCTGCAGCGCGCACAACAGGCGCAGAAGGCGCTGCAGCAGCCGGCGGCCAGCAACACGCAGCGCGAGCGCCAACTGCGCGACCACCTGCGCAGCATCGAGCGCGCCGAACGTTCCGGGCAATGGATCAGTCCCCCCGGCCACAGTGCATTCGACGCATTGCGCGAAGCGCAGTCACTGGCGCCGCGCGATGCTCGGGTGAAGGCTGCTGCGGCGCGGCTGCTGCCCGCCAGTCGCGGCTGCTTCGACGACAACCTCCGGCAGAACCGCGTACAGGCGGCAGGGGCCTGCCTGCAGGCGTGGCAGACCCTGTCGCCGACTGCGGCCGGGCTCCCCTCGGCACGCCTGCGCCTGGCCCAGCGCTGGCTGGCCATCGGCAGCGAGCGACTCGGCAGCGGCGACCTGGCTTTCGCAGCGCATGCCGCCGAACAAGCCCGCTTGCTGCAACCGGACCTGGCCGAGCTGCCGGCGTTCGAAGAGCGCCTGCGCCGTGCCGGCGGTCTCCCTGATTAGGTGAAAAACACCCGCTGCACGGTTGCGCGCGCAGCGTCGAGGGAGAAGTGCTCTGCGATGTTGGCCAGGCCGGCTTCGGACAGTTGCCGCCACAGCTGCGGATCCTGGTACAGGCGGACCACCGCATCGGCGAAGCCGGCCGCATCATCGGCCACCAGCACGTCCTCGCCCGGGCGCAGGTGCATCCCTTCCACCGCGCAGGGGGTACCTACCACCGGCTGGCCATGGGCCATGCTCAGGTTGATCTTGCCTTTCACGCCGGCACCGAAACGTAGTGGCGCGATGGAAATGCGTGCGCCATCCATGTAGGGAGTGATGTCCTCGACGAAGCCGTGCATCTGCACGCCGGGCTGGCGCGCGGCCAGGGCCAGCAGGGATTCCGGCGCGGCAGCGCCGATGCAGTGCAGGCGCACATCGGGCAGGCGGGCGCGGATGCCGGCGAAGACTTCGCCGATGAACCATTCCATCGCGTCCAGGTTCGGCGGGTGGCGGAAGCCGCCGACGAACACCAGGTCATGACGCTGCTCGAACGGTTTGCCGGCACCGGCGATGTCATGGAGGTTGGAGATCAGCTCCACCCGCACCGTTGGCGCGTCGGCCTGCAGCTGCTCGCGCTCGGCGGAACTGACCAGCACGGTGACGTCGCACTGCTCCATCACCGCCAGTTCGCTGGCGCGGGTACGCTCGGCAGCGCGCAGCAGTCCCGCATCGCCGGCCACTTCGGCACCACGACGTTCGCGCAGGTAGTGCAGGTCCACCGTGTCGAACACGGTGCGCGCCTGCGGCGCATAGCGCTTCAGCAGCGGCAGGCACTCGTGGGCAACATGGTGGCGGACCAGCAGCGCTACGTGGAAGCGTCCACCATGCGTGCGCAGCCAGCTGGCGACGCCATCGAGGAACGGTGCATACCAGACTTCCACACCCATCCGCTGCAGCGCGTCGGTGGCGGCGCCGCCGTGTTCGCGGCGGGTGGGAACGAACACCACATGGGCCCCGCCCTGCAGCAGGAGGCGGATCAGGTTCACCTGGCGCAGCGACGCGGAATCGCGATCCGGCTGCGGCACTGCCTCGTCCAGGATCAGCACCTGGCGCCGGCCACGCAGCAGCAGCGCCGGTGACGGCACTTCGCCCACCGCCGGGCGGCGGGCCAGCTCGGTGGCCCAGCGGTCGGCGAAGATGGCCTGGTTGCGCACCTGGTAGGCCTTCACGCCGCTGCCGGTGTCGGTGCCGTTGCTGGTGCCTTCGTCATGGACCACCCGGCTGGCCGGCTGAACCAGGACGCGCAGGCCCTGCGCACGCACGCGGAAGGCCAGGTCGGTGTCCTCGTAGTAGGCCGGCTTGTAGCGGGTATCGAAGCCGCCCAGCTGTCGCCAGAGGTCGCGCGGCAGCATCAGCGCTGCGCCGGAGCAGTAGTCGACGTCGCGCAGGCTGGCAAAACGCGGGTCGTCCGCTGCCTCGAAACGGCCGTAACTCCAGCCACTGCCATCAGCGAAAATCACCCCGCCCGATTCCTGCAGCCGGCCGTCCGGGTAGAGCAGCTGGCTACCGACCAGGCCGGCGCCGGGCGTGCTGGAGAACGTGTCCAGCAGCGCGTCGAGCCAGCCCGGCTGCGGCACCGTATCGTTGTTGAGCAGCACCACGTAGCGACCGCGTGCGCGCGATGCGCCATCGTTGCAGGCCTCGATGAAGCCGCCGTTGTACTCGCGCACTTCATAGCGCAGTCCGGCAACCTGCGGCATCCACTGCACGGTGGCGTCGGTGCTGCCGTCATCCACTACCAGGATCTCGCACGTGGCCTGCGATGGATGCGCCGCCAAGGCGCGCAGGCAGGCCAGGGTGTGATCGACGTGGTTGTAGACGGGGATGACAATGCTCGCTTCCGGTGTTTCGCTGAACGGCACCGTGAAGGGAGCGAAGTCCTGTGCCGGCGGCAGGAACAGCGGCGTGCGTGGCGCGGGCACGGCGCGCTGGGCATGCACGCGGATGCGCTGCCAGGTCGCCCGCCAGCCACGGGTACGCAGGCTGGCCAGGCTCCGGCGGGCCAGGCCCGACAGGCGGTTGATCAGGTATCGGATCTCGGCCAGGGACATCGCCATCCGGTTGCAACTCCAGCTTAAGCAGGGGAACCCGGGAGAATTCGCCAGCCGCAGCGGCTGGGGTAGACTCGCCAGACTCTACATTCTCGCATTCCCGTGCCCCGACGCTACGATTCCGACGACATCGACGATTTCGACGACGACGACCAGCAGGACAACGGCCCGCTGTGGCGGCGCCGGCTGATCACCTGGAGCATGGCTGCGGTCGCGTTGGGATTGGGTTTCCTCATTCCCTATACGCTGTACCTGAACCAGCAGGTGACCCAACGTTTCGGCGAACTGCGCTGGCAGATCCCGACGCGGGTGTATGCGCGGCCGCTGGTGCTCACTCCCGGCAAGGCGATGGATGCGTCCACGCTGAAGACCGAGCTGGCCGCCTCCGCCTACCGCGATGATGGCCAGGGCAAGGAGCCGGCCACCTATGCGGTGAATGGCGGGCGCTTTGTCATCTCCAGCCGCGGCTACAACGACGTCGATGGCCGGGTTGCCCCGCGTCGGCTCGAGTTGTCGCTGGCCGATGGTGCGGTCGCCTCGCTGCGCGATGCCGACAGCCGCAAGGCCCTGAAGGCGGCGCGGCTGGATCCGGCGCGTATCGCCACCCTGTACGGCCAGAAGCAGGAAGAACGCCGCCTGATCCGCATGGACGAGGCGCCGGACCTGCTGGTGACCGGCCTGCAGGCAGTGGAGGACAAGGACTTCAACCGCCACCACGGCATCGACCTGTCCGGTATCGCGCGCGCGGTGTGGGTGACCATCCGCTCCGGTGGCCAGAGCCGTCAGGGCGCTTCCACGCTGACCCAGCAGCTGGCCCGCAGCGGCCTGCTCGGCATCGGCAAGGAACAGACGCTCACCCGCAAATTCAACGAAGTGCTCTACGCCCTGATCATGGAAGCGCGCTATGACAAGCGCACCATCTTCGAGGCCTATCTCAACCAGGTGTACCTGGGCCAGCGCGGCAGCCAGGCGATCCATGGCATGTCGTCCGGTGCCGAGTTCTGGTTCGGCCGTGACCTGCAGTCGCTGGAGACCGAGCAGATCGCGCTGCTGATCGGCTTGGTCAAGGGCCCGTCCTTCTACGACCCGCGGCGTAATCCGGAACGTGCGTTGGACCGTCGCAACTTCGTGCTGGGCAAACTGCACGAAGCCACGCTGATCGACGACGCCGAGTACCAGCGCGCACTGAAGGCCCCGCTGGGCGTGCCGAAGACGCCGGGACTGGTGGCGGCCAACCGCTTCCCCGCCTATGTTGACCTGGTCCGTCGCCAGCTCGGCCATGTCTACCCGGAATCTGCCCTGCAGGGCGCTGGCCTGAGCGTCATGACCGGCATGTCGCCGTCCGCGCAGGCCTATGCCGAAGGCGCGGTGACCCGCACCATCAAGTCGCTGGAAAGCAAGCGCCGGCCCGAACTGCAGGCCGGCATGGTGCTGACCGACGTGCACAACGGTGACGTGCTGGCGGTGATCGGCAGCCGTGAAGTGTCCGAGGTCGGCTTCAACCGCGCGATCGAGGCGCAGCGTCCGGTCGGTTCGCTGCTCAAGCCGTTCGTCTACCTGCTGGCCCTGGCGCAGCCGGACCGCTACTCGCTGGCCAGCTGGGTCGACGATTCACCGGTGACGGTGCAGCTCGGCCGCGGCCGCAACTGGAGCCCGGGCAATGCGGACAACCGCAGCCACGGCACGGTACGCCTGATCGACGCGCTGGCACACTCCTACAACCAGGCCACGGTGCGCGTGGGCATGCAGGTCGGTCCCGAGCGCGTGACCCAGCTGATCCATGTGCTGGCGGGCATCAAGGCCGAGGCCAATCCGGCGGTGATCCTTGGCTCGACCGACCAGAGCCCGTACGCGATGGCACAGCTGTACCAGTTCCTCGCCTCGGGCGGTGAGATCCAGCCGCTGCACGCGGTGCGTGGCGTGCTCGATCCGCAGGGCAAGCTGCTCAAGCGCTACGACAAGACCCCGGCGCCGGCACAGGAAGGCGATTCAATTGCCGCCAACCTGATCAGCGTCGGCCTGCAGCAGGTGGTCTCCAGTGGTACCGCGCAGCGGCTCAATGCCGATGGCCTCGGCCGCCTGCAGCCGGCCGGCAAGACCGGCACCACCAACGATGGCCGTGACAGCTGGTATGCCGGCTACACCGGCGATCATCTGGCGGTGATCTGGATCGGCAACGACCAGAACCAGCAGGCCGGCCTGTATGGCGCTACCGGCGCGATGCGGGTCTGGTCGGGCATCTTCCAGCGCCTGCCGAGTGCGCCATTGCGGGTCAGCAACAAAGGCCTGGACTGGCAGTCGGTCGCGGCCACGGGTCTGAACACAACCGATGAAGGCTGCCCGGGCGCACGCCGCTTCCCGTTCGTGGTGGGCTATGCACCGGCGTATGCGCCGTGCGCGCCGGCAGTGCCGCCGGGCGAGCCGGGCGAAGCTGAAGGGGAGGGCGGTGGCTGGCGTAGCTGGTTCGGCCTGGACCGCAAGCCGGAAGCGCCCGCCGAACCTGCCGCAGCGCCCGCCGCCGCTACTCCTCCCCCGAGCCGATGAAGCCGATGAACATGCGATCCCTGCTGCAGCCCCTGGCCCTGACCGGCCTCAGCCTGGCCCTGGCCGCCTGTGTGACCAGCGCGCCGCCGGTGGTCAAGCCAGTCGATACCACTACGCCGGCACAGCGCCTGGCGGCAGTCGATGCGGCCGCAGGTCCTGACGACAAGGAGCTGTCGGTGCAGCCGCTGCGTGATTCGCAGGTGGAAGACCTGCGGGTGACCGCGCAGGCGCAGCGGCAGGCGAACGACCTGGCCGGTGCCGCCAGCAGCTTGGACCATGCGCTGGAAATCGTGGCCAGCGACCCGGCGGTGCTGCAGGAGCGTGCCGAACTGGCGCTGCTGCAGGGGCAGTGGGAACAGGCGGAGACGTTCGCGCGCAAGGCGGTGGATCTGGGCTCGAAGACGGGGCCGCTGTGCCGCCGGCACTGGGCGACGATCGAACAGTCACGCCTGGCGCGGGGCGAGAAGGAGAATGCGGTGTCGGCGCATGCGCAGATTGAAGGTTGCACGGTGCCGGGGATCAAGCGGTACTGAATTTCCAGCCAACGGCGCAGCCCCTCGTGGCTGTGGGTTGGTCGCTGAAGCCAGAAGAAAAAGCCGCGCTTGGCCGGGCGGGGTGGGTTCGCGGGGGACGCCGTGAACCCGTCCTTGAAGTGACCCCCGAGACTTGGACAGGGGTCAGGCGGCCGATTGGGCCTGTTGGGCCTGCTCCCGGTACTGTACCGGGCTCAGGCCCTTCAATTTCAATTTGATTCGCTCTTGGTTGTAGTACTGGATGTATTCCACCAGC